>NZ_LSUQ01000025.1 GCF_001642725.1 Ferroacidibacillus organovorans
CACTTTTCTGAAGAATCCCTTTGCAAGCAAGAGACGAAAGGGCGAGTGTCGTTTTGGTACGGATTTTTTCATTTATCGATTTTGGACGGGACATGAGGATTTTAAGGAACATGGACAGGCCCGAAAGCGTACAAGCGTGACAAGCTCCAAAATCCTTATCGATCGCGCGAAGGACAAGCGATCCTCGAACAAGCTGTGGTATACGAAAGCCTGTTTTCCCTTGAAGGGATTGGGTAGTCAAGCCTGTGTTATTGGGTAGGTAAGGTAGGATGATTCGGTAGGCAGCGTCAACGCGTTTACACGTTTGTTTGGATAAACGGTTTTGAGGCCTGATGGGGTAAGTGCTTTTAGGATGACGTAAACTGAGCTTGTCGCCGTGTGGGTGGATGTAAACGGAAACGGATGATGAAGACGTATCCGTGGACGTTTCGCATCATCGACCAAGGTGATGTCCAATTTGACATTTACGTTTGTGAAGAGGTTTGCGAGAAAAAGGTGACAAGCTGGAGGGTCTAAGTGATCGGACAAGCGAGTAGGTATAGAGGGAAATTGAAAAAAGGCGGTGTCTTTCAAGGTGAAAAAACACCCTGGTTCTCTCATGGATCAAATTCCTGCATCCGCTCGCGCCCTGGTCGAACAATTTGATGAAACAAAAAGAAAAGGGAGTTCTTTTGAAAAACAGCACGTACGACAAACCTTTTGGGTTCGCCGCGATCTTGCGAAACGGGTGGATGAATTGTGCAAAACGCGAAGTGGGAATGGTTTTTTCCTGATCAACGTGATCAAACGAAACTCTGGAACTCAGAAAAAACACGTTTTCACACGAAAACATTAAAATTGGGAATGGGTTGCGTAAATTCCAGTCTGCTCAGGGGTGCATTGAGTATTTTATTGAACAGTACCCTTATTGGAGGAAGATCGGGAAGTTTTAGGCCAAATTAAAAATAGGTGAGTCCATGGTAGGAGAAGATAAAATGCTGAGCAACGGAAAGATTTCTCAGCGCCTTCATTCGATTGAGTTAAACTGCAATCGAGAGATGGTTCGCAATGATCGATTCGTGATCGCTGTATGGTTTTATCGATAGGGTGTCACCCTGCAATTTCCTTGACTTCAGGATTGCAGGCATAAAAGAGAAAGGATGTATGGCGTAACAGAATGTGCGTCATGACGAACCTGCCATGCGCGTGGTAGGCTCCTTTTTGTGCTTTGATACGATTTACAAAGGGAGCTGTGTCATGCGATCTTTTAAGAAGGGCTCGGCGACACTGGCTCTTGCGATGTTGACGACATCGATCAGTCCAACGTTTGCCTCTACGAGACCAGTGCAGATCGAAATAATTAACTGAAATTTATAATTAATAATAAACGGCGAAGTGTGCTTGATTTTTCGAAGAATTAATCGTATTATTCTTTTGAGGGATTTATATCACATCGAGAACTGCGAGGTTGCCATAATAAGGCAATATGCCGCAGAGCACTGACCCGTAGCCTTTAATGGTTGCGGGTCATCTCATTTTATGAAATGAATCTATGCTTTGGGGGGACACAGTCATGAGTTACCGGATTGGACTTGACGTTGGGATTACATCGGTTGGTTGGGCTGTCCTGGAACTGACAACGAGCAATGAAGGTAAAAGAAAACCATGTAGAATCATTGATCTAGGAGTTAGGATTTTTGAAGCAGCAGAAGATCGTGGGGAGTCACTGGCATCTCCACGTAGATTAGCGAGAAGTTCTCGACGCCGCTTACGCAGACACAGGCATAGAATAGCTCGAATCAAACAGTTGATGGATAGACGAGGTATTATGCCAGTCCCGGAAATCGAGAAAATGTATACGACTGCCAACTCAAAACGGCCCGATGTCTATCAACTTCGTGCCGAGGCACTGGATAGGCTACTTAATAATGAAGAGTTTGTTCGAGTTCTCATACATATTGCACAAAGGCGTGGATTTAAATCCAACCGTAGCTCGGAGTTACTCGAGGGAGAGACTGGAAAATTGCTCAAGGCAGTGCGAGACAATCGGGAATTCCTACGCCAGTCTGGATATCGCACGGTGGGAGAGATGTTGTTTCGGGACAGCCGATTTACCCAAAAACGCAATAAGCCAGGAGACTATCGCCATACAGTCGGGCGTGACCTGCTGCTGGAGGAGATTCGTTTAGTCTTTGCTGCACAGAAACAATTTTCTAACCCACACGCCTCTCAAAACTTTCTTGAGGAATACCTGTCTATATTCGCTTCCCAGCGCAACTTCGATAGCGGTCCTGGAGGAAACAGCAGGTATGCTAACTTAATCGAGGGTATGATAGGAACATGTACTTTTGAGAGAAGCCAGAAACGCGCGCCTAAAGCCTCCTATGCCTTTGAGCGTTTTAATCTTCTAACTAAGCTCCAGAATATGAGAATTTCCCACAGGAATGAGGATGGGACTCGCAAATCTGAAAACCTGTCTGACGATCAAAAGAGACTAATCATCGATTTGGCACACCAAAAGCAAGTCCTAACTTATACGGATATTCGTAAATTATTAAAATTGGATGAAAATTCCTCTTTCACTCCCTTGACTTATGGAAATGCAAGGGCTCGAAAGGAAGTGGAGAAAAGCAAATTCGTTTCGATGCCGTTTTATCATCAAGTAAAAGCATCTTGGCAAAAAAATGGGCTCGACATGGCTACTCTAACTCCAGAACGACTAGATGAATTCGGCTGGATTTTGTCAGTATGGAAAAGTGACGAAAACCGAAGAACTAAACTTGCCGCCTTGGATCTCTCATCAGAGGAAATAGAAAGCTTACTTCCCATTGGAACTGGTAAATTTGGCCACCTATCCTTTATTGCACTTCGCAAGTTAACACCCCTGCTCGAACAGGGGTTGGACTATGATAAAGCTTGCTCATCTATTGGCTATGGCCAAAGTGAATTTCTTGGCATTGAAAAGACAAATCGCCTCCCCCCGGTTAGTCATGAACAGATTACCAATCCGGTGGTTCTGCGTGCACTTTCGCAATCGGTGAAGGTAATAAACTCGATCATCCGCGAACACGGAATACCCGAATCTGTCCACATAGAACTTGCTCGTGAGATGTCTAAGACATTTGACGAAAGAAACCAACTGACAAAATTACGGAATGAAAACGAACGTACTAACAATAAGGTAAAACTTGAGATTGCTAATATGCTTGGTGTTTCCAAGGTGTCTCCTATTGATATTGTTAAGTTCAAGCTCTACTTACAACAGCAAGAGCGTTGTTTATACAGCGGAGAATCGTTTGACCGCTCACGATTATTTGAGCCAGGCTATGCAGAAGTGGACCACATTATCCCTTACAGTATCTCATTTGATGATAGTTACAATAACAAGGTTTTGGTTAAGACTGGCGAAAACAGGCAAAAAGGTAATAGAACCCCAGTTGAGTATCTCGGTGTGGATCCGGCTCGCTTAGCCCGTTACATCGCTCTAGTAGACAGCCTGCACTTGCCGAGACCAAAGAAAAATAATTTACTGCGTGATCTATCAAAGGACATCGTAGAAAGAGAAACATTTAAAGAGAGAAACCTTCAGGACACCCGTTATATTACAGTGGAATTGGCTTCTCATATCGAGCGTTATCTCTTATTCGACATGGCTAATTCCACTCAGATAAAGCGAGTGGTATCCGTAAACGGTCCTGTCACGGCATTCTTTCGTAAACGATGGGGTCTCAGAAAAGACCGTGAACTAGGAGACCTACACCATGCTCAGGATGCCGTAATTGTGGCGTGTGTTGGTGACGATCTCATACAACGTGTGTCCAAGTACGATAAATTCAAGCGGAGTTACTTAGCTAACCCCAAAGTATTTACAAAGTCATTCGACAAGCAGACGAACACGGTAAGATATGTGGACAATCAGACTGGAGAGCTGTTTACTTGGGATAGCTTTGATGATACACACCTTGCCCTAAAGGATAATCTGTTCCCACAGGCATGGCCTCGATTTCGCGATGAACTACTTGCACGACTGTCTCCTGACCCGACTTACGCTGTCCACATGGCCAATATTTCCAACATATCGAAAGACTTAATGCCCGTTTTCGTTTCCAGGATGCCTAATCGAAAATGTACTGGACCCGCCCATAAAGAAACAGTGAAGAGTCCAAGACAACTTAGTGACGGAGTAGTCATTTCTAAAGTGAGCCTATCGGAGTTAAGACTCGATGGCGAGGGCGAAATCGAAGGATATTACAATCCTCAAGACGACACTGTGTTATACGCTAAACTTCGTCGTCTTCTACAAGAGGCAAACGGCAACGCCGAAAAGGCATTTGCCTCACCTGTATACAAGGTATCAAAAGATGGAAAAACGTCTACACTGGTTAATAAAGTAAAATTATCAGAGAAGGCCAGCTATGGTGTAATGGTCCACCAAGCACGCGGGGTGGCAACTAAACCCTCAATGGTACGTGTTGATGTATTTATAAAAGAAGGGCGTTTTTACTTAGTCCCGGTTTATGTTCCAGACATTGTACGCGGACTTCTTCCGACGAGAGCTATTACGCCCGGGAAGATCTATGAAGAATGGAGAGTGATTGATAGTTCTTTCAGGTTTCAATTTAGTCTTTATCATAACGACGTGATCAAGGTAAAACCCAAAGGAAGAACCGTCATTAAGTTTAAAGATGGCACAGAACGATTGCTTGGAGAAGAAATTGTCTATTACAAATCAACAAACATAGCCAACGGAAGCATTTTTGTAAAAACGCACGATGACGCTGGGGAAGTCAAGAGTTTAGGTGCCAAAACGCTGACTATTTTTGAAAAATACAACGTCGATTACTTGGGTAGGTTGACGAAAGTTCATGACGAGTCAAGACTGGAGTTTAAGTTAAAAGGGAGATGACGGACCTTGTCGCATCGGCATGTTTTGATTAGTAATCCGGCTAAACTATCGAGTCGAAATGAACAGTTAGTTATTCGACCCATTGTAACTGACGCTAGTGGAGATACGTACACCATTCCACTTGAGGACATACGATCGGTAATGCTGGAGGACAGGGCGACTATTGTCACGTCTGCCCTGTTATCTAAACTTGCGGAGTTTAACATATCTCTATACACTTGCGACGAGAAACATCTGCCTAACGGAGTTATGATTGCCTACAACCAACACTCCCGTGCACTAAAAGTGTTGAAATCACAGTTGCACATGAATCGCCCATTTGCCAAAAGACTTTGGCAATCTATTGTCAAACGCAAGATTGAGAATCAGGCTGGGTGCTTAGAACAAGCGGGTTGTCAAGGCGGTTCCCGCCTTCGTACTCTCGCTCGTACTGTTGAGTCCGGGGATCGCTCTAATGTAGAATCCCACGCAGCAAGACTCTACTTTCAATCTTTATTCAGCGAGTCGTTTGTACGTAGAAACGACGATTTTGCTAACTCCGCAATGAATTATGGGTACGCTATTGTAAGGGGTCAGGTTGCCCGAGCGCTATGCTCTTATGGCTATCTCCCGTCCATCGGCCTACATCATCATAGCGAGTTGAATAATTTCAACCTAGCCGATGACTTCATGGAACCGTTTCGTCCTATCGTTGACTTGCTTGTCGCAAGCGAACTGACTGGAGACGAGCATGATGATCTCACACCGCGCCATAAGCAATGCCTATATGGCGTGCTGGCTCAAGAAGTACTTGTCAACAATCAAAAGTTTAACGTTACTGCTGCGATCGATGTAATGGTTTCAAGCTTTACTCATTCAATTTCAACCCTAGACCCAGGAGACCTGCTTCTGCCATCCATCACAGCGATTAGGACGGAGGTCTATGAGTAATTACATGAGACTTCTCGTATTGTTCGATTTACCTGTCGGCACGGGGCTCGAGCGCAAGGCAGCGTCTCGATTCCGTACTTTTCTACTCACAGACGGCTACTACATGATTCAATTTTCATGTTACTGTCGAATTTGCGGGAGTTTCGAGATAGCCGATAAGCACGAACGTCGTTTAGAAGCAAACCTACCAGTAAAGGGGTCGGTCCGAAGTCTAGTTGTGACGGAGAAGCAATTTTCAAGAATGAAAATTCTTGTGGGAGAACACGTCTCCAATGAGGTGAAAATTCACAGTGAGCAACTTGTGCTTTTTTGAAAAACGACTGAGCATAACCTTGTGGATAGTTCCCAAGTTGCTTTTTAACTCAAAAAAACTGCCAAAATACCCTTCAAAAGCGGGATTTTAGCAGAGGTATTATACCACATCGAGAACTACGAGGGAGCGATAACACACGCCCGTGGCGGTGTTGGACGGTGTTTATTATACCACATCGAGAACTACGAGGGAGCGATAACTCTACGAACGGTTGGATGATCTCGAGGTTTATTATACCACATCGAGAACTACGAGGGAGCGATAACTCTCGAGCTCTTGAAGATAGGATAGTTCTAATTATACCACATCGAGAACTACGAGGGAGCGATAACATTGCAATCAGTAGTGTTGGGAGCATTACGATTATACCACATCGAGAACTACGAGGGAGCGATAACACTATGTTGAGGCTGTTAACCCTGCTTATGATTATACCACATCGAGAACTACGAGGGAGCGATAACAGTGTTGCTTCTGGCAATTCAAGATCATAAATTATACCACATCGAGAACTACGAGGGAGCGATAACTCCAGAAAACAGCTTGCAAGCATTGCAAAATTATACCACATCGAGAACTACGAGGGAGCGATAACACGACTACTACGATCCTGAGTCGGAGAAGAATTATACCACATCGAGAACTACGAGGGAGCGATAACCCAGATTGCGTGATCGCAAGTGACTGGAATATTATACCACATCGAGAACTACGAGGGAGCGATAACCCATTGATTCGGCCTTGTTTTATCGCTTCGATTATACCACATCGAGAACTACGAGGGAGCGATAACATAGGAGCCGGAACTGTAACAAACTCTTCTATTATACCACATCGAGAACTACGAGGGAGCGATAACCATGGGGTTTCCTTCTTTCGGGTGGTTTGTATTATACCACATCGAGAACTACGAGGGAGCGATAACTAACGGTTCCAAGACTGTCCACGATCTCCGATTATACCACATCGAGAACTACGAGGGAGCGATAACACACTGACCGATATCCACACAGGCGATACATTATACCACATCGAGAACTACGAGGGAGCGATAACTTGAGACTCTCATGATCGGTTGGTCAATGAATTATACCACATCGAGAACTACGAGGGAGCGATAACAAGATCTTTTGGGTTGTCATAGGACAAATGATTATACCACATCGAGAACTACGAGGGAGCGATAACGTCACGCAAACAATAGGGCTTGCGGATAACATTATACCACATCGAGAACTACGAGGGAGCGATAACGGAACTGCAACAACGGCGAGTGCTACTGTATTATACCACATCGAGAACTACGAGGGAGCGATAACATAGGAGCCGGAACTGTAACAAACTCTTCTATTATACCACATCGAGAACTACGAGGGAGCGATAACTGCATCAACCCTTTGACCGTTTGCGCTACGATTATACCACATCGAGAACTACGAGGGAGCGATAACAATAACGTGGTGGCGGCGATTAACGGCGCGATTATACCACATCGAGAACTACGAGGGAGCGATAACTCGCTAGCACATCCGCACTGCTGTCTGATATTATACCACATCGAGAACTACGAGGGAGCGATAACAGCGCACGTCGAATTTGTTGCCGCGATGAAATTATACCACATCGAGAACTACGAGGGAGCGATAACCTGCATTTGTCACGCTAGGATACGCTTTGTATTATACCACATCGAGAACTACGAGGGAGCGATAACCCCCGGCTGCACGCCTTTTGCAACCCCACTATTATACCACATCGAGAACTACGAGGGAGCGATAACTACACGTTTGCGATACAAAATGCAGAAGGGATTATACCACATCGAGAACTACGAGGGAGCGATAACACCCGGCTGGATCAAGTCAAGTCCCGGCAGATTATACCACATCGAGAACTACGAGGGAGCGATAACTACAAGTAGAAAGGGGCGTGAAGTATTTGAATTATACCACATCGAGAACTACGAGGGAGCGATAACCATCTCTGTCGCTTTGTTCGCGCCAGACGCATTATACCACATCGAGAACTACGAGGGAGCGATAACTCTTCTTCGTCGACATCCAACTCTTGGAGATTATACCACATCGAGAACTACGAGGGAGCGATAACCGTGGAGGCTGTCTAGGATCGCGCGATGGCATTATACCACATCGAGAACTACGAGGGAGCGATAACCGCATCGGCGTCAAACCCGCGGACCTTGAAATTATACCACATCGAGAACTACGAGGGAGCGATAACAGTAGGCGATCCGATGTTAAACCCCGTGCCATTATACCACATCGAGAACTACGAGGGAGCGATAACTCTATAAAGGCGGTAACTTTTTAGTACAAAATTATACCACATCGAGAACTACGAGGGAGCGATAACCTGAGCTCGTGGAACGTTTGCGCGTGCCCATTATACCACATCGAGAACTACGAGGGAGCGATAACCATCAAAGCGATGGGTGTTAATTTTTCGATATTATACCACATCGAGAACTACGAGGGAGCGATAACTTGCGGTCACATCAGGAATTTACAAAGGACATTATACCACATCGAGAACTACGAGGGAGCGATAACACCAGTCTTGAAGAAGAGATGAAACGAGCAATTATACCACATCGAGAACTACGAGGGAGCGATAACTGCGGTCTCCGTGTATTGTGTACATTGACGATTATACCACATCGAGAACTACGAGGGAGCGATAACCGGAGAAGACAAGATAACAAATTGATCGCCATTATACCACATCGAGAACTACGAGGGAGCGATAACATGGACAAGCAGAGTCTTTTAAGAGGTCGCATTATACCACATCGAGAACTACGAGGGAGCGATAACCGGGGCTCATCCCTCGATCAGGCAACACAAATTATACCACATCGAGAACTACGAGGGAGCGATAACTTCATCACCGCGTCATCGACAACAATCGGCATTATACCACATCGAGAACTACGAGGGAGTGATAACAAGTAACTTATTCTCGTCAGGATACAAGTTATTATACCACATCGAGAACTACGAGGGAGCGATAACAGATGAGGCGGGCGACCGAGTGGGTGGAGCATTATACCACATCGAGAACTACGAGGGAGCGATAACTCTCCGCGTTCGATGTTCGCGACGGACTGCATTATACCACATCGAGAACTACGAGGGAGCGATAACCTGGTTGGACAGCAGGAAATTGTCTTTGATATTATACCACATCGAGAATGGAACAGTATCATTTTAGTTGAGTCGACAAACTCGTAATTCTGGACAGAATGATAAAAAAAGGAAGAAGGAATCCAGATGCGAGTGTACGATAAAGAATTCAAAGAAGAAGCATTAAAATTATCTTATGAAATCGGGCCCACAGCGGCCTCCGAACAACTGGGGGTTCCACCCACAACGCTGTACACATGGAGGGGTCAAAGCAAGAAGCATGGATCCTTGGCATTTGTAGGGAGTGGCCACCAGCGCATAGATCCGAAAACTGCCGAAATGAAAGGGTTGGAGAAAAAGATCAGGGAACTGGAATCCGCCAATGATATCCTGAAAAAGGCGTTAGCTTTTTTCGCAGAGAGCCAAAAGAGGTAGCTGCACGAGACTTGTTTCGTTTTATAGGGATTCAAAAGAAAAAAGACGAAGCCAAGCACAGTGTAAAGGAAATGTGTAAGGTTTTGCATGTCAGCGAAGCCGGTTACTATCGCTGGCGGCGCACTCAAAACAGTCCCTATAAATATGATGATCTTTTGGCGAAGATCCGTCAGATTCGTGCAGAAAACAAGGACTATGGAACGTACCGCATCTTTTTGGCCTTGCAACTGTTCCACAGCTATACCGGTACCTATTATGTGGTTCGGAGACTTTGCAAAACGCATCAGTTGATGCTGAAGAAGAACCATCATGCCAAGGGAACGACCAAGGCTGACCCTGCTGCACAAGCGAGCGAAAACCTGATAAAGCAGGATTTCACTGCCACGGCTCCCAATCAAAAGTGGCTGGGGGATATCACGGAGATCCCCACGGCGGAGGGCAAACTGTATGTCAGCGCCGTTTTGGATTGTTATGATGGCGCGATTGTAGGATTTAAGATGGCGGACAACATGAAAGCCGAACTCTGTGTCGCGTCATTCACCTTGGCTGCCCAAAAACATCAAGCCTTTGGCATGACGTTTCATAGTGACCGAGGAAGTCAATACACCAGCAAGATGTACCGAGAAACCTTGGCCAGGTTTGGTGCAGTGCAAAGTATGAGTCATACCGGAAGATGCTATGACAACGCCAGAATGGAATCCTTTTTTGCCACGCTGAAAAAAGAGTGCATTTACAAGGTTAAAACAGAAACATTGAAGATGGAGGTGGTCAAAAGCATGGTTTTCCGATTTGTCGAAATTCACTATAACCGGAAACGAATTTACACAACCAACGATGGTTATCCACCTTTGATGAAACGTCGTCAATATTACCGAGACCAGCTGTCCAAGGTAGTCTAAAAAGCGGGTAGCTAAGGTCTTGCTCCAACCATCTGTCGCAAGACCGTTTTTCATTTTGTTTAGGGATTCATTCGTCAAGGTCAGGTCGTATTTTCCAGAAAAGTACGTCTGGAAAATCTCCACCTTACCCTTGACTTCACTCACAACCCCTAGGCGTAGCCATGAATCGGTATTACGAGTTTCGGGACTAAACTAAATTTGACAATTCCAAATTTGAAAAGAGAATTTTGGGCTTTGACGCGATGTGGTCCGAGTGGTGTAAAAGGGACATCAAGCGTTTGCGTGGATTTTCGCGCTCGCATTTCTGTGGTAGAAGGTGGGTCCCCCGCGCGGTGCGGGGGATTTTTATGGTTGGCGGGAGGAAGATTGTCGCGGCATCGCGAGAAAGTGGCATTGGCGATGGAACATGTAGAAATCAAGATCGTAAAGGATCAAATGGAATACGAGGTTGCGCGCGATCACCAGAAAGGTCTTGATAATACCAGTGAACTGTGGGGTGTGATGGACGAAGATGCATGGAACACGCTCCGGTTCCTTTCCTTCAGAATTATAGCGCAATAACGCAATGGTTTAGACAAGCCCCACAATGCATAACCATGGTGCACTCAGGTCGAATCGCTATTGCAGATAAGCTTCCTTTAGTCCCATAAAGAAATCCCTCCCGATTTACGGAGGGACTGTCGAAGGTTAATTCCAAATGTCCACGATAGGTGTACCATTTTCAATTCTCATCTTTGCTTCAGAGATGAAATCTTTTCCCCACTGATTCAACTCTGATACATCGGGATGGTTTTTGTACATGCCAACATATACGATAATTTCCCGTAAACGAAGGAATAATGGGATTTGCATCATCCAGTATTTATCAATTTCGTGTTCTTGAGAATACCCCTTCATGAAATGCTCCATGAAGCGACTTGCCTGAGATTCACGAAGTTCCCTTCCGTCATCTCCTCCATAGACATACACCAGGTAGTACATCTGAGTGACGATATCATTTATAAACCAACTGTACTGTGCTTCATCAAAATCAAACAAAACAACCCGTGAGCCATCTACCCTAAAATTACCCACATGGACATCCCCATGCGTAAGTCCAAATGATTGGCGTTCTGCAGGTAGTGCCTGAATGTTACTGATAGTGTTCCTACATCCCTCGAACATATTGACTTGATCACTAGGAACAAATCCATGGATGTTTGTCAGATAAAAGTTGTCACGCCATTCTCCACGCTGAACCCTCTTAGAGGAAGGTAAGAACGACTTGGACACAGCGTGCAGCCTGCCAATCGCTACGCCACAATTGTAGTACAGTTCGTAGTCATGTAAACAATCAGGATAAGGAACAGACCTGCCTTCTGCTTTTACAAACGATGCAACAGTGAAGCCCGAACCATGTTGTCCAACAAATTCAGCCAAGTTTCCCCTCACGGATGCAACTGGAGCAGACACTGCCACTCCATTCTTCTTCAAGTAGAGAAGCCACTCAAGTTCGCCTCTCACTAAATTGACGCTTCGATGTGCGCTTGGTGTAAAACGAAGAATATAGGTTTTTGCGCCACTTTGATATTCATAAACAAAGTTCATCGACCCATGACATGGAGTCAATGATTCTAGTGATACACCAAATAAAGAGGCTCCATAGCCAACTATATCGCCGGTGAACTGTTGCAGAAGATTCTTCTCCAAACTTATTCTCCTCTCTAAAGATGTTGTTAGAGGGGGACGTTGCGTAGTTTAATGCACCTAAAGCAATGCATTCTTGTCACTCCTTCCATATCTCAAAACATCATGATGATAATTTTCTTCAGCATAACTGCCCAAGTGCGACACAACCTTTGCGTACCTCGAACTGCATAATCATAAAAGACCAGACGAGACATCATTCTTCATACGATCCTACGCCCGTTATCCGAATAACAAAAGCTCTACTTGTGGTATCCACGTTCCGAATTCATCTGCTTGTAAGGTCATCCATCCCAATTCAATGGCCGGTATGAAGTTTTTCTCTTGGTCATCAACGAATAAAACAATCTGTTCCGCATCAAGTTTATTTGCCAATACGTCATATATCTCACGGTGCGGTTTGCAACACCCTACGTCACTGGATATGGTAAAAGTTCTTATGTATTTGCGTACAGTGGCCAAGGGTTTCATAAGCCATTCGGTACGATGGTTACTTAATAGATGGATGTCTGCTATCTCGCTCCATCTTGCCAAATGGTTCAAAGCTGGCAATGGTTGAAGGCTTGATTGTAAAGAGTCTTTGGCGTTGTTCAAGTTGACAGTTGGGAATGTCACACATAGCCGATTCCAAAATTCTTCTTCCGTAAATGCACCAGTCCATAACTGTTCTCGAACGTTGACCTTAAAATCCGAGACTAGGTCTTCATACGAAATACTTGCGCTATCTGATAACAGTTGCCAAAATAGGGGTGACATATTGGTAATCAGCACTCCCGCAATATCTAGAACGAGTTGTGGCTTATTGCCCAAAACCTCGCCTCCCATCCCATTATCTCAGCATGATTTCATATCGCCATTACGAACTGAAGATTCCTGCCCGAATGCACATGAGTCATCGCGGTGACACTCTGCATAATCACGCGCTGGTCAAGCGATGGTGATATTGCTTTTTTCCACACCTGAAAGCTGAAGGACAACAGGGGTAAATTTGCATCTATTTGTGTATCTAAGATTACGGTAAGGATCGATCAGGTTTTCCTTCGAATGATCCAGGCATTTTCCGCTTTATCAAAACCAACCGTCGGATAATATGTCATTGCCGTAGGGGCAGACAATAACAATAGCGATACTTGGTCAGATCATCGTAACTGTGTTTGACGAATCAGTTCTTTTCCGACACCACACCGTTGATAATCCTTGTCAACGGCCAAATCGGACAAGTAACAACAAAAGCAGAAATCAGTCAGTGAACGAGCCATTCCGACTAATTTTGCTCCGTCCCAAGCTGTGATGATAAGGTTTCCGTGATCGATCATCTTTTGTATACGTTCCACATCAGCCGTCGGTCGATTGATTCCAGAGCGTTTGAAAACATCCGCGACCTCTTCTCCAGTTATTGGTGCATTGAAGTGATATTCGATCGAAGACAATTTCAATCCTCCTCTTTTTACCACACAACAATCATTCAACGCGCTGTGGATTCGCTCATTCGAGGTATTCCTCCGATCGAATGGGATTCAAATAGCGGGCCATGGATGTCTTAGCTTTCTTTAATCCCACACTCCGATAAAAATCTTCGTTCCCTGTCGTAGAAATGAGATGGACGCATGAAATGTCTTGCAAATGCTGAAGGAGGTCGTTCATGATCAATCTTCCGATGCCCATGCCTTGGTAATTTGAATGGACCACAACGTCATAGATGGCTGCATTAAAAACGCCGTCGGATAGCGCCCGGCCAAAGCCGATGACACGATCATTGTCCATCGCGAGGGTGACATGCGTGCTGGCGTTGAAAATTTTCGTGATGATGTCTGCGTTATGTGTCATCCAGCCGACGGATGCATAGACGTCTTGCAGTTCCTCCGGGTTGACGGAAGGGAAGTCATTGTGTAGCTTGATGTTCAATCGTAACCCTCCGTTTCGCACAATGCGGGATGATGGAACCGTTCAGAACTGCTTTTATGGCATTAAGAATACGAGGGAATGCTGTATTTTGTCGTATTATCTATGATTATTTATACAATTCGATTGGTTTGCTTTCTTGAACATCAGCTCCCTTTAGAGACAGAAGAGAGTGAATTACAGCAATGCTTTAGTGAAAAGTATCTCCAACGGTTTGCTGTGCAACAATAAACAACCTGCGTCTCGATACCCTAACTTTCTATAGAAGTGCTGAGCATCTTCATTCGACAATGTTGATGTCATCACGAGATCAAAACCTTTTTGTTTCATTTCATTTTCCCAGCAGAGAACAGCTTGCTACTCCACGCCGTTTCCTCGATGCTTCTCGTCAACCCAAATCATGTTTATGAATGGTGTGTTGTCCCAAAAGTGCCCATACCTAATGTTTAAGAACACGACATATCAATTTACAAATCGATCCAAAATCGTAGTAGAACATTTCCGTTTTCTTCAAAGTAGCTTGTATCCTGAATCCCACCATTGTTTCGTATTGTCTTTTCAGAGCCTGTATTATCCTTATGGCAAATGACTAAAACTTTTTCTATGCCTAACTCACTTGCCTTTAGCAATGACAGAGCTAATAGCTTTGTAGCGTACCCTTTTCGTCTCTCAGAAGGTCGAATGCCATACCCAATGTGACCGAAAGTCGTAAGACTGTGACGGATATTTACTGACCCGACAACCTTTCGGGAGTCAGTTATCAACCAGTATGTTGAAGAAGGTATCCCTCCATCGGGCAAATACTCTACTTTCTCGTTATTTAACAAGGATTTAATCATCTTGTGAAAATCTGCAGGGTCTTTGGAAATCACCCATGGTGCCATACCTTCCAACTCTTCACCACCATTTACCCACTCCTCATAGAAGGAGATATACTCATTTTGTAAGTCAATAGACGGTCTGCATAGATGTACATTCTCCCCCATTGTTCAACCCCCAGAAAGTTTTTCCATAACCAGTTAATATCCGAAAACCAATTCCCGATATAATCCCAATATAATTGATTAGATTGTTATTTGGAGATAACCTCCTGTTAGTTCCAGAACAGTCAGATTGATCTTGTACATGATTATACACCGAAGTAATTCGTTGGGGGCGACCTCTGTCGTGTTCAAACACTGTTGCCAAAATCGTGTAGGCTTACTTAGAAAGCGGACGCGATAGTACACACGGTGTCCGTCTATAAGAAAAATTAAAAGTACATGGGTAAAATGATTTTTTGATCCAAAAGAAGCCTCGAGGATGTTAAGTTGACGATGATACTGAAAACGATTTTCTGGGGAATCAGGAGATTTGCAAGTGAAGATTATTCGTTGCATCTCTATCTGTGCGGATTATTTTTTAAGTTAAAAATTAATAATTTTTTTGGTTAATATTGAATTTTAGGTGACCTCTCTTATGATTTAACTCTCCCGTTTGTTCAATTAGATTCAGAAATAGTTTTATCACCAAATGTCCCGATTTTTTCTATCCCGTTGATATTCTCATTTTTGAAGCTGAGTTTGTAGATGTCAGGCTTGGGCAAGTGTCGAAAGAAGTTAAAGTCAAATCGGGAGTCGTAGTGGTGCATGATGATTGTCATGATACCTCCATGAATCCCAATTGCCACTCGTTTACCGTTATGTTTTTGAAGTACTTCGTTCATTGCACTAATTCCACGTCGTTCAACGTCTCTAATCGATTCACCACCTGGGAGTGCAAATTCAGGTTCTATAAAACTTCTCTCGATGGCTTCTAAAGGGTCGGTGACAATGTAATCGGATTGTGCAAATTTCCGTTCTCGAAACCGTTCGTCCAAGTCGATTGTCACCCCAAGCCTGGTGGCTGTACCTTTGATCGTTTGAATTGCCCTTACGTATGGACTCGAACAAACCATTTGAATACGTTCTTTCATTAGCAATTCTGTCACAGTCAATGCATCGATACGTCCACGTTCAGAGAGCGTACGTGTCTCTTCGTCTCCAGAGGAATAATCCGAATCAGCATGACGCACAAGATAGATTTCAGTTATCACTTCAAGCACTCTCCTTTTCTCGGTCTTGCCTAAGTAGCGTGGATAAAATTTTTAAAATGGTTGTTTTTCCCGCGCCGTTTGAGCCAAGCAGAGCGAAAATACTGCCCTGTTTCACTTCGAAATCTACACCGTTCAAGACATGGAGCTGTTTGTAGGACTTCTGAAGTCCTTTCACTTGGATTGCCAAGTCTTGCATACTTTGCACACCCTTAGATAACCGTGACGTTTGATAGATCGCATCCTATGCCTTTAAGCGAAGCAAAGGTCAACTTATCCAACATCGCTCCGTCAAAGCAGATGGTTTTGATGGCACGGTAGTATTTTTTGGACCAGGTAAATCCGGAAAGGAAGGATACGTTTCTTAATGTCGCACCTCGAAACGAAACGTCGTTCAGTGCAGATTTATCAAACTTGACACCGATGAAGGTTTGCCCGTCAAGACACATGCCTCGCAGATCGGAATACTTGAAATCAACGCCATGAAAGATGCAATTCTCAAAGGTCGTTTTTCTGAGGTCAGTCATGGTCAATTTGGCATCAGTCAGTTTAACATCGATGAACATTGCGCCTTTCAAACTTGACATGCTCACGTTTGTACGTACGAAAACGGATTTGCGGAAGCTTGCATCCGTAAGGTCAGAGGTGGAAAAGCTACAGTCAGTTAGATTTGCTCTGTCAAAATTGGCTTCTCGCACATCGCTGGCTTCAAATGAGCTACTGGTCAAGTCTGCGCCAGCAAAATTGGCACCGCGCAACGCGCTCGCTTTGAATTTTCCTTTGTGAGCGCTCACGCCCGCAAAGTCACTCTCTTTCAGATTGCTCGCGCTGAAATTTATCAGCACCTGACGCTCCAGTGAGTGGGAGAGGTTGGCGACCTCCTGTACCGTTTGCTCAATGTCGCCAATGCTGTCAAGGGTCATTTCAAAAGCTGTATCATCATCCTTGCCTTCGGCTTTGAGTTCACGAAAGCGCTCCTGCAAATCGGAGAGTAGGTCAGCCTTTAGTTCGGTAACGCTTTTTATTCCATCGTAGGGCGCGAATAAATCGTTTAAATAGTTCGTCAGTTTATCATGCATAACGTCAAATCTCCTTACAATAAGATGTCGAGCACGCGTTTTGCGTACTCCCAATTGTTTTTGTTGCTGGCGTAAGTAGCCCTACCCTTTTCGGTTATCCGAAAGTACTTGCGCCGTCCCCCCTGAGATTCATCGCCCCAATACCACTCGATGTCACCATCTGCCTCCAGCCGCCGGACGCTTGAGTACATCGTAGCTTCTTTCAACTCATACTCACCATCTGAACGCTCGGCAATCCGTTTGACAATTTCGTAGCCATAGCGGTCAGCTTCGGATAAGAGTCGCAAAATCATCGTATCGGTGTGTCCTCGCAGCAGGTCAGATGTGATTTTATTCTCACTCATATCGTCACCTCGACATCGGCATCATACATCACATTACTATATCAGTCAATATACTTTGTTAGCTGTTTTACAGTGCGTAATTTAAACGGCGTCGTTTTATAACTAAAACAAAACCCGTTATTCCGCTGACGAAAATCAGCAGAATAACGGGTTTTGGGGGTGTTTTCAGCATGTAGGCGGAGAATTTTTACTTGGCGACAAGATTTCGACTCTGGTTTGTCTCCATTACATCGTGTGAATTGCTTTTTTAACTCGATAAACTCGGCCTCGTATGACGAAACAGTAAATAACACCTAGGAGTGCCCCTGATATGCCTTGAATCGATGGGTAAAGATAAGACGGAAATGGAACATGAAATCCATTTTTGCTAATGATCAGGAAACCTAAGATTACAAAAAGTAACGTGTTCATTGAGAATTTCATTCTTCGATCGATTTCTTCACATGCTTCGAGAGCGACGGATGGTTGTTTCAATCCATTTTCAGCATCTCCCGCTAGAATGAATTCGACCAATGCAGGGTTATATTTTTTCGATACATGAAGTGTTGATAATCTATGAAAAAATCTTCGGGTTGGGAATGTTTGGATCGTCAAACTTAAAAACCATGTG
Organism: Ferroacidibacillus organovorans; assembly: GCF_001642725.1. Taxonomy (GTDB): domain Bacteria; phylum Bacillota; class Bacilli; order Alicyclobacillales; family SLC66; genus Ferroacidibacillus; species Ferroacidibacillus organovorans. The sequence continues at coordinate 18,298 of NZ_LSUQ01000025.1, forward strand.
ATTAGAAATAGTGCAAAGAAGATTAGGCCGATGTAGCCAACGTGCCAAATGCCGGAACCCATGAGACCCAGAAACGCAGTACCGATCATGCCATCGGATAGTATGTTAACTGCCCCCATCAAACGCTGATCCCCCATACCCTCGCAGGGCAAAATTATGATTTACTTTAATATTACCACAAAAGTAAAAATTCTCCGCGCAGTGCGGAGAATTTTTACTTGGACTCAGTGGACGATTCGCTCTCGCGGTGGATATAGCGCTTGCCGCGAAAGAGAGAGACGACGGCGGCGATGAGGGACATGATGAGCGAGACGGTGAAGGCGAGTACGAGACCGTGCATGAAGGGCTGCGCGATCAAGGTCGGAAAGAACCGCTGACCGACGACGATGCTCGCTTGGCTCGCTGGCATGTGCTGGAGAATTCCGAATTGCTGTAGGAGGTTTTGCAAAGGGTTATAACCGAGCAGCGCCGCAAAGAGCGAGGCGGTTGGCGGCAAATGGGAGATTTGCACGGCGCCGGCAAGAGGGACGCCATGGCGTGTAAGTCCCGTCAGCATGGCGTGCGGCAACTTCTGTGCGAGTCCGGCAATCATGACGGAAAAGAAGAGTCCCATGCTGAGCATGGAGCCGGCGTTTGTGAAGGTGGAGCGCATCCCTGATCCGACGCCGCGATACTGCGGCGGGAGTGAATTCATGATGGCGGCGCTGTTCGGTGACGCGAAAAGACCCATGCCGGCGCCGATTATGAAAAGATACGTAAAAAACATCCACGGATTGAAATCCACAGGGAGTGTGGCCATCAGGAAAAATCCGAGGGCGGTAAGCACCATTCCAGAGGTGGCGAAGATGCGCGCGCCAAAGCGATCGGAGAGTATCCCGCTGACAGGGCCTGCGACGAGAAAGCCGATCATCTGCGGGAGGGTGTAGAGTCCCGCGATCAGCGGCGTTCGCGCGTAGGAGATGCCGTGCAGTGGGAGGTAGATCCCCTGCAGCCAGATGATGAGCATGAATTGAAGGCCTCCGCGCGCCAGTGATGCGAGCAGTCCGCTCAGGTTTCCTGCAGTAAATGGCCAGATCTTGAAGAGTTTCAGATTGAAAAGCGGTTGCTCAGTGACGTGTTCGATGAGGACGAAAAGGCCGAGCATAAGCACGCCGCCGATCAGCCCTGTGAGCACCCAAGGGTTGGTCCAGCCCATCGTGTGATGGTTGTAGGGCATGATGCCGTAGGTGAGGCCGAGCATGATACCGAGAAGACCGAGCGTGAGCGTGATGTTGCCCCAGATGTCCAGGTGCTGTTTTGCCGCTTTCTTGTTGACTTCTTTGAGCGCGATGTAAGCCCACACGGTGCCCAAGAGCCCGACGGGGACGTTTACGAGAAAGATAAAGCGCCAGTTGCCCGTCGCGGCGAGTGCCCCGCCGATCAAAAGGCCGATGATCCCGCCGCCAACCGCGGCGACTTGGTTTAGTCCGAGCGCCAAACCGCGCTGGTTCTCGGGAAAGGCGTCCGTCAGGATGGCGGCGCCGTTTGCAAAGAGAAAACCGCCGCCGATGCCTTGAATGATGCGAAAGATGATCAGTTCGACTTCCCCCGCCGTCCCTTTGCTCCAGGTGAGCGCTGCGAGCACGGAGCCGATGGTGAAAATGAGAAATCCCATATTGTAAAGGCGCACGCGGCCAAACATGTCAGACAGGCGACCGAACAGCACGAGCAATACGGTGGTCGCGATGTTGAAGCCGAGCAGCACCCAGAGCAGGAGCCCAGTTTGATTGCTGGCGAGTGGGTTGACCTTTAGTCCATTGAAGATCACGGGGAGCGCGATGATCAGGATAGACTGATTGATCGTCGCCATCAAGACGCCAAGCGTCGTGTTGGATAAAGCGATCCACTTATAGTGGGGGCTCGCGGTCTTTGGTGTGGCGTCAGGCGACATCAGGTTATTCTCCTTCAGTTTCATTTTTGCGAAACCCATTCTCGCGAAAATAGAGGGATTTTTGCAGACGCTCTTGATAACGGTCGCGCATTGCAGTCACGCTTTCTATTTTTTCATCCATTTTTTCAATCAGTTGACGGAGCACCTCGATATAGCGATCGGTGTATTCCAGTTGTCTTTCGTGATCCTGCCTGTTCTGATGGAACGATTGTCGCAACGCATCGAGTGCCTGCTCGGCGTCGAGAATCTCGCGAATCTCTTGAAGCGAAACGCCTAAATTCTCTTTCAATCGAAGAATCTGCTGTAAGCGTTCCACCGTCTTCTGGTCATAGAGGCGGTGCCCGCCGCTGGTTCTTGAACTGGGCGCGATCAACCCGACTTCTTCGTAATAGCGAAGTGTGCGCGGGGTTAGAGGAAGTTGGCGAAGGACGGCTTCAACAGTCAATTCACCAGGTTCTTGTTCTGTCACGGTCATCACCGGCCTTGAGTGGAGTTGCAAGAAGCACCTAAGACACGATAGTATACAAATACGCACCTGACGTCAACGTTAGGTTTCGCGAAAACAAATCTTTGGGGTGAATCATGAGAATCGCAGACGGTGTTGAAATGTTGGAGCTTGAAATGGTATTTGCGGGTAACGCGAGCGTGATTCATCCTACGCTTCTTTATGATGACAAACACGCAGTTTTGGTTGACGTGGGTGTGCCGGGACAACTGCACGCCATTCGCGCAGCGGTCGAGAAGGCGGGTGTCCCTTTTGAGCGCATTGACGCGGTGATTCTCACCCATCAGGACATCGATCACGTCGGCAGTATCGAAGCGGTTCTAGGCGAGCTTGGTCAGTCCGTGGCGGTGTACGCGCACGCCGAAGATAAGCCGTACATTGAAGGGGACAAACCGTCGATCAAGATGACCCCTGAGCGCGTGGCGCAGATGCTCGCGCGCCTGCCGGAAGACGCGCGCAAGCAGGCGGAGGCGATGTTTCTCCATCCGCCAAAGGCGAAGGTGACAAATGTTGTGGCGGACGGCGAGATTTTGCCGTTTTTTGGCGGGGTACAGGTGGTGTTTACACCGGGGCACACACCGGGGCACATCGCGCTCTATCATCTTCCGAGCAAGACGCTCATTGCGGGGGATTCTACGGTGGGTCGCGAAGGGAAGCTGCTCGGACCGAGTGCCCAAGCGACCCCGGATATGCCGATGGCGTTGGCGTCTCTAAAGAAGTTTACAGCGCTCGATGTTGCACAGGTGATCTGCTATCACGGCGGACTGTGCGACGATCATGTGAATGAACAGTTTCGCGATTTGACGAAGTGAGTTGATACATGATGCGGCTGTTCGCGAAGTGAGTTGAAAGGATTCTTGGGGTGGAGACGAAGGGGCGTCTCCACCCTTTTTCGATCTGCTACATTCTTGAGGTTTATCGTCTAATCTTGACATAGTAGTGTATCATGATTACTAAGAAACCTGTTTTCTGTGTAAATGGAAAATCATATTCTGATTAAGGAGGCATACAATATGGAAACCCTATTGACGAAAGGACATACCGTGGAGGGGAAGTATTTGGATGCAAAACCCAAGGTTATCAGCGTCTCGAAAAGCCGCCAGATTACCTTGCCGATACAGTATTATCGCGAGCTTGGCATTCATGATGAAGTAGAATGTCTGTTGCGAAATGACGAAATTGTCATTCGACCAGTTCGACGTGGGGATGATTTCTCAGAAGAGATCCTCAAGGATTTGATTCAACAGGGATACAACGGGGAGGCGTTGTTAACAGAATTTCAGCGATTGCGCGATGGGATTCGTCCGGCAGTAAAACGAATGGTAGATGAGGCACATCAAGCTGCAAAAGATAGGATGGATAGCCGTTCTCCAGAGGAACAGCTTATCGAATTGTTTCGCGACGACAGCGTCGAACAGGGGGACTGATTTCCCTGATCCCCTTTTTTCACCGACCTCCTTTTGAACGATACATCAAAAAACTAGTTGAAAAACCCTTGAAAAATCTTTTTCAGGAAGCGGTTATGGATATTCTCACTAATCCCTATTGTGGACAAATTAAAGTTGGAGATTTACAGGGTTTTTGGGGATATGACATTCAGTACAAAGGTATAAATTATGAAATTGCCTATGTCATCATAGAAAATGATGACGGTTCACCACAGTCCGTTGTCTTTTATATGGCTGGAACACGCGAGAATTTTTGGAACGAAATTAAAAGATACTTACGATAGTACGCATCTTGAAGTTTGGTCAGGAAATTGACATATGCCCAAATATTGTATCCTATTCATCGATTTACCAGTTTGGATGAAGCTGCGTGTAATCATGGGGACAGGTTAGATGTTCGTAGGGGGGAATCCATATCCATGTCTGATCTGCCGAAGCATTATGTGTCAGCAGCCGTCGTCGTGATGAATGAACAGAGTGAAATGTTGCTCATCAAGGGACCGCGCAGAGGTTGGGAACCACCGGGCGGCGTTGTTGAGATGGGTGAATCGATACGCGATGCAGCCGTTCGCGAAGTGAAGGAAGAATCCGGGTTTGACATCGAAATCACATCTTTTTGCGGAATCTATCAACACTTGACGAACGGCGTAGTGAACACCTTGTGGCTGGGAAAGCTGATTGGCGGGACGCCGCAAACATCGGATGAGAGCTTGGCGGTCGGCTTTTTTCCAGTGGATCGCGCGCTGGGCATGGTCACATGGAGTAATTTCCGCGAACGCATCGAACAAACCTTAGAAAAGCGTGCCCATCCCTTTTTTGTCGCTTATTGATCCAATATTCGCGATGCTGTGATGAGATTAGCGATCATTGAAAATGAATTGAATCCTGTCTTGCGTGTGAAAGGCGGTCGCCCGAATGGAAAACTGGAAGTCATTTCTCGAAGCCAATCAAGAGTCGTTTCTCGCAGATTTGATAGACTTTCTTCGCATTCCAAGCATCTCAACACTACCTGAGTATCAAGCCGAGGTTAAGCGTGCAGCCGAGTGGCTCGCATCCCGCATGGAATCAGCCGGGTTAGAGCATGTCGAAGTGCTCGCAACAGATGGGCATCCGATCGTTTATGGCGACTGGCTACACGCAGAGAACGCGCCGACGCTTCTGCTCTATGGACACTATGATGTGCAGCCGGTTGATCCGCTTGAATTGTGGACGACGCCGCCGTTTGCGCCGGATCTTCGCGAGGGTCGGCTTTTTGCGCGCGGCGCAAGCGATATGAAAGGCAATGTCCTGGTGATGATCCACGCGATAGAGGCGCACCTGCGTACAACAGGTAAACTCCCTGTCAATCTGAAAGTTGTGATTGAAGGGGAAGAGGAAATCGGAAGCCGCTCGCTACCAAAATGGCTTGCGGAGCATCGCGACAAGATCGCGTGTGACATCGCGGCGAGCGCTGACTCTGCGCAACTCGCGCTTCAAATTCCCACGCTCATTGTGGGGGCAAAAGGAATGTGCGGCTTCCAGATGGATGTGAAGACGGCGGAGAGTGACCTGCACTCTGGGCTGGCAGGGGGCGTTGTCCACAACGCGCTTCACGTCGCAGCACAGATTGTTTCGTCGATGCATGATGAGTCCCGACGCGTGACGGTGGCAGGATTCTATGATGACGTCGCGCTCCCCGCGCCTGACGAGCGCGCCATGTGCGCCCGCATGCCGCTTGGCGAAGATGACTTTCGCCGATCGATCGGCGTGAACCAATTGATCAGCGAACCTGGGTTTACTCCGATGGAGTCGACGTGGTTTCGCCCGACATTAGAAGTCAATGGCATGTGGGGAGGATTTCAGGGCGAGGGTACAAAGACGATTATTCCCTGCGTCGCGCACGTAAAAATCACATGTCGACTGGTGGCCCATCAACAACCCGCGAAGATCATCGAGTTGCTCAAGGCGCATCTTGCGCGTGTGACGCCATCTGGCGTGGAGGTGCATGTGACACCGCTATTTGATATGGCGGACCCTTATCTCCTGCCGGAGGATCACCCCGCGACGAAGGCGGCGGATGCTGCGCTTCAGGATGTGATGGGGGGACACCCGATGCACATGCGAATGGGTGCAACCGTGCCGATTCTTGGCATGCTCAAAGAACTGCTGGGTGTGGAAGTGTTGTCGCTTGGCTTTTCCGGGATTCGCGACGGCATGCACGCGCCGAACGAGTCGCTCGACCTCTCTTTTTATCGCGTGGGGGCGCACGTTTACGCGCGACTTTTTGAAACGCTTGCGACGTTGCGCGGCAGCTTGCACAGCTCAGACTGAATCATGAACTGAAGTGAGGTTCATCGCTCGCGACAGGATGCAAGCGGTTTTCCTCCATGCGCATGATCACGATGAGCATCGCAAAGAGGAGCAGTGCGAATCCTGTAAGATTCCACAAATTGATCCGAATGGATTCGTGATCCATGAGCCACCCAAAGAGTGCGGGCATGAGCGCGCCGCCGAGGCCGGCAAACAGTGTGACAAGGGTTGTGACGCGCTGGTTTTGCCCCGGAAAAGCGTGATTGGCAAAGACCATGATGATGACAAAAATACCTGACATGCTCAGCCCGAGAAGAAATACGAAGATGACGTCTGCCCACGGGTTTTGAATAAGCGCCAAGAGTGCGAACAAGACCATGGTGGCGCCAATGCTGATGAGAAGAAAGCGCGAGTAGGGCACGCGGCGTATGACGCGCCCGGTAAGCGCGCGACCGATGACCATGGCGATCCAGAAAAGGGTGACCGTTAAGGTGGCCACGCTCGTTTTGATATGGATGTAGGAAATAAAGATCGACGGGAGGAAGTTGTTCATACAGGATTCGAGCCCGACGTAGAGAAAAATCATGCCGACAAACACGGAGATGAGCAGAGTTTTAGCGCCTGCCCCTTGAACGGTGAGCGCTGCGCTGTGGGCGTCGCGCGGGCCAACGTGCGTGTCATGTTGCGCGTTGATCGGGATGAACATCCAGGCTAGGCTCAGTACGAGCGAGATGATTCCAACGAGATAGAAGCCGAGATTCCAGTGGTGCCACGCGATGAATCCGCTGACGGCGAGCGGCATGATGAGCGATCCTGCGCCAAAGGTCACCTCCATCCGACTCATGACGACGGCGCGCCGACCTGCAAACCACTCCATGAGAGATGCCACGATCGTATTTTGCGTGCAGGCGAGGCCGAAGCCGTTCATTAGACAGGTGACGATAATGATAGGCATGGGGGGGAGCATGGCCGTGACGATCTGCGCGATGGCGATACACAGGCTCGCCAAGACCAGCGTGTGTCGGTAGCCGATGCGGCGCACGATGAGCGAAGACACCCCGACGCCGAGTAAGAAGCCGAAGAATTGCAGAAAGATGAGTTGTCCGCCCAGTGTGTACGAGACCCCGTAGTGCCTTAAGAAAACTACAAAGACGGACCCGAGTGACTCATTGGAGAGGCCATTCATAAGGTACATCCACGACGCCAATTGTACAAATCCGTTCAAGCGTTTCTCTCCTTGTGCGCGAATTCTGCGGTGCAGTCCCGGTTGTAATGGTTCACAAAAGCACAGACGTCTGCCACGGAAGCGGTGACGTGGCGCGCCGCTTTCAAGACGGCGGGATCACTGTGAGACATGGCAAAGCTGTGCGGTGTCACCTCAAACATCGCGAGGTCATTAAACGAATCGCCGATGCAAACCATTTCTTCGCTTTGGATGTTGCGATGCTCGATCAGCGAGCGTAGGCCGACGCCTTTTGACACATGGCCTGGAATCACATCCAGACAGTCCCTATCTGCAATGACTGCGTGAAGCGCATTTGGAAAGCGTTCGAGGAGATGCGTGCGGAGTTTGTGAAGTGTGTCCAAATCCCCAAAAAAGCCGAACTTGCATGGCAGGGTACCCTGTTCAAACAGGCGCTCCATCTCGGCACATTCACGAACAGGCATGAACATGCGGTCTCTCAAAGCTTGTGTGCTTTTGAGTGGCGGGATGTAGATTTGGTTGTCCGTGCAACTGACCGTGTAGGGGAGCGAACCGTTCGCTGCGAAGGAGAGCAACTGGCGTGCAAGTGTTAGATCAAAGCTCGCAGACGCAAGGAGACGCTCGTTGTGATCATAAACAAACGAACCATTTTGACTGACGCGATGGCAAGGGATGTCAAGACGTTTCGCGACCTCTTGCAGTTCAGGGTCCATGCGGCCAGATGCTAGACCAATTTCGATTCCTTGCTGGTGCGCTTGGCGCAGTGCAGCTACGTCGTTTTCACGGATTGCATCATCGATCCATAGCGTGCCATCCACGTCGCTTACAATCAGTCGAATCATGAGCGATCCTCCTTGACCACGATCACGTGAACTTCAGATTCATCGAGTGCGCGCTGAAGCTCAACGCCTGGTTCCTGATCGGTAACCAAGATGTCAATCGCCACCAAATCGGAAATCTTATGGAACAGACGCTTTCCGAATTTCGTGTGATCCGCGAGGACGATCACTTGGTCGGCGTGTCGGATCATTTCGCGTTTAACGACGCCATCTTCTTCATGCGGATACGACAGCCCATCCCCAGTGATTCCGCAAGCCCCGAGAAACAGCTTGTCGACGTGGTACTCGGAGAGCTTTTCGAGTGTCGAGGCACCGTGTAAAAAACGGTGTGCACCATTTAAAACCCCACCCAAAACATGCACGGTGACGTTCTCTTTTTCTGACAAGATGCTCGCGGCGTCGATCGCGTTTGTCACAACGGTCACGTTTCGCGCCGTCAAGCATTCTGCAACAAACTGTACGGTTGTCGATGCGTCCAGGATGATGAATTCGCCGTCTGAAACGAGGGAAGCGGCGGCTCGTCCGATCTCTAATTTACCGAGTGATTCACGGTTCAGGCGCTCTTTATAGCCGTAAACCTCTTTTGACAAGCTTGGCAGCATCAGGCCGCCGCGTGTTCGCACAACCTGTGTGGTTTCTGCAAGTTTCACAACGTCCCTGCGCGCTGTGTCGCGGGAGACATCGTAAAGCTCACAGATCGTTTGGAGTGTCACGCGGTGATGTTGATTCAGGTAACTCAGGATATGGACAAGTCGCTCCTCTTGACTAAGTGATTTCAAGCGAAACACCTCCATGTGTAAGGATTATAAGTAAATATTTGAAAAAACGTCAAGGTAATTTAAGTGATTATGCGTGTTTTTTAAGCAAAGCGAAGGTAAGTGTTTGACCGTGATGTTATTTCGATTGGTAAAAGGATAGAAGTGGACGGGTTGGAAACCCTAACTGCACGTCGTACTGTCAGGTGATTCTTGTGTTTTTGAGAATGAAATATAAAAAAAGAGCGCAACAGAAAAAAACGCTTGCACCCCAAAATCATGATGAGAATCTTGTAAATCGTCAAGAAAACCGCATAAAAAACGAAAAAAGTGGAGATTCACAAAAACCGTCTGAATTTTTCCTGCACAGTGTATTTACCAAAGAATTAGAGCCCAATCTTGCACTGTTTGAGAATGCATTAGGATCAAACATGGATTTGTTGATTCGCAGATTTACCATCGAGTTGAATGATGACTTGATCTCCTGCGGGCTCGTTCACTTGGATGGCTCCTCTTCAAAGACGGATATCAATGATATTCTGGCCGCTCTGATGTTTACGATAGACCAGAGCCAGCAGCGAGGAACCTCCGCATTTCGCGTCATCTATTCGCAGTGCATACCGTACGCGGATGTTGCGATCAAAAACTCCCCGCGGGAAGCAGCCGATTGGATCATCGCTGGAAACTCCATCCTCTTCCTCGACGGATACGAAAGAGTCATAGGGCTGAGTACCCAGGCTTTTAAAGAGCGCGCCGTAGAACAATCGCAAACAGAACAAGTGATCCAAGGTTCGCGAGAAGCGTTTATCGAATCGATCGGCACGAATGTTTCTTTAATTCGCAAGCGCATGCGGTCGACCGATTTAAAGGTGCATAAGATTCAAATCGGGGAAGAGACGGCTACGAATGTCGCATTCTGTTATCTAGAGGGGATCGCGAATGAAGCGTTGGTAAACGAAGTTAAAAAGAGACTCGAGGTGGTGAAAACAGATTCTCTCTATGGGTCGGGGTATCTTGAACAGTTTATTGAGGATAGCCCATTTTCGCCTTTTCCTCAGGTACAAAATACGGAACGCCCGGACAAAGCGGTGGCTTCCATTCTTGAAGGGCGTGTGGCGATCTTGGTGGATGGCTCTCCCTTTTGTCTGATCGTTCCAGCGGTTTTCTCTCAATTTTATCAGACGACGGAAGACTACGATACGCGGTTTCTCATGGCCAGTTTGATTCGCGCCATTCGTTTGATTTCATTGTTGTTTGCGCTGATCTTCCCTTCGGTCTATGTCTCTTTGATTGAATACAATCCGGAAATGATCCCAACCAAATTTGCCGTCGCGGTGGCGGGTGGCCGCGCGGGCGTTCCATTTCCCGCTATTGTAGAGATTTTTGGACTTGAGATTATCATGGAAATTCTGCGTGAAGCGACGATTCGACTTCCGCAACAAATTGGCGGGGCGCTTTCGATTGTAGGCGTTCTCGTGATCGGTGAGGCTGCTGTGAACGCAGGATTTGTCAGCCCCATTACGGTGGTTGTCGTATCGCTCACCACGATTGGTTCATTTGCGACACCCGCCTATAATGCGGCCATTGCGCTGCGCATGTTGCGATTTCCTCTTATGATTATATCGGGAATCTTCGGACTGTATGGCGTGATGGTGGGCATTATTTTAATTACAAATCATTTGATTAAGTTGGAGTCCTTCGGTGTGCCTTACTTGAGTCCGCTCCTGCCTGGGAATAAATTCGGATTTTTTGATTCGATCATCAGAGCGCCCGTATGGATGATGTCCAAACGACCAGAACAATTGCAAACAGGGAAAGCGACACGCATAAAGGTCAATCAGGAAACCCTAAAAAACCAAAAAGGGCGTCCGCTAGCTCCTCAATACCAAAATATTTCTGAGAATTCCTCTACATCTTCAACGCCAAATGATGAATCAAATCAACCATAAATCACCTCATGTTAGGCGGTTAGCGTATGACAGATCAAAGGAACAACAGTAGTCAGTCAATGAAACAAGAAAGTGAGAAACCGAAAGAAGCGTCTGTGATTCAATTAGCGATGTCGATCGGGACCGCGATCATTGGGGTGGGTTTGTTAGCGTTTCCGAGAATCACGGTGAATTATGTCATGACGGCCGCACCCGCGGCGACCGCGATGGCCGTACTCTTTGTGCTTGGCATTGGAATACTTGTCGCGTACCTCGGAAGCCAATATCCTCAGCTTACGATGTTTGAATACGGGGATCAGTTGCTCGGTAAATGGGTGGGGTGCATCATCCATGCGCTGCTGAGTTTTTACTATCTTGAGCTGGCTGCTCTCGCTACACGCGAGTTCGGGGAAGTGGTGGTAACGTCCGTTTTGCAACGTACACCCGTCGAAGTAACGGTGCTGACGATGCTCATTCTCGCAGCGATTGCATCACGAAATAATGTTTTTGTCGTCATACGGATTCTCACGTATTACATGCCATGGGTGTACTTTCCAGTTATCGTCATTGTGTTGCTAACGCTCAAAGGAGGGAATGAACTAAACCTTCAGCCGTGGTTTCACATCACCCACCCTATGAGTTTACTAAAAGCTGTTTTGACAATTTCGGCGCTGTTTCAAAACATCCTGATCGCAGGAATGTTTATTCCATACATGATTCATCCAGAGCGAGCGTGGAAGGGCATTTTGATTGGCGTGGGTGGGGCGGGCTCACTCTATGTCATCTTAATGCTCGCAACGCTTGGGGTGTTTGGAACTGAGGAGATCAAACACATTCTCTGGCCGACACTTGATTTGGCAAAAACCGCGTCACTGCCCGTATTTTTTATTGAGAGGCTGGATCCGATCTTTGTCGCGGTCTGGGTGACCGCTGTTTTTACAGGGATCCTCTCCTCATACTATTGTTCAATCCGCGGCATGGCGCACGTTTTTCAACTTTATGACCATCGGAGCATGTCGATCTTTATCTTTCCCGTGATTTTTGTAATGTCTCTCTTGCCGAAAAACATCGCCAATCTATACACGATTGTTGAGATTGTCGGCCAATTCGGCATTATCCTCACGATGGGCTACCCTGTTCTCCTTGTACTCATTCACCTCTTGAAAAAGGTACTTAAAAAAAAGAAGGTTTTGCGTCATGCGTAAATGGATTCGTTCCTCTGCGTTGATTGCTGTGTTGGTGGGTGGGGCGTCCCTGCTAACAGGTTGCTGGGACCGATTGGAGATTGAAGAGCGGGGAACCATTCTTGGGATTGCCATCGATCCTGTGAATGACGAGCCTCCAAAAAATATTACGGGTCCCCATGCGCGTGGTGTAGGGTACAGAATCAGTGCGCAAATTGCGATTCCTGGACGCATTCCCCTCGGCCCGACGGCGGGAGGCGGCGGTAAAACAGAGCAACCTGTCTGGATTTTAAGCGCGACAGGAAAAACGGTGGATGACGCGATGGAGCGTTTGCAAGAAGATTTGGCAGACCGAATTTTTATTGGTCAAATGCGCATCATCATTGTCAATGAACAGATTGCTAGAACCACAGGTATGCTTGCGCTGCAGGATTATTTTCGGCGTAATGCAGAAACGCGCAGATTGATATGGATGATCATTAGTCACGGAGATGCAAAACAAGTGCTGCAAGCTTCTCCTAAGCTAGAACGCGTTCCCACACTTTATTTGGTTGGAACGATGGAACACGCGGTAACGCTTGGGAAAATTCCAAATGTATTTTTAGGAAACTATTGGTCAACCTTGTCATCGTTTGGCCGCGAGCCTATTCTCCCTTTTATCACCGGCGAAGATAACCGGATTTATTTGGATGGATTAGCCTTATTCCATGGCGATAAAATGGTGGGGACGCTTAACACACTTCAAGTGGCTCCGTATATGGAGTTGACCAACCAAAAGCAAGCGGGCTACGGTTATTCTGTTCCTCTTCCTGATGAACCCAATCAAAGCGCCACGCTTAAAGGCACCATTAGACACACGATCATCAAGTTGAAAATGAAACAGAACAAACCATTTTTTGATATCTATGTGATCATCAACGGGAACGTCCATGAGTTGACATCCTCAAGACATCAGCTAAGCAGTACGCTGATGGAAAAACTGTCTATTGAATCGGCACAATTTTTGCAAGATGGTCAGGTCAAATTTATAAAGAGAATGAAGCGGTTGGGGATTGATCCAATCGGATTGGGCGAGTATGTTCGCGCTCAGTATCCGGTCTATTGGAGTCATATCGAGACGAGAAATCGCTGGGATCAGGTATTCGCCAAAGATGCAACCATCCGTCTACACAATACATTCAATGTCGTTCGCTCCGGTCTTGCCCCACATTAAGTGATTGCGGACATGATCTGAATGAACGCGATGAGTAGAAAACCCCCAATCACATAAAATAAGGAAGCAAATTTCATAAAGCGAAGCTCGTATTTGGAGGGCTTCGGACGTGGCGTTGTTCGCGAAGGTTGTCGTCCAGCAGAAGGAGAGGCTGTCTTGAAATAGGTTTCATTTGAGTCATCTGATGGGTGTTGGTTCTGAGGGGATGTTTCCTTCTCGCTTTTCTTTAATGGTCTATAATCCACGAAATACGTGATCAGTCCACAGAGTAAGAAGATCAATCCAATCATTGGGATATCACTTGTTATTAAAATTTGAAGTAAAATATTTATGGAAGATCCCCCGCATTCAAGGTGGAATTTTATGCGTTTACTTCGTGACTCGAGTAAATCACGGATAGAATGCCCAATTGCGCTCTTCCCATGCTGATCTTGATGAACGGTGCATGGTGGAGGCGGCAAACTTCTAGGGTGGCAAAAGCATGCTACTGTCGAGTCGAGTGAACCTTTGCTATGATGATAGGAAGGCAATCTCCGCTCGACTCGATTGAAAGACAAGGAGCATGACATGAGTGAATCGCCCGTGAAACCTTGGTTAAGCTTAAGCACTCCGTATTCTGGTCGGCAAGGACAGGGGAGCGAAAAACAGCGCCGCAGTACATGGCGCTCGGATCGCTCCGTGTACCACTACGTGTTTGTGCTCGTGCTCCTTGGCGTGCTCACGTTGATTTTGTGGAATGTTGGGTGGCTTTTCAATCGTGTCAACATCGCGATGCTCTATCTTTTGCCTGTCCTATACAGCGCGCTGCGTTTTGGGCGGGGGCCAGCTTTTTTTGCGGCGAGCCTCGGCGTGGTTTTGTTCGACTTTTTCTTCGTTCCGCCTGTGCTGAACTTCTCCGTGAGCGATTTTCGCTACCTGATCTCTTTCAATGTGTTTCTCATGGTCGCAGGGCTTACGGCAACCCTCGCCTCTCGTCTGCGGGCTCAGTTGAAAGAAGCGACAAGGCGCGAAGAGCAAACGTCGATCTTGTATCGCATCAGCCGTCAGATGGTGTCGCTCACCGACCTCGCATCGATGATTGCGACACTCGAACAGCAGGTCTCAAACGCCCTGCACATGCCGGTTGTGATCGTGTTGCCACAGGCAGACGGGCGAATGGTCGTTGAAAAAACGGCAGATCACGCGTGGCTGAATGAATTGGATCAGACGTTTGCGTCGTGGGCGTTTCATCACGGACAAATGTGCGGTCGCGGAACAGAGTATTTTAAAGAAGCGGCGGGACTCTACCTGCCGCTCAAAACGGAGGCGAACGTGTACGGCGTTCTCTGTATTCATATCGGTTTGTCAGTTCCGTCGCTTGACCTTGAGCGAATGACACTCGTTGAGGCGCTCTCAAGCCTTGCGGCCATTTCGATCGCCCGCTTCAAACTCGAAGAAGAGGCGAAAGTGGCCCATCTCGCGGCAGAGTCCGAGCGCTTGCGAACGGTGTTGCTCGACTCGATCTCTCACGAACTGCGCACGCCACTGGCCTCGATCATTGGCGCGGCGACAGGCATTCTCGAAGGCGAAGGCGTTCTTGACGTGGCGGATCATCGTGAGCTGATCGCGACCCTTCGCGCAGAAGCTGTTCGCATGAATCGCCTGGTGACAAACCTGTTGAACATGGTGCGTCTTGAGAGCGGCATGATGCGCTTGCGCAAGCAGTGGTGTGACATCGAGGATCTGATCGGCGTGGCGCTACACCAACTGCGCGAATCCCTGGCGGAGCGCGAAGTGACCGTCGATCTTCCGGATGACCTGCCGGGCGTACACGTTGACAGTGTCTTGATTGAGCATGTGCTGGTCAATGTGTTGAGCAATGCGATCAAATATTCCCCTGAGAAAAGTGAAATTGCGCTTCACGCATACGTTGTCGATCACACGATGCGTGTCGCCATCAAGGATCAAGGCATGGGCATCGCGACAGAAGAGCGCGCGCGGATCTTTGAGAAGTTCTATCGTTCTCCGCGCAATAAGCACATCACGGGCACGGGACTTGGACTTGCCATCTGCAAAGGCATCGCGCTCGCCCACGGTGGGAACATCTGGGTTGAAGCCGCAGATTCTTCAGGCAGCACGCTGGTCTTGAGTCTGCCGCTCACTTCGCGGTAAGATAAGAGTCTCACGAGGAACGGAAGGATGGTCACAGCTTGACGGCCCACGGTGCGCGAATCCTCGTCATTGATGACGAGAAGTCGATTCGCAGGCTTTTAAAAGTCAATCTCCAGGCGCATGGCTACGCGATGTTTGAGAGCGAGTCAGGCGCTGATGGCATTCTCAAAGCGAGTGAGATGCGCCCGGATTTGATCATCCTTGATCTCGGACTCCCAGATGTGGAGGGCCATCAGGTGCTCAAGCAAATCCGCGAATGGTCCCGCGTTCCGATCATCGTGCTCACGGTGCGCGAGGATGTGGAAGAAAAGATCGCGGCGCTCGATCAGGGGGCGGATGATTTTGTCACAAAGCCGTTTGCACTCGGCGAACTTCTCGCCCGCATCCGCGTGTGGCTTCGCCATATTCCAAAACAAGAAGAGCCTGTTCTCACGTTTGGCGACCTCACGGTCGATCTCGCGCAGCGCTTGGTGCTGCATCATCAGCAACCGGTGAAACTCACACCGATCGAGTATGATCTTTTAAAGGTCTTGGTTCGCCACGCGGGGCGGGTGATGACTCACCGACAGCTCTTGCAGGAGGTTTGGGGAAACTATAACGTGGATGAATCAAGTCACTATTTGCGCATCTATATCGGTCATTTGCGAAAGAAACTAGAGAGAGATCCAGCGCGTCCCTCTCTCATTCTCACAGAACCGGGCGTCGGGTATCGCTTTATCGTCGCGTATGAAGAAGAAACAAATGCCAAAGACTAAACGCGTTTCGCGATGAAACGCGTTTTTTACGGTTTTTTTACACGGGAGACGAATATCTTTACGGCATATTTACGTGTCGCAAAGCTACAATGACGAAAGGTTTGTTTGTGTTGAGTGGATGGTGGAGGTGGTTAATTTGGGAGATCTAATCTCTCTTTTGCTCTATGTCGCGGTCTTTTCTCTTTTTTTATGGCTATTTCGCATTTTTGACAGGACGTAAGGAGGAACCGGGATGTGGGTCTTGTTGTTTGTCGCGGCGATCGTCATGGTCTATCTGACGTATGTGATTTTTCACCCAGAAAAGTTCTAAGAGGGAGCGACACGTTGTGACGGTTGCAGGTTCGATTGGCATTGTCGTCATCATAGGGCTCATTGTCGCGCTGAGCGTCCCGCTTGGCGTGTATCTGTTTCGCACGTTTGCCAAACAGCAAAAAGCGTCCGAAGGATGGGCTGCACCTTTTGAAAAGGTGCTCTATCGGTTGGTGGGGGTAAACCCTTCCGTCCAGATGGATTGGAAGGCGTATTTGCGTGCGCTGATGCTGGTCAATTTCACCATGATGATTTTTGTCTATGTGATCTTTCGCCTACAAGGGGTGCTACCGCTAAACCCGGACCACATCCCCGGCATGAGTTGGGATCTGGCGTTTAACACGGCGGCTAGCTTCATCACGAATACGAACTGGCAGAATTACGCGGGTGAGAACGCGATGTCGTATCTCGGGCAAATGCTCGCAATTACATATCTGCAATTCACCTCGGCGGCCACCGGGTTTGTCGCAGCCATCGCATTCCTGCGCGCGCTGATCTCTAACCGCGGCGAATCGCTGGGGAATTTTTGGATGGATTTCATCAAGATTCACACGCGCCTGCTTTTGCCCCTATCCATCGTTCTCGCGGTGGTGTTTGTGGGACTTGGGATTCCTGATACCCTGATGGGCGCGCAAGTGGCGCACACGCTGTCCGGCGGCACGCAGATCATCTCGCGCGGACCCGTGGCGTCGCTCGAAGCGATCAAGCAACTCGGCACCAACGGCGGCGGTTTTTTTAATGCGAACTCCGCGCATCCGTTTGAAGACCCGTCCGCATTCACGGGCGTCCTTGAGATGATCGCGATGGGCGTGATCTCGGCGAGCCTTCTGACACTGTTCGGGCTGATGATCAAAAATCGCCGCCAGGCGGTCGTGCTCTACGTGTTTTTGACGGCGATCTTGTTGATCGGGGCGTTTGTGATCTACGCAAATGAGACCGGGGGCAACCCGCTTCTCGCGCACGCGCTTGGCATCAAGGGCCCCAACATGGAAGGCAAAGAAATGCGTTTTGGTGAGGCGCTCAGCAGCGCGTTTACGGCGATCACCACAGCGTTTACGACGGGTGCTGTCAACACGATGCACGACAGTCTCACACCGCTTGGCGGGCTGGTGCCACTGCTTTTCATGATGTTCAACGTCATCTTTGGCGGCAAAGGCGTGGGGCTGTTGAACATCCTCATGTTCCTGATCATCTCTGTGTTTCTCTCCGGCTTGATGGTTGGGCGCACCCCTGAGATCTTTGGCAAAAAAATCGAGGCGCGCGAGATTAAGCTGGCGATGATCGCGATGCTTGTGCACCCGTTTATCATCTTATTTCCAACGGCGCTCGCACTTTCGCTGAAGGCGGGGACGTCATCGATTCTCAATCCGGGACTGCACGGTTTGACGGAGGTACTGTACGCGTATTCTTCGACGGCTGCCAACAACGGCTCGGCGTTTGCGGGACTCAGCGGAAACACCGTGTTTTACAATGTCTCGCTCGGACTCGTGATGTTGCTTGGGCGCTATGTCTCCTTGATTGCGATGTTTGCGATCGCGGGGTCGCTCGCCAAAAAGCCGGTCATTCCAGAAA
>NZ_LSUQ01000026.1 GCF_001642725.1 Ferroacidibacillus organovorans
CTGCACACCTATGTATAGCGTGCGAGTCTCCGTGTCTCTTGCATGGCACCGTCAACTGTGGTAAATTAAGTAGGCGATTGACATGCGGTCGTGGCGGAATTGGCAGACGCGCAAGATTCAGGTTCTTGTGCCCGTCAGGGCGTGGAGGTTCAAGTCCTCTCGACCGCACCACCTTTAAAAGGCTACGCGATTCGTGTAGTCTTTTTGTTTCGTTGCGCACCGGGCAACGCGCAAAGTTCAAAATTTTCGCAGAGAGGGAGGCGCGCTTCATGCACCTCTTGCACGGGATCGATTTGATCGAGATTGAGCGGATGCACAACTTTCTCAATCAGCCAAAACGCCTCGCACGCATTTTTACCCCCCAAGAGATCGCGCACGCAAACCCATTCTCTGCAAAGCGGCAAATGGAATGGTATGCAGGCCGCTTCGCGGCAAAAGAGGCTGCGATCAAGGCGCTCTACAGCGTAGAAAAGCGCACTCCGATCCGTTTTCTTCACATTGAAGTAACCTCCACTGTAAGCGGCGCTCCGCACATGACCCTTCACGCAAACGCGCTTGACGTCGTCACACGACTCAGCATCTCAGAAATCACCCTTAGCATCACCCACAATCGCGATCACGCACTCGCCTCCGTGATCATGCTGCGCAAAGCATAAAACTCCCCGCATCGGCAGACCCTACCAAATGAATGTCGACAGGATGCCCGGTCGATACACCATGCGGTGGAGGGATGCGCGATGTTCAAACAGCGGCTCGTACGCGTACTCGCCTGGATCATCAACCTCTCCGAAGGTCCATCTCCTTTTCGCGGACGTTTCAGCCTCAGTCCGAGCGCGTATGGGCGTGAAGGAACGGATGAAACGAGCTACGCCGAAGCGATGCGTGGCAACACAGAAAAACAGAATGAAAAATCCCACGAGCGATCTGAACACGGGCAACCAAGGACCGGCTACGTTGACAAAACGATGATCGAAAAAACTCTCGCCAAAACGTTTGGCCTGCGCCAACAAACCGGTGCATCAACAAAGGATCGCGGTTCGTCAAGCCGCGATCAAACAACTCCTGATGAAATAGCACAGAAAAGTGATCAAGCACAAGATGAAGAACAAGCGCAACAAACCTATCAAAGTGTGAGCGAGCGCCGGGAAAAGCGCATCACGTCAGACGACACGACCGCAAATCCTCAGAATAACGCAGTCGATCCTAGGCACCCCTTGCCTGCGTCACTCGCAGAGCAGGAGACGTACATCCGAAAACTGCTCCACGCGGAGCGCAACGCCGATATGGTGTTTGCTGAACATTTTACAGCCGCCCACCAGCGCGTGCTTCTCGTCTATTCAAGTGTGACTGTAAAGGAACCGGCCATCGAGCAATTCATCTTGCAAGTGTTTCCGCACATTCACGAACCGCTCGAAGACATGACGACGCTCGCTCACCTCTTGCCGTGCGCCAATTGGTCGCTTGAGAGTGAAATGAGCAACCTGCCCGATCAGGTGATCGCCGGGAAGATTCTTCTCTTTATGGGTTTTTCTGAAGTGTTGACCTGTTCGTTTGCAGAGTTTAAAGCGCGCGAGATTGGCCAACCCGTCAACGAGTCGATCATTCGCGGCCCCCAAGAAGCGTTCACCGAAGACCTGAATTACAACATGTCGATCATGCGCCGCGTCGTCCACTGCAAAGAACTCATTTTGCAAGTGAAACAACTGCAAGACATCGGGTCGACGCGCGTGTGCGTCATGCACATCTCCGGGTTTACCAACCCCAAACTCGTCGATGAAGTCAATCGTCGACTCGATCATATCGGTCGCATCTCGCTCGACGCCGTTGGCATCGTCATGCAGTTGATCGAAGATCATCCGTACTCGATTCTCCCGACGAGCCTCTACAGTGAGCGGCCCGATTTTATCGCGCGCTACCTCTATCGCGGCTGCGTCGCGATCATCGTCGAGAATAAGCCGTTGGGACTCTTGGCGCCGACCACATTCCTCATGCAAATTGAAACGTCAGATGACTTGTACCAGCGGTTTTGGTTTGTCAACTTCTTGCGCGTGCTGCGCGTCATCGCCATTTTTAACGCGCTTCTGCTTCCAGGGCTCTACATCGCGCTCGTGAATTTTCAACAGGAGATGATCCCATCCGATCTCATGCTCACCATCTATTCGGCCCGTCAGAATGTGCCATTCCCGACGATCATCGAGGTCTTGATCCTCGAACTCGGTTTTGAACTGATCCGTGAAGCGTCGCTGCGCGTCCCAAAGGTGATCGGACCAACGGTTGGCATCGTCGGAGCGCTGATCCTCGGTCAATCGGCGGTGCAAGCAGATCTCGTGACACCGCTCGTCGTCATTTTAATTTCGATCACGGGCCTCAGTTCGTATGCCGTGCCAAACGTCGAACTCAATTTTTCGATTCGCTACCTGCGCTTTATCTTTACATTTATGAGCTGGATTTTTGGTTTGTTCGGACTGGGGTGCACGCTGTTGATCTTGCTTATCTACGTCGCTTCCATGCAATCCTTCGGGGTACCCTACCTCACGCCTCTGTCACCGTATCGCCCGAAAGAAGAAGGTTTCTTTCGAAAAAACGTCATCAAGTACGACGAACTCCCAGGGTCGCTGCGCAGTCGGCCCACCTTAAATGAGACGTCACAAAAGAAGGATCGCATGGCGCCGCAAACCGTATCAACGAACGTGGATAGCGCTCAGGGAACTCCACAAGAGCGGCCGCAAGATGCGCAATCAGGAAAGGCTGATCAAGCGCAAGCCTCTTCGAACAGACCCTGGCGCACCAAGCGTAACGTGCGAAAAATTGGAACCGGGTCATCCTCGAAGGATGATCCATCCCAAAAGAGTGAATCCACAGCGGCGAGTGCATCCTCAACCACCAGCACCTCCCAAGCGGGGACGGCCGACGCGAGCGGGGGGTCGACCGCATGATTCAAGAAGGTCGCATCAGCAACCTACACCTTGCCGCGATTGTCGCGGTTGTCATCCTCAGTAAGGCGCTCAATCCATTTTTTGTGATTCTCGTGCACTACGGACACTCGGCGGCTGGACTGCTCGGCATGCTCTCTGCGACGATCATGTTTTTGTTTGTCCTACCCCTTTTCGTTGCGGCAAAAACGAACCACAGCTTTGTCGGATTGGCGAAGATCAATCTCGGGAATTTCCTCGGCACGCTGATCGGCGCTTCTTCCCTTGTGCTGCTCTATTTAGACGCGTGTGTCAGCATGCGCGCAGACATTGAACAGGTGCAACTCGTCTTTCTCCCCCAGACGCCGCCCACTGTCATCGATTACGTCTTTCTCATCTTCATGCTTTTTGGCGCCTATATGGGGCTGGAAGTGATCGCCCGCGCGACGCTGATCACCTATACCGTCGTCGTCACGACGATCCTGATCCTCACGATCCTTACCACCTCGCAGTGGGATACAACCAGCTTCTTTCCGCCGCTAGGACCTGGAATCGGCACGCTCGCAAAGCAAGGCGTCCTGCACGCAGGATACTTTGGAGAAATCATCCTTTTTTTTATGCTGCGCCCCTTTCTCCGCACCTACGCGCAGTTTAAACGCGGGTTGCTCTGGGGGTATGGCACCGCCGTGTCCATGGTGGTCGTGGGGCTCTATATCACCCAGTTCATGCTGCCCTACCCAACCGACGATCACCTTTACTATCTTTTCATCGAGGTTGGAAAACTGCTGTATTTCGGTCGTTTTTTCCAACACATCGAAGCGATTTTCGCGCTGTCTTGGCTCCCCGTCTCACTTCTTCGCATGACCATTTTTCTGTTCGTCATATGCCTCCAACTCGCGGAACTATGCAACACCACAAACTACCGAAGGTTTCTCTTACCCACCGGTTTTCTGATCTATCTCGGCTCTTTTGTGCCGCCAAGCCTTGAGGCGGCGATCGATTTTAAAGACATCTGGCTCCAGCAGCGAACATTCCCCTTGTATGGCGGGTTCGCACTCCTCGTCGGAATCGTCAGCTTGATCCGCAAGCGACACAAACAAGCAGATCAAGGCAGCGCTGAGAAGAAGAGCGACCAATCGCCAAGAAGGGGGGGCAGAAAGCGTGCGCGCTTCGCTTAACCGAAAATCCCATCGCGTCACTCGCCGCTCCCTGGCGCTCTCTCTTTTGTTCGCGTCAAGTTTTGCGCTGACCGGCTGTTGGGACAGTCACGAACTGGAGGATCTCACCTTTATCAGCATCGTCGGCGTGGATGAGGCGCCGCAAAAAAACAACCTGCAAATCTCGTTTCAGTACGAGGCGCCGCTCTCGATCCAGGGTTCCAACCCAAACGTCGCTCAGGCGAAAAACATTGTCGCGACGTTTGTCACGCCAAGCTTCGGCGCGGCGAGAAACCTCGCCAACATCACGACCGATCGGCAGCTTTCACTGCTTCAGTGCAAAGCGATCATTCTCTCAGAAGCGCTCATCAAACACGAAGACGCGATTGAACTGATGGAGGCCTTGGTGCGCGAACGCGATTTTCGTCGCGATATTGCCGTCATCACAAGCCTTGATCCGATCGAAAAGATCATGCACGTGAATCGCAGCAAACTCGGCAGTTCGTCTGCGCGCACACTCGAAAATTTGCGGAATCAGGTCACCTACACGAGCCTTGTTCCAAAAACCACCCTGAACGATTTTTTTATCCGTGTCGAGTCGGGGAACACGCTGCCGATCACACCGCTGATCGCGATCAAATCGCGCCTCAGCAAAACATCTCAGCTAAAGAACGAGGATGAGGTTTACGCGGGACAAGTCCCGCTCGATCATGGCGATAATCCGGTTGAGGCGATGGGCGCAGAAGTGTATCAAAACAACCTCGGCGTCGGGCGTTTGACTGGCGCAGAAGTGCGCATCTACGCGATCATGCGAAATAAGACCGGTCAGTTTATCAAAAGTTTCGACGACCCTGTCAAACACGGTGCGCGTGACGCCGTCCTGATCAAACAGTACTATTCGCCACACGTCACGGCGCATCTCGACAAGACCCAGTTGCATATCCTCATTGACGTACCCCTTCAGGCGTCATTGATCGGCACGAATGCAGGCGTTGATTTTGTGCAGAACGCTCGTTACACGCGCCTTCTCGAGCGAGGGTTAGAGCGCCATTTGGAACAGGAAACGTATGCCCTTTTGCGCCGCTGCCAGACCGCGTTTCACGGCGATATTTTCGGATTTTCTGGCGCCTTAAAAACCAGGTTTCTCACAGATCAAGGCTGGAAAGCGTTTCACTATGTGCAGAAATTCAATCACGCTAAGTTCACCGTTCGCTACCATATTCTCATGAGTTCGTTTGGCAAGCAGCGCGCGCCCGCGAACATTACAGAATAAGGAGACCGTCCCGATGTACGCTGCGAGAAAAAGAAGGTCGGTGCAACTGTGATATTCTTTTTGCGATTCTATTTGCCGATGATGATCGTGTTCGTATTTTCCGGACCCGTCGTTCCCTACTTGTGGAAAAAAGAACGCGCCTCTTCGATCATCCTCGCACTACTCATTCTCTTTACAATCAGTCTCGCCATTCTCGTCCTCATCGAGTATACGCACTGGAATTCCACCCTGCCGTGGTGAGCGTGCAGGATTTTCCTGAACCAACTGTGCATAAGCGCGCTGCTACGTCACACTCGCGCTCCATCACTTCGGAAATGCGTTCACAAAACGCCTGTCGCGCCGCCGATGTACGCGTTTGCAGGATAGCCGTTTTGCTCCCAGTACCCATCGACGCGCGTCGCGTCAAAGCGAATGCGGTTGAGCCACTTGATCGACTTATAGCCGTACATCTCCGGCACAAACAAGCGCAGTGGATACCCTTGCTGTACAGGGAGCGGCTCGCCGTTGATCGCGTACAGCAGCAGCACGTCAGAGACTGTCGCCTGCGCCATCGTGAGACTCTCCGTATACACCCCGTCTGCCGAAAAAAAGGTGACATACTTCGCATCTGACGTCGGCGCAACGCTCCGTATCACCTCGCGTAGCGACACGCCCGTAAACATGAGGTTCGGCACAACCCAGCCTGTCACACACTGAAAATTGCGCGCGATGCGCTCCTGTGGCATGGCCTTCAGATCTGCAAGCGTCAGGGTCAAGGGTTTTCCGACGAGTCCGTCGATCTGCAAGCGATACGTCTGTTCTTTTAGCGCTGGATACGATCCCGTGACCGTATAGTACTCAGGAAACGGCGGAATCGCACTCCCCTTTGAGGCTTTTGAACCAAGCGCGAGCAGCGTTTCGGCCGGTCTTCGTCCACCAACTGCGAGCGCGACAAAACTGCCGAGCACGCCAAGCGCGCTATAGCGAAGAAAGTGACGGCGACTCCAATCGACGCGGCGGGTGATCACTGAATCGCGCGCTTTTGTGCCGATGGAAAAGAGCCGCATCGCAACATGGATGACGATCCAACCCGCCATGATGTACGCGAAATCTCCGTGAAGCGTAAATGCGAGTCCGCGCCACGTCGCGGGAAAGAGGGCGATCAGCCAGAGCGCGAGCCCTGTCAGCGTAATGGCGCCAAGCAGCACCTGCGTCATGATCCAGTCGAGACGACGTACCCTTTTCCCTTTTGGAAGTCGGGCAACGAGGGGAAGCAAAAGGGCGAGTCCGAGCAGAATTCCGGCCGTGATGTGAAGATCGAGCAGCAGCGGTAGTACAGGGATGAGCACGGTGTGAACCTGCGGGAGAAAGAGCAGGAGACCTGTGACGAGGAGAACACAAAATGCTGTGAGTGCAAACCAATGTGTTCGCACGTAGATCATGGGCCATTTACCGTGCGCGAAGGCGCGCTTCATGGATTCGTTCACTCCCCGCGTCGCCGCACGACCATCGATCGATCAAAAGAGCGGCTGCTTTCCCTTTGATACGATCGATTCTACATAGTGGATTCACGCGTGAACCGTTTTTACGTGACCATTCCGTGACATTTTCACATCAGGCCTGAACGCGTGAACCGTTGCAAAAAAGAGGCGAGAAGGCTGACCAAAACGCCCAATCCGACGAGCAGGACAGACAGCGGAACAATTTGCGCAAGTCCGCCAGAAATAAACGATACCCAAGCGTAGATCGGCAGCGTGTAGGGATGATATGCCATCATGAGCGTCGCCCCAAACTCACCGATCGCGCGCGCAAACGTCAGGACGGCGCCGACGCCAATCGCGTCTTTGCAAATTGGGAGCAGCACATGCCAAAAATAGGCCCAAGAATCTCCTCCTAGCGTCTGTGTCGCTTCGAGATACTCTTTTGGCACTTCTGTCATCGCCTGTGAAACACTCAGAATGAGAAAAGGACTCGCGACAAAAAGTTGCGCAAGCACAACCCCCACGCTACTTCCGGTGAGAGAGACGCCAAACGCACTAAACCACGCGCCAAGCGGCGTGTTTGGTCCATACAGCATGAGTTCCGCCATCCCGCCGATGAGCGACGGGATGATCAGAGGGATCAAGAGGAATCCATGAAGTGTCTGTCGAATCAAACGCGGCGCACGCGAAAGCGCAAAACTCGCGGGAACACCAAAGAGCATGGCGCAAAACGTTGTGAGCGCCGCCGTCTGCAATGACGTTTCAAGCGCCGGGAAAAATGCCGGATCCGAAACCAGGCTCTGAAACGACAGCGCATTTCGTGAGTGAAAAAGTGCACCGAGCGGCGCAAGGATAAAACTGAACGGAATGATCAGCAAAAGCGAATGAATAGGCGCGCGTTTTCTCACGTTCCGTTACGCGTGGACACTGCCCTTTGTAGGTGTCAGGTCTTTTTGCAAAACGGTCGGGATCGCTGAACGAAGTCCATACGCAGTATGAGGCATCGCCGTAAACCCTTCTCGCAAAAGAATTTTGTTCGCAGGTCCCGAGAGCAAGTCGTTGACGAAGGCAATCGCCGCCGCCTTATGCTTGGCGTTTGTGGGAATCGAGATGGTAAACACGATCGGTTCCGCGTGGGACGTCTTACCTTTTTGTGTCCACGTTGCGTTGTGATAAAAAGCAGACTCTGCCGGATCGCCGAGGTTGATCGCGTTTGGCAGTGTGATATAAGGCACATGCCACTCTTTTGCCTCATGCAAAAAGGCGACCGCCGCATCGACTTGACCTGTCTTCAATTGCGCGAGCAGCGCTTCTTCCGGGAAGATCTGTTTTGGGTTTAGCGCGCTGCCGATGATGCGCGATGAGAGCGTTTTGTTGTGATAGAAACGTTCAGCCAATTGGAGCATCTCGACGGTCATGACGCCTTTTGGATCGATCGTCGGATCCGTGCGGCCGAGGCGAAAGCCCTTTTGTTCGAGAACAGAGTACCAGGGCAGGCGATGCGCTGCGGCGAGACGAAGGTCTTTGGCGTAGCGACTGGTCGGGTTATAAGCGATCACCAATTGATCTTTGGCGAGTGTGATGTACCAGGTTTCGAGATTGTGGTTGGTCTTTCCCATGAGCAAGGACGTATTGACAGAAGGCGCCGCGCTGATAAACACGTCAGGCTGCCCCAATCCGTTTCTCATCATTTGGGCGAGCGCGACGGATCCCATGCCTTTGCCCTGGTACGTATCCCCTGTCATCTTATCAAACTGTGGCCCGATCGCCTGTTCCATGACCTGCGTCATCGATCCCGCGTAGTATACCTTTAGCGGAGTATGCGCGACGGACGTCGCCGCGCGACGTGCCAAATGTTTCGGCTGTGTCCCTTGTTGCGCGGTGTGCGAAGCTGTGTTTTTCGTTGTGCCAAACGCGTGAGTCGCGCCCAGTGTGCCTGCCAAAAGCGTCAAACTTGCAATTGAAAAGAGTGTAAACCGAATTTTTCGCTGTCCTCGTATTGAATCATTTTTCATAAAGTATCCGTCTCTCCTTCACTATCAATCGTGCTATGTCGATGGTTATGTAAGCATGCGACCAAGGGTCGACACGTCATAGGGACCGCTGATTTTTAGTGTCGCCAAAAAACGATCGGACGCGAGCGTTTGCAGCGCGTGTGAAACGACCGGATGGACTAAATCCACCGCAAACGACAGCACAGACGAATCCTCGCTCAGTGACACAAAATCAAGGTTGCACGCGTACGCCTCCGGTTCTGGCATGACGCCTAGATCCGCAAAGCGACACGCCACAGCTTCTGCGACATGCGCGTGCGACGGGAGTTCCACATCGTATCCCGCAAGTGTGTCTACGTGTGCGTCATTTTCGTGTGACCAGCGATCAAGCGCCTGACGAGCACCGGCGCCGCGCGGTCGATTGACCAGGCGCATCGCCTTGATGCGCTCAGCGTCAGGCGGTGCAAAACGCTCCCCCGCAAAGCCAAATCCGAGTCGATAGCGCGTGAATTGCAGGCGCGCTTTGACCTCTTTGTCTTCGTCAAAAGACAGCCCCTGACCGAAATGCGTCGCGACGGCATGCACCCTTTTTTCGGCGAGGTACGCACGCGCCGTTTGATTGTCGCAGTTGATCCAGTACGCGACCGTTTTCCCTGCGGCGAGATTGATCGCCTGTACCCAGAGTCCAAGCGCACTGTCACAGCCAGCCACCAAAAAGACTTCGTCAGGATGAGCGCCATACGCCGCATTCATGACGCGGATGTGCGCGCCTCTTACTTCTGATACGCGCGCGTTTGGAAGCACCGCATCCAATCGGCGGTTGCCTTCTTGGCGTCCAGCGTGAACAACCGTTTGCCCCGCGATTCGGGCAAGGATCAACGGATCGCCCACGCGCATGCCGGGCATGTGAAAGGAAGGTCTCTCATCAAGAAAAAAGAGGTCTTCTACGCGACAGTGAAAAATTTGCGCGAGCGTAAGCGCCGTCGCCGTGTTTGGAATGACCGCGCCTTTTTCGATCGCACTGAGCGCCTGACGCGTAACGCCTGTGCGCAGCGCGAGATCCTCTTGCGTTAGCGATGCGCGCTGGCGCATCTCCCGCAGCCTGTTTTGCATGGATGCCCCTCTCTTAAACTCCGAATAGCAAACAAAGAAAACATGAAGGTAAAAATAATTGCACGCTATAGATCATGAAGGAAGGTGGGTGATCTGTCAAGTGCGATCCCAACCACCTGCGCGAGCGCACCCATTCAGGCATTTTTAGTCAGCCAAGATCGCCGCGAACACTTCAGCTTGCCGCTCATAAAAGCAGAGATCCGCGCGTTCGTCGAGGTCGGTTGGCTCAAGGTTGATGACGACACGCTTTGCAGCGTGCGATGCGTACTGCGGGAGGCTGGCGACCGGCTCCACGGTCAGGCTGCTTCCGATGATCAAAAGGAGATCTGCGCGTGCAACCGCGTAAAACGCCTCTTGGTAGTGACGCACAGGTTGCTCAAACAGCACGATATCCGGTTGCAGAATTTCCTGACAGTCACCGCCTTTTAGCGTGTACGCGTGACAGTGCGGAACGTCATTCGCAAGAATTGCGTCGAGCGTGTAGCGCGCGCCACAGCGTGGACAAAACGCCGCATGAATATTTCCATGTAACTCAAGCACATGAGCGCTTCCCGCCGCCGCGTGGAGTCCGTCCACATTCTGTGTGAGAATCGTGATGTCCTTTCCCATGCGCTCGAGTTCCGCCAGCGCGAGATGCCCCGGATTGGGTTTTGCCGCGAGGAATTCAGGACGCAGAAAAACAGCCTTATACTCGGGCCAGAACCCCTCCGGGTCGGCGCGATAAAACGAGTCAGACATGCGTTGCGCGCGCGTCTCGTCCTCAAAGAAACCACCTGCGCTGCGAAAGTCAGGGATGCCTGATTCGGTGCTCATTCCCGCTCCCGTGAGAACAACCAGGCGCTTGCTCGCTTCGATTAATGATCTCAAAAGCGCAACTTTTGAAGGATTCACGAGGTTTCGCCCCCACTCCTAGCATCCGGATGAAACAAAAAGCTAATGCGCTTTGCCTGAACAAAAACATGATCGCCCCGCACGGTGATGCACCCAAGGGTCAGCGCGCTTATCTCCGGGCTCTCATCAACAAGCGTCGAGATGCGCAAGAGAAGCTCTGAAAGTGATCGCGCGGGAGGCGGGAACTCGTCCACCCCAGCGGGCGCCAAAGCAGCGCTTTGCAGCGCGCGCAGTTTCAGCGCGTGTAACGCCAGTTCGCGCGCATCCACATCGGTGAGCGGCGTGATGCGAAGCGCGTCCGGATCGCGTGGGAGCACGTCTGACGGGCTGCCGTCTTCTCCGTCATTTAGCGTTAGCAAAAGCCCGAAGAGCGGATCGGATACGACGCGCAAAGAGAACACATTTTCATCACTCCTCCCGCCTTCTGCTGCAACAGATCGCATAGCGTTAGGCGTCTGCCCCTGATCGTCAAGGTCAACGCCACACAAGTTCATAAGCGTGCGCGCAGATTCCCCACAAAGCCTATCGGCACGCGATTTGCAGGCGATCATCTCTGCGCGAATCGCCGCGTGATCCCATCCTTCAAATTCGGGAATGGAGCCGCGACTCTCCGCTTTGCGAAACGCGTACTCAGCCACTTTAGAGAGCGCGCGTACCGCCTGTTCTGGAAACGGATAGATCGGAATCGCGACGCCGCCCACTGCAATGGCGCGCGGTTTTTCTTCGCCCATCATCAACAGATTGGCCACCACAGGCTTTTGCTCATCCTGCGCGCTATCCGCGTAAACTTCGTTTACAGCCTCGCCGATTGCCCGTAACACCGCCCCTTCATCCACGACGCCAACGGGTGTGAAAATCACGATCACTGCGTCGACGGCAGGATCGCGCAGGACATGGGGCAGCACATCACGGTAGCTGTTTGCCAATTCTTCAAATCCGAGGTTGACAAGCGGGCCGACAAACTGGAGCCCTTCGCGCGTAAGCGTATCTGCCGCGATCACAGCGCCACCCGCCGTATTCGTCACGATGGCGACACGTCGTCCGCGCGGCATGCGCTTTGTCGAAAGCAGTGCGGCGACGTCAAAGATGTCTTGGAGCGTATCCACGCGAATGATGCCGGTCTGACGAAACAGCGCATCGACGAGCAGATCCGATGCGATCTGTGTGGTCTGACGCGTATCTGAGAGCGCGACGCCCGCCGCTGTGCGCGCGCTCTTGACGACGAGTATCGGTTTGTTTGGCGCCATTCTGCGTACAATGCGCGAGAATTTACGCGGATTTCCAAACGACTCCAAATAAAGCGCAACCATCTCCGTCTCCGGATCATCTTCCCAATACTGAAGAAGGTCATTGCCAGAAACGTCAGCTCGATTGCCAAGGCTTACAAACGAAGCGATGCCAACGCCTATGCGCGTTGCGTATTCCAGAATCGCGACGCCAAGCGCTCCCGAGTGGCTTGCGATGGCTAGGGCGCCACGCTTTGGCATGACAGGTGAGAAGCTGGCGTTGAGCGATACATCGCAATCGGTGTTGACAACGCCCATCCCATTTGGCCCAAGCAGCCGCCCTCCTGCCCCGCGCACGAGCGCTACCATCTCTTCTTGGCGCGCTGCACCTTGCGCGTCCGCCTCGGCAAATCCAGATGACGCAACCATAATGGCGCGAATGCCCGCTTGAACGCATGATGCGACAACCGTCGATGCCTGTTTTGCTGGCACGACGATGACAGCGAGATCGATTGGATCGGGGATTTCGGCCACATCCTGATAGGCGCGTACACCCGAGATCGCATACGCAGTCGGATTAACCGGGAAAACGGCGCCTTGATACGCTGACAGCAAGATGTGCCGCAGCAACAGGTGTCCAAGGCGCACGGGATTGCGCGACGCACCGATGAGCGCGATTGCGCGGGGACGAAAAAAAGGCGCGAGAGAGCGAGCTGTCGCCGCCTTTTCACGGCTCTCGCGCAAGTGACGACTCTGTTCTGTCAGCGCCAGCGGAAGTTCATAGCGAATGGTCGTAAACGTCGCGTCGCTCTTGACCGCATAGCCACTCTGGCGAAAAACATGCTGCATCGCGGTGTTTTCGCGAAGCACATGCGCCTCAAACCGCGTGATGCCATGCCGCCAGGCATGCTCTGCCAGATGCTCCAAAAGAAGCGTTCCCAGACCCATATTTCGCAACTGGTCATCAACGAGAAACGCGACTTCTGCCATCGCATCTTCACCGCGCATGTAGTGGCCCATCGCGAGCGTCTCCTCCCTCGCGATGCAAAGGAGCGTGATTCCCTGCGCGCCGCCGTCCGCAATCATTCCGCGGATCATCGCGTCACTCACATGCTTTACGACGTGCATGAATCGCGCGTATAGACTATCTCTTGACACGCGCTCATACAGTGAGCGAATGCGTGCCACGTCGTCCTCCGACTGGGTGGCGACCACCATGGTTGCCACGCGTCCGTCACGTAAGATGATGCGCGTCATCGCGATCCCCTCCCTCAGCCTCATCGCCGTGAAGCGGTGGAAGTGTCATCGTCTTGACTTGCTCTGCAAGATTAGAATCGAGAATGCGCAGTGTCACAATCGGCAGTTGAAGCAATGCAATCCGCTGCTCGGGGACGACGCGTTCAAATAAATCGCGTGGAAGATGATCAAAGACGCGCTGTGTGTCGCGAAGGAGCGACTCGATATCGATTTGTTCATAGACCGGCCGAATCGATTGCATATACGCTTTTGCGCGCAGCCACATTGGGTAGGCGCCGCGCACATTTCCATTTTCGAGATGATAGAGACAGACTGCCGCTTGAATGAGTCCTTTGAGAGCCTCTGGTCGCCCCGAATCAAGCCATAAAGATTCACCGTATTCGTGACAGAGGAAATAGTCGCGTCGAATGTTATAGCAGTGAAGATACGCAAGCAGCCGCTCGTCCAATGTCAAAATCCCTTCATGGCGCGATGCGCGTCGCGCGAGATGTGTCTCACTCGATCGCATACGCGACAACCCGATTTTTGCCACTTCTCTTTGCCGCATAGAGCGCGTGATCCGCGTGAATCAAGAGTGTCTCTGGAAGCTGGCCATCTTTTGGCGCATACGCAAATCCGATGCTCGGGGTGACCCTGATTGTCCAATCATCATAGAGAATCTTTTCAGATAGCGCCGCGAGAACATGTTCTGCAAAGGACTGCGCCTCATCCAGTGAAGTGAGTCTACATACAACAACGCAAAACTCATCGCCTCCCAACCGAAACGCGCTCACGTGCTTGCTCTCGATCTCTTGCAAGCGCTCGGAAACACCGCAAATCAGCGCATCGCCTGCGTGATGGCCATACGTGTCATTCACGCGCTTGAACTCATCCAAATCAATTAAAAGAATGGCGACACCTAAATGTGGCTTGCTTGCCGCGAGACACGCTTTGATGTGCGCGTCAAGACTTCTGCGATTTAGTAGGTGCGTCAATGGATCGTGGTACGCCAAAAACTCAACCTGCGCTTTCGCATTCTTTTCCTCGGTGATGTCTGTGGTGATCCCAAAAACGCCGACAATTTGCCCGTTGATGGTCATCGGCACGTATGTCACACTGAGTTGAATGTTACTACCTGACTTGTGAATGGTAACCATCTCGAAGGTCGAAGCGGTTCCTTTCAGCGCCTGTCGAAAATTTCGGATCGCCGTCACGCGATCATCCGGGTGAACGTATTTGAGCGAAGAGCTCCCGATCAACTCATCTGCAGAGTATCCGGTCAACCGCTCCGTCGCCGGATTGACCTGCGTAAAGACACCGCTCCCATCCATCGCGTAGATTGCATTCGGGTTGAATTCAAACAAGGAGCGAAAGCGCTGCTCGTTGATGCGAACCAATTCCCACGCCTTGCGAATCTCCGTGACGTCTCGCCCAACGACCAGCACGCCGACCCACTCACCCGCCTCATAAATCGGTTTTGCGTGTACTTCAAGGTGAATATATTCATTGTTTGCATTTTTAAATTGGAAATCGGTTGCAATACCGTCGATATGATTGGGAAGCATAAAAAAGCGATCCTTGATACGCGCTTGATCGCTTGGGTGAAGATAAGAAAACGCACTTTTATGAAGTAATTCGTCAACGCCATAGCCGAGTTTAAAATGATGGGACGGAGATGCGTACACATAGTTTCCTTCGCGGTCAAGGAATACGATCATGTCCGTCATATTTTCAGCAATCAGGCGATACATTTGCTCGCGGTTAGGCGTAAACGACAAGTTCATTCTCCTTGGGCCAAAAGCCTTATGATCGAACCTTGTCTCTAATTCTATAACAATTTAGAAAGTCTTGGAATAGCGTTTCTCACAGTGCGCGAAATTCGTGAACCCAAAATGTGAGGTCAGGTCCAAAATGCGCATTCGAATGCATTTCCGACAGGTGACGATGGTACGCTGAGAGCGTTTCATAGCCTTCCTTTTGCGCATCTTCATCCGAAATGTCGCGAAACTGTTGAGTGTACACCGCAGTCAGTTCAAAGGGATGGCCCGCAAGGGTGAAGCGATCACCTGGGTCGCCATAGCGTTTGCTTCTGCGTTGAGCGCGTTTGGATCCGTCGAGCGCTTTTTTTGTATCCATCGGATCCGTGATCAAACGCTCCAGAGAACGGGGTTGTGGAACATTTTCCATTCGCGAAACCTCCTGTTTTGTACGCGTGGCGTGATGTACATTTCGTACGCGTGATGTACACAGTGTTTGCGCGCGCTGTGAATCCTACCCGAGGAAATACGCTATAAAAGAGAGCAATAAAAAATAATGAGCGCGAGCAAGCAATAAGCCGAGTTCTGTCTCCTCACGTACTCAGACAGCCATCAACGTTCATGGCCTCGCACGAATTGAGGTGGCAATCATCTATCTAGGCGACGCATCTCTGCGCCACTCAAGCAACCTACCCGAGTGCGTGGCGGGTCACCACAATGCACTCCTATGCGGTCTTGCTCCAGGTGGGGTTTACCTAGCCGACGCGTCACCGCGCCGCTGGTGCGCTCTTACCGCACCGTTGCATCCTTGCCTGTGAAGCATCACTGCTCCCATCGGCGGTCTCCATTTCTGTGGCACTTTCCTTAGGATTGCTCCCACTGGGGGTTACCCAGCACCACGCCCTGTGGAGCTCGGACTTTCCTCCCGTGCGACCTTTCGGTGCTGCACCGGCGATTGCCTCGCTTACTCGCGCCTGCCTGTTATATCATAGAGCATGGGATTGTTGCAATCGCGCTTTTTCTCAACGCGATCATTTTCTTCCAATTCCACACTGAGGTTGAACCTGTTGGGGTGCACATGCGTCTCTTTTTTTAGAGCCACGAGGAGGTGGACGGCGCGCGATACGACGACCCTGCACTGCTTGAGCTTGTGGAACGGGCGATGCGCGGGGAGCAAAACGCGATCAGCGATTTAATTCGAACATCTGCGCGCCTCGCCTACCCCGTGGCATACGGCATTTTGCAAAATCGCCACGACGCTGAGGATGCCGTGTCTGAAGCGATGTATAAAGTCATCAAAAACTTACACCGCGTCGAGACGAGCGCCGCATACCGCGGCTGGCTCACCACACTGACGAGTCGAACCGCAATCGATCTGAGTCGGCGGCGGGCGCGGCGCCAGGCACGCGAAGAAGTGCATGAGCATGTTCCCGAAACTCAGGCGCACGACACAGACGCAAGCGATCGGCTCGCCCTACGGGAGGCGCTGGCAGAACTCACTCCAGAGCATCGCGCAGTCTTACTCTTGCGTGAGCGTGACGGATATGATTACAAAGAAATCAGCGTCATGTTACAACTTCCGCTCGGCACCGTTAAATCGCGCCTCGCCTATGCGCGAAAGGCGCTTGAAAAACAATTGGAGATCCCACTTAACGAGTGATGATAGGATGTGAGCCATTGAAAATTCGGATTCCTCACCTTCAAGAAAAACCGTTGGCAGAACTTGAGGATTCAGTCAAATCACACGTACTCGCGGCGTTTGAAGAAGTTGCGGACGAGGCGTGGATCGAACAACTGGTCTGCGCGCTGCAAACCAAGTTAAGTCGGCGGACGCAGCGGGCCATTCGCGTGACGGCCTGGATCAGCGCTGTCGGCTTCCTCTCTCCGCTCGTGCTCTTTATCGCGTTTCTCGTGAGCCCGTTTTGGCGCGTGACAACGTCCTTCATGACCATTGCACCACACGCGCTCGCGTTAAAGTCGGGCGCTCTCCCACTACTTGGCGGTCTTGCGCTTATCGCTTTTTGCGTCCTCCTGACCCTCTTCGCCGTGCGGCTTGTCCGGGTATCGACATGAGACATACCGCTTTTCACACCACGCGTAGCGTGCGCACAGTCACACTCACATTCGTCTTGATCGGTTTTTTGCTCTTTTGCCTATTTCCACTGCGCCTCGCGCATGCGAACAGCGTGAAAAGCGATCCGCGCGCGAGCGCATTAACCGTGTCTACAGCGCAAAATGTAGACGCGATACTCGCGATTGGCCACTCTGTCACCATCCTCGGAACGGTTAGCAACACCGTTGCCGTTTTTATGGGAAACGTAACGGTTGGCCCACACGCGCAGATCGGCTTGATCCTCGACATTGGCGGCGTTGTCCATCTTGCGCCTGGCGCCACCGTGAGCGAAGGAATTTTTGTCATTGACAATCACCGCCAGACCCTTTCCGCACTCACATTTGGCGGCTTGATGAGCCTCGCCGTTTATGGGTTTCGCATTGTCTTGGCCGCTTTTTTGTTCATCTGGTTGCTCGCTTCCGGCTATTTCATCGCTCGCCGCCACACGCCGTCAAATCATCTAGCATTTGAGCGGCCACTTCGCATCTTTTTTGCCGGATTAACCATGACCGTCATCCCGCTTCTCCTCTGCGCTGTGACGGTTCATATTCTCAGTCTCTGGCCGATTACAGCGATCATTGTGCTGGTCTATCTCCTCAGCGCACTTGTAGGCATGGCGGTGCGCGCGGTCGCGATTGGGCGAATGATTGCAAAAACGCTCGCTGAGACAGATCGCAAAGCCCCACTGTACGGCGCGTTGGCCGTCCTGTTGCTCACCAACGTCCCGCTCATCGGGCTTTTGATTCTCCTGCTTTTCATCGTGGATTCCGTCGGGTTATCCCTGTTCTTGCTGCGCATGAAAGCAAGATCGATGCGTCACGAAAAATAGCGTTCACGCAGCGCGCGCAGTGCAGCACGCTCCGCCTCGATCAAAGCGCGACGCGCTCGCGCATCCTCTGTGCCGCCGCGATTCAGGGCAAGCAGGATGCGTTCGCGCTCGTCAATCTCCAGTTCCAACGCTTCGTGCGCGAGTCGGCAGCCACTCCGAAGCGGAACTTCGCCGAGCACATACGTCATGCGTTCATCCACCGGGAGCGTCTCAAAAGGCGGCAGCCTAAGTAGCTTCTCTTGCACGTCTGCCTCATCGCAAAGCGCACTGTCCCCCACATCATACGAGAGGCACGTATAGCTTACACCGCGATCCACCATGCGCACATCTGCGCGCATGGTCCACCCCAACTGCTTCGCCAGATAGCGTAGAGTCCCTGCCGAGTCCATCGGTTGCAGTACCACGCGAAACCTGTTTTGCGCGATGTGTGGCAACGCGTGCGCAGCGGTCAAAATCGCATACATCGTCTTTCCACCCATTCCGGCAATCGTCACCGCGTCAATCTCCCCACGGTGAATCGGCGCAAATCCATTCCCGAGACGACAGTCGATGCGCGTCTCAAGCGCTGCTTCCTTTACTTGATGGCGACTGGCTGAAAGTGGCCCTTCCACCACTTCAACGGCAATGGCGGCATTCACCTGCCCCTGCCTGACGAGCGCAATCGGCAACCCTGCGTGATCACTTCCAAGGTCTGCAACGCAGTTGCGCATACCGACGAGTGACGCAACGCGACGAAGCCGCAGTGAAAGTCCTTGATTCATCCAAAAACTCCTTAGCTGTCATTCCCTCTCACCTACGCGGTGCACGAGCAGTCTGGCATGTTAACAGCCGATCTGCCGAGCAATCACCAACCTCTGAATTTCAGACGTGCCTTCGCCAATCTCCATCAGCTTCGCATCGCGAAAATAGCGTTCAACCGGAAAATCAGAGACGTAGCCGGCACCGCCATGGATCTGCACCGCCTGATCGCATGTCCGCACACACGTTTCCGATGCAAACAGTTTGGCCATCGCCGCCTCTTTTGAAAAAGACCTTCCCTGATCCTTGAGCCACGCCGCACGCAGTACTGCCGTGCGCGCAAGTTCAAGATGCATCGCCATATCGGCCAATTTAAACTGGATCGCCTGCATTTTTGAGAGCGAGTGCCCGAATTGAACGCGCTCCTTGGCGTAGCGAAGCGCCGCTTCGTATGCGGCGCGCGCAATGCCAACCGATAGGGCGCCGATGCTGATACGACCGCCGTCAAGCGTTTTTAAAAACTGCTTAAACCCTTCCGTCTCCGAGCCCAAGCGATTGCCTAAAGGAATTCTCACCTCGTCAAACGCTAACTCCGTCGTGTCACTGCCGCGCAAGCCCATTTTTTCATACGTGCGAAGGATCGCAAACCCATCAGAATCGGTTGGTACGATGAACGCGCCGATTTGCTTTTTACCGCGTGAATCCTCGCCTGTCACCGCAGTGACGATGACACACTTCGCATAAGAGGCGTTGGTGATGTAACATTTTGATCCCGTGATGAAATACGCATCATCGACTCGTTTTGCCCGCGTCTGTGTTCCACCCG
Source organism: Ferroacidibacillus organovorans (assembly GCF_001642725.1). Classification (GTDB taxonomy): domain Bacteria; phylum Bacillota; class Bacilli; order Alicyclobacillales; family SLC66; genus Ferroacidibacillus; species Ferroacidibacillus organovorans. The sequence goes on from NZ_LSUQ01000026.1 coordinate 19,526, forward strand.
CATCCGATCCGGCAGACGGCTCCGTCAACCCGAACGAGCCTAGCGCCTCCCCCCGCGCGAGGGGCACCAAATAGGTTTCCTTCTGTTCAACGGTCCCAAACGCTTGCAGTGGGCCACACCCGAGGCTGACGTGCGCGGCATAGCTGAGACCGGTACTCCCGCACGCCCGACCGATTTCTTCGACGGCCAACGCGTAACTGACGGTATCTGCCCCCGCTCCACCATACGCCTCATCAATCGGGAGACCGAGCAAGCCGAGCTTCCCCATTTTCCGAAATGTTTCAATTGGAAACCGCCCTGTGCGATCCACCTCTTGTGCCAGCGGTTCAATTTCAGCTGTTGCAAACTCGCGCACCATGTCGCGAATCATCGACTGCTCATTCGAAAGATCAAAATCCATTGTGGACGCCCCTTTGACCAACCGTTAGGTAGCTACCCATTCAGCATATCAAAACACACAGCGCCGTCAATCGCTGTGTGTTTGCTGCCTGTCTATATGCTGTGAATAAAACCGTTGACGGTGCCCGTGTTTGCAGAGTGAATCACATTATTCGAGAAAGTCTTTCAAACGCTTGCTGCGACTCGGGTGACGCAGCTTTCGCAGTGCCTTCGCCTCGATTTGACGAATTCGTTCGCGCGTCACACCAAACACTTTACCCACTTCTTCAAGTGTGCGCGTACGACCGTCATCGAGACCAAAGCGCAGGCGCAGCACATTCTCTTCCCGCTCCGTCAGCGTATCGAGAACATCTTCCAACTGCTCCTTGAGAAGTTCATACGCCGCCGCATCCGCTGGCGCCAACGCGTCATCGTCAGGGATAAAATCGCCAAGATGCGAGTCATCCTCTTCGCCAATCGGCGTTTCAAGAGAAACAGGCTCTTGAGCAATTTTTTGAATCTCACGCACTTTTTCAGGACTCATGTCCATCTCTGACGCAATCTCTTCCGCGCTTGGCTCGCGCCCGAGTTCCTGCAGCAATTGTCGAGAGATTCGGATTAACTTGTTGATCGTCTCGACCATGTGAACGGGAATTCGAATGGTTCGCGCCTGATCGGCAATCGCGCGTGTGATCGCCTGCCGAATCCACCACGTCGCGTACGTGCTAAACTTGTAGCCTTTGCTATAGTCAAACTTTTCGACTGCTTTCATGAGGCCCATGTTGCCTTCTTGGATTAAGTCAAGAAACAACATCCCACGCCCAACGTAGCGTTTGGCGATACTGACGACAAGGCGCAGATTCGCTTCCGCCAATCGCCGCTTTGCCTCTTCATCATCCTGCTCAATCCGTTTCGCGAGTTGAATCTCATCGTCTGCCGACAAGAGCGGAACGCGACCAATCTCCTTTAGATACATGCGAACCGGATCGTTGATCTTGACGCCTGCCGGCACAGTCAAATCAGACAGGTCAAGCTCTTCTTCGCCACGCGCATCGTCTTCGGTCAATTCGCGCTCTTCTGTGCCGAGTTCATCCTCGTCTTCATCCTCATCGTCCACATCTTCATCCACGACATCCGCCTCATTGAGCACCTCGATGCCAAGGTCTGCGAGTTGATCGAAAAACTCTTCAATCTGTTCCGCATCCTGCTCAAAAGGAGACATTCTTGTCATAATTTCTGTATACGCGAGATGACCACGTTTTTTCCCGGCGGACAAAAGATGCTCGCGCACTTCCTCCAGCGTGGTTTCAAGCCTCGCCTCATCGCGCACCTCTTTACTCATCGTCCGCTCCCCCTTGTCTTCGCATCATCCGCGTAAAGCACCCTTGCGCAGGCGCCAAAACAGCGAACGCCTTACCACACGTGACGCTTTCCATCTACGCCAGTTGACTGCGAAGTCGTTTTAACTCTTCTTGCGCCGCCCTCATCGCTTCCAAATCCCCACGCGCGAAGGACGCCTTGATTTCGTTTTCCAAGTGCTCAATCTCGGGACTCGCCCTAAAGCGTTCAAGACACTGAAGGTAGTCCTGTACAGCCGCTTCTTCGTCATTGCCTTTCTGCAATTCAGGCGTTCTTGAAAGAAGCCTCGCCGCATAATTCACAGCGGAAGGATCGTCAAGCGACGAAAGAAACGCCGCCGCATCCGCCTCCATATGCGTACCATAAAACGAAACTAGATACGCCTGAAGTGCGCTTTGTTCAGGAAGCGGAAACTCTCCTTGAAACGTTTCGGCGATTCGTAGCGCCACACTGCGATCACTCAACATGCGAAGCAGCAACTGGTCAGCTGCCACCTCATGTTTCAGCGGTAGGCGTTTTACAGGCGCTGCCTGGGACACGCTGCTCCCGGGCATAAACTGCACCCGTTTCCCTTTGGTCTCAAGAGCGCGACGCAGGCGTGAGACATCTTCACGGAGTGCTTCGATCGGACTTTGGTACGTTTCTGCAAGGTACGCAAGCGCCTCTTCACGTTCCACGGCGCTTTCATCCTTCGCCAGAATCGCCTCAGCATCTTTCACGTAAGCGAGACGGCCACTCGTCAAATGGTTTGGGTGACTGCGCGTCAAATGATGCAGTTCAAACATCAACCCAGACACAGCCGCATCCAACACCTCAACGTGAAAAGCACTCGCATCACGCGTTTTTAGATATTCATCCGGATCGATTCCGCTCGGTAGTCGCGCCACACGCACGGCCAAGCCTGCCTGCCGTAGAATCGGAAGATTGCGCGCCGCGGCACGCTGTCCCGCCTCGTCTCCGTCATAGAGCAGTACGACCTCATCCGCGATGCGCTTTAAAATAACCGCCTGTTCGGACGTAAGCGCTGTGCCGAGTGCGGCCACTGCATTCTCGACGCCCGCCTGATGGAGCGCCAAAACATCCATATATCCTTCGGCCAGAAGTACCAATCCTGACTTTCGGATGGCGCGTCGCGCGCGATGAAACCCGTATAAAAGCTGCCCCTTTTGAAAGAGCGATGTTTCGGCTGTGTTCAAGTACTTCGGTTCTTCGCCTCCGAGCGTGCGGGCGCCAAAACCGACGACACGTCCCTGAGCATCCCAAATGGGGTACATGACGCGATGCCGAAAGCGATCACGCAACAAACCTGAACGTTCCACTGCCAAGTTTGTCTCCAAGAGAATTTCGCGTGAGACCTGTCTTTTTTGCAAAAAGTCAACCAAGGTCTGCTCCCCTTGCGGGGCGTAGCCCAATTGATAGTCCATGATGATTTTCTTGCTCAAGTTGCGGCCTAAAAGATAGGTGAGCCCTTGCATACCCGCATCATGATTCATTACAATGTGGTTATAGAACTTTGCAGCGAGATCGAGTGCGCGCAAACGCTCCGATCGATCAGATCCTTCACCTAGTTCAGCTTGAAGCCATTCATTGGGAAAGGGCAGTCTCGCTTGTTCAGCCAATCGACGAACAGCTTCAACAAACGGGAGTTGCTCCATTTCCATGACAAACGTAATCGCGCTACCACCAGCGCCACAACCGAAACAGTGATAAAATCCTTTTGCCGGATGCACGTGAAACGATGGCGAACGCTCAGCGTGAAAGGGGCACAAGCCCACATAGGATCTCCCCGATCGCTTTAAGCGAACATATTCGGAGATCACATCGACAAGATTAATACGGTCACGCAAGAGGGCTAAAAACTCGTCAGGTACACGCACGACAACGCCTCCCCTTGCCAAGACGTCGTTGTCTGTCTTCATTTCACTTATAGAATCTTAATTCGCCAAGATTCAACACATTTCCTGCCTCATCGCGCAAGAATTTCTCGCACGGCCCTCCCCGTACACAAACTGTTCGACATTTGACTAGTCTGTGTATTCATTTCCAATTCTAAACATCTGCTGATCTTACCTTTTCTACACACTATAGATGTACGCAACTTGACGAAAATAATCCTTCTTCCCGCATGCGAAATCCACACTTTACAAAAAGTTTTCACGTCTGGACCACACGTCCGCGCCATCCCGTCAAGAATATGGGATAGCGCGCGACTTCGGCCACTCTAAAAGTGTCATCACTTTGCTGGCCGTTTCTTCGACGGCAAGCTTTGAGACATCAATGACAGGACACCCGACGCGCCGCATCACATCATCTGCGAAGCGCAACTCCTCAAGGATGCGCGCCTGGCTTGCGTAGCTCGCCGACTCGGTGAGACCGAGCGCGCGCAAGCGCTCCTGACGAATCTCATTAAGCTCCTCAGCCCGAATGGTGAGACCAATCACACGCCCGTGCGGGAGCGCAAACAGTTCTTCAGGCGGCTGCACCTCAGGAACCAGCGGGACATTTGCGACGCGCAGTCGCCGATGCGCCAAATACATGCTGAGCGGCGTTTTCGACGTGCGCGAAACGCCAATCAATACAACATCCGCACGCGCAAGTCCGCGCGAGTCACGTCCGTCATCATACTTGACCGCAAACTCAATTGCTTCAACGCGCCGGAAGTAGTCATCGTCCAGTTGATGGATCAGTCCAGGACGCAGCGCTGGCAGCGCGTTGAACACATCTTCAAACGCGGTCATCATTGGCCCCATGATGTCAACCGCCCGCACATTCGCACGCGCCGCCGCCTCGCGCATCGATTCGCGCAGCGCAGGAAGAATCAGCGTATACGCGATAAATCCGGCAACCTCTGCCGCCGCCGCCACGATCTCCTCGATCGCCTCCACGTGGTCGACATATGAAATGCGCCGAATATCAAAGTGCCCTTGATCAAATTGACTGGCCGCAGCTCTGACGACAAATTCAGCCGTCTCGCCGACCGAATCGGAAACGACATAGACAACGCGTGATCGATTCACACCGTTCCTCCTCGATTCCTTTTTTGCACAACGCTTAGACCTGTTTTGATTCTCCGAGTTCGACAAACAGCCTTGTGATGGTCGTTTTGGTTACCCTGCCGACCACTTCCCACTGCCCGCTCGCCACTTCAGACGGAATAACGACTGGAAGTGAATCAATCTGCGCGTGAATCAAGAGCTTCCCCGCGTCATAAATCGACGTTTCTGGTTTCACCGTATAAATGTTTGGCATGCGCGTCATCGCAATCGAAATCGGGACTTCCTTTAAGGTCGTCTGGCCAATCGCTAACTTCAGGAGATCTTTGCGCGAAAGCACGCCACAGAGAATGCCCCCGTCGCGCACCACAAAAAGCGTCCCGACATCTTCCAAGAACATGGTGACTGTCGCATCGTACGCGGTCGTCTGTTCATGAACGACGATCGGCACCGACTTATAATCACGCACGAGCGATTTGCGAAGCAGTTCCCCGAATACGCTAGCCGTCTGATTGCCTACATAGAAGTACCCGACACGCGGTCGCGCGTCAAGAATTCCCGAAAGTGTCAGCACCGTGAGATCAGGGCGCAGCGTTGCGCGTGTAAAGTTCAGGAGTTCAGCGATCTTCTCACCGGTAATCGGCCCATTCTCACGAACGATTGCGATGATTTGTTCTTGTCGTTTGGAGAGATCGATAGGGGTTCACCTACGCTTCCCGTTGTTAAGCAAACCGCTCCCGTGATATGATGCAGACGAGGGTCTTTAAAAGGAGAATGCCATTTGCACAGTCTGCTTCATCTCGGTCTTGGTGCCATCCTCGTGCTCGCCTGTGGCGCTGCCACCGCGCGATTTACTTCGTTTAGCACTCCTGCAGAACCGTTTGCCTGGAATATGTCTCTTTTAAAGCGAAGAGCGTTTTGGATCGGCGTTTTTGTTGGACTTATGTTTCTTTACTCTGATTATAAGTTTGATAAAGCGTTTGTACATCCAATCGCGTAATCATCGTATCTCCGCTGCATGGATCTCCGTCTGCCAAGTTTTGCGCAGGCGGTTTTTTCTTGTGACACGATCTACGAGTGTAGAATGCTACCACGAAAAAGCGACCGTTTCAAGATTCATCAAACATTTTCCTCATTTGCGTGAGAACGCGAAGAGGTTTTGAAGAAATGCCTGCTTGTTCCTCTAGAATCGCAAAGAGAACGCGCAATAAGGTATTTACGGTTGTTTCTCTTAGGTCTATGGTGTTCACACGCATGAGAGGGACATGAACCATTTTTCGCATCAAGGACGTTTGCCGTGCCGACAGATACGTTCCTGTCTGCTCACCCACCGCGCACGCAGTGCAAAGATACCCCGTTTCGCGAAAACTGTAAACCACTTCACCTTTTTCGCCACAGCGCAAACAAGAATCGCCTTCCAAGTCAATACCAAGCGCACGCGCCGCGCGAAATCCAAAGTGACAGAGTACGCCGGCCGCTGATTGCGACGGAAGCAAGCGAAGGGCCGCCTCTAATTCGCGAAACAGCTCGCCGTTTCTGTCCGCACCTTCCATGCCTTCCGTCGCGCGCATCCAGTCACACATGATGAGTGCATAAAGCGAACACGCGGGATCTGCGGTGACGTCTTGATGACCTTTTAGAATTTGCGCTTGCTTTACCTCAAATAGAGCGTGCTGCCCGCGTGCTTGTGCGTTCAAAAAAGTGCTCGGACGTACATAATAGATTCCGAGCGTCAAGGGGAGCAACGCATGCGCAAGCTCGTTTGCGGACGTTGCCGCGCCATAGGCGATACAACGCATAATTCCTATTTTTTCACTAAAAAGGGTTACCAAAAGATGTTTCTCACCATACCGTTTCGCATCAAGAACAATGGCGCGAATCGTCTCAAACGTCAGGCTCATACCTCTCCCCGTTTTCACCTGCATCATCTTGCACGTCTCGCTTTAGTGACTCATGCTCCTTCAATAATAAATACGCGTCAATCTCGCCTGTCAATGAAAAATAATTCCACAGAAAATCCCTCATCGCGCTCATCCTTTCCACGTTACCCGCTTGAACCAGCAGAAACGTTGCACAGGGTTCGCAACGTGACGCGTGTGATTCTAGCGTTTGTAGAAGATGGTTCGATATACGATGAATAACTTGGAAACCGTGGCGCACCTATTCCTGATGGAAGCCAAACGTTCGCAACATGTTCGCTTGATTGCGCCAGTCCTTTTTCACTTTTACCCACAGTTCGAGGTAGGTTTTTGAGCCGAGTAGCGCCTCGATGTCTTGCCTTGCAAGCGTTCCAACGCGCTTTAACAAGTCGCCGTTTTTCCCAATCAAGATCCCCTTTTGGGAATTTCGCTCCGTATAAATCGTCGCGTACACATGGATCTGATCAACATCTTCTTTATACTCAAACGTGTCAATACCGACTGCCACCGAGTGCGGAATTTCTTCGCGTGTGATTTGGAGTACCTTCTCGCGAATCAATTCCGCCACAAGCATGCGATCCGGGTGATCGGTCACCACATCCTCGGGGTAAAAAAACGGACCTTCCGGCAGCTTGGCATAGAGCAGCGAGAGCAGGCGCGGAAGTTGGTCGCCTGTCCTTGCAGAAATGGGCACGATCTCAAGGAATAATTCCTCTTTGGCGATCTGTGCGATACGTTCGAGCAGGCGATCTTTGGCCACCGTATCAACTTTATTCAACGCAAGCATCGCGGGTGTCTTGGCCTTCGCAATTTTTTCAAAAACGAGCTGTTCCGCGGCGGAGTGCGGATGCGAAGCATCGATGACGCAGAGCGCGACATCCACTTCGCGAATCGAATTCTCTGCCACATCGACCATGTACTCACCCAGTCGATGCTTGGGGCGATGAATGCCTGGCGTATCAAGAAAGACGATTTGTCCTTCGCTGCGCGTCACGATGCCGCGAATGCTTGTGCGGGTCGTCTGCGGTTTGTTCGACATGATAGCGATTTTTTGGCCGACAAACCGATTGATGAGCGTGGATTTTCCGGCATTGGGCGGACCTACCAGTGCCACAAATCCGGACTTTCGCTGTGCATCCGTTTTATTCACCTTGTAGCGCCTCCTTTGAAAAGGCAAATGGCAGAAGATCGGCGACACTCGTAACAAGCGACTGACCAGCGGTGTTGTAGAGCGTGACGCGGGTCTTTGCGTCACAGAATTCGGCCATCACTTGCCGACACGCGCCACATGGCGCAACCGGTCGATCTCCTTCTGCGACGACGGCGATTTCCTGCACATCGCGAAATCCTTGCGCTATCATAGAGAAAATCGCCGTGCGCTCCGCACAGTTGGTAAGTCCATAGGATGCGTTCTCAACATTGCATCCAGTGATCAACTGGCCATTTTCCAAACGGATGACAGCGCCGACGCGAAATCCAGAATACGGGACGTACGCCCGCTGGCGCGCTGCCATCGCGTGTGTGAAAAGTTCATCTGTATTTGTAGGATGCTCATCCTTCATGTCTTGCATCATTCTCCTTTTTGGTGTGGCGCATTCGCAGCGCATAACTGCTTACGCCAACGATCAGACAGAGTAATCCGACGAGAATGACGCCGAGATACGGTGGATTCAAAAGCGTGTTTAAGGATCGCCAGTGAACCGGAGTAAACTTGTCATAAAAAACGAGATACGCTTCCACCAGCGCATTGGCAGCGGCGATAAAGACGGCCGCTGCGGCAACGTCTTTGGCGATCTTTGCTGCCGGATGGCGCTCTTTGGTGAGATGATCGACCACATGTTCGACCGCTGTGTTTACCAATTCCAGGCAGATGACCAGCGAAATGGCAAACAGCACCGACATGATCTCAGAAATGGAGACTCTGACAAATACGCACAGCACGATGACCGCAAACGCTGCAATAAAGTGAATCCGCATGTTGCGCTGCGTCGCAAGCGCGTGTGCGAGCCCCTCGAGTGCATAGCGAAAGCTGTTGACGAGCGTGCGCACGCTCACCGCGTAAACCTGAGCGCCGCCAGAATCTCTTCTTGCATGCGCATCATCGTCGCTTCCTCGTCAGCCGTCTGATGGTCATATCCGAGCAGATGGAACATGCCGTGCGCAGTGAGAAAGGCGAGCTCCCGTTCAACGGAGTGTCCGTATTCCAGCGCCTGTCGTTCTACCCTCTCCCAGCAGATGATCAGATCGCCAAGCATCTGACGCTCATCGATCGCTTCAAACTCGGCCTCGCCCTCTGTCGTTTCAAGCAGCGAAAAGGACAACACATCCGTCGGCGCGTCGATCATGCGATACGTGTTGTTATACTTTTGTATCGTATCCTCATCCACCACCGTAATCGATACCTCTGCAGGCGCGAGGTCTTCAGCGACGGCAATCGCCGCGCAAACGCGCTCCATGATCTCGCTCATTCCCTCTTCGCGAGGCACCAAAACCTCAAACGCGATGCGCACCAACATGTCTTCCGTCGATTCGTTGGGTTCCATAGTCTATCCGCTCCAAGAGTTCGGTCTATCGATTCTTTTGCGCCAAAAGCTTTTCCGGATCAGGGTACTCAATTCGCTCGTGATACACCCCTTGCAGCGTACGCATAAACGCAGCCGTCATCTTATCGAGGTCGCGGAGTGTGATGTCACATTGATCCAGTTGTCCGTCTTGCAATCGGTCTTTGATAATCTTGCGAATCATCGCCTCAATGCGCGGCGGCGTCGGTTTTTGCATCGAGCGCACCGCAGCCTCCACGGCGTCACAGATCATGACGATCGCCGCCTCGCGCGACTGTGGTTTTGGCCCAGGGTAGCGAAACTGATCGATATCCGGTTGTGCGTGCTTATCTTCTTCTACCGCTTTGTTATAAAAGTACCACAAGACGGTCGTACCGTGATGCTGTGCACAAATCGCGGTGACCGGTTCCGGCAACCTATACTCGTTTAACATGGCGAGTCCATCCGATACATGAGATGTCACAATCAAATAAGAGAGACTCGCCGCAACTTTATCGTGCGGATTATCCCCGCCGATTTGATTCTCGATAAAAAAAGCGGGTCTTCTCATTTTACCCACATCGTGGAAATACGCGCCAACGCGACAGATGAGCGCGTCGGCTCCAATCGCCTCGGCGGCCGACTCCGCAAGATTGCCAACGATCAGACTGTGGTGATATGTCCCCGGCGCTTCAAGCAGCAAACGGCGCAGGAGCGGGTGATTCGGATTGGCGAGTTCAAGGAGACCAATGTGCGTCGTGACGCGAAAAATTGTCTCGAGATACGGCATGAGCCCGATGCTGAAAATGCCAGAAAGCAATCCGCCAACGACGCCATAGAGCAGATCATACGACACACCGCGGATCGACGTGGAACTCGGGATAAGCAGATGCATGATGCCGATCGCGGCAAAATTGATCCCTGCCGCCAAAAACCCAGCGCGCATGAACACGCCACGATTCTGGACCCGCGAAGTTGCCATCGTTGCCCCGAGCGACCCCATCAGCGCGACAAAAAATGGCGCGAACGCAAACCCGTACGCAGAAGAGGCGAGCAGCGCGACGAGTAAAGAAGACAAGAGCGCGAGTGACGTGCCAAAAAACAGGCTGATCATCATGCTGCCCATGGCAAACGGCACGGCGTCGACGAGCGACGGTGCAAACCCTGCGTTAACCGCCGTCTTGCTCACGCGGATCAGTACGATCAAAAGGGTGAGCAAAAGCGCATAGAGGAGAAGATGGAGATTATCCTTTGCAATTCGGCCCCGTCGCATCTGAATAAAAATGCCGATCGCGATAACCAAGAGCAGAACAAACAGCAGGTATCCTGCTTCCATCGCATAATCCGGCTCGTTTTTGAGCATCTTCAGGTCTTTCATTTGACTGAGCGTAGCTGGCGTTACGAGCTGCCCGCGACGCAAAATGACATCCCCGCGATTGATCCAGACATCAGGGACATTTCGCTCTGCATTCAAGCGCGCCTGCTGTGTCAGCACGGGATCATACACAAGATTAGGTTTGACGACCGCGAGCAGGAGTTTTGCGATCGCCATGCGATCTTTGATGTTAACGTCGAGCGTGACGAGTTGTTGATCGATCATCATCGCTGCATTTTTCATGTCTGACGCAGAAAAAGGCCCGCCCAACACCGTTTGAACGATGCGAATCGAATCCCCCGACAATTCATTGAACTCAAGCGGCGTCGCCTGAAGGAGTGTTGTGAATACACTCCCATCAACCCCCGGCGGGGCGCTCGCCTTTAATGTCAAAAGGCGCTCCGCCATCGTGAGCGATTTATCCGATAGAACCGTCTGTGTCGTTACGAAGAGTCGCTCAAGAATCGACACCGCGCTTTGCTCGATCGCCGGATTGACATCGTACCGTGGCGACACCTGCTGCGCCGCGGCAATGCGCGCCTGCTGTGTGGCGTACGTATCCACCGCATCCGTCGGCGCGACGATCGTCGACTGACTGACTTGCCCCACCGAAAAGGAATAGCGCTGAGGCAAGACCGCGCCAATCAACAAAGCATAGATGACGACAACAAGCTCTCCATAAATCGCGGCCCGCATTCTGCGACTTTTGTGAAAAGGGAGCGACGTGAGAAATTGGATCAAACGGTTCTGCGTGCGCGCAGTACGCTTCATGGATCCATCATCCGAGGTCGGCCTCGTCTTCTGCCGCGTATGCGCGAATAATGCGTTGAACAAGCGGATGGCGCACAACGTCCGCCTCATCCAACTCAATAAACGAAATCTCGTCAATTCCGCTCAAAATGCGTGCCGCTTCTTTCAATCCCGAGCGTTTTCCGCGCGGGAGATCAATCTGAGTGACGTCACCTGTTATGACCATCTTCGCGCTGTGACCGAGTCGCGTGAGAAACATTTTCATCTGCTCTGGCGTCGTGTTCTGCGCTTCATCAAGAATCACAAACGCTTCATCAAGTGTCCGCCCGCGCATATAGGCGAGAGGCGCAACTTCAACCAATCCGCGCTCCATCGAGCGCGCCAACTGCTCAGGCCCCATCACATCGTGGAGAGCGTCATAGAGCGGTCGCAGATACGGGTCTACTTTCTCTTGAAGATCGCCCGGCAAGAAGCCGAGGTTCTCCCCCGCTTCGACCGCAGGCCGTGTCAAAATGATACGTTTGACTTCCGAACGCTTCAAACTCAAAAAAGCAAGCACGACCGCCATATAGGTTTTTCCTGTTCCAGCAGGCCCAATTCCAAAAACAATATCGTGTTTGCGAATCGCATCCACATAGCGTCTTTGACCAAGCGTTTTGATGCGAATGCTTTTGCCGCGAAACGTCTGTGCGATCTCTTCTGTATACATCTCTAAAAGAGCGCGAACTTGTCCCGTTTTTGAAAGGGTGATCGCATAAGCGATGTCCCTTTCTGTAAGTCCATATCCTTTGTGGGAAAGGGCTGTGAGCACGTCAAACAGTTCGCCCAGTTCGGCCACATCCGATTCTTTTCCAGTCAACGTAATCTCATTGCCTCGGCTGATCACTTGACACGAAAAGGCTTGGTCCAATGCACGCAAATGTGCATCGTGTGGCCCGAGGATCGCTCTTGCCTCTTCATTGTCTCGCAGGACAATTTTTCGTGATGACGTCACGCTCGCTTCGCTCAAAAGGCGTCTTCTCTCCCATCAAAAAAAGTTCCAGCGCCGTACATTTTCGCACTATCTTCCATTGCGGTACCCATCCGTCATTAAAGTTGCGCTGGCTTGCCGATGTCTTCAATCGCTTCAGACCAGATGATTACATCTAGCTTACCATGCTGAACTTGAGACTGTAAAACGGTCTGCCTCACAATCCGCGTTCGATCCGGCGCCTTTTGTGAAATCTCACGCGCGACGAGTTCTTTTGCGTTCACAAGAAGTTGTGCCGGTGTCTCTGTAAGCTTGTGAACGGAAGCCTGATAGATGGTCTCTTTGCGCAGCGAAAATGGAAGTGTGACGCCGCCGATCGTGATCGGCTCCGTAACATCCTGCACCTGCTTGTGTGTGTAATCTGCGCGAGCAAACCCCCAGACCGGCAAAACCAGATGGGGAAAGACGAGCGCGTAGCGTACGACATGCTCTCCTGTGAGCGTGGATACGGTTGTCGTCACGGGAAGCGATACGGTGGAGCGATACCAAACGTACGCTTCGACCATTCCGGCCGCGCGAATTTTTTTTCCGCTCTCAAGTTGTCCGCTGATGAGAACCGTGCCAGGCGTGACAAACTGGCCTGGTTTGACCAGCGGTTGTCCTGCGTCTGCCAACACGGAAGACACCACGCCTGGAACACTCGCTACAATATTTTGCGGCGTCGTGAGTGGCGGCTTTGAAAGTGGCGTACGTGGAATTATTTTGACAAAAATCGATGTGCCTTCAATCCGCACGCCCGCCCACGCGATTTCTGGAATTTTATCTAAAAGAGCGAGTTGAATCGAGTCTTGGTCAAGGAGATTCCAAAGCGTGCTGCCCTTTGTAATGTGCATGGACCGAAGAGCGCTCATGACAACTTCCGGCTGATCAGTTCCCTCGATCTCCACATGCCAGACAAAGCTTGAGAGCATGTACAACGCAAAGACAAAAAAAAGGGCGCCACCGACAAACACCTTTCGCCGCATTGCGCGCCACGCGAGAAACGGTATGCCTACTTTGCGAAAAAAACGTAAACGTATGCGATTTTTTCGAGCAACCGCCAGTACCGTCTTTACGCTTTTAAGCCCGATGGACATGCGATAGCCAAGTGGATCCTGTCGAACATCCCAAATCGCCGCGCCTGCGCGAACCGCATCAGCGAGAACGACACTTTTTGCGTCATCCATCACGAGTACGATTACATAACCTCGCAGTGCATCTGAGAGTTTTGCTGTCATCACGCGGCTCCCCTTTAAAGGCCACTTCTTCCTAGTTGCGCCAGGCCGTTGCCAGAATTCGTCCCTCGATCACAATTTCTTCAGGATAGATGGAGCGGATCTCCATCCCTTCACCCTGCAAAACCAGTTCTTGATCAACAAACGCGATACAAATTTCTTGACTCCCATAGGAGCGAATGCCGGTGTAGTTCTCAACCACCGCTTGCATGTCCTTGATCAGCGTGACACGCGGTAAACGCGACAGCGTGTCTTTGGGAATTTGAAGAACATCTCCCGCAAAGCGCTCTGTGCGCTCTCGCCATGTTCGGCGCATGGGACATCCCTCCTCACATGACTTCTATGCAGAAAATGAAAAAAAAGACCGCAGAGGCGTGTCGCATCCTCTACGGTCTGTCAGGGATCGTGCATTGTGAAACTTAGATCAGGAAAGTGACTCCTGCACAAGCCGGTTGATCGTGCGCCCATCTGCGCGATCTGCCAGTTTGCCCATCACCACAGGCATCACCTTTTTAAGATCAGCCTTAGATGACGCCCCCGTCTCTTGAATGACCTGCATGATCACGGCGCGAATCTCGGTTTCTGATAGCTCCTCTGGCAGATAGCCTTTTAAAACCGCGAGTTCCGCCTCCATCTCAGCCACAAAGTCTGGCCTTCCCGAACCGGCCGCCGCGAGCGCATCCTGCCGCTGCTTCACTTCTTTTTTAAACACGTTATTCCAATCTTTTTCTGTCAACTCTCGCCGTTCATCAATCGCTATGTTTTTTGCAGCTGACTTTACCATGCGCAGTACACTGACGCGCACTTTATCCTTGGCGATCAGCGCGTCTTTAATATCCCGGTCAATCGTTTCCATCATGCGCTTTCACTCCCCACAATCCTGCGTAAACATGATAAACGACCACCGTTGCCAATGGTCGCTGAATGTTATTAGAGTTGTCCAAACGCGAAAGAAAGCGAACGCAATCCATATGGACCATGACAACTTAGAATTTTTTCTTCTTACGGGCCTCAATCTCTTTTTTCTTGCGGGCCACACTCGGCTTGTCATACTGCTTACGTTTTCTGACTTCAGCGAGGATCCCGTCTTTGGCTGTCGCGCGCTTAAATCGTTTCAAAGCGCTCTCCAAAGACTCGTTCTTCCGAATTTTAATCTCGGACATGGTTTTCCCTCCCTCCGCGAAGCCATACCGCTAAAATACCCTACGCACATCATTAAGCATTATAGGCGAAAGCCAAGCAGAGTGTCAACTCATAGGCTGTTCATGAACACGCCGTTCGAGCACGTACAGACGCTCCCAGAGCGGCCCAAATGTGGAGACGCCGAGCGCCTGTAATAGATGGATCTGACGCGCCCACACACATGCGGTCATCCGCGCGTCGCCAAGCGCAGTGTGCCGTTCTGTGACGGGGATTTCATACAGTTCAAGCAGTGCGTCAAGGCTTGGGTACTTCTTTAGATCGTGCACACAAAGCGACACTTTCCCAGTGTCAATGATGTGTTGCTGGAGCTCTATGGCAAAGTGACGACGAAGCGCCGCGTTGATGAATTTCACATCGTGACCCGCATGATGCGCGACAATCACGCGATCGCCGATAAATTGCAAAAAAGCCTGCAATGCAAGTTCAAGCGGCGGCGCATCGCGCAAAACCTCTTCCGTTATCCCGGTCAAATCGCGCACGACTTGTGGAATTTCATCCCCCTGTCGCAGTTTTACGAAGGTGTGAAACTCGCGCACGCTTGCCGTTTGGTCGAACAGCACGGCCGCAAGCGACAGCAAGCGATCCTGCTGCACCTCAAACCCGGTCGTCTCCGTGTCGATCACCGCATAGGGCGCCTGCGTCAACTGCAAGTCGGACATCTCATGCTCATGAATCGCGCGCAGCGTCGCACGCATCTCGACTTGCGCTTGCAGAGACTCTGCATTTTCAAGTCCGCGATCAAGCTCCGTATTGGAGTTTCCAAAAAGGTGCTTCAATACACGAATGCGTTCGAACCCCACATGGTTCACCCCGATCGCGCGAATTGCTTCGCCGTCATTTGTTGGAGAGATTTGGCGGTTCGCAGCGCGTCTTTCAAACGTCGACGCGAAGGATCATCAAGTTCTGAGAGCGAAATTCGGTCATCCATCGTTTTTCTCTCTTCATAGAGACGCAGGTGATGCCCGACACGCGCGTCAAGGGTCGTCACGAACGCCTCCTTCACGCGATCAGCGAGTTCCTCAGACCACACCCGCTGTGACGTAAGCGCCTCAATCCGCGACAGCGTTTGGGGGACGTTGATCAAAACGCTGTGCGCCCAGAGGCGGACGCTGTTGACAAGCGGCGTGTAGAGCCCCTCTTTCACATGAAAGTAACCTTTTCCGCTCACACCTTCAAGG
>NZ_LSUQ01000027.1 GCF_001642725.1 Ferroacidibacillus organovorans
CCAAAGCTCTGCACGTCAGACTATTTTGGTATTCTCTGTTCGGGGTGTCTACTCTATTGACTTAATATCATATAAAAAATCTTCCGGGAAGAAAGACAGACATGAAAGATGCTGAATGGATTGCCAAGCTTCTGAGATCCGGATTAATCGAAGGAAGCTTTGTTCCTTCTGAAGAAGTTCGTGATCTTCGCGATCTTACGAGATACAGAAAGAAGTTGGTTTATCAAGCGACCTCTGAGAAAAATCGAATTCACCGTATACTTCAAGATGCAAACATTAAGCTTACATCGTACATGTCAGATGTCTTTGGAAAATCTGGTCGTCTACTTCTACAAAGACTTGTCAATGGAGAAGTAATCACTTTGGAATTCTTAGAAGAGAATATGAAGGGTCCGTTGAAGCAGAAATCTAATCAATTACTCCAGTCTCTTCAAGGTCGGTTGCGTTCGCATCATGTGGAGATGATTCGTTTCTCATGGGATCACCTTGTCTACATTGAACAAACCATCAAGCAAATCGATCTTCGAATTTACCTTAGGTTAGAAAGTCGAAGAGAGTCTGTTGAACTGCTCACGACAATTCCTGGAATAAATGAGCAAGCCGCCTCAATCATTATTGCAGAAATCGGTACAGATATGAGCCAATTTAAGAGTGAACACCACTTGGCTGCATGGGCTGGCGTGTGTCCGGGAAATTACGAAAGCGCTGGAAAAAAGAAACGCGCAAGAGTGAGATCCGGTAATAGCCTGTTAAAGGCAATACTTTGTGAATGCGCGTGGGCTGCATCACGAACTCGAAATACACGATTATCTGCTCGATATTGGGCTCTGGTTAAGCGCATGGGTAAGAAAAAAGCATTAGTTGCTTTAGCTCATACGCTTCTTAAAATTAGCTACCATGTTTTGCTAAAAAGGCAATCTTATATTGAACTCGGTGTGGAGTATCTCGAACAGTTTCAGATGCGAAGGGAAAAACAGACGGAGACCCATATGATCCAGTTGCTTGAGGCGAAGGGTTTTCTTGTTACGAAGGCTTGTTAAAGATTCCTGTTGATATCTATGTGCCTATTGCATTTTCGTAAAAAAATCTGGCCTGAAGGATCTTGGGCCGCCAGTGGTTCATATCCCCACAGTCCAGCGGTCGATCCGCCATACATAGGAATGAGAAGAATGGTGATCACCCCGGCCGGGTACATCCAGAACGCAATTCCGCCAAGGCGCGGATACATGCGCTCTCGGGCGCCGATCATCAACGGCACTACGTAGTTTCCAAGTCCGCCGACAAATCCGACTACGGCCACTCCGAGCAACATCAGCACACCGTGCATCGTGACGGCTGAGAGATACCAGACATCGCCGCCAAAGACGTTGTTGTTGCTCCCCATGAGCTGCGCGCGCATGCCCATGGCAATCAGACCTGCGATACCGAATGTGGCGACAGACCCAACCATATACTGGATCCCGACCACCTTGTTATCCAGGCTGAGTTCGAAATACCGCCGCCATCCACGGGACGCTACAAACGTATTTGGCAGTCCGAGCCACGGCCGGACGATCGACTCAAAACCGCCTACCCCGAGAAGCCACCCTACAAACCCTAGTAGCCAACCGACCGTCACGGCTGGTTCTGTGATGAATGGAGGATTGGCTCCAGGAAAGCGATCCACCAGAAACATGAAACACGTTCCAATAAGAAATCCTATCCCCGCCCACAAAAATCCGCGCGCGACCGGCGGCATGGGAGCGCGCCTTCGCGTCGCCCGTGATCCGCCGGGCACAGCCAGTGTTGCACTGTTTTGCGCCATTCTCCTTCGACCCCTCTCTATCCGCGACGTTGCGCGCGGTCACTGAATCTGGCTGATTATGAGTTCTGGTTAGAAACTTGCGTCTTTTCCTGCGCCACCCATATTGCAAACGCTTGCGGTGAAACGACTTCAACATCGGCTTCCATATAGGAGTGTCCCGCTCCGCAAAGTTGTGCGCACTGCAGGCGAACCATCGGATTGGCGGCCGTCGAAGTGATCTGCGTCGGGGTGATATAGAGATCGCGCGTGATACCAGGGATGATGTCTGCCTTAATACCCCACGCTGGAACGTAAAATGAGTGCGTTACGTCGAGGCTGTTCATCACAAACTTGATCTCGCGTCCGGCAGGAACCACAAGCACGTCACGTCCATTCGTCTTGGTGTTCATCGGCAAGCCGTACTGAGGATACCCAAAGCGAAACTGACATTGCCGAGCCTGGACATTGACCACGAGTGCCCCGTGGTTCCAAGGTGGAAGGCCGTATGCCCAGAGTTGTTCCATACCCGAGAGATCAGGATGGAGAAAAAAAGTCATGACGATGGCGATGGTGAGCACCATCCAACTTCGCTGAAAGAGCAGATTGCTCTGGTTCTGCACCGGGCTGTCCCCTGTCTCTCCTGCGCGCTGTCTGAATCTCACCGCGGCAAAAGCCATAAACAAAATGATGAAAACGAACAGTATGACCGAAACGTAAACCAGGGTGTCGAAAGCGTCGAGGGACACACCTCCCTGCAGGGAAGCCACATAATAGTACGGGGTGTGAATCACCCAGAGGTGGGCAAAGTATTCAAGTATTGCAGAAAAAAAAAGCCACAGACCAACGAACATCGAAATATTTCTGCCGTTTTGGACGCGCTCCATACGCCGCTCCTCTCCTTCTTTCGCCGTCATGCTCGCACGATATTGATCGTGCCGCGCATTCCCATCCGATAGTGTTCATAGTGTTGTACAAAGCATCCATAATGCCAAAGTCCCGGCTTGTCCGGAACGGTGAAGGTGATGTCAACGGCGCCATCAGGATTCAACGTCGGGCTGAAATTCCCTCCGTCCGCGATGTTGTAGAGCGATTTTTGCCCCTCATATGTGACGATGGCTTTGTTTGGCACAAAGTTATTCACATTGCGCGGATTGCTGAGTGTGACGTAAACACCGTCGAAGAAATCCTCCGCGAACCCGTCCTGCGTCTCTACTCCGAACACCGTGTTCTCGGTGTTTACATGGCGTCCCACCACCCACTCGTGATACTTTCCTGGGTGGGACTGACTGCGGTTACGAAAGGCGATGGTGATGCGATCGCCAACCCGCCATTTCATGTAATTCGGGATGTAGTAATAGTCGAGCGCGTACAGCGGGATGTTTCCAGTTTCTACCTGCGACCCGAATATTTCACGCATCGCGCGGGCAATCGTGGATCCGCCAAAGGTACCGATGAGGCCGGCAACTGTCACTGCGCCGACACTAAAAAGAAATTGGCGTCGGCTCCAGTCGGGTAGATCCTGTGACCCCTGCGCAATCTCTTCACCTAATGCGTTTTTATTAGGTGTTTCAGCCATGCCCTTGCCACCTTCTTTCCACTTGGTGATGATTTACTTCGACATAAAATCTTCGAAAGCAGGGTAATTTTAGCAACGATCTTCAAACAAGAGTGTGATATATGTCACAAATATGGATAATAGGTGTCTAGTAAAACGATGAGAGGTGTTCAGGTGATTGCGATCAGTCACATTTCGTACAATCGTTCTCAGCATGCACATTCCACTGCGGGAGTTCTCTAGCATGTATGGGTCATGCGGTGCAATCACATTATTTTTTCATGTTAAATTACATTCAACATGAACGTTGGCAATTAGCAAAAAAAAGGCACGACGCGAGCACGTCGTGCCAGACATTTTCTGTAGATTAGTATGCCCCAGCAGTTCCGCCTGCACCTGTTCCATAGCCATAGGTTGGTACAAACAGGAAGAACAGTACGAAGATGATGAGGAACACGACTGCCCAGCGAGTATAACCGCCAAAAACACCGTACATTTTTGATTTCCTCCTTTGCGCTTTGATAGTACAGCGTATGAGAGGAGTTCAACTTAGGTCGTAGGGCAAATAACCCGTATTCATGATAAATCTTGCAACCGCCTGTCACTGAGTTTCATCATGTTCGCGTCTGACCTCGTCCGTGTATCAGATATTGATAACTCGTCAATTCGCGGAGACCCATGGGGCCTCGCGCGTGCATTTTTTGCGTCGAGATCCCGATTTCCGCACCAAATCCGAACTCGAAGCCGTCTGTAAAACGCGTGGACGCGTTGTGGTACACGGCCGCCGCATCTACGTTCGTCAAAAAATAGTCGGCCGCATCAGGGTCTTCCGTGACAATCGCTTCGGAGTGGTTTGTCCCGTAGGTCTCGATGTGCGCTACTGCTTCCTCTACCGAATCGACAACTCGCACGGCGAGGATGTCATTGAGAAACTCTTCTTGATAATCTGCCTCTGTTGCCCGTTTGATCTTTGAATAGGAATCGCTGAATTTACTGAAGGATGTTTCGCAAAGTCGCAGTTCAACGTTCGCTTGCGACAAGTCGCTCAGGATTCGCGGCAAAAGGGTGTCTACACACGCGCGGTGAATAAGCAGTGTTTCGGCAGCGTTACACACTGACGGTCGAGAACATTTTGCATTGTGAACGATTGAGATCGCCATTTCTTGATTGGCGAATTGATCGACGTAAATATGACAGTTACCGACACCCGTTTCAATCACCGGAACGCGAGCGGTCTCAACGACGCGTCTGATCAGTTCGGCGCCGCCTCGGGGAATGGCTAGATCAACCAAACCGCGAAGTTTTAGAAGTTCGTCAATGCTATTACGATCCGGATCATCGACAAATTGAATCGTTTCACTAGGAATGGATGTTCCTTCAAGTGCGCGTTTCATCGATTGAATAAGCGCTTTATTCGTTTGCATCGCGTCTGTTCCACCCCGCAACACGACAGCATTTCCTGATTTGAGCGCGAGAACTGCCGCGTCTACGGTGACGTTTGGACGCGACTCATAAACAATGGCGAGAACTCCGAATGGAACGCGCACTTTTTTTATCTGCATGCCGTTTGCGTGATCAATCTGTTCAATGCACTCACCCACAGGGTCATCAAGCGCTGCGACATGGTGCACGCCCTTGATGATCTCCTGTAAGCGCGCGTTATGTAGGGTCAGTCGATCGACACGATGAGGAGGAACACCACGTTTTAGTGCCTGCTCCACGTCGCGCTGATTTGCCTCAAACAGTGCGTTGCGATCTTGAAATAACGCGTTTGCGATTGTTTCAAGCGCCTCATTTTTTTGTTCAGATGTACAGCGTCGCAAAATCCGCGCCGACTGTTTGGCTGTGCGAGCCAGCGACTTGACGTCACACACTGGAATCACTCCGTTCATCAGAAAACAACACGAGATGGTTGCGATGAATCACTTCAACCTGTGCCGCAGATTTTCGATCAAGAAGCAGTGTGATGTCACGCGAAGCATAGTTCGTTCTTCCCCGGCCAATGCGCTCCCCTTTAAAACTCACATCGATCACGGAGCCAGTTTCAAAATCCCCCTCTACGTGAAGGATGCCCGGCATGAGCAGGCTGGCCTTTTTATTGACGAGCGCATCGCGTGCGCCAGAGTCAACGTCTACGCGTCCCATCGAACGAGAAGAATGCCTTAACCATGCGCGTTTTGCGCCAAGTCCTGGCGAGTGCGATGAAAAGCGCGTGCCGAAGTGGTCGTTTGTCAAAAGTTCAAGCAAGTGATTTGCGTGTTGAATGCTGGCGATGACCGCCTCGATTCCAGCAGATGTGACGATTTGAGCGGCTGTCAGTTTTGTTTTCATACCGCCTGTGCCTGATACAGACCCGGCCTGTCCGGCGCGCATAAGGATGTCTTCATCAATTCGATGAACGAGCGGTATTCGCTTTGCGTGAGGATCTTTGCGCGGATCAGACGTGTACAACCCGTCGCGATCCGTCAAAAGGATCATGGCGTCAGCTTCCGTTAAGAGACTGACATGTGCCGCGAGCGAATCGTTATCCCCGAGGCGTATTTCGTCAATTGATACAGAGTCATTTTCGTTCACGATCGGAATGACGTGATGCGAGAGAAGCGTCTCAAACGTATTTCTTACATGGAGATAGCGACGACGGTCATCGAGATCGGATCGGGTGAGAAGAATCTGCGCGATGTTTTGGTCATAGCGATCAAACTCCGTCTGATAGAGGGAGAGCAGCTTCCCCTGCCCCACCGCCGCTGCCGCTTGTTTTTCTGGCATCGTCATCGTGGCGCGGGACCAGCCGAGAATTCCGAGTCCAGCGCCGACCGCGCCGGAGGATACGAGCACGATGCGCGCATTCGTTTCTCGCTTGAATTTCATCAATGAATCGACCACATGTTGGAGTTTCTCGTGGCTTAAAATTCCTTGCTCGTCCGTAAGACTGCTCGTTCCCACCTTCACGACGATACGTTTCCATCTCATAGCGATTGGCACCCTACCTTAACATACAATGTCTGCTACTTCGTTGTATCAGACCTTGCGGCAGACGTTTCTGCGCGATTCTGGTACAGTTCGTAGAATCGCTCGTATTTGCCAGGTTGAGCGGCCGGCACCACGCGAGGCGTTGATTTTGTCGCTTGCGTTGTCTTCTGCGCGGTTCGCTCTTTTTCTGGCTCCGTTCGTTTTCGATACGTTTTGCGATACTCGCTCAACTGCTTTTCGCTCTTGATATTCGCTCGGGCCCAGCCTCGTAAAATCGTGTCGACATAGCGGAAATTGAACACGCCAGAGAGGACAGATTCACGAAGCGCTTCAATAATCAACCACTCGGGGTGCTCATCTTCACTGAGCCAGCGCGTGATCTGTTCATATTCGAGCGGAGAAAGCAAACGTCCAAACTCTTCTTCAAATCGAGTAAACACCGCGAGAGACGCTTGCTCTTCGTTATGCATGCCAATCATTCGCTCAAGGAGTGGCCGCACGCTGATCATGCGATCAACGTATTGAATATGCCCTTCTACAATCAAGCGTTGAATCGTTACGGCGATTTCATCTGCGGTGAGGCTCATTCGTTCCGCGAGTCGATCAAGGTCAGGGAAAGTATGGTCTACTTGCTGATAAGAAAGGATATGGATAATCACCATCATATCGACATCAGATAAGCCCAAAGCATTGTAGGTTGTTAGCAATTCATAGGGAAAATTGACATGACGTTGCTCCAAGGCATTGAGCGCGTGATCCAGGTATTTTTTCATCGCATGCGCTCCTTCCTTAAGCAAGTATACCATTCTCCCATCTGTTCTGGGATTCCTCTTTTAGAGGAAGTTCAAAGAGAAGTCAGAACTCCTCTGCGCATTGGTGTGTCAGCGTCAAAAATACTCCCTCACGTACGTAAATGTACGCTGTGTACGCATTTTTCGACTCGCTTCCTGCCACTGCTTGATTCTTACCTGACTCCTCTTTGAACGCTCAAGATGAGAGGAAGTTCAAAGAGAAGTCAGAACTCCTCTGCGCATTGGTGTGTCAGCGTCAAAAATGTTCCCTCACGTACGTAAATGTACGCTGCGTACACATTTTTCGACTCGCTTCCTGCCACTGCTTGATTCTTACCTGACTCCTCTGCGCATTGGTGTGTCAGCGTCAAAAATGCTCCCTCACCCACTTAGGGGTAGAGGCGGTACAACAGACGCGGAAACGGGATGGTTTCTCGAACATGGTCAAGGCCACAGATCCACGCAACGGTCCGTTCGAGTCCGAGTCCGAACCCGGAGTGTGGCACGGTGCCGTACGTCCTTAAATCTAGGTACCAGGCATACGCTTCTTTGGAGAGATCGTGTTCTTCAAATCGTTTTATGAGCAGTTCAGGATCGTCAATCCGTTGTGAACCACCAATGATTTCACCGTATCCCTCAGGCGCCAACAGGTCTGCGCAAAGTACAACTTCAGGACGAGCAGGATCTGGTTTCATATAAAAAGCTTTCAGCGATGTAGGATAGCGTTCGATAAAAACAGGTCGATCATAAGCCTCGGCGATTTTTGTCTCATCTGGCGCGCCAAAGTCGTCACCCCACGTAAAATCTTGACCAGTCGATTGCAAAAAAGCAACCGCCTCGTCGTAAGAGATGCGTGGAAAGGGCGCTTTGATTTGTTCCAGTTTTGACGTGTCTCGCCCGATGGTGCGCAGTTCTTGCTCACAGTGGCTTAGGACGTGCTGCATAATCGCGCAAATCAATGCCTCTTGAATTGCGACACTCTCGTCGTGTTCTACATAAGCCATCTCTGGTTCAATCATCCAAAACTCGATAAGATGGCGGCGAGTTTTCGATTTTTCAGCACGGAATGTAGGGCCAAAGGAGTATACGCGCCCGAGCGCCATCGCTGCTGCTTCCATGTAGAGTTGACCGCTCTGTGTTAAAAACGCATCCTCATCAAAATAGGAAGTGTGAAAAAGTGTGGTTGTTCCTTCACACGACGAAGGTGTGAGAATGGGTGGATCCACTTGGGTGAATTCATGACTGTCAAGAAACTGGCGAATCGCGCGAATGATCTCGGCGCGAATCTTTAAAATGGCTCGTTGTCTTGGGGCGCGCAGCCAGAGATGGCGCTGATCCATGAGGAAATCAACGCCGTGTTCTTTAGGCGTAATTGGGTAATCGTGTGTCAGCGAGACGAGTTCGATATCTCTGACTTGAAGCTCAACACCGTTTTTTGCACGCTGATCAGTCTGAACGACGCCGTGAACAATGATGGCGCTCTCTTGTGTCAAGGATTGCGCTAAAGCAAAGATATCCTCTGACTCGTCTTCTTTTGCAAGAACGCCTTGAACAAAACCGCTGCCGTCGCGAAGTTGGAGAAAAATGATCTTTCCAGAAGATCGTTTTTGATGAAGCCACCCTTTGATCGTTACGGTTTCCCCTAAATGATCACTCAATGATGCAATGCGAACTACTGCCAACGCAATCGTCTCCTCTATACACTCACTCACATATCATTGCTATTTTACAATGGACAATGTCAACCGTCTAGAAAAGAACGCCACAAAAAAGAGCGCAGGTATATATGCTGCGCCCTTTTTAGGGGTGTTTTACATCCCATTACTGCCCAATCGCCGTTTCCAAATCGGTACGCTTCAGAAGCCAAGCGCGAAACTCACTGCCATCCATACTTTCGCACTCGACGACATGCCGCGCAAATGATTCAAGTTCGTTCGCATAGGAATCTAAGACGTCTTTTGTTCTTTTTTCAATTGAAGCCAAGATAAAGCGCACTTCTTCATCGAGAATGTTTTCAGGCAAGTGTTCTTCGGCGACGATCCCAATTCGACTCAGCCCACACATCACTTCCGTTTTGGCAAGACGACTCGCTTGGACAAAATCGTTTTGTGCGCCTGTCGAGCGATTGCTAAAGATCAGTTCTTCGGCGATTGCCCCGCCCAGCGCAACGACGATCTGCTGATCGAGCTGCTCTTTGGTGTAAAGATAAGAATCCGCCTCTGGAATCTGCCGCACAAAACCGAGCGCATTGCCGCGAGGCGCGATTGTGATGTGTGAAACGGAACCTTTGCGCATCGTTTCCGAGGCGATCGCGTGTCCTAATTCATGAACTGCTACGCGCAACAATTCGTCTTCGGTAGGAATGCGTCCCGTCTTTTCACCCATGAGCACCTTGTCAACCGCATCGCGAAAGTACGATTGGCGAATTGTCGGCGCGTTTTCACGTAACGCGATAATCGCCGCTTCATTGCAGAGACTCTCTAACTGTGCACCAGAGAAACCGTAGGTCTCACGCGCAATGTGTTCGAGATCGACGTCTGTATCGAGAGGTTTGTCGCTCGCCTGAATTCGCAAGATATGAAGCCTTCCCTCGCGATCAGGAAGGTCAACGCGAATCTGACGATCAAATCGTCCTGGGCGTAAAAGTGCGCTATCAAGGATGTCAGAACGGTTGGTTGCGGCGATTACAAGTACCATTGGCGTTTGCGTCGTTTGCATGCCATCCATTTCAGTGAGCAACTGGTTGAGCGTCTGATCGTATTCCTGGTGGCTGTGCATCCCCCGCCGACCGCCGACGACGTCAATCTCATCGATGAAGACAATCGCGCTTTCTTTGCCTTCCTTTTTTGCGCTCGCACGCGCTTTGCGAAACAATTCACGTACGCGCTGCGCTCCAACGCCCACATACATCTCGACAAACTCACTCCCTGATGCTGAAACAAACGCAGAGTCTGTGTAGGAGGCAGCCGCTTTGGCCATCATCGTCTTTCCGGTTCCTGGCGGTCCTGTCAAAAGAATGCCTTTTAGCGGACGAATGCCGAGTTTGCGAATTTTATCGCGATAGCGAAGAAAATCAAGTGCCTCCATCAATTCGCGCTTTGCGTGCTCTTGCCCACCAATATGCTCAAAATTGACCTGATGGCGAACTGCCGTTTCTTTAGATCCAGTTGGAGCGACTTGACGTCGGCCCATAAGGGTATAAAATGCGAAACCCAGGCCGACGATAAACAGAAGTGGCAAGATTTGAATGCCGAGCAACTCCAGAAAAATAACGAGTGCAATTCCGGCGCCAATTAACCATTCTTTCATAGACCGCTCGCCCCCGAAAGTTTAGTGGAGTACGGCACAATGGCATACAAGTACGACGACCCTTGCCGAAACTGAAGAAAGACATCGGATGCGTTCATCGTGATGCGCGCTTGTACGTGAAGTTTTGCAGCCGACGTTAACAAATTCGCAATCATGGTCGTGTACGTGCCGTGAGCAATGCCTTGATACAAGATTGGTTGCAGTGCCTCATAATCGCGATAGAGCGCTGCATTGCGATGATCTTTTAGCACAATTTGATAAGGTGTACCGATTGAAGTTGAAACAATGGACTGCAACTGATCATACGTTGTTTGAAGGTCGCTCACAAGTCCTAGTTTGATGACGATCAAGGGTGCGCTCCCGGTCAAATCAATCGCAGCGGACTGTACAGAAGCGATATGTGTGAGTTGAGATTTCAGCGGTTGGACGAGATCGTACGTGCGATAAATTTGAAAACCGCCAAAAAGCAGCGCAAACGTCAAAATCAGCGCGGAGACGGTGGGCACGATCCGAATGCGAGACATGCATACGCCTCCCTTTTTGAACGATTCCTAAGTAGCGACATCATACACGAAGCCACAGAAAGGATTTATAACGTGTAAATAATCGTTACCCGTACAGCTACGAAACTAGTAGCAGTATAGCATGAGACGATCTTTTGCACGATGCTCAATCTCGTCCAAACCCGCACACTTCTTCCATTCTTCCATATGACAATAGCAGGCTCAATCAGTCCAGATAGGGATGATCGACCGTTGCGGTCTCGTGCCATAAAAGAGAACCCGAATACGCGTTGACATACGCAAACACATAGCGACCGGCTGGCGTTTTTGCTGAAACAAAATAAATCGCATTCGTTTGCTGTTGATACGGGGAAACGCGACAGTAACCGAGCGCGTCCGTAAGCACCGTAAGCGGGTGTATGCCCAGTACGAAGAGTGCCTGGACCGCTCGTTTTGGCGTGATCAGCGAATGCGCATAAACGGGAATGGTGGCGTTGCCATAGACAAAGACGTCAAGGGGTCTCCCCTGCGCGTCAACGCCGTATACCGTTTGGGATAAGGCACCTCCGGTAAACCATTTGACGTCCGTAACACGCGAAAGTGCCGTATGATTCAGTGCCAATCGCGCCGCTCGAATGTTTGGGCTATCCACGGCGGACAGCCTGGGATAAATCCAGACGACTGCCGAGACGACAAAGAGAATGACGAGAACAAAGAAACCGACGAATCCCCAAATGATCGATCGTTTCATTCGTGTGCGCGGTAAATCGTGACGGTGTATTTTCCGTCGTCAGTTTTTGATTTTGAAAGTCCAAAAATGACATTCAAATCCTTCAATGTGCGATTAAGAAAATCAATCAATTGATACATGTCTTCTGACATTGCGACGTCTTTTGTCGCAAGGATCATATCAGCGCGTTCCATCAAGCTGCCCCTTCAAAGTTGAAATGGCCACGATTTGAGTGTATCAACCATCTCTGAATTTGTAAAATGAAGATGAACGGGCGTCACACTCACATAGCCTCGCTCAACTTGATAGACGTCGGTGTCTGGTTCATTCTCTATTTGGACAACCTGACCCGCCTGCCAATAATAGGTTCTCCCCAGGGGATCAACCCGTTTTTCATACGCATTTCTGTATTTGCGGATGCCCGTTTTAGTGACGCGTATTCCTTTTAGCGATTCGCGTGAACCGGGGGGAATATTCACATTGAGATAGACGTCGTGTGGCAATTTGTGGTAATTGAATAAGTCGATCAGACCTAAGCCGATGTGCACACTCGCGGTAAAGTCAAAAGGCTCGTCAATCAGGGACATTGCGATCGCAGGGATCCCGTGCATGACCGCTTCAGAAGCGGCTGATGCGGTACCTGAATAAACGATGTCCATTCCAAGATTAGCACCGTGGTTAACGCCGCTCACAACCAAGTCAGGCGGGTGTTCGTCACACAGTGCGCCAAGCGCCAGTTTGACGCAATCGGCAGGCGTACCGTTAACCGCGTAGCCTTCGATTCCATGCGGCAGCGCCACAGACTTTGCGTGTAGCGGTTTGTGCAGCGTAATGGAGTGGCTCGAAGCGCTCTGTTGGCGATCTGGCGCAACGACTGTCACGCGGTGACGCTGCGTTTGTGCGAGCGCAATTGCGAGTGCACGAATTCCTTTTGCATAGATGCCGTCATCGTTTGTAATCAACAAATGCATGTAGGCGTTCCTCTTTCAACGTGTTGTGGTAGATGATGCTCTCATGGCAATGCGTTTCGCGGTGATACTATCCTTATCAGCATACGTGAGAGGATGATCGCGCATGAACGAACGCATCACATCGACAGACCCTGACGTTTCTGATGATCGCGTGCCCGATGCGCTGTTCGATGCGCACTATGAAGCGCGCGAGGACGTCATCACGCTCTACCGTACCGTTTGGAACTGGTTATCATGAAGGTGTCGAAAATGATGCCTTCGTGTGAAATTTGGCGCCTACACGCTCTGCCTCATAACGCACCTTTTCTTGATCGATCGTCATAAATTCGCGATTGCGATAGAGCGCACGCCCGGCGACAAAGACATCTGTCACGTCACAGCCCGACGAGCTGTATACGGCGTGCGCGAGCAGGCGATGACGCGGAAAATAGCGTGGACTGGTGAGATCAATTAGAATCAAATCGGCTGGCGCGTCAACGCGCAATGTGCCGAGATCCGGATGGACTCGCTCATCCAAGAAGAGCGCTTTTGCGCCTTGCGACGTTGCCATGGACAGCGCGGCATTCGCGTCAATCGCAGTCGCATTTTCAAGAACGCCTTTGTGCAAAAGCGCTGCAAGTCGCATCTCTTCAAAAAGGTCAAGTTTATTATTACTCGCGGCGCCATCCGTGCCAAGACCGACGATGATCCCTCGCTCTCGCATGGCGAGCAGCGGAGCAATGCCGCTCCCTAATTTTAAATTGCTGCCCGGGTTGTGAGAGACGCGCACGCCGCGCTCTGCGAGAATATCCAAATCGTTATCATCAGCGTGCACAACATGCGCTGCGGTGACTGGATGCGAAAAGAGACCGATCTGATGCAAATAGACAATGGGTGAAACGCCGTGTTCGCTCAGGCTGTCTTGAACTTCTTTGCGCGTCTCTGACACGTGGATTTGCAGTGGCACATCGAGCTTTTCGGCGAGTGCCATCACTTCTTTGAGCGTTTCTGCAGAACACGTATAAGGAGCGTGTGGCGCGAGGTTGATCGAGATCCGCCCACCTCCTGCCCCATGATACGCTCGATAAAGCGCTTCTGCCTCTTTTAGCGCGAGCGTCGCTCCTTCGCCTGAAACGATCCCTCGCCCCAACGCAGCGCGCATCCCTGACGATAAGACCGCTTCTGCGACGGTGTCCATAGAAAAATACATATCCGTAAAGGTCGTCGTCCCAGTCTCGATCATTTCAAGCATGGCGAGTTGTGTGCCGAGGTGAATGTCTTCCGGTGAAAGCTTTGCTTCGGCCGGCCAAATGCGATCGTTCAACCACGCGTGCAGCGGCATATCATCTGCGAATCCGCGCAAAAGAGACATCGCGGCGTGTCCGTGCGCGTTGATAAGGCCAGGCATGACAAGGCGGTTCGCTCCATCGATCGTCTGATCAAAATCACTTCGCGAGTGCGGACAGTCGCCAGGCCCGATCTCGGCGATGCGATCCCCGTGAATGACGATGTAGCCGGATTCTGCTTCACGACCTGTGCCATCAAGATAGTGGGTCGAGTGGATTAAAATTCTCAACGTCATTCGCCCTCCCTGCGCTATGCGTTCATTGCGTGTGCGGCTGTGCGACATGTACATGATTCATCGGGATCGGGCGCGAGCAGCGTATGAAAGAAGAGATCGCGAATGCGGTGGACATTTTCTGACATCACGTCAAGCACCTCTTGATGGGTCAGGACATCTCCGGTGATTCCGCTACAGTAGTTCGTCACCATCGCGACTGACGCATAGCACATACCGAGTTCTTTGGCGAGCACCACTTCAGGCACTGCGGTCATACCGACTACATCTCCACCCATCCGATCAAACATGCGGATCTCAGCCGATGTCTCAAAACGTGGACCTTCCGTGCAGACGTACGTTCCCCCATAAACAATGGGAAGGGATTGTTCTGCCGCAGATTTCGCGAGCTTTTTGCGCAGTCTTCCGCAAAATGGATCGGTCATATCAACGTGCGTCACAGGGTTCCCATCTTCAAAAAATGTGACTGGGCGCGATTTCGTAAAATCTAAAAATTGATCAACGACGACAAGCGAGCCAGGTGGGAGGTTTTTATGCACGCTACCGACTGCTGCCGTCGCATAAATTTCAGTGACGCCGAGTTCACGCAATGCGTAGAGATTCGCGCGATACGGAACTTGGTGAGGCGGGAGATGGTGACCTTCTCCGTGGCGCGGTAAAAAAACGACCGTGTCTCCGCCGTATTCTCCGAGTGTGTAAACCGTTTTTCCAAAAGGTGTCTCCATCGTCTGTTGTTCACTGTTTTTTAGGCGTTGTGCGTCATAGACGCCCGTTCCCCCAATGATTGCTTTTTTGGCGATAGCCTTCTTTGTGCTCAAATGTTCATCCTCCTGCAAATCCAATCTTCTCTCCTAGTCTACCACAGGCTTGTATTTGCAAACACTGTAACCCATCAAGAATGTACCATCTGAGAGCGACTCATCGGTAGAATGAGGTGATGACGATCGATTGTAAGCACCAACGGATTTCGTTTGGTGACTCGATACACATCGCCCCAGTGCTCTCTAAGGCGTTCAATCAGCGCACCTGTCTCAGCGTCTTTTGGCGATCCTTCATCAAGAACAATGCGAGCGCTTGGATCGAGAACATCCAGCGGTTTTTGATCACGCGCTCGCGGAAAAAGGGACGGTTGCAGCAGTAGAATGTCAGGGTCATCTGGCCACGGATGCGGGTCCATTTGCGCCGGGAGCAAGATTCCGATCGCAAACGAGCGATAGGAGACGCGCAGGAGACTTGTGTGGACATGTAATCCGCCGTCTGCTGACGGCAGTGGATGAAGCGATAGCGTGAAGTCGCTTGCCAAGGCATACATCTTATGGGATGAGACGGCTGTGAGCTGCCGATCTTCAGGTTGACGCACAGGCGTTTGGTAAACGGTGAGGAGTCGATTGCATCTCATTTTTTGCCTGATGGAAAGAAGCGCATTCCGCCATTTCGCGGCGGTTTGCTGGTCAGGGATTGCATAGACGACCAGAATGCGCACTTCTTGCGTTGAATGGGGTGCTACCACTTGCGCGAGCGGACGTAAGTCCCGTGCACGCACACTTGAAAAAGGCAAAAAGAGGACGGTTCTGCCGCTCTCCGCCGTGAGGGATAGGAACGGATAAGGGGCGACTTGCACCGTGAGCGTCGCGATGACATTTCGTGCGTCTTCCTTTGCGAATGCAGGAACTGCGGACGCGAGCAGGAAACCTAACGTGATGAGCATTGCCGCCACTGTTTCGATTACCTGCTCACCTCACCATAAAATACTTGCGTGCCTGCCCAATCAGATCGATCAGCGTTCCGCGCGCGATGGTTGGACTTGGCAGCGCGTTTAAAAAAACAGCGCCATACGGTTTATCATCGAGCCGGCGATCCAGCACGAAGACTGCGCCTTGATCTTTTGTGGAACGAATCAAGCGGCCAAACCCTTGTGTGAAACGAATCACAGCCTGCGGTGTCTGATAGACAACAAACGGGTTTAACCCCTGTTTTCTGAGATGCTCTGACCGCGCTTGAACCACTGGGTGCGAAGGAACGGCAAAAGGAAGTTTCACGATGATCATACAGATAAGCGCACTCCCGGGAATGTCGATGCCCTCCCAGAAGCTTTGGACGCCAAATAAAACGGCGCGTTCGGATGCGCGAAATTGTTCGATCAGTGCATGTCGAGTGATCCCGTCTCGACCTTGTGTTAAGAGTTCCAAACGCTTCTGTTCCAAGTTTGCCCGAACCAACCGATCGCATTCGATCATCATCTGATAAGAAGTGAATAAAACGAGGGTACGCCCATGTGCCGCGTCGACGATCGTTTCGATGGAGCGAGCCGTATACGCCAAATACGACGGATCATCGACTGTGGGACCGTCTTTTGGCAGGCAAAGCAGCACGTTTTTCCGGTAATCAAAGGGGGAGGCCGCGACCAAGGTTGTAACCCGCGCTGGCGGTTCAACAAATTGTAGTCCCGTCTGATTGAGGAAGTATTGAAATGTCCCTCCGCTGCGCAGCGTAGCCGATGTCGCAATCACCGCGCGTTTGACTGCGAATAAATGATCGTATAACAGTCGGCGCACAGAGAGCGGCGCCAGCGAAAATGTCAAATCAAATCCGCTTGGGTGTCTTGTCGCAGTCACCCAAGAAACAAACGCATCCTCCCCTTTTTGGAGCAACAACACATCGGAAATGATTTCCAGAGCGTTAAGCCACTCGGATGCGCGCCCAAAAACGTCTTGTACGCGCCCGTGGAGCGCCTCATCGAGATCCTCGCTTGGCGAGAGGTTTTCGTACTGGCAAAGGGACGCCTCAAGGCCACTGCGCGCGTCGCCAAGTGCTTGCACAGACAGGATCAGCGGTGCGTAAGATGGCATGGAGAGCCAGTCTTTTGTGATGCGCTGTTCAGAAGCATCGGGTTGAAATACGTTTTTTGCGTGTCCGACCACATCGCGAAACGCTTCAAACGCGTGGCGAATTCCATCGTGTAAACGCGTCGTGACAGAGAGATAGGGTGAGCTTTCTGCGTGCCCGGATGACGCGCGAACGCGCAGGTTTTGAAGCAAATCAGGGATGCCGCCGCGGGATGCGTTTAAACGCTCGTACATACGTCTTATTTCTCGTTCGCTCACTTCAGCACCGAAATGTTGTGTCGCCAGTTCTTCGAGGTGATGAGCTTCATCGAGCACGAGGAAATCGTATCCAGGAAGAACGCGGTGATCCGTGCGGATGTCTGATAAGACGAGCGCGTGATTGGTGATCACAACGGCGGCAGATGCTGCCTTTTGGCGTGCGCGATAGTAATAACAGTGACGAAAAAATGGACAGGAGCGCGCGATGCAACTTTCGGTTTCACTCTGTACATCGCGCCACAAGTGGCTGTGCAAAGGAGTGAAAAACAGCTCTTCGCGATCGCCCGTCTCGGTGTGCGTTACCCACGTCGCGATCTGCATTGCAAACGCGAGATCATCGTCGCGCTGTGAAGGCGTTTCACGGACGACGTGGGCTGCTTTACGCAGACAGAGGTACTGGTTGCGCCCCTTCATGACAGTGACGCTGATCTCCTGATCGACAGCCTGCAGTGCGTTTACGACATCCTTTTCGATCAACTGTTTCTGGAGGGCCAGTGTGTGCGTCGATATGACGATCCGCTGGCCCTCTTTTGCCGCAAAGAGAAGGCTTGGAATGAGGTATGCGAGCGATTTCCCGGTTCCCGTTCCTGCCTCGACGACCACATGTTCATCCTTTTCTAATCCCTGCGCAATAGCGCGTAGCATGGTTCTTTGCGAAGGGCGGGATTCATACGAAAACGCGTTTAGCGCGGCCAAGCGCTCCGTCAAAATCACATCCGACAGATCTGCCAAGGGTACTTCTGCGCGCGCGCGCGTATCGTCTTCTTCGCGATCAAACAGGCGCTCAATCGGTTCGAGATTGCGAAACGAGAGACCGTGAATCATTTTTTGTGCAAAGCGCGCCGTGCGCAAGATTCTTGAATCAGCGATGTGAGTAAACCATGCGCGCTCTGCGCTCGTTCGCGCGTTCGCAGTGTACAAGGCAAACGTTGATTCGGGCAGCGCGGACAGCGCTTCTGCAAGTTCTATGTGTGCCAGGCCTTTTTGTGATTTGCGCGAAGGGGCTGTCGTGGCAGATAGAGCGTGTTTGATCCAGGATAGATCAATGATTTGATCGAAAGGCAAAAAAGCGAGTCCTGCCCCTTCTAAGATAGCGCCGAGTTGCGAATGCGCATTCTCGTACGATGAAAGAAAGACAGGTTGCTCGCCAATCACTGAGGTCATTTTTTCCCACAGTGAAGAGAGATCGAGGGACTGCTCGAGCTGTTTCACGTGATATTGTTTGCTCGTATTGTCATACTTCGCGCCGATTGTAAGAATGCGTGACGCTTCATGTGGAACTTCGAACAACGCAAGGGTTTGCACAATGGAGCGTTTAGCATCCCACGCGTACGCGACTTGATAATTGGACAACGTGGCCCTCCTGCTCGCAACTTCTATCGTATTTGAAGATGGCTTATTCAGTATCTGAGAAAGTGCGGCCGCCTGTCAATGGCGAGCAACGCTTGAATCTCCTGAAGTTGTCAAAGCACCTTAAGGCGTGACGGTATGTTCTGTTGGCCGTGTGTGCGCCTTCAGGAGTGAGCGCGCAGCGCGCAGGGAGGGTCGCAAAGAGAGTGCGACCCGCAGATTGCGCAGACCGCGCTGTGTATCTCCGCGCCTAAGATGAATTCGCCCCAACTCGTACATCAAATCAGCGCGATCATCCGCTGAGGCGTGCTGGAGCGCATGGCTGAGCTGTTTTAGAGCCGCGGCATAATCACCGCGCTCACATGCGGCGCGCGCCATGCCCGTCGCGCATAAAACGGTGATTTCAGCGTTCTCTTGAACAGTTTGAAACACGCGCAAAGCCTGTTTCCAGTCTTTTTTCGCCAGGTGCGCGTAACCGAGGTGGAGCGTCGCCTGCACATGATTTCTCTGCACAGTCAACAGTGCTTTGAGTCGCGCGCACGCCACGTCAGGTTGTTTGCGCAAGAGATCGAGTTTGGATAGCCCAATCATCGCGTCTGGCCAGGTATGCGTAAATTGACGCGCCTTTAAGAAATGCGCTTCCGCTTCTTGCGTGCGTCTGAGCCGAAGCGCAAGAAAGCCGATTTCCACGTCGAGTTGTGGATCCCTTTTACAGAGTGGTTGCGCGTGGATAAGCGCGTTTCTCGCATCGTTCAAGCGACCGAGCGCCGCATATGCATTGCCGATGATTCGCCAGGCTGGACCATCTGCCTCATCGATCGATACAGCGTGTTGCGCACAGCGCAGCGCCTCAACCCACTGCTTTTCATGGGCGTGACAAACCGCTAAATTGACCCACGTATCGCTTGCCCGCGGGCGTGCCACAACCACGTCTGTCAACTCGCGGATGGCTTCGGGAATACGCTTTGCGCGTACGTAGAGTTCCGCCTGCGCATCTTTTGCGGCGGCAATCAAGAGTGGGTCTGTGACGGCGCTTCGCAGGTGTGCGAGATGAGCTTCGGCGCATTGTGCATCATTTTGAGCGATGCAACTATAAATGAGAAAAAGTCGTGCGATGTTCATGACCGGATCGCTCTCAACCAAGCGTTCAAAGACGAGGCGAGAATCTTCAAACATCAACAACTCAAAATATCCCATGCCCCGTCGAAACAGCGATAGCCCCTGCTCACTCGCAAGCGCGGTTCCCATGTCTTTGGCCAAATCGAACGCGTGCGCTTCTTCTGGTTCACTCGCACTCCATTCCGTGTCGGTTATAAGCGGCGCGTGACGGTCTGTATCGCCTAGTAACGCTTCGATTTCTTCATCGCGCGCAACCCACCATGCGAGCATGTGTCGCTCAAACGTTTGATACGCGCGGAGTGTGCGACTTAGCGCTGCGCGTTGCGTTTCGTCTGCCCCTTTTAAGGCTTGTGAGATGCGATGGAGTTCTTCTTTAAAGCGTCTGCAATCGTCTTCAAACATCATAGAGACACCGCCTCACGCGCAAGATCGTAATACGTAAAATGTGCGCGAGGTTGTGTCTCGTTATGCAAGGATGTTTCTTATTGCGAAATGAACAATCTTTTGCAAGCAAGTTTCAGAAAGACGCGCGCCACTCAAGATTGTCAATCAATCTTGTCTTTCCAAGGTAGATCGCGCCTGCAATCAGACAGGGTGTTTGCTCTGGCGCGTGAAGAAGCGGTGCCAGCGTCTCATCGTCGTACACATTTAGATAGTCGATGCGAAACCCGGATTCCTCCAGTTTTGCGCATCCTATTGCGAGCCGTTCTGCAACGGATTCACCGGGTCGAAGCGCGTCCCGCAGTTCGCGCAGCGTTTGATTGAACTGTGGCGCGCGCGCGCGCTCCTCTTCACTCAAATAGACATTGCGTGAGCTGAGTGCGAGTCCGTCCGATTCACGTACGATTTCACACGGCACAATATCAACTGCCATGGAAAGGTCCGCGACCATTCGTTTTAAAATTCGCCACTGTTGTGCATCCTTTTTTCCAAAATAGGCGTGTGTCGGTTGTACTAAATGGAAGAGTTTAGAAACGACGGTACACACACCGTCAAAGTGCCCTTTGCGACTCGCGCCGCAGAGATGGTTACCAAGTTCGCGCACGTGGACGGATGTGAGCACCGGTTGCCGCCCGTACATCTCAGAGACACTCGGTGTGAATACCTGATCGACGCCCAGTGACTCGCAAAGCGCGAGGTCTCGCTCCATATCGCGCGGATAGCGCTCGAAATCTTCATTTGGCGCAAATTGAAGCGGATTGACAAAAATGGAGACGATGACCGTCTCATTTTCCGCGCGTGCGCGCTTGATCAGTGAGGCGTGCCCATCGTGCAGAAAACCCATGGTTGGAACAAAGCCTACAGTCGCCTGGTCGGGGTGCGCCTCACGCAATTCGTTTTGGGTTTCAATCCGCCTCACGCGGAGCGCCCCTTTCGCCTGTGCCATAAAGTTGATCGAGTTCATCGACGTGAATCTCATACGTATATTCGGCGGTCGGAAAGGAGCTTTGTTTGACGTCATTTCGGTAGGCTAGAAGCGCGCTACGCGTCACTTCGTGGAGCGACGCGTAGGATTTGACGAATTTTGCAGTGTCCTGCCCGTGCATGCCCAATACGTCGTGATACACAAGCACCTGTCCAGAACACGCTGCGCCGGCCCCGATGCCGATGGTGGGGATGGCGAGTTGTTCTGTCACAAGCGCGCCGACATCGTTTGGGACGCATTCTAACACCAACAAAAAGGCGCCAGCCGCTTCAAGCGCGCGCGCATCTTCTAGCAGACGCTGTGCAGTCTCTTTGTCTCGCCCTTGAACGCGGTACCCACCAAGCTTTAGCACCGCCTGTGGCGTTAAACCAAGGTGTGCACAGACAGGGATTCCGGCGTTTATCAGGACCTCGACATGCGGCAAGATCTCGCGGCCACCTTCGAGTTTTAGTCCGTCGGCATGCGCTTCTTGCATGACGCGCATCGCGTTTTTTAGCGAGACTTGGGGATCGCCGTGATATGTGGCAAACGGAAGATCGACGAGCATCATCGTGTTTTGTGCGCCCCGGCGCA
The DNA here is from genome assembly GCF_001642725.1 of Ferroacidibacillus organovorans. Lineage (GTDB taxonomy): Bacteria > Bacillota > Bacilli > Alicyclobacillales > SLC66 > Ferroacidibacillus > Ferroacidibacillus organovorans. Next base: position 21,743 of record NZ_LSUQ01000027.1, read on the forward strand.
CCGCCTTTGCGTGATGGATCATCTCATCGAGCGTCACCGGAATCGTCGTGTCATACCCAAGCATGACCATGCCGACCGAATCGCCAACCAAGATGATGTCCATCTCGGCTTCTTCAGCCAACCGGGCTTGATTCGCGTCATACGCGGTGACCATCGCAATTTTCTCAGCTTTTTGCTTCATCGCGCGAAGTGTTCGCGTCGTGTGACGTCTGTTCAATGCCATGCTTTGCGCCCTCCTCGCTTCTCATTACAGTGAAAATCTCATCCCTTCAAGTGGCGCGGTTTCAACGATCTCCCCGCTGAAAAGCGTGTGGCGATTCCCTGCGTGATCCCGCAAAAAGAGTGTTCCGTGCTCATCGATCGCTTCCGCGACACCTTCTAAAACCTCACTCCCGTGCACAGCGCGCACGTGTTTGCCAAGCGTCTCACACGAAGCGCGATACGCGTCAATCCGATCACCAAAGCGCAGTCCTTCCGCCACATCCCGTTTTAACATTGCGAGCGCGTGAATCAGGGCGCTCGCCAAGTGATTTCTGTCCACGGTCACGCCGAGCGATTCAAAGGATGTCGCGCGGTTTTTGACATCATCCGGCGTGCTCAAAAGGTCGAGACGGACGTTGACGCCGATTCCCGTAATCATCACGGCGCGATCTTCAAGCTGGCGCGCCTCAGTGAGAATGCCGCACACCTTCTTTCCGCCTGCGAGAAGGTCGTTTGGCCACTTTACAGTGAGATCCATTGCAGTCTGTTCTGCAAGCGCGTCGCGCACGCACAGTGCGACCAAAAGTGGCCAGGCATCAGGGATCAGGGGGCCCTGAATCGCGTGTGCGTAGGTAAAGAAGAGTCCATTTCCCGGTTGGGAGACCCAACTCCTGCCGCGCCTTCCCCGACCTGCGGTCTGCTCTTCTGCGAGAACAGCAACCCACGTCAGATGGTCGTGCAACATCGTCTCGCGCGCAACGTCATTGGTCGATGTCACAGACGGAAAAACGAGTACAGCGCCTTCGCGCAATACGCGCGCACCCTCTCTCATCCGTTTGAGATCGCGTTCGATCACGTTTGCGTCAAGCATCTCCATGCTTTATTATGCACTCCCTTTTTCTGCGCCTTCCGACTTTTGCGAGCTCTCAATCAGGCACTCGTAGAGGCGTTCGTAGCTCGAAACGATTTCACTTGCCGAGAATTGCGCCGCGCGTGCGCGCGCCGCGCGCGAATAGGCACTCCACAAGCGATCGTTCGAGAGGAGCGCTTGCGCATTTTTCGCCATGTCTTCCACATCGCCGATGGGAGAAAGCAGACCTGATTTTCCGTGTTCGACAACCTCTGGAATGCCACCTGCAAGAGACCCGATGACAGGGACACCACACGCCATCGCCTCAAGGGCGACTAACCCGAAACTCTCTTTTTCTGAAGGCAGCAACAGCAAATCTGCCGCGGAGAGAAGCGCTGCGACTTCGTCTCGTTTGCCAAGAAAGTGAATATCACGCGCCATTCCCATTTCCTCACTCATGCGCCACGCCGCGTCAAGGTCTGGGCCTTCCCCAATAAGGATGAGTTTGGCGGGAAGCGATTCGCGCACCTTAAAAAACGTCGCGAGTACGTCGCTCACTCTTTTTACAGGGCGAAAATTGGAGACGTGCATCAGCACCTTTTCACCGTTTGGCGAAAAGCGTTTTCGCCACTCGTTCTTTGTCGTCCTTTTGTAGAGTTGAAGATCGACAAAATTGCTGATCTTGATCATCGACTGGCGCGGCCCGAACAACTCAATGGTCTGATCGATCAAACTTTTTGACACGGCCGTGACGAGATCGCTTTTTTCGATTCCCAGGCGGATCAATCTGCGCAAAAGCGGATCTTCTGCAAGCACAGTGATGTCCGTTCCGTGCAAAGTCGTCACGATGCGCACAGGGTGATTGTAAAGCATTTCACGCGCGAGAAACGCGCAAACGGCATACGGCATGGCATAGTGGACATGCAACACATGAAGATCATAATGCTTGATGACATCCGCCATTTTGGCGGCGAGCGCGAGATCGATTGGCGAAGAGTGAAGCACCGGGTAGCTTGCTGTCTCGACTTCGTGAATGAAGATGTTTTCTTGAAACAGTCCGAGCCGAAAAGGGATTCCCGACACGATAAAATGCACCTCGTGGCCGCGTGCCGCGAGCGCTTTTCCCAGTTCCGTTGCGACCGCACCCGAACCGCCGAGCGTCGCGTAACAACTGATGCCGATTCTCAACGTGCGTCTCCCTCTGGAAGCTCCTGTTCCTCTTTAATCACGTCGCGCCACAGAAAATCTCCACGCCACAGCCCGCGCACAAGAATTTCTGCGGTCGCCACATTTGTGGCAACGGGAATCGCATGCACGTCACATAGCCGCAAAAGCGCGATGATGTCAGGTTCGTGCGGTTGCGCGAGAAGTGGGTCGCGCAGAAAAATGAGCAAATCCAGCCGATTTTCGGCGATGAGCGCTCCAATCTGCTGATCGCCGCCAAGCGGTCCGCTTTGGAAACGCTGGATGTGTAGGTTCGTCGCCTCTAGAATGCGCTTGCCAGTCGTTCCTGTCGCGTACAATTCGTGACCTTCAAACAAACGTTCGTAGGCAATCGTAAAGTTGACGAGATCCTCTTTTTTTGAATCGTGTGCAACGAGTGCAATGCGCATCGCTTTATGCCATCTCCCCTGGTAACCAATCGTCATTAACGGAGCAGGTGATCGAGTCCAACGGTGAGCCCTGTCAGCGCCTGTACATTCCTGACTGAAAGCAGCACGCCCTGCATAAAACTTTCGCGCGACATCGAGTCATGCCGGAGCGTAAAGCGCTCGCCGTCACCGCCAAAAATGACTTCCTGATGAGCAATAAAACCGGGTAAGCGGACGCTGTGAATCGGGATTTTTCGCGGTGATTCACGCGTGGTGCGCGCGCGGTATCGCTGATCAAGCGCTTGCTCAATGCGCTCTGCCGTTCGCTTGGCCGTTCCTGACGGTGCGTCGCGTTTTTGTTCATGGTGGTATTCAATGATCTCGACGTGATCGAAAAAACGGGAGGCGATCTCTGCCATTTGCATCATGAGGATTGCCCCGATTGCAAAATTTGGGACATAGAGTCCGCCGATGCCTGCGTTTTTTAACGCACGGTCGTATGCTTCTAACTCGTCGTCGCGAAAACCAGTCGTTCCGATGACAGGCGATACCCCCGCTTCAATCGCACGCGGGATGATCGCGCGACTCGCGTCTGCGTGTGTAAAGTCGACCACGACATCGACTCGCTCTGTTAAAAAGCATTGCAGCGGATCATCATAGACGGGAATCATTGCATCCTGCGGATCTGCCTTTCGGTCAAGGAGTGCGACGAGTTCGAGATCTTCCGCCTGCATGAGCGCACGCACCGTTTCGCGCCCCATCTTTCCCCGTGGTCCCGCTACAGCCGTGCGGATCATCGCAAAACATCCTTTCTCGTAAAGCGATCCGCATCGCGCGTTCGAAACTTCTCCATGACGGCCGTATGCGCGTCATCGAGGGAAAGATGGAGCTGATTCGCAAGACACGCCATCACAAAGAGCATGTCACCCAGTTCCAACGCGATATTTCCTTCCGGTTCTGTTGCCTTTTTCTGCTTTTCTCCGTAGTGGTGGTTGACTTCCCGCGCCAATTCCCCCAACTCTTCGGTCAGTCGAACGACCAACGTCATGGGATGAAAATACCCTTCTTGAAACTGAGAGATAAACTCATCCACGTCACGTTGAACGTCGGAAAGCGTGCGCGCCATTGCTCGGTTCTCCTCTTCTAAATGCGTCTTGTCCACTAGTATATCGGTCATTACCATTCTCGTCCAACTGCACAGCCTGTCTCATATGCGTTCAATGTCTTACATAGTAGTAGAGGGAGTCTGATGAACCATTCTAGCGAAAGGAGGTATCGCGCGTTGCCATCCCGCAGGAAACACGTGTCAGGGTTGCTGTTAGCGATCCTCGTCGTCCTTTTTACCCTTGCGCTCGTGGTCTATCCAGAGCAAGGTTTCACGGCAGGAATCGCCGGACTTAAAGTGTTCTGGGACGTGGTCTTTCCCTCCCTCCTCCCCTTTTTCATCCTTTCGGAGCTGTTGTTAGGCCTTGGCGTTGTAAACGCGCTTGGCGTGATGCTTGAGCCGTTGATGCGCCCACTTTTTAGCGTGCCAGGTGTTGGCGCGTTTGCATTGTCGATGGGCCTTGCGGCAGGTTATCCGATGGATGCGGTCATCACGGCGCGCTTTCGCAAAAATGGGCTGTGCAGCCGCATTGAGGGAGAGCGACTCCTTGCTTTTACAAACACAGCCGATCCTTTGTTCATGTTTGGCGCAGTCGCGGTCGGGATGTTTCAAAATAAGGCCCTCGGCATCCTGCTCGCACTGGCTCACTACGCTTCGTCCTTTCTGGTTGGACTTACCTTCAAACTCTATGGTCGGCGTGAAGAAAAGAGCGTGCGGCCCGTCGCGCGAACGGATCGACACCCCCAAATTTTGAAACGTGCGTATCAAGAAATGGTGCGGGCGCGCGAAGAGGACGATCGCCCTTTTGGAAAACTGCTCGGTGATTCGGTCAACGATTCGATTCGAACACTTCTCATGATTGGCGGATTTATCGTCTTTTTTGCTGTCTTTATCAAAGTCCTCACCATTGCCGGAATCGTCACGATCATCGGCGTGCCGTTTGTCCTTTTGTTCCACGCGCTCCACATGGACACAGCGCTTGTACAACCGCTGGTCAGCGGGATTTTTGAGATTGACATCGGTTCCGCTGCGACGGCGAGCACATCAGCCGCCTTGATCCAAAAGGTGAGCGTTGTCAGCGCAATCATCGCGTGGAGTGGTTTGAGCGTTCACGCGCAGGTGGCGAGCGTCCTCACCCAGACGGATATCCGCATGCGCCCCTACGTGATTGCGCGCGTTTACCACGCAGTCCTTGCAGCCGTTTTGACGTATTTTTTCTACCAGGCAGGACTCGGTCGCTCACTCGCTTTCGTACCGCACGCCATCTCAGTGATGGCGCCGCTGTCGGCGGGACCTGTGGCACACTGGACCATGACAGGAATCGCACTGGCAACCGCTGCCGCACTGCTTGCTCTGGCTCTTTTGTTGTCGCTTTTGATCCACCTCTTTCGTGACAGTCGCTTTGCCGCGTGGTATGCCAAATCGTGATGATGTTGAAAAAATGGCGGGAGCTGTGTGCTCCCGCCATTTTTTCGTCGTATAGGTTGTACTGTCGCTTTAAAATGTACTGTCGCTTTAAAAGAAGCGGTGAAAAAAGAGTTGATCCGTTATGATCAGTACGCCGAGCACCGCCGCATAGTAACCAAATCCGCGCAAATTCGCTCGCCTGACGTAGTTCATCATAAAGCGGATGGCGAGATAGCCCACCACAGCGCTCGCCAGGAGCCCTGCGAACAAGGTTCCAGAAAGCTGAACGTGTAGTGGTGCTTTGACGAGTTCATACACGGTTGCGCCGGCAATTGCAGGAATGGAGAGAAGAAAGGAAAAGCGTACCGCCGCTTCGCGCGTGAGGCCGAGGCCAAGACCCGCGCTGATCGTGAGTCCAGAGCGCGATAGCGCAGGAAAAACGGCGGCGCCTTGGGCCACGCCCATCCACACAGCTTGGCGATACGATACAAGGGACTCGTGCAGCGTGGTTGCAGATGGAGAATTTGTTGCGCTACGGCGCAGGGATCGCGTGCGCGGCAGCACTTCTTTGCGCGCGGTCAGGCTCTCACTGAAAAGTAAAAGCACGCCTGTGATCACAAATTCAAGGCCTAGTGTGACGCCGTTTGAGAAGGCGGATGCAACAGCGTCTTCAAACACATAGCCGATGACAAACGTCGGTATGCTCCCCGCGATCAAACGTCTCATCAACGGTGACGTCGGGTGACGCAAGAGCTCGCTGACTGCCGCGCGAAAATAGAGAAGAAGCGCTAGCAGCGTCCCAAGGTGAAGCAATACATCAAACGAAAGGTTACTTTTGATGTGAAACAAACGCTCTAGCACGACGAGATGGCCTGAACTGCTGATGGGCAAGAACTCCGTGAGTCCCTGCGTGATGCCAAGGATAATCGCTTGGATGGAAGTCACACGCAACACCTTCTCTCGCTTGATGGACCTGCACTACATGCGTATGGCGAGAGCGGTTTGGCCATGCCCTGCGTGTCTAAAAAATGGTCATTGAAGGAGACGACTCCGAATAGAGTGAGACAAGCGGGGTGAGGTTTTGTGTTTCGGTCAGGGTGGCGACAAGCGTTACAAATTGCGGCAACCTATATTGGCACCGTTGTTGGGGCCGGATTTGCATCGGGTCAGGAAGTGTGGCAATTTTTCACGCGGTATCAAACAGGATCACTGATCGCCATCGGTTTTGCTGCCCTGCTATTTTTTGTGTTAGGCGCGTATGTCATGAATCTCGGGCAGCGACTTAATGCCTCATCTCTCGGTGCCCTACTTCTCAAATTGCTGCCGACCAGAGCCGCCGAAGGCTTGCAAGGCGCGATGCTTGCGCTGCTCTTTGCGCTTACCGTCGCGATGCTTGCAGGGGGTGGCGCGCTCTTGCATGAGCAGTTCGGTTTGAATCCTTGGATAGGCTCACTCGCGACGGCGGCACTTGCACTCATCACCCTCCTCTTTGGAATGAATGGCATCCTGTCAGCCAATTCACTGATTGTGCCCGCTATGTTTCTGCTCGTCCTGATTGTTACGGGCCACAGCATGATGGATTCGCCGAGTGCCACAATGTCCTTTTCGCAACCGCCTGAAGAGCATTCAAGTGGGCTCTCTCTTTTTCTGTCCGCGCTTTCGTATGCGGGATTTAATCTCGGTCTCGCCATGCCTGTGCTGATTCCTCTTGGATGCGTTACAAAGCAAAAAAACACGCTGCGCACAGGCGCGTTTTTGGGCGCCGTTGGCCTATTCGTGATGCTTGCGGTCATGAATGGCGCACTCGCGCGAAACGCGGGTCTCATGACGCGTGAGATTCCACTTTTGGAATTGGCGCGCGGCCAGGGACGGTTTATCGTCATTCCATTCGCCATGGCCCTGTGGGCTGAGATCTACTCGACGCTCATCGCGAATCTCTTTGGATTGACACACGAAATCAGGCGCATCACGGGGATGCGTGAGCGAACGATTCTAGTCATCTTGCTGACGCTCGCGCTCGCCGGCGCGCAGATTGGGTTTGGCCAAATTGTGCGCATCGGCTATCCCCTGTTTGGCGTGATCAGTGGCTGCATTCTCACGCTGGTCATTTTCGCAGATGTGAAAATGCGATTACGCTCTTCCTGATACACTCTTGCGTGCGCGCTGTCTGCTTCGGGTATAATGAAGCGCGTACTAGCGCATGACGTGACGGGGGTGATGCAGTGAAGAAGTTGATTCCGTATGGACTCATCGTTGTTGGAAGTTTTATTTACAGTGTGGGACTAAACGCCTTTATCTCCGCAAATCAGTTGGCAGAGGGCGGCTTTGTGGGAATCTCCCTGGTGCTCTACTATAAACTGCACATCTTAACAGGCCTATCCTATTTCGTGTTTAACATACCTGTCCTGTATCTTGGTTGGCGTTTTTTTGGCCGGGAGTTTATCGCAAAAACATTCGTTGGGGTCGTCGCCGTCTCGCTCTTCACCGTTTTGACTGTCGGATTCGCACAGCATGTAGGCGATCGCCTCCTCGCGGCGCTCTACGGCGGTGTCATCTGTGGCGCGGGGCTTGGTTTAATATTTCGCAGTGGTGGAACGACGGGCGGCGTTGATATTCTCGCGCGCATCGCGCGACATTACTTTGGTTACTCCATGGGCCGCCTCCTCTTTTCATCCGATGTCGTCGTGATCGCCATCGTTGCGCTCATTCTCGGCAAAGAGGTCGCCATGTATTCGCTCGTGGCGCTCTTCGTTTCGAGCCGTGTCATCGACTATGTGATCGAAGGCGTCTCTTCCTCTCACGCCGCGATGGTCATCAGTGAGAAAAACGCAGCGATTGCCGATCGCATTCACAATGACCTCGGGCGCGGAACCACCTTTTTGCGAGGACGTGGCGGATACACGGGGAGCGACAAAGATGTCTTATACTGCGTGGTGAGTCGAGATGAGATTGTCCGACTGCAAAAAGCGGTCGCGCTTGAGGATGAAGACGCATTCGTGGTCGTCCATGAGGTTCACGATGTACTCGGTGAAGGATTCTCACGCTGACGTATTCCGCTGGATAATCTGATCCGATAGAACAGGCTTACTGTGGCAAGCGTCATGAGCGGCGTGGCAATCGTGACAAAAGGTAACATGGCGTGATTGGGCAAGTAAGGAAAAACGCCATACACATAATCAACATAGTCATTCAAAAAAAGCGCCGCTCCCGCAACAAAGAGCTCCCCCTTCTCAAACGTCAAGAGTGGTGAGACTAGTGTGTATAAAAAAGCTTCCACCATCATCCCTGTGTGACTGATGATAAGCAGCCAGGCCTCCAAAGGAAGCCAGTGGACGTTAGCAAACTGCGTCAACAAGACGGTGTCGCACCACAGGCCGTACTTGACAAGCCATGTTGCGCAAAGCGCGGAGAACAAGCGATAGACGGCTTGGCGAGAAGCGTTTTTCATGGTGAGGGCCAGTGTGAGTACAACCGTAAAAAAAAACGCGGAAACGGGGCTGTCTGGCACGAAAGGCCAAAAAAACGTTGAGGTTCTCGCGAGTTGTCCGCGATACCAAGCGAATCCAAAACAGACCCCGATGACGTTCATCACAAGGACAAAGAAAAGCACATCGCGCCGCAACAAAAGAGTCGCCAATCGGTTCAAAGACTCACCCCCATGAACGAGTCTTTCCGAGGGACTCAGCGATTATCCTTGTTTGTCCCCCAAAGTGTCAAAATGCGCTTTTGCAACACATTGTCAATCGCCAGAAAGGTTGCGAGACTCTCTTGTCGTTCTTGCCCACCCTGCGCTTTTTGTGCAAGGCGTGGCGCAATTTCAGTGAGCAATGAAAGCTCGTCACGGAAGTCTGGCGCCTCTTTTAAAAAAAGTTCAGGTGTAAATTCCTGATGATCTGCTGGATCGCTTGTGAGAAACGACGTGTCGCGCCACCAAACGAACGAAGTCGCTTGCAGCGATTTGCTTTGAAACGGTATCATGGCCTGCATCATCGCTTGCTCTGTCGCGATGTGGTCGGTGCACAGGATGAGATGGCGGAGTGCGACGTGCTCATTCACCGACCGGATCAAGGATGTGATGTACGCGCTCTGCTGGGCAGACTCAAGCGCGCCAAAGGTTGAATGTCCATGATCTACATAAAACGGTAAAAGTGGCATCGTCAGCGCGCGACCACCGAGTTTTTGCTCAATTCCATCGCGAATGCGCCGCAAAATCATCCACGATGTGCCAATAGGCAAATTGTCGTTGCGTTGCGCGAGTCCCCCTACACAAAGGACAAGCGTATCGCAGAGGGATGACACGCGTTTGATGTCGCTCATACTCAATTCTTCAAACCGCACAGACTCGTCCTCCTGAATAGAACAAAAGCACGCGGTGAAGGGAGAATTGATTCACCGCGTGCAAAATCGTTCAAATTTCACGTTGTTGAAGTAGCGTGCACAGTTCAGACGCACTTTCATAGAATTCTTTTTCATTTTTTGCCAAGAGCGCGTCATCAATTCGCTTTCGCAAAACAGATTCGCGATATTCCTGCGCAATGCGATCAAGCCATAGTTCGGCGATCAGGCCATGGAGTACCTCAAGGGTTGAAGCTGTGTAACGCGTCTCAGATTGTGCCTCGACAACCGCTTTATAGCGAGCGCTGTTTGCGCGATCGCGGAAATAAAGCGTAACATAGACATCTTCCTCCGGGTGATTGTGCACATCAAGAAATGCTTTCTCCACATCGGATGTTACGCGTTTATTTTTGTAGAATTTGAAAGCGGTCATTTGCACACATGTCGTCGACATGAGCAAAGCCTTTGGACTGTTACGAAATTGGTCAGTGAAGTGCACTCTTGCAAGCAGTTGTTCACTGGAGCAGAGGTACTGTAAGAGCCACTCAGACTCCGGGTTTTTGAGTTCATAATGCTCCAAAAACCACTGAATGAACTGTTTTTTGTCTGCGGCAGTAATCATTTCTTTCACGATCCATTCGCCTCCAATGCTCAAAAGACTTGCGCCTTCCAATCTGAGAAACGTACGATTCCCATGTAATTCGCCAAGCTCTGCGTTCATTCCTGCTTCATATTCAACACCACGTATAGCCAATACATGCAAAAAAAGAGCCGCCCATGACTGCGGGCGGCAAAAAAAATGATGGAATCTAAAACTTGGAATTTTTGAACAATCATCTTATTTGAACTAGCACCTTAATGGTCTGTTTGAATGAGGTATCCGAGCCGACGCAATGTTTTTTCAAGCGGTGCTCGCCCTTCGTCTGCCATGGCGAGAATGAGCGGGCTGACCCAGGTTCCGTCTGCAATCTCTTTCAATGGCAACTGCCTGACGACGTGCGCGCTCGCCTCATCCCGACACGTAATCAGCGTTGCGTGTGACACTTTGATTTTTCCATACGCTTGACTCCACTGTTCTATCATCGTGCACACATTGTCAGGCAGAGGGTGGGGACTGTGTTCGCAGAAAAAATGGAGTATCGATTCTGCTGTATATCCGCTTTGGCATGCGCGGTAAATGCTCTCGCGAGAGATGCGGTAAACACTCATGCGATCTTGTGACACGGGATCTGCGAGTTGTAGCAGATCCCAGCCAAGTATCGCATCGCTTTCTTCAGAGACAATAACATCAAATGTCCCCTGTACAAACAGTGTTGGTTTTCTCGTCACATTCTCTGCTGATTCATCGATCGACTTCGCGTTCAGCCATGAGCAGCCGCGTTCAGTTGCCTGGTAAAGTGGTTCGCCAGACGGTGCAACGGCCGCCCGCAACAGGCCAAGGTATTGAAACATCGCGAAGATGCGCTTTTCGAGTACGACTTCTGGCGTTTCGTAGTAATACGATGTGACATACGGAAGCAACGCCTCGCGCAGTGACGCTGCATATACCCAGTGTGCGTTCGTTAATTCGACAATGCGTTTTGCAATCATTCGGAGGTTGGGAATCGCTGCACAGTAAAGGTGGAGATAGTCGTGCAGAATTTTTTCGGCGCGTTCCTCTTCGCGGAGTGACGTATACGCGCGAGATGGCTCTTCATTCACAGCGAGTCGATCGTCTTCTTGCTCTACAAGACACCCCCGACTGTAGAGGTGATCATACAAAAGCGAAAACCGATCTGGATAGTCAGAAAACCGTCGACCATACCCAAAGCGCCAACCGACATTTGCTTCAAGCGGTTGTTCAGGAATCTGAAAGAGGCTGAAAACCTGTTGCTGGTGTCGCTTAAACATTGCGCCGTCGCGCGTGAGCCTGATTTCATGTGTGCGTACAAAACTAAGCAACGTATAGGCGTCTTTCGCCATACAAAGCCCATCATCTCGATATAAATCAGGCTCACGACTGTAGATTTGAATCGATCGCATCAACTGTTCTGATGTCAGTTTGTAGATGCGATCCCAGAGTTCTTTTGGACAGTGATAGCCATCATCTTTTTGATGACGGCGTCGAAATAATAAACCCTCGTCCTCCAATTGGGAGACGGTGCGCAGAGACGTTTCGCGATCGAGACCCGCGCGTTTGATCACGGCCAATACCTCTTCTGGCGCCAGGGTTTCACGGCGATCAAGCGCGAGCGCCTGAATCGCGCGAATTTCTTCATCCGTAAGGTGTTCTTGTCTCTGTTGCCAATAGGACGGTTCAAAAAAACGTGCAACAATCTCTTGGAGGAGTGAATTTTTAGAATAAAGTGGACAATCCAGCGTGTGGCGTAATGCAATTTTACGCAAATGGCTGACATCGCTGTCATTCAGGTACTCAAGCAGACGCATACTTCATAACCTCCAGAAACGCATGGCGTGGTGACGTGGGACAAATGCTCCCTTTTTTTAGAAACCTTCCCACCTCACACGTTTCTTATGCGCGTCATGGATCAACTTTAAAGAAAAAAAGACTCGCGAGATCGCGAGCCAAGAGAGAGATTATAAGGAGTGGAGAGAAACCATAGCACATCCTGAACTGATTCTACCGACCAATCGTTTGGAAGTCAATGGGCAACACCTTAAATTACCGTTTTTTCACATTTTTGAACAGCAATAGACATGATTATACACGATCAATGATTTGATATCCTTCACGCTGAAGCACAGAGAGTGCATCGTCGTGGAAATGGATCTTATCAAATTGCAACAGCAGTTGACCGAGATCTTCTTCCCTGCTCTCTAGAATGCCGATGTTCCGAATGCTGATGTGATGATTCCCAAGGAGCATTGCAATGCGACCAATCATTCCCGGTTCGTCAGGTACGGAAACGGTCATGGCAAACACGGCGCGAATCGCGCCCGTAGAACGCGCAGGAAGCGCGTCGCGAAACGTGCGCGCATCGTCAAAAAAATGATGGAGATGGGCCTTGTCGCTCGATGAAAGAAGTGCTTTAAGCGCGTTTACACGCGCAATAAAGTCGTCGAGCATCGGAAGAATCTCGGCTCTGTTCTCAAGGGTGATGTCACGCCACAGCGCTGGATCGGCCGAAGCAATGCGCGTAATGTCACGAAACCCGCCCGCTGCGAGCTCTGCGTAAGCAGCGTGTCGATCTGCCAAATCTTTGACCTGACTCACGAGTGTAGACGCGATCAGGTGAGGTACATGGCTAATCGCCGCGACAACACGATCGTGATCCACCGCATCCATAAAGCGCACGCGGCACCCCGCGCGTTTTAAAACGTCAGAAAATACACGCACTTGCACTTCCTGGGTGCTCTCTGGCGTGAGTACATACACGGCGTTTTCAAGCAAGAGCGCATCTGCCGCATACACGCCGGATTTTTCCGACCCTGCCATCGGGTGACCGCCGAGAAACTGCGCATGGAGACCGCACTGTTTGGCGCGATCAACGACACTGCTTTTTGTACTGCAGACATCGGTTATCAAAACATCGCGTGCGGCGAGATGAATGTTTTTTTGCACAAGTGGGAGCAGGTCGAGCACGACGGGAGACGGCGCCGCCAAAACGATGAGATCCGCGTGACGCAATGCGTCTTCTAACCGGTCAGCCGCCTCGTTTATGACACCGCGTTCACGCGCTGCGCGTAGCGCCTCGGGGTTTGCGTCATAGCCGATGACACGCGCTACGGCTCCTGTTTTTTGCAGAGCGAGACTCAGCGAACCACCAATTAATCCACACCCGATCAGACACATGCGAGAAAACTGCGAATCCAAACCGAACTTCCCCTTTATGCAACTGATTTGCCATATTCACATTTGTATCTGGTATCGTGATCATTCACAGGCGATTTTCGCGAGCGACTTTGCAAACGCGATAAGTTCATCTTGTTCGCGCTGCGCTCCGATTGAATCCCCATTCTGTATAGCTTCCGCAATCGCCGCACAGCGCCTGACCAGTGCGCTCCCGACGACGATGCCGT
>NZ_LSUQ01000028.1 GCF_001642725.1 Ferroacidibacillus organovorans
CACAGGCAGCGTGGTCACTCACAGGCCCGGTGAATGCCGCCGCGACCGAGGTGTTCGATGAAGAGGTGAACGACATGCATTTGGCGCAGGTGTTTTCGAACCTGTCGCTGGAAACCAGCATCAGCGGCAATCAGGTGACGGTTACCGTCCGCGGGGATTTTTTGCCGCTCTTTTTGCAGACAGCGGCCGCGCGCGTGCCGGAACTTCGGTCGATGGCGGTGCCGATGAAGGCTGTGGTCCCGGTGGACGATCCGGTCGTGGGAAAGGGGTGAAGAAGAGATGGAACGAGAAACGCGCATGCTTCTGTGGACGCTGTTCGCGGTCGGTGTTCTGACGGTGGGGCTAATGCCTGCCGCTTTTGGCTCGTTCAATCACGCGGTGGCCATCGGCGTGAAGTCCAACAACGATATGGCACAGGCCCTGTGGGGGCAGTCTCCACCGTTGTCACCGACAGAGAACACCTGGCTGACGAACACGAATGTCCCGATCCTCCCAGGCGCCGACACTACACATGTCGACTCCGTGTCCTGGAACACATCCACGTGGGGACCGAAAATCGTGATCTCCGGTTACGGTTTTGGGAATCCACCAACGGCGAGTCAGACGGTGCTGCTCATCCAGGATACCCGTCGCGGATGGACGGCAGCGGATGGGTCTTCTTTTTTGGTTCAACCGACAATCACGTCCTGGAAAAATGACCGGATTGTCGTGGACGGATTTGACAGATACGGGGTAACGGGTGTCTCAAATGGATCGGCCGGGCAAGGTAGCGAGGTCTTTGCGCCGGGGGATCCGATCACCGTGTCAGTGACAAATCCGCAGACAGGCAGTAGTGGATCGTTTCAAACGCAGTATCCCATGAGTGCACCCATGCCGATGGTGACCTTGAATCCTCTCCAAAGTCTCATGGTGGGTCAATCTGAACTGCTGAGCGGTAGGGTGTCTTTGAAAGGGACAGGGTTAGCCGATCAAGCCGTGACGCTGTCGGCCGCTGGCGGGCAGATTCGTCCGCACGTTGTCGTAACCGATCGTCAGGGAATTTTCACCGCCACCTTCACCGCGCCGGGAACGGGCGGCACGGAGTCGGTGATGGCAAGCTGCGATGGGGGAATGGGTACGGCCTTCGTCACCGTGCGCGCGTTTACCGTGACGCTGTCGGCGGTGGGCGATCCGACGGACAACCAGGTCACACTCACGGCGACGGTCAATCAACCGCTGCGTGGCGCCACGCTGCGCATCCACAATCGGACGACGGGTCAGATCGTTGCACAAACCGACCAAGGGACAACGCTCTCGACGCGCATCACGATGCAACCGGACATCAGCCAAACCTTTGTGGCGCAAATCGATTGAAGGGGGTATCCGAAATGTTCAGATGGAAAAGCGCATTCGTGGGTGTGGCATCACTCTTTTTCGCACCGTCCCCTTTCGCATGGGCGGCGATGGCAAACAGCAACCCGGTGACCATCACGGGTGGCTACGATAGGATCGTGCAAACTGAAAAATGGGAACAGATCGGTACGACACAGCAAGCGTACACCTACCAAGCCGATGTGACGACGGTCCAAAGTAAACGGGTGCAGACGGGGACCACCACACGGATGTTTCAAATTGGAACCAAGCAACAGGAAATCGATTCAATCACCAGACGCTATCTAATAGGCACGCAGCGCGTGCAAACCGGCACGACTTCAATCTGTGACGGCGAATGGATGTACGATGTCCATCTCCGACGCTATGAATGCTCCGGCGGTATGATCCAGAAGCCTGTGTACAAAACGGTTCCCGTTTATCGCACGGAGACAATTCCTTTGTATCAAACGGTGCCTGTCTATCGCACGCAAACGATTCCGATCTTTACGATTGAATCGGTACCGGTGACTCGCGTGGAGACCTTCACTGGGTATCGAAACGTACCCGAATATGGTTGGGTTACCGTGAACACCGAGCAGTGGGTGCCTGTTGTGATTCAATAACGAGCGATGTCAACAAGGAAAAAAGTGGTTTCCAGTTGGAGGGGCGTTGTTCGGTGCTCAGACGACACGTGGCGGTGAACTGAAAAAAATACGCATGCATTATCCAACTCACAAACCTTTCGCACCAAGACACGGCGTTCCCCGGAGACGTTGATTTTATCGAGCGCAGCTTGACGAATCAGACGTTTGTCACAGAAACGGCCACGGATGCGATGCCGGGAGACGTTATGAGGGATCGATGGAAACGGTCGGTGGCATTTGGATTTCGCAATGTCACGCTGCCGGGTATCACGGGTGCCTGTCTGTACGGCTGTCCGAAGTGGACAAATCATTGATGAAGTGGGAGAGATCCGTTTCGCGGATGGGGGTGGAGGCTTGTATTCGGAGTGGGGTAAGGAAGCATGGTTCGGGTTGGGGATGGCTCACGGAGCGTGGGTATGGATCGCGTTCCTTGTCTTTGCGCTAGTTGCAGCGTGGTTTGACATCCGGGAACGGCGGATTCCCAATTGGCTAAACCTGATTGGATTGGTGTTCTTCTTGGTGTGGCACGTCGGCAGTGGTTCGGGAGAGGCGGCGGTTTTCGCCTTCGTTTGCACCGGGCTGTTACTCCTTATTCCGACGCTTCTTGGACTCTGGGGGCAGGGAGACTGGAAGATGGCCATGGTTTGCGGGGCAGCACTCGGAGTGCTGCCCACGCTGTTCATATGGTGGATGGCATTGCTGCTCGCCAAGATCTACAGTACAGCAGCGAAAAAACACAGGGTACGATGGACAAAAATATGCGCCAATGCGGGCCTGCCCGTGGCGGTCTTCGTTCTGGTGGCGGCGATTTCCTTCTTTGCAGTTATATTCATTTTCTGAGAGGAGTATGGTTGCATCTTTTGGTTCGCGTTGTGGAAAGAGACCTCTTTATATGATTGACAGAAGCGTCCAATCGGTATTTGAACCTCAGTGCTCTGGAGGAATATTCGCCCACTACAGTAGGGAGTGTCGTACGGCACAAAATGGCCAACCCGGTTTTCTTTCGGATGATTAAAGAGAGTAGACAGGATTGGCGACAAAAAAGGAACCGTAATTTCCTTTCCAGGTTCATCACCAGCAGTTGAAGGGTAATCACCGTCGCGCTCGTGTTTGCCAGTCGTGCCTTCATAAGACCAAGCCCGTAGATTCTCTTGCCCTCGCCAAATTTCCCTTCGACAGCATTGCGATCCGCCGCATCAAGCTTCGCCTGTCGTTTCTGTATCTTTGCGCTCTTTCTTTGCAGGCCATCCAAACGCCGGTCCATTCCATCGAATCCCGTGTGTTTTGCAGAAGCTGATGTCTGAAATACAGCAGCAGGTGCGGACGATTTTAACGGCACCTGATGAGGAGACGGCAAGAACGCTGCTAAACCGAGTGCTCCAAGAATATGGAGAGAAGGCACCCAAGGCGGTCAAGGTGTTGGAAGAAGGATTTGAAGATGCAAAGGCAGTATTGGCGTTACCCGAATCGTTGCATCGGAAGTTGCGGACGACGAACAGCGTGGAACGGTTAAACGAAGAGATTCGCCGTCGTGAGCGAGTGATTCGCATCTTTCCCAATCGAGAATTTACACTTCGTTTGCTAGGAGCGTTGCTGATGGGGATCGATGAGGGATGGTCGTCCCATCGAAAATACCTCGACATGGATGCGTATGCTTCGTGGTGCAAGGAGCAGCAGGAGAAATTGAGGCAGAAGGCCGAGACGTGGGCATCATGAAGCTTTCACCTTGCGCTTGGGTGTCCCGTCTGGCCGGACAAACCAAACCGCATCCATGCAAGGGTGGAGCCACACGAATCGCAAGATGAACGGAAGAGCTTCAAGTCGTCGGAAGGCGATGAAAGGACAAGAGCCCCTTTGGACAGAGGAAAAACGAAATTACACACAATTACGGACTTGACCCTGCGTGCTTTCGCGTTCTTATATCTTCATATGGACAATGGATTGATCTCACATTATTGACAGAAAAACATCGCTCACCTATGATACCCTGGTAGGTATTTGCGGAGATTGAATTCGTTCGACAAAATTTTATACGTAGGGGAGATTATCTCGTGAATATTCATTTAACCGACGTACAGATTGTACTCTCTATATTTTCCGGCGGTCTTGTTGGGTTTACTCTCGGATTGATCGGAGGTGGAGGTTCAATCCTTGCTGTTCCACTGCTCTTATACGTTGTTGGCATTCATGATGCACATATTGTTATTGGAACCACAGCGCTTGCGGTTGCCGTTAATGCGTTTATTAATCTTATCCCACATTGGCGTAAGAATCATGTTCGATGGAATGCAGCAATTTTATTTGCAATACCAGGTGCTATCGGTGCAGTGATCGGTTCGGTGATTGGCAAAAGGCTCGATGGTAAAGCTTTGCTATTTTTGTTTGCTGTTCTCATGTTGGTCATTGCGGTAAAGATGCTACGGACAAAACAGTCGGATCAAACAGATGAAAAAGTACATGAAATTAAATTTCTTCGCACGATCGCGACTGGAGCCACTACGGGAGTCGTTTCTGGTTTCTTTGGAATTGGTGGGGGATTCTTGATTGTTCCAGGGCTAATGTATGCGACGAGTATGTCAATGATCGATGCCATTGGAAGCTCTCTTTTCTCTGTTGGAACTTTCGGGCTAACAACGGCGATATCGTATTCGATTTCTGGCATGATTGATTGGTGGGTTTTTATTCTCTACGTTCTCGGGGGAATTGTTGGCGGCGTTTTGGGAACCATGCTATCGAGTCGACTTGGACAGAACAAGAGAACCTTACAGGTTGTATTTTCATCAATCATCATGATCGTCGCTATCTACATGCTATATGACAATCTAATAATCCTTAAATGGTGATCTTAAGTTAACTTCTAAATCGTCATTCATTTTTTGTGTTATTTCTAGGTCAATTGAAGACCATGCTACTTCCGTTTAATGGAAGTAGCATGAATTGTGACGTTACATCCCGCTCATATTCCCAATGGCATTGGGCATTCTCGACTTGTCAGTACTTGATTTCTGCAGTGGATAATAGGGTTTTCCGTTCGATTTTACGTATTGTAAGATAGACATCATACCTGCTTCTTGTCCGTTGATCCCCATCGTGTGATGGGGTAAGTGACAATGTAATGGCCAATTCCCAGGATTATTAGCAGTTAGTAAGATGTCATAAGTCTCACCTGGAGCCACATTCACAGTGTTTTCCTGATACTGGGCAGTCTTCGGAATTTCGTTTCCATCTTTGGATATAATCGTAAAATTGTGACCGTGCAAATGAATGGGATGATTTTCCATGCTCAAGTTGGCGAGACGAATCAATACACGATCCCCCTTTTTTACAGTTAAAGGCGCTGTTGCCGGGTACTGTTTTCCATTGAATGTAAATACATTCCAACTCATGCTTTCTGGATTAATATCATAGTTCCCAGCGGGCACTTGACCTTCACCAAAGGTCATAGTATTAGAGTTTGATGAACCCATTGGCATTCTGTTCTGCTTTGTTCCTGTTTTTTGTAAGCTCCACTCTTGCAGCAGCAGCGTATAATCGTGTTGTATCGATTTTCCCATAAATGTATCTCTTCCACGTTTAGGGAGGGAAATAAAGACCCCGTCTAATCCCATCATCTCTTGAATCGCAGGATTCAAATGGGAGTGATACATGAAAGTCCCAACTTGATTCACCTTAAATTGGTAACTGAAGCTCTTACCCGGTAGAATCGCGGGGGATGGCTCTATGCCTGGCACGCCATCCATGGAATTCGGAACGTTTAGCCCATGCCAGTGCACACTCGTTGGGACTGGCAAACGATTTGATACTAAGACACGGATCGTGTCACCCTGATGAACAACGATGGTAGGGCCAGGAGTGCCACCGTTATATCCCCATGCATTCATGAAAACACCTTTTGATACCTCTTGTTTAACCTTCTCCGCGGTTAAGTGGAAGACTTTTACTCCTTGATCGACGGTATATGAGGCGTTTGAGACATTTGGGGAGACAGGATGTGTGGTTGCCCTGGGTATTGCCATATTCAATCGTTCTGATTGTGCTGAACTTATTTGCCAAACACTAAATCCGGATATTGCAAGGAGTGCCGACGCGGCGAGGATTTGCCGAGTGAATTTTCTTGGCATTCAGATTGTCCACCTTTCTGAGAATATAAGGATACTCTACAAATGAATTATGAAAAACTGACGAAGGTAGATAACACTTTTGGCAAAATGACGGTCGCGATGGTACCGATCCCCAACTGACTCTCTATTTGCAAGCTGCCATTTGAATCGATAATGATTTCTTTAGCGATAGCAAGTCCCAATCCTGTTCCACCTGTCTTACGATCCCGAGAAGACTCGACACGATAGAACCGTTCACAGATATAGGGCAGATCTTTCATCGGGATGCCGATGCCTGTATCCCGAATGGTTGTCTTTATATCGCGGGAAGTTACTTCTACCTTTACTTCGATCGAATGATGGGGGAGTGTATATTTGTATGCATTATCCAATAAGTTTACAAATACCTGAAGTAATTGATCTGCATCTGTCAGAACGTACTGATCAACAGGTAGTATGCCAACGTGAAAGATAATTTTCTTTTCTTCAATAATAGCTTTTACATGTTCAATCGCTAAATGTAAACAGTTCGAGATGTTGACGGGTACCTTAGCACGCATCGTTGGCTGGGTTTGAATCATACTCCTTTCAAGATCGAGCACCATTTTCTCGAACCGCGTTACTTCTGCCATGAGTAAGGCAAAGCGCTCTGGTGTAGGCATCCAGACGCCATCGATGATAGCTGCGAGGCTTGCCTTCAAGGCTGTTAGTGGTGTGCGGAGTTCATGTGAGACATCTTGGATAAGTCGCTCTCGGAGATTTGCTTGTTGAGCCAATTGTTGTGACATATGGTTGAGTGTAGATGAGAGATAAGTGATCTCGTTGTGACTGTTGCTGGGATTGCTATTGTGGAAAAAGTGTCCTTTTGCCAATGCTTCAGCCTGCTCGATCAACGTTCTCAGAGGGTATGTTAAACGCTTTGATAGCCACCAGGATATCGCGAAGGTCAAAATTACGATGACAATGGCCATCGAAATGAGAGTTTGACTTAAGGCGATCGTGAGATGCCTTACGAGCATTGTAATGATTTCAGTGTGGCGGGTTTGACCATTAAGAAAAGACCGAAAGTGGTTTGTAGCGACAATTCTGATGACAATTGCGTTCATAACAGTCATGGATAGAGTGATCGCAAGAAATGAAATAAGCAGTCTACTCTGTAATGGTTTCACAATGGTTTAACCTCGAATCGATAGCCTACTCCGTAAACCGTATGCACATATCTTGGTTGCCGAGGATTTTCTTCTAGCTTTTGCCGCAATGTTTTTATAAATGCATCAATGGTGCGAAGATCACCTTCGTACTGAAAACCAAATGCGCGCACCACGAGTTCGTCCCGTGTCCAAACACGCCCTGGATGTCGAGCTAGCGTAACGAGCAGATCATATTCTCGCGATGTAAGTGAAAGTTCCTCTCCGCGAGCGAAGACTTTATGCCGTTCATCGTCGATGATTAATTTACCATCGTCCCATTCGATAGAATATGCCAACAATCGATGTTCCTCCGTGCGACGTAGAACCGTTTTAACGCGTGTGATGAGTTCCCTTGGGTCAAATGGCTTGATCAAATAATCATCCGCTCCAAGCGACAATCCTCGAATTCGTGAGTTTATAGAAGATTTTGCCGTTACCATAATCACTGCTACATCGGATTGTGCGCGAATGGTTTTACATAAGTCTTCCCCAGAATGGTCAGGAAGCATGAGATCAAGGATAACGAGATCTGGTTTATAAAGTATAAATTGCCGCATGCATTCTACGCCATTCGTAGCAGTCACGACTTGATACCCTGCTTTTTCTAAGTAGGATTGAATCACATCGATAATCACAATTTCATCATCTACGACAAGTATTTTTTGCAAGATCGTTATCGCTCGCCTTCTTTTGTTTGGGAAAATAAGGAGAAATACATCGCTGCATGGTAGCGCAGGACTCGACACATCACACTACATAGTGTAGTGTGATGTGTGAGGGACATCAAATCGTGAGGTGAGTATAGCATGACAGATTTTTTGCGCCATTTGTTTGGAGAAGGGCACCACGGCCGTCACGAAGAAGAGCGCCACGGCCATCATGAAGAAGAGCGCCACGGTCATCATGAAGAAGAGCGCCATGGCCATCATGAAGAAGAGCGCCATGGCCATCATGGAGAAGGGCATGGAATTTTGGGCAACATTTTCCGACCATGAAATGATGGCTGCATGAGATTAGGATCAATTAACGTATGACGAAAGTTGAAACTTTTCGAAAGGACTGTGGCAAGTCCCACTACCGCACGACATAGTGTAGTGATGGGGGTGGGACTTGTGAGTTTTTTTGCCTTAATTACGTTTGTGGCAGGAATATTTCTTTATTCTCGGTCGAGACGATCAAAGTATCGAAATTATCATGGAATGTCTGTTGAAATGATGATTTCCATGACTGTTCCATTTGCGATAGCGGTTCTCACAGAATCAGTCTTTAAGAATGAAATCTTAGCTATCTTGGTGGCTGTTATAGGTACTCTGATTTTGACGATGATTGAGAAAAGGGTACTGCGCATCGAAGAAATAGGTGAACGTACGATTTCATCTGTCATGAGTGCTATGATGGCTTCGATGATGGTTGGAATGTCTGATGTGATTGTTGTGAATTTTATTCTCATTGCATTGTCTGTCGTCTCTATATTGGTCGGTAAACTGATTGCTTGAAAAGATGAAAAATGGAATCAATTTTTTCATGGTAACCGATTTTTTTAACTCAAAGAACATTTCACAATAGGAAAATGAACTGGGAAGTGGGAGGAAGACCATGTGGAAGAATGGAGAACTACAAGCTTTCCATTTACGTGAACAAGGACTTCAACGCGTTTTGGGACCACTAGAAGCAGATGTCATGGAAATATTGTGGAGAATAAAAAGTGGAACTGCTCGGGAAGTCCTGATGGAATTGGAACATAAACGTCCTTTTGCCTTTAATACTGTGATGACGATCTTAAAAAGGCTCTGTGAGAAGGAACTTCTTATGCGAATAGATGAAGGTGTCGCTCGTTTTTCTCCTTGCGTCACAAAAGATGAGCTACTTAGAAGGGTATCTCAAAATGTTTCAGATTGTTTGGTGGAGGAATTTGGGGAATTGGCCATTGTTCATTTTGTCGATAGCGTTTCGCGACGCGATCCTGATCTCTTAACTGAGTTACGTCGCATTCTGAATGTTTCACAGCATGAAGAGTGAAAGCAAATCATCACAACGTCCTTTTAGTGGGGTTTTGGCTTTTTATTATCTGGCTCTTGTTGAGCATCGTAATTCTTCTGAGTCCTTTTCTTATAAATTGGGTGAGGCATGTCTCATCCTTTGCAGCGTATTGCATAATTTGGTTAAACCAAGGGATTCAGTACTCATCGGAGAATGGTTTTGGAGCCGTCGTTTTGTTGCTAGTCGCTCAAGGAGCAATCCTATTTATGGTTATTCTACAGAGGATTCGCGCAGCGAAACTGATGGGGCGTTTAAGTTTTAGTGTTCCACCTGAATCGGTTTCTCAGTTTGCAAAAGAGCACAGTATGGAAAATAGGTTGTCGTACACTCAATCGAAGCAGATTTTTTCATTTACATCAGGATTTTTCCATCCGCGAATCGTGATTTCACAAGGGATGGTCGAATTACTTAATGAGAAGCAACTTCACGCTGTCTTACTTCATGAGCGGATGCATGCGATTGGACACCATCCGCTTCTGTTGGCATTAGCTCGCTCATTCGCAAAGGTTTTTTGGTTTTTTCCGATTGTCGGTGAAATTGTACGGCAATACCAAATACTGTTGGAACTTGATGCAGATCAGTTTGCCATTCGTCATGTGGGAAAAGAACACCTTGCTGCAGCACTTCTTGCTGTAATGGAAGTCGATTTGAAACACGTACATGTTCATGAGGTCGCTTGGAATGGCTTTGATGATTTCATGAGACCACGCGTATATCAACTGATTGGACAAGAAGCAAGGCGCGACGTAAAACGCAAGTGGATGATCCGATCAACGATTCAATCAGGGACGTCTTTCCTTTTGTTTATTCTACTTTTAGTAGCTTCTTGTTTGTGATCACTTTTAAAGTAAGGAGAAAATGGTGATGCGATTTCATTCGATTCGGATTTGGATAGTGGCTGTACTTATCCTTGTGATGATTTTAGTTGTAATCGTGAATCAGGTAAAGGGAAATCCAGCAACGTTACCTGAACCCGGATATCAAGCCCCTCCCTTTCGATTAATGACTTTTAATGGGGGTACACGGTCATTATCACAATATCGAGGAAAGGACGTATTTATAAATTTTTGGGCATCTTGGTGCCCGCCCTGTCAGGCAGAGACTCCTGATTTGGTAAGGATGTATCGTCAATATGGGAAGCAAGTTGTTTTTCTTGGTATCAATTTAACAGGGAGTGACACCGTGCAGTCGGCGAAGGGATTCATTCAGTATTATCACATTCCTTATACAGTCTTAGAGGATCCCAAAGATGTTATAGCTAAAAAATACGACGTTATTGCAATTCCGACGAGTCTTTTTATAAACGGTAGGGGGATCATTGTAAACCGTGTAACTGGGGGTATGTCTAAAGCGATGATGCAGGAAAATTTCAAGGCACTGATTAACCATTGATTAGAGGTGTGAATGGATATGCTTGCATTGCTCGGAGGTTTCACGATAGGAGAAATTACCATTCCTTATGCATGGATCGGTGTTTTTCTCGGTGTTTATTTAGGTACACAGTTTATGAAATGGCATGTTCAGCGCACATCGATTCAACAAGGTCAACAAATAAGCGAACTTCTCTTTTCTATTGTTTTGGTGGGGGTTCTGGGATGGAAGTTTTCCAATCTCTTGCTTAATCCAATGGATGCCATTCGCAATCCATTGTCAATGTTGGCGATTCCAGGAAGCACCTATGCAGGAGAGGCAGGTCTTCTCGTTGCGCTCACCTATGGTTCCTATAAGTGGTGGAGACTCAAACTCATCTGGCGTTCTGTCATCGATATTTGGCCAATCGGACTTGTAGCGGGTGGTGCAGTTACGGAGTTGTTTTGGTTATCTCTAGGTAAGACTACCCATTTGCCTTGGGGCGTTCATGCCTATGGTCAAGTATATCAACCCACAAATTTTTATGAGTCTATGGTGCTATGGGTTTCTCTTGCTATCGTCTGGAAGATGCGCGTTAGGAATAAAGGAAGTTGGTTACTTATATTTGTTGGAATTGGATCTCTTCTCGTATCGATTACAACTGTAAATACGTGGGTAATCATCGGATTAAGTCCTGGGCAATGGGTGGCTTTAGTGCTTGCATTGCTCGGAATAATCAGTGTACGAGAAAATGATCGGAGGCAGATCGTGTGAATATGGTCCCGTCCATTTGGCTCGCATTCATAGCCGGCCTGGTGTCTTTTATTTCACCCTGTTGTCTTCCGCTTTACCCATCGTATATTTCCTACATCTCTGGGGTTTCTTACGGAGCCTATCAAAAAGGGAATATCCCTTCAGAAATTCGAAAACGGGCATTATCGCACGCAGTCTTCTTTGTGCTTGGTTTTTCTGTCATTTTTGTAGCGCTCGGCGCCTCGGCAAGCCTTCTTGGTCTGTTGTTTGCACAATATCGATCGGTGCTTAGCCAAGTTGGAGGTGTCATTGTAATTGTCATGGGGCTATTTCTCATGGGAGTTATTAAACCGGGATTCCTGATGAGAGAACTTAAGTGGCACGTGGATTCCAAACCGCAAGGTTTTCTCGGTGCATTTGTCATTGGGATGAGCTTTTCTGCAGGATGGACACCATGTATTGGTCCAATTTTGGCATCAGTCATTACTGTTGCTGCGACCAATCAGTTAAATGGTGCACTTCTCATGCTTTTTTATACGGTTGGATTTGCCATACCATTTCTTATTTTGGCTTATACACTTGGTTCCGTTCGAAAATTGCATACATACAGTTATCGTGTTAATCAGATTGGCGGAGGAATTATGGTATTCATGGGCATTTTATTGGCAACGGGACAGCTGACGTTAATCATTAAGTGGTTGATTGGGCTATATCACGGGTACATTGGCATGTAACGTATAGGCGATCCTCTTAAAGGGTATATTATGATTCTTCAAAAATCATAGAAATGAGGATTAAAAATGCAAATTTTCTCTTTAACATGGATCGTAATCTCAGTCTGTTGTACGTTCTGGTTGGTGAAAGATCTTCGCCACCAACCGGAAATCATGTCCATGATGAAAATCGCATGGATATTAATTACGCTTTACCTCGGATTCATCGGAATTTGGCTATACCACCGTAGTTGTCGCGAGCCAGAACCGGGCACTCACGATGCATTTGTTGCGCCGATGTGGAAGCAGTCGGTAGGTTCTGTCATGCATTGCGTAGCTGGTGACGCGTTAGGGATTGTCGCTGCATCGACTGTTGCGACTTGGTTAAGGTTACCCGAGTCTCAGAGCATGGTGGTTGAGTACATCGCTGGCTTTTTAATGGGATGGCTGTTTTTCCAAACGATTCCTATGATGAAAATGAACGGAACAACATTTAAACATGAATTGAAAACTGCCTTTTTTGCGGAATTTTTATCATTGACCTTTATGGTGATTGGCATGTTTCCGACGATGGCGTACTTCATGAGGATTTGGCATGTCATGTCTGCTGTAGATCTTCGATTCTGGCTGATCATGTCGATTAGCATTTTGATTGGATCGATTGTAACGTATCCAATCAATTGGTGGATGGTTCGCCGTGGAATGAAACACGGAATGGGTAGTTCACATGTATTGGGACATGGCGGAAATCATGGTCTTCATCAGGAAGTGCACACTTCGGAACATGACAAGGATGTCGCTGTTCATCATAAGTTGTCGCATAAGCACTAATACGAATTCTATCTTTTTGCAGCGGCGCACCTGACAATACTTGATACTTCGGTTATGCACTTTTTTCGATCGTGAGGATCGATCATTGAATCAATATACGATGCTTTCTGAACACAAAATTGCTTGGATCATTGTAGAGTTTTGGCTATAGTCATTGTGGAGGCGTTCATTTTGCGGTTTGTTCGTAAAAAACGGTGGATTATCATTTTTGCGCTGGTGGTCGTTACCGTTATAGGGTATCATCGTTCTCTTTCTCGCTTGATAGAAAACCACGTTTTGCTTGGATTACAAAAAGCGGTTTCGATTCAAAGTTCCAAAAAGGAGGGGCAAGGGGTAGCCAGTAAATCGATTCGAACTCATACGAAATCGAGTGGAACAGTACATTCCAATTTATTTGGCTCATTGCAAACTGTCAGAGATCCATCGAGTCAATTGGTTCTTGTAAATAAAGAAAATCGCTTGCCCAGTGGGTATGTACCGAGTGATCTTGTTGTCCCGAGTGTACCATTTCTGTACGGTGCGCGAGATGCTGAGTTTCATTTAATGAGGAAAGTAGCGGCACTTGCGCTAGCGAGAATGTTTGCTGCCGCAAAGCAAGATGGCGTCTTTATGGATGGAGTTTCCGCCTATCGGTCGTATGCGACACAAGCATCCCTTTTTGCACAGTATGTTCAACAGTATGGAAAATTGGCGGCAGAGCAATTTAGCGCGCTGCCTGGAGAGAGTGAACATGAGACTGGTCTTGCCATTGATGTCTCTGGAAGCAGTGGACGTTGCGCTGTTCAAAGTTGCTTTTCAAAGACCCCGCAAGCCATCTGGTTACAAAAACATGCGGCGACATATGGATTTATCATTCGATATCCTAAAGGAAAACAAGCGATAACGGGTTATGAATATGAACCATGGCATATTCGTTATGTGGGAATTCTTCCTGCAAAATATATCGTGGGGCATAATATAACGTTTGAACAGTACGTAGCCATGATGAATGGTAAGACTCAACCGAATTCATCACTTTGAACCCCTCGGCGAGTCTTGCCATATCAGTCCGTGAAACGGAGTATTATTTCGACAAGCCTTTTGACATGTTTGCCTGTAGGTTTGATGTAAGGTTTGAAAAAGAGATTAATCCTTGATGATACCAAAGGATGTGCCCGGTACCAGATACTAAAACTTGTGTGGGAATCCCTGTGATCCCGTACAAGTCACTCACGCTGCCAGTCGCGTCTAAAGCAACTGGGTATTGAAGATGGTTTGTGACCATGTATTGTTTTACATGTAGCGTCGATGGCTCAGATTGTCGCAGATCTACGGCGAAAAGAGTAGGCCATGTGGGATGTCTTTTTGTCCATTGCGCATACTTTTGTAACGTTGGTGTTTCCATTTGGCAATCTGGACACCACGTTGCAAAAAACTCGAGCAGTGTAGAATGCCCAGTGTGGCCGATTGAAATATTTCGCGTCGTCGGTAGTCCAGACTTGTTGGGAAAAAGTGTTGGAAGCGTAAATGCGCGATCTACAGCTGAGGAAGGTCCAAGTGAGCTTGGAAGATACTCTAGCTGTCGTGCGGGCGCGAATTGAGAAGGGCTTACATGTCCAGGCAAGAGGGGAGCAATGTGGTTTTCGATCTCCTGTACTTGGGCAGAAATCGTCGATGCTTGAGGATCTGTACTGTTTAGGTACAGCCATTTTTCATGACCTTTTGCGTCGATGACAAAAACGGCCGCGATGTGTTCTACAAGATTGCCGTGAAGGATTTGACTTGAGACGTAGTAATTTTTCCAAACGTTTTGCAAGGAATCGGTAGGGCCTGTGAGGTACTGCCACTCATGGAGCATCCCATGCGAAGATGACCAATCATAGACGTCTTTTACCTTGGTTGCGATCGGGTTTGCATTGACCGCAACCAACTGTACATTTTTTCGATACGGACCAAGATCATACATGAGATTTTTTAATACGACTGCAGTAAGCGGGCATACTGTGGTGCATTTGCTATCAATAAATGTCAAAACAACAATTTTACCCCTATAATTCTTTAGAGAGATCGATTTTCCAAATTGATTGGTCAGTGTGAAGTTGGGGGCCATTTTGTTTCCAAGTGACGCTCCAGGATCGACATTTGGATTGGATGCAGGGTTATTCGTATTTGGAGTAGCCGTATTTGACTTGGGAATAGGGTGGATATTTGATACAAACCGCCAAGTAAAGAAGGTAATGGCGAGAAGAAAAAGAATCGTTACAAATGCAATCGTGATTTCAATCAAATGCTTTATGGATCGATTCAAAATGATAAACTCCTTTCGCTTGACCCTCTCGCGATCTTTTATAAGCCTGTAATAAGCAGACCGCGAGGGCCTTCCAGCCAGTACCACAATAAATAAAGTCCTGCGAAGATCATTACGATCGCACTCAACTTCTGGATATAAGGAAGCGCGAATCGAATAAAAACCTCAACCGTTTGCCGAGCTGTTGTGGCAAGTATGGATAGGATGGTGATCACAATCCCCATCCCAATACTGTAAGCTAAAAATGAGATAATCCCGTTACTGAATCCCGTAACGAATCCCTGGGATGCCACGCTGACAAAAACGGGTAAACTACAGCTCAGGGATGCAATGCCAAATGCGATTCCAAAGGCGAAAAAAGAACCGGAGGAACCTCGCGCAAAGAGTCCTTCAAGGCGAGTGGTTAGTTTCCCTGTGTGGAATCCAAGATAAAGGTTGCCACGCCAAACATAGAAGGCCATGATAAACAAGAGTATGGCTAAGAGAATCGACAGTATGGGTGCTGCGCCAAAAAGCCACTGACCTAGGGTAGAGACCAGGAGACCCGCAACCCCGAACATGAGGATAAACCCTAAGGTCATGAGCATTCCGGCACGCAAGCCGTCCATCCATCCCCACCTTGGCCTATGAATTCGACCAGAGAGCAAGTACATGAGGTAAGAAGGAAGAAGTGCAATACCACATGGATTAAAAGCGGTAACCATGCCTGCAGTACCAGAAATCAGCCATGAAATAGGCAAGATTTTACCTCCTGAAATGATTCGAAAACAGAATTGTTGTGGGGCAACCTTAGCACAATTTTTCGCATTTGACAAATAGGGTGCGGGGGTATACTATCTGTGTCGGGTGGTGATGAAATGCACGGGTACCAAAAGGATGCAGAAGATTTATTGAACAGGTTGCGCAAAGTGGAAGGTCAGGTGCGTGGCATACAAAAGATGATTCAAGAAGATCGCTATTGTGTAGACATTTTGACGCAATTTTCATCGATCAAATCGGCTCTCGCAAAAATCGAGTTGGCGCTCCTTGAGAGTCACACGCGCGGATGTGTGGTGGACGCCATTCAAGGTGGCGGCGGGGATGAGAAGATTGACGAATTGATGCACGTGATCCGGGCGAGTATGAAGGGGTAGAGGTGATCGCAGATGGCAGAGGCAGTTCTTGAAACGGAGCGCGTCCCTTCCGAGCAGATTCAGATGAACATCACGGGGATGACATGCGCGGCGTGTGCGGCGCGTATCGAGAAACAGTTGAACAAAGCACCGGGTGTCGTGCGGGTGAACGTCAATCTCGCGAGCGAAAAGGCGGTTGTGGAGTACGCGACGGGGACACTCACACCGGATGCGATCATTCGTGTCATTGAGAAGACAGGGTACGGCGCGGAACCGGTTACGGAGGCGTTGGGCGAGGAGCGCGAAGATCAGCGCATTGCGTATCGCAACTTGCGCGTCGCGTTTTGGGCGGGCGTTGTGTTGACGCTGCCCCTCGTGGTTCAGATGATCAGTGGTTTTATTCCACACGCGTCCTTTATGCTCCCTGTGTGGCTGCAAATCGCGCTTGCGACACCAGTTCAGTTTGTGGTGGGCTGGCGCTTTTACAAAGGGGCGTATCACGCCCTGCGCGGCGGCGCGCCAAACATGGATGTGCTCGTCTCTTTGGGGACATCGGCCGCCTATTTGTTCAGTTTGGCAGTCGTCATCTGGCGCATCCCGTCTGGTCTCTACTTTGACTCGGCGGCGCTGATCACGACGCTCATTTTGATGGGCAAACTGCTTGAGCATAAGGCGAAGGCGCAGACGTCGCGCGCGGTGCGGGCGCTCGTAAAGTTGCAGGCAAAAACGGCGCGCGTGATTCGCGACGGTCAAGAGATGGACATTCCCACAGAGCAGGTGGTGACAGGGGATGAGCTGCTCGTGCGGCCGGGGGAGAGCCTCCCGGTGGACGGGATCATCCTGTCGGGGCGGACGTCGATTGATGAATCGATGCTGACGGGAGAGAGCATGCCTGTGGCAAAAGAGGCGGGCAGTGCGGTGTTTGGCGCGACACTCAACAAGGAAGGCGCATTTCACATGCGGGCGACCAAGGTGGGGCGCGACACGGCGCTGGCGCAGATCATTCGCATGGTGGACGAGGCGCAGGGGTCGAAGGCGCCGATTCAACAGCTGGCAGACAAGGTGTCGGGGATCTTTGTGCCGATTGTGCTTGTTGTATCACTCGTGACGTTTATCGGGTGGTATTTTGCGGCCGGGTTCACGCACGCGCTGATCAATGCGGTGGCGGTTCTGGTCATCGCGTGCCCCTGTTCGCTTGGTCTTGCGACGCCGACGGCGATCATGGTGGGGACAGGAAAAGGCGCCGAGAATGGCATCCTGATCAAGGGCGGCGAAGCACTCGAACAGGCACATCGACTGACGGCGGTGATCCTTGACAAGACAGGGACGATTACGAGCGGTCGCCCGGAGGTGACAGACGTGGCTGCGCTGTCTGATCGCGTGTGGGAGCGGGATCTGCTCGCATTGGCAGCCTCTGTTGAGCGCGAGTCGGAGCATCCGCTGGGCGCGGCGATCGTTTCTCATGCGCAAGCGCAGGGTCTGATTTTGCCGACGGCGAAAGATACAACGGCCATTCCGGGTTATGGCGTGCGCGCAACGGTGGAGGGCATGCTCGTGTTGATTGGCAACCGCGCCTTCATGGAGCGCGAAGGCGTTGCACTGGAGGACGGGGCTGACAGACAGGCGATAGGCTTTGAAGCGATGGGCAAGACGGCGATGTGGGTGGCGCGCGATCGTGAGCTGCTCGGGATCATCGCGGTGGCGGATGGGGTCAGAGAGACGTCGCGGCAGGCGATCGCAGAGATGACTTCGCTCGGGCTTTCGGTGTACATGCTGACGGGAGATAACCACAAGACAGCACAGGCGATCGCCCAATCGGTGGGGATTGCGGCAGAGCGCGTTTTTGCGGAGGTGCTGCCTCAGCAAAAGGCGGAGATGGTCAAAAAGCTGCAAGGGGAAGGAAATGTGGTTGGCATGGTGGGCGACGGGATCAACGATGCCCCGGCGCTTGCCTCCGCAGAGATCGGTTTTGCCATCGGATCGGGTACGGACGTAGCCATTGAGACGGCGGACATCGCGCTTTTGCGCGGGGATCTGTTGAGCGTGGTCACCGCGATCCGTCTCTCGAACGCGACCATAAAAAAAATCCGGCAAAACCTCTTCTGGGCATTTGGCTACAATTCGCTCGGCGTACCGCTGGCCGCACTCGGGTTCATCAGCCCGGTGATTGCCGGCGCCGCGATGGCGCTCAGTTCGGTGAGTGTTGTGAGCAACTCTCTGTTGTTGCGGCGTTTTCGCTCGACAGTGTGAGTTATGGCAGCGCGTTCGTAATGCGAATTCGGCGGCCAGCGTATTCTCGTGATGCCATCGGGTGTGCGCACAGGAAAGCCATTTGAAGGGAGGTGAGGGAGATGGCGGTGGCAACGATTGAGGTGCAGGGGATGACCTGTCAGGGGTGTGTCAAATCGGTCACGAAGGCGCTGCAGGCGGTTGACGGGGTGACGTCGACGGACGTGAGTCTTGAGAAAAACCAGGCGACGGTGACCTATGAAGAAGGTAAAACAACGGTTTCGGATTTGAAGTTGGCGATTGAAGATGCCGGATATGATGTGGCGTAAGTGCAGTTTAAAACCGGAGTGGGCGTGCAGGTTCTCACGAATCTGTGCGCTCACGTTTTTTATGTCTGCCGATCCTGATTGTCTGATAAACTAGACGTAGTTTTACGATTGCGATGTGTGGCACGAAAAAGGGGCGGAGGAAAACCTATGAGCATTTTGAACCGGATTCGCACCATTTTGGCGGGCGAACGATATTGCTCTGATGAGCACTTGGAAGGTTATCACAGGATCGGGCAAGATGTGTACGTTCTTGAGATGGAGCTTTTGGACGCGACAGAGCCGCATGCAAAAGCCATTGCGCGCGCCGCGCGCTGTTTTCAAGTGATTGGGGATGCGCTTTTGCAGGATGCGCGGGAGGATGATCAGAAGCGCTCGGTGGCGAGCATCACGCATGAGCAGGCGGAGGTATTGTACGGAAGGATTCCTGATCTCATGGTTGCCGCCAGACAGGAGGCTGCGTTTGCGGGGAGTGCCCGCGTGAGTTTGCCGATTCGACTTGGGAAACGGGTAGAATCTGGCCATACTGGTCCGTTGGAGCATTTAATTGGGTTGCAGCGCGCGGCGGATGATCTGGAATCTCTACTGTCGTCGAAGATCCAGTTGGCGAGGTTGGAGGGTGACAAATTTAAAGAATCCATTCTTTTAGCAGAAGAGGCGCGAACGCGAAGACGGACAGGGGATTCGACGGTAGGGAGACTGACGGAGGGGAAAAAGGTTCCGGCTGATCTGCACGAAGAGGCAGAAGAATCCTACTGGACGGCACTGTCTTCCTATTTGCTGGTTGCGCAAGGGCTCGAAGATCCGAGCGTTTTGTCGCATCCGGCGCGCGTGAGCAGCGTCAAAAGCAAATTAGACTCGGAGGATCGCTGGCGCATAACGTCTGAGTCGGCGAAACGAGAGATTCGCAGAAGTGGAGAATGGCAGATTGCAGAGCGGGATCTTGACGAATTTTGGGAGTCTCACCGCCTCACGCAAGAAGAGCGCGAGTATGAAGCGACCGTAGAAAATCTGCTGCGCTCAGGCGATATCGTGGAAAATGGATACTGGTACTGTTGCCCATTCCAGTCTTGTTATCGTGTGGTGCAAGGTCCTGTGCATGTCGTGGGACATACCGTCAAGCAGCATCACGCATTTGTGTGGGAATACGGTGAAGATGGAGCGCGGGGCCATTTTATTCAGGTGGAATCCTTCAATCGCGCAGACTCCCGGCAGTACTGTGGCGATGAGGATGAGTAAACCGTCAATCCTTGCAATTTCTCTCTCGTGATAAACGAACAATCCCGTCGCGATCCAGAGCGAGTGATCTAGCGCTCTCAGGATCGCGAACCATTTTTAGCATGACGTGCACACACTTTCTTCACACTTGCGCGCTAGGATGAAGCCAACAATTGAAAGGTGGGCTCTGAAATGGGATGTTGTGGTGGAGGGATTTTCTCGCGTGGGTATCGTCAATCCTCTCAAAGGGCATCTGCGCCGATCAAGCAACAGGCGGATTCTCCGGTCGATACGTTAAAGAAACGTTTAGCGAATGGTGAAATCAGTGTCGAAGAGTATCAGAAACTTTTAGTCATTCTTCAGCAAGAAGATGTACCCATGCGTCTGTAATTGAAACGGGGTGTCACGCAGTGAAAATGGGACGATCCATTTGGCTGTGGGGGTTGATAGCCCTCGCAGGGTTTATCGTGTTGGCGGGCGTTTTCATGGTTGCCTTCAGAATGTACAGTGGGCAAGGCTATGGAGGCATGATGGGAGGCGGTTATGCAGCAACGGGGCCGATAGGATCATCCGTGGGAGGCGTGACCCGCCGAACGTCCTGGCTATCGAGTGCAGAACTCGCTACAACGATTCGCGTGGGGGAGCAGGCTGCAAGGATCGACAAAAAGACAAATCGCATCGTTTATCGCGGAAAAAACGTGAATCTTGTTGCGCTTGCCTCTCCGCACGGTGTGCCGAATATGACGTTTGAAGTCGATGGGTTGGTGAATCCAACTCTTGTCGTGCCTGCCCATGCGCGCATCACCATTGAACTTGTCAATACGGACTGGGGATACATGCACGGCTTTGAAGTGACGGAGACGCCGCCGCCATACTCATCCATGGTGATGATGGGGATTCAAAATGACTTTATTTTGATGCCATTGCCGCCGCGCACGACGCAAAATCTCCAAACCGCACAGTATGCAACCCGCACGGAGACGTTGACGCTGCCCGCAGGGACGTATCACTATTTATGCCCGGTTCCAGGACATGCGGCGACAGGGATGTACGGTCGTCTGATCGTAACCTAACGTCAACTACCCACCACGGTAAATTCGTTGAATGTTTTTCTGAAGGGGGGTCTCTTCCGTGTGTGTCAATCACCCGCGCTTTACACGTTTTTATGTTTGGGGGCAGCGGTACGTAGAACAGGCTGTTGGGGAAATCAGGGAAAAGCAGAACAGCAAAGCCTACGGGAGAACGCTCATTGTAGGTGCGGGTACGGGTTTAGACATTTCCACACTCGGTTCAAAGGTGAGCGAAATTACGTTGCTTGAGCCAGATGCACACATGCGCACCTACTTAAAACAAACCTATGATTCTCTCCCTTTGATTCCATCGACGGCCGAAAACATGGATGTGGGGGACGGGCAGTTCGATACAGTGATAACCAGTCTCGTACTGTGTTCTGTGACAAATGTGCGGCAAGTCTTATCTGAAATTTACCGCGTGCTAAAGCCCGGTGGACAGTATCTTTTCATGGAACACGTGCAGCACAATGAGGCTGTTTCCCGCATGGTACAAAATTCATTGAACCCCGTTTGGCAACACATTGCAGGCGGCTGTCAGCTAAATCGGAAGATTGCTGATGACATAAACGCCTCTGCCTTCACCACCATCGAATGCAGTCTTGTAAAACCCCATTTCCTCATTCCGATCATCGCGGGACAGGCTATACGCATTTGATCGCGCCGAGCAAACCCTCCTCATGACCACTGACCCAGCATCGAACCTGGGCGATCTGTTTGATTTGTCTTTGTCAGGATGTACTGGATTTTCAAGGGGGTTGAATATGCCGCACGCTATGGAGAACTAGGCCAAGATTTATAAGGCGAAGCTAAATCGCAAGCGGTCCATGTTGTCTTTTGAGTACATTGGGTACCTTGAATTTGCTACCTAACCTCAATGTAAATCGCTTTAGAGAGGCATCTTACATCGGGGATAACAGCTATAGCGTACGTTGCAAATGAACCCACAGAAGATGGATCTGTAGTTCTGCGATGGATAGCCATTGCTGACCGTAATCGACAATGGCTAAACGGAGCTGCACAGGGATTCGCTTTCCGTTAGGTTCTGTGATACTCGTGACTGCCAGCGGAGGAGTTTGAGGAAACGCACCTGTTCGTGGAATCGCGTGGGCATTCATGGCAACGTAGCACAGTTGGGGAAAGATTACACACCACCAATTATGTCCTTGCCCTTTTCCTAGAACAATGCGCAATGCCTCATAATTACCAGCTGGGAAGACGTGATTGCCATAGAATTTTCTTGGAAACCATGTCATTCCAAAGGTCGTTGTGCTGTTGTAAGTGATCCCCATATGATTTAGATCGTCATGAATCAACGGATTGATCTTTGATATGTCGCGCTGAATTTCTAGTGCGGTTTGACTGTATGTGAGATGTTTCGGAAGATGTTGAGACAGAAAGGTTAATACGTGATCGCGTATCGCCAGTTTAACACGTTGATCGTGTGGGGTATTGCTATTTGCGATGATGCGAATCCGAATGGCATTCGCAGGCAGAGGGGATGACGGGAGAGAAGCAAGGGCAAAGAGTGGACGAAACGAAAATTGATGGAGCAGCCCGAACAGACATACGCCAACAAATGTGAAAATCACCCCCCGCCTCATGTTCTCACCCCCCTTTTCATTCAAAAAAACCTGGTAGGTGGAAGTGTGGCCAGTTCAGGAGCTAGATATACGTGAGAGTCATAGGAAACTCAATTGGATCTGCATACTTTCTTCACAGTTGGTCTCTATGATGACTGTGAAAGGGAGGAATGCAGTGATGAAAAGAAAAGGTTGGATCATTCCTGTGATCGCTGGTTTGTCTGTGTTGATGATTGGCAGTGGGGCGTTTGCGGCGACGGTTTCGCAAACAAACCGCATGACTTTTCAGGGAACACATACGAGCCATGGATTAACGGGTACTGTGGGTGTGATGGGTGACAGAAGCAGCGGAAGTGGCGCCGCGAGCGCGCTGGGCGGCGGATACGGCATGATGGGCGGCGGAAGTGGCGCCGCGGGCAGGATGGGCGGTGGATACGGTAGGATGGGTGGCGGAAGTGGAACTGCGAGTCGGATGGGCGGTAGGATGAACGCTTATTCTTCACTTGACAGTAGTGCCTCGCTGAATCAACAGATTGCGCTGGGAAAGCAGGGAGCCGTGATCGATCAAAAGACCAATACGATCACGTACAGCGGTGGGTCGATTAACCTGGTTGCGCTCGCATCGCCGCACGGGGAACCGAATATGACGTGGGAGATCGATGGATTGGTGAATCCCACAATCATCGTGCCTTCCAGTGCAAATGTTCAAGTTACCTTGGTGAATACGGACTGGGGATATATGCACGGATTTGAGGTGACGTCAACCGCACCACCGTATGGCATTATGGCGATGATGAGTGTGAATAGCGATTTTCTATTGATGCCGCTGCCTGAACGAACAACCAAGGCGCTTGCCACAGCGCGTTATGATACGCGATCTGGGCAGTTGCATTTGAGTAAAGGGACGTATCACTATCTATGTCCGATGCCCGGTCACGCCAATCAGGGTATGTACGGAACACTAAAAGTCGTTTAATTTTTGCTCCATCGCATAGAGAACCGCGCAGGGACGGCAAAGGCACATTCGTGTCCAGTCCGCTTGCGCGGTTCGAATTTTAAAAATGCATCTTTCTTAGGGGGGAGTGAACGTGAGACGTTTGGATTGGATGATTGCCAGTGGATTTGTTCTGTTGGGTCTTTTGTGTTTGATGATCGCCGGTGAAATCTTTGTAAGCGATCCAATGATGGCTGGAATGATGGGAGCGAATCCTAAGAGCAGCGCGCTATTTATCGTTATTCTCATACTATTTGTCATGATGGTTATGGTCTTGTTGGTGCGAATGAATCTTGATAAAAAGAACGCTCCATCGGTGCGCTGTCTACATTGCAGTCAACGCTTAAAGTCGGAATGGCGTGTGTGTCCTTATTGCGGTCAGCATCGATCGCAGATTTGGGAATAGATCAGGCTTCTCCATACATTCTTCACAGGTAGGCGATAAAGTATGTACAAACGAAGACAGGAGAGATGTTGTTTATGTCAGAAGTGCAGCAATTGCCGAGATTGAATGAATTAGCACCAGATTTTGAAGCGAACACGACGCAAGGAAAACTAAAATTGAGTGATTTTCACGGGAAGTGGGTGGTTCTTTTTTCCCATCCAGCTGATTTTACGCCTGTGTGTTCGACGGAGTTCGGATCATTCGCTTCGAAAACGGAAGAGTTTGCAAAGCGCAATGTCCAATTAATCGGGCTGTCTGTAGACGGTGTGCAGGCGCATTTGGCATGGATTCGCGACATTGAAGAGATTTTTTTACACAAGGTTACGTTTCCGGTGATTGCTGATTTGGATATGAAGGTATCAAGCTTATACGGAATGATTCATCCTGGTGCAAGCAGTACGGCGGCGGTTCGCTCGGTGTTCATCATGGATGACAAAGGGATCATGCGAGCGATGATTTACTACCCGATGAATGCGGGACGCAATATATCAGAGATCATCCGTGTCATTGATGCGCTGCAAACGGCGGATCAATACGGCGTCTCGACACCTGCGGATTGGACGCCTGGGGGAGAGGTCGTCGTGGCTCCCCCTGCGCAACAAGGCGCGATCAAGACACAGGAGGAAGAAGAAGCTCAAGGCTACGATTATAAACGTTGGTACCTGCGCTTTAAAAATCTTTGATTTAAGAGGGGACATCGATCGCCCACCTGTCGCTTTGGAGACGGGTGGGCTTTTGTATGTTCTAAAACGTATGCCCATTGTGGATGTGGCACATTCGTGATACCCTTCATTCAAACCGATGTTTGAATGAAGGGGAATGATGATGAATAAGCGGGACATGTGTCAAGTCGAATGTGTGGATATGTCAAAGGTGGAGAGGCTTCGCTCTGTCATTCCGGAGACCGCTTCACCGTCTATGGTTTTCAAAGCCCTTGCAGATGGCACACGTCTCAAAGTGGCCTATGCTCTGGCAGAGGATGAACTGTGTGTCTGTGAGGTTGCAGCATTACTCGATACGACAGTTCAAAACGCGTCGCATCACCTCCGGCGGCTTAAAAGCGCAGGGCTCGCATCCTATCGGAAAGAGGGGAAACTCGTCTACTACAGACTGTCACCAGCGGCGTCTCTCGTTTTGAATTCAGTAAAGCAAGGTCAAGGGGGCGAAAAGGTTGTCAGTGAAAGCGTTGCAGGTTAAAAAAGGAATCAACATTGAGATTGTCAGCATTCTTTGGATGCTGGTTGAAGCGGCGGTGGCCATCCGCGCTGGAATCATTGCTCATTCATTGGCACTTAAGGCGTTTGGGGCAGATAGTATCATTGAATTGGTGGCAAGTGCGATCCTTCTCTGGCGGCTCTATGTTGAGTCAAGTGGTGCAAGCCTTGCACGGGTAAAGCAGGCCGAGAAGAGGGCTTCATGGGTTGTCGGAGTCGCTTTGCTTGCACTGGCTGGTTACATCGTTGTCTCAGCCGCATTCGACCTGTGGACACGTTCCGGCTCGGAAAAAAGCATGCTAGGTCTCGCACTTGCCATCGCTTCGGGGATGATTATGCCGTACTTGTCACGTGAGAAAAAAAGAATTGGTACGGAAATCGGCAGCAAAGCCCTTCGCGCCGACGGCTCATGTAGCATCGTATGTGCGTACATGGCGTGGACATTGATCGTAGGACTCGTTTTGACCGCTCTGGTCGGCTGGTGGTGGCTGAATGCCCTGGCTGGCTTGGCATTGGTTTATTTTGTGGTCAAAGAGGGGATTGAAGCCATTCAAGAGGCGCGCGGCGTCGAGGATGCCTGTGGGTGTGGTCATTGATCGAGAAGTTCCTCCATACTTTCTTCACAAATTCCGGATATGCTCCTGCTATTGTCTAAAAGAGGTGTATGCATATGAACATGACTCCCTATATTGATCCCGCGGTTGTTCACTCCTTTCACGTGATGCTCTTTCAGTGGAGCCTCATGACGCTCGCGTCTGTTCTGTTGATGTCTGCGGCGTGGTGGCTTTTAGGCTATTTCAATGAGGATACGGATGCCCCTCGGCGCATCACGTTTGACACACATCATCCTTTTCGACAAATCTGGATGCTGATCCGCCACCGCGTCGGGCATACTCCAAAGGCGCGTGTCGTACTAGGGTGGGGTTTGGGAACATTCTGGCTCATCGATGGAATTCTTCAAGCGCAGCCCGCCATGCCCAATAATGGATTTGTCCAGGACGTGCTTGCCCCCTCAGTGATAGGGCAGCCGCCGTGGTATCTTCGCATTCTCGGATGGAACATCCAGTTTTGGTCAGACTATCCTGTTGGCGCAGACGTGTTTTCCGTGATTTTACAGGTGGGCATCGGGCTGTGCCTTTTGCTCGCGATGGATCGGGTCTGGGGACGGATTGGGTTGTGGGTATCCATCGTATGGGGTCTTGGCATTTGGTTTTTGGGAGAAGGGATGGGCGGCATCTTGACGGGCAGCGCGACATGGCTGTCAGGATCGCCTGGCTCCGTCCTGTTCTATGTGTGTGGCGCGATCTTTTTACTGCTTCCAGAAAGCGTGTGGAGAGATGGACGGGTCATTCGACTCGGAAATCGCGTGATCGGAGGGATCTGGATCTTGGCCACGTTCGCCCAAGCGTTACCTACGGCAGGGTACTGGACAGGGCAAGGTCTCAGCGGGCCATTTATAACCGCAGCCAGTATGCCGCAACCAAGCTTTTTTTCAGATCCGATCCATGCGATGGCGGTGAGTACGCTTCGTCATCCGTGGCTTTGGAATGCCGTTTTTGTTGCCTTTATGTTTACCTTGGGTGTCTTCTTCTGGTTTCAAAGGGTACACTCATGGGTGTTGGTCTCGGCATTTGTATGGCTCTTTTTCAGTTGGTGGATGGGGCAAGATTTTGGGGTCATGGGTGGGATTGGAACCGATCCAAATTCAGCGCCCGTGTTCGCTTTGTTCATTGTGACGATCCATCTCGATCGGTTCGCGCGTCGCAAGCATGCACCTATAGAACGACATACACAAACTTTCTTCACACTTGAGCGGTAAGGTCTAAGCAGTAAGAAGAAGTGCTGATACGTGCCTGTCATTGAAAAGGGGTGTTATACCATGTGGTATGGAAATGGTGGAATTGGGTTTGGGTCGATGATGGGAGCGATGGGGATCATGGGATTTGTCATGATTCTGTTTTTCGGGATCTTGATCTTTGCCGTCGTTTTTGGGGTGAGAATGTTCACGCGAACGGAGCGCGGTTATTCAGGCGGAAATTCGTCTCATGATTCGGGCAGGGCGCTTCACATCGTTAAAGAACGCTATGCCAAAGGGGAAATCAGCCGCGATGAGTACGATCGGCTGCGCGATGAGTTGAAAGACTGATCGGTTACGTTTGCATCGAAAGAAGGGGAGAGGATGCAGCGCCATATCCTGATCGTGGACGATGAGGCGGCAATGCGGCAATTGGTGCGCATCTATCTGGCGCACGCGGGGTTCTCCGTCTCTGAAGCAAAGGACGGTGTTTCGTGTATGGAGGAACTGTCTGCGGGCGTCTATGACATGGTGATCCTCGACATGATGATGCCAGGCATGGACGGTGTGGAAGTGTGTCGGAGGATTCGCGAGCGTCTTCCTGAGATGCCAGTGCTTATGTTGACCGCGCGCGACGAGGTGGAGTCGCGCGTAAAGGGGCTCACGGCTGGTGCGGATGA
Source organism: Ferroacidibacillus organovorans (assembly GCF_001642725.1). Classification (GTDB taxonomy): domain Bacteria; phylum Bacillota; class Bacilli; order Alicyclobacillales; family SLC66; genus Ferroacidibacillus; species Ferroacidibacillus organovorans. The sequence goes on from NZ_LSUQ01000028.1 coordinate 27,928, forward strand.
CTACCTGACGAAACCGTTTGACTCGCGGGAACTGGTCGCGCGTGTCAAAAGTTTACTGCGAAGAACGCAACCTCGCGATGAGGTGGAGTACGCGATTCCGGAATATCATTTGCGCATGGATGTCGAGACGCGAAATGCGACGGTGCGCGAGGAACGGCTCGCGCTTACTCCCAAGGAGTTTGATTTGCTCGCATTGTTCGTCAAGTGGCCCGGCCGCACGTACACGCGTGATGAACTGCTGGATCGGGTCTGGGGACCAGAGTATGAGGGAGACACGCGCACGGTGGATAGCCACATCAAAAACATCAGAGAAAAGCTGCGGGACGCGGGCCTTTCGGCGAGCATCCTCGCCACCGTCTGGGGCATCGGCTATCGGTTTGAGGTTCCCAAATGATTCGCTCACGCATCGCCGTCAAACTCGGGGCATCCATCCTTGGGCTTATGCTCGTGGTGCTTTCAGCGCTCTATCTCTCGCTTGAACAGTTGATGGTTCATGTGGCGCAATTTCGTGACATCAGCCACGCCGCCTCGAGTCGTGTAGAACAGATGCTCGTGCTGGCCGCAGTCGGGGCGATCCTGTTGACGGCAGGTCTGGCGATCGTTCTCTCACATCGCCTCGCGCAGCCCCTGCTCGCGATGAGAAGGGCCACGCGCGAGATTAGTCGCGGGCAGTACCACATTCGCGTGCCTGCGTCAGGTCGCGATGAGGTCTCCCAACTCGGTCAGGCCATCAATGATCTCGCGAAACATCTGGATTATCTGGATAAAACGCGCAAGCAATTTCTCGCCGATGTCGCGCATGAATTGCGTACACCGCTCACGTACATTAAAGGCTATAGTGAAGTGGTGTACAAGGGAATGGCGGAGTCACCGGACGCGGTCAATCGCTATTTGGCGCTGATCTATGAAGAAACGCAACGCGTCGAACGCTTGATTCAGGATTTGTTTACCCTCGCGCAAGCGGATGAAGGGGTGCTCTTGCCCATACACCGGGAGAAAATTCAGGTCAATGAGTGGATTTGCAACCTGGTTGATCGGGTGAGCGCGCGGGCAGCCACCAAGGATGTTACGGTGGATGTGCACATCGCGCAAACGTTCTGCGTTGAAGGCGATCCTGTGCGACTTGAACAGGCATTGATCAATGTGCTTGACAATGCGGTGCGCTACACGTTGTCCGGTGGGATGGTATCGGTCGCGGTCGCGCAAGAGGGAGACTTCCTCCTGCTCCAGGTGAGCGATACGGGCATCGGCATTCCGCGTGAGGAACTCCCCTATATCTGGGAACGCCTCTATCGCGTCGAGAAGTCGAGGTCGCGCGGGGGCGGCGGAAGTGGGCTTGGTTTGGCGATTGTCAAACAGATTGTCGAGTCGCACGGGGGATACGTTTCCGCGAAGAGTGAAGAAGGAAAAGGGACGGTCATTACGCTCGGCGTGCCGCTTCATGCAGGCGTCGACACGGGAGGGGATCGGGCGTGAATAAAACGCCGTGGATCATCGCCTCCATTTTGATTTTTTTAGGGATACTCTGCCTCTTCATGGTGGGGAGTGGCGCGACCGTTAGGCCGATGGGTTCAATGATGGGGCCCATGATGATGTTTGGGATGCTCTGGATGATCGCATTTCTTTTTTTAGCGGTTCTTCTCTTGGTATTCCTCTATTTACAGATGAAAAAATGGAGAGAGCGGGAAAATTCCTGCCGATCGTGTGGACAGCGTCTCCACCGTGAATGGAAGGTCTGTCCGTACTGTGGTGAGAGGATCGAGAAATTTCCAGATCGGTAAGGCGTGTCAGGCGGCTCTTCAGTGACTGTGAGGTTGACTGTCGTCATCTCTACACAGCACAGAGTCATCGTGCGGGTGATCGCCGTCCTCAATTTGTACGGTGACGTGGCCAATGTTTTTATGCGCCAGCGCCTGCTCTACGTCGCGCAGGATGTGCTGGCTCTCGCGGATCGTTAGGCCGCCGTCGAGCACAGCGTGACAAGACAGCGCATTTTTTCCGCTGGTGATACTCCAGATGTGGACGTCGTGGACGTCGTGGACGCCGCCTACTGCGCGAATCGTCTCTACGATGTCACCTACTTCGATGCCAGTTGGCGTGCCTTCCATCAGAATGCTGACCGTTTGCTTTACGATGCGCCACGCGCCGAATGCGATGAGCAGCGCGATGAGAACGCTCAGGATGGGGTCGATCAGATTCCAGTGCGTGAATGCGATGATCAGACCACCGAGAATGACAGCGGCCGAAGCGGCAGCGTCTCCCAGCATGTGCAGCACCGCGCTGCGCACGTTGATGTTCTCATCGTGGCGCATGCCGAGTCCGAGATAAAGGTTCATGAGCAACCCAACGCCGGCGCTGATGAACATCCATGTGGGGGTCACGTTTACCGGATGATGAAAGCGACTGTACGCTTCCCACAGGATGACGAGTGTGATGAGGATCAATGTGATGCCATTGATGAGGGCGGCGAGAATGCCCGATCGATGGTACCCAAACGTCATTGAACCGCTCGGTGGCTTTTCTGACTGCTTTAGGGCGAACCATGACAGGCCGATCGCCGCGATGTCGGTCAGAACATGGCCGGCGTCTGACAGCAGAGCGAGACTGTGGGAAAGCATGCCGCCGATCAGTTCTACAACGAGGATCAAAAAGGTGAGAAAGAATGCCTTTTTCATCTGGCCTGTCGGCGCGTGCGAGTGGAACACGCCGCTGTGATCGTGATCGTGCGTTTTTGCGTGGCCATGATGATGCGCGTGTTCAGCCATGAGAATTCTCCTTTTGTAGATGATCGATGTGATCGATCGCCATTTGTAGCAGCCCCAACGTGTGCGCATCGTCGTGCGTATAATAGATGGTGTTTCCGTCGCGGCGATTCTTCACGAGTCGCAAGGTGCGCGAGTAGCGCAACTGGTGGCTGATCGCGGATTGCGTCATTCCGAGCGCTTCTGCCAAGTCACAGACACACAACTCACGCTGCGCTAAGATGGAGAGAATGCGAATTCGGGTAGGGTCGGAAAGCGCCTTGAACCACTCGGATAACTGTTTTACGGTGTCGTCTGCCAAAGCGCTTGACGCGCAAGGTTCTACAGCGTTCAGGTGTGCGCCTGATCCGCCACAACATGATTCGGCGTTCAAGTTTATAAGTTTTGACACTTGCACACCACCTATATGCGTTGTTGTTCATATATTGTATTCTAGTGTCACATCTTTTGCAACTGGGATCACTTGAAGAAGCTTAACGTTGACGAATCATATATTTAGATATATAAATATATGTAATTGGTTTGCGATGAGATGGAGATGATTTTTTGGTTGAACGACCTTATTTTTTAAAGGTAACTAATCTCGCTTTGGCTGGCATACCTGTTGTGTTTTTTCTTTGCTGTGGGTTACCTCTGATCTTAGGTGCGATTGGTCTGACTGCAGCTGGCGCATTCATGGTTGGTATGAAAAATTGGATCGTTGGAGGATTTGTCGTGATGATAGGCATCGTCGCGTTGATCGCTGCCATTCGTCGGCGTGGTTCGATCAAACAGGCTTGCCGCGTTACGAAAATGGGTCAGGAGGTGCCGGATTGTGAATCCAATCCAGAAACAAGACACTGAAATTCAGAATGAATTATACGCGAAATTTTTTCACGGTTTGTCTAATCCGACACGTTTTCGCATCGTGGAGATTCTGTTAGATGGCGAAAAAACAGTAAGTGAATTGGTAGATATGCTTTCTGTGACTCAGGGGCAAGTATCCAACCATTTGGCGTGCCTGAAATGGTGCGGATATGTTTCATCAAAGCAAGACGGAAAATATGTGATCTATCGAATGACGGATGAACGTGTACGAACAATTGTGCAACTTGCCAAGGAAATGGTGTCAGACAATGCAGCGCATATCAGTCAATGCACAAGAATGTGAGGGTTGACCGTGAATAAATGGGTTTTGTCGCTGGGATTGGTCGTCATTGTCGGGATTGGTATTTCTGCGGTGAATGCAGTTGGGAGACAGGCTCAAGTCTCCAATGTGAATGCCCCGCCAACGACGAGTCAGACTCATTCAACAGCTACCGGAAATGTGGGGTACCAGTCCCTCTCGTTCCATACAGTTTCAGGACAAGTACTTCACGTGAACCCAAACAAGAAAACCGTGTTACACTTTATGACATCGACGTGTGCTTCCTGCGTGCCGACAGAACGGATGCTTACGAAATTTTCAAGTATGCCCGGGGTTCAGATCATCTCCGTCGACATCAATCCGCAAAACGACAATTTACGCACGATTCAACAATTTGAACGCACGGCGCATTCAAATTGGCCGTATGTCATGGAGACGACGCCATACTTTATTGATACGTTTCATGTCACTGAACTTGATACGGTGGTTGTTCTCGAACACGGCCATGTGATCTTTAATAAGGTTCTCCCATCTTTCGCTCAGTTAAAGAAGGTATTAGCCTAATGACTGGGTCATGGATTATTCTTGGGGCAGGGATTATGGCTGCTTTCAACCCGTGCGGTGTGGCGATGTTGCCAGGGTATATCGTGCGCCTGCTCGGCGAGCAAAATCATTCGCTCAAAGATGGTTTATGGGCTGGCGGCGTCATGACGCTCGGATTTTTCTTTGTGTTTAGTATCGGCGGTATCGGCGCTGCTCTTTTCGCCTCGTTACTGGGTGCAATCGCGTCTTGGGTAGCATTTTTTGTTGGTGTTTCGTTTGTTGTCGCGGGATTTTTGATGTTTTTTGGAAAGTCGCTTCTTCAATTCCACATTCGCGGACCAAAAGCTGGATCTGCAAAATCCAATCGAACCTTTTTCGTTTACGGGATCGCGTATGCGCTAGGTTCACTTGGATGTACATTTCCGCTATTCTCCCTACTGGTGTTGTCCTCGTTCGCATCACAAGGGTGGATCGGAGGAATGATGGACTTTTTGCTTTATGCGTTCGGCATGGGCTTTATGGTAACTCTATTATCGCTTGCGTCCACCATCTCTCAACAACTGATTTCAACGTGGATGCGCAAAGCAGCAGTTTGGATGAACCGTTTCAGTGCCGCGATTACAGTCGGCACTGGAATCTACCTGATGTTCTATTGGTGGCCCTATCTTACGCTAAAGTGAGGGATTGAAATCATGACGAGCATACAGATTAAACTAAACATTGAGGGCATGACGTGCACAGACTGTGAGAAACATATTGTCAAAGCGCTGTCCGAACTGGGCGTCGCCCAAGCAAACGCCGACTTTCGGCGTAGCGAGGCAGTTTTTACGGCGCCTTCAGACATCAGTCTTGATCGGTTGTTTAAGGCAATTCGCGACGCTGGATACACACCGACAGGCGTTGAGTTGCGCGATGACCCTCACGTAGAGCCACCCAGCACACAGGCGCGCGAGTACGACTATGATTTTTTGATCATCGGGACGGGCGCCGCCGCATTCTCGGCGGCGATTGAAGCTGCGAAGTTTGACGCACGCATCGCACTCGTCGAGCGTTCGGTCATCGGCGGAACATGCGTGAATGTCGGCTGCGTACCCTCAAAAGCGCTGCTGCGCGCGGGGGAAGTCTACCACCAAGCGGGGGGTCATCCGTTTGCGGGGATCTATACCTCTGCTCAGCGGGTGGATTGGCAGGCGCTTGTCGATCAAAAGGACGCGCTGGTGAAAGAACTCCGCAAACACAAATACGAAGATTTGATGGATGCTTACGGATTCACGCTGCTTCAGGGCGATGCAAAATTTATCGACGGTCACACCGTGATGGTGGAAGATCAGAGGATCACTTCGGCGAAATTCCTGATTGCGACAGGTGCGTCACCACAGATTCCAGAGATTGAAGGACTGTCTGATGTCTCTTATTTGACAAGCACGAGCGCACTCGAACTTTGCGCAGTTCCGGATCATCTCGTTGTAATCGGATCGGGGTTTATCGCGCTTGAGATGGGACAATTGTTTCGCAACGCCGGAGCGCGCGTCACCTTGATCAAGCGTGGTGATCGCCTGCTCCCATCCTATGAACCAGAAGTTTCTGAGGCGGTTGCACAGGTTTTGAAGCGGCAAGGCATTGACGTGATTTATGGGGCAACCTGCGAGCGTGTCAGTGAGGAAGATGGAATCAAGTCTGTGTATCTCATCGCGCAGGGGGAGGAGGCGCGTGTCATTCGCGGCGATGCGCTCCTTGTCGCCGCGGGCCGCAAGCCGAACACGGCAGGGCTTGACCTCGAAAAAGCGAATGTGCGCGTCGGTGAAAAGGGTCAGGTTTTGGTGGTCGATGGCATGCGCACGAGCAATCCAGACGTCTATGCGGCGGGCGACGTGACACTCGGACCGCAGTTTGTGTATGTGGCGGCCCATCAAGGGGCGATTGCGGCGAGCAATGCGGTCGGAAAAGAAGGGCGGAAAGTCGATTTGCGGGCGGTTCCAAGTGTGATTTTCACACACCCGGCCATTGCCTCGGTAGGAATGACGGAAGAGGAAGCCAAAGCGCACGGACACGAGACGCGCGTCTCGATCCTTT
>NZ_LSUQ01000029.1 GCF_001642725.1 Ferroacidibacillus organovorans
TGACGGAGTCAAAGTCCGTTGCCTTACCACTTGGCGACTCCCCAAAATGTATGGTGGAGGGGGTAGGATTCGAACCTACGAAGCTTGCGCAACGGATTTACAGTCCGCCCCAGTTGGCCACTTTGGTACCCCTCCATGCCGTCACAGCTTTCCTAGTATAACACCAACTTGTTGAAAAAGAAAACCCGTTGATCACACTCTTTTTTTCTGTCTGTGGTATGCTCATCCTGTCGCAACGCGCCGCATGAATCCTTGTATCGAATGGCGTTTAAAACTCCCTTGCGACACAGAAGTCGGAGGGATATCATGTCTGTCAATCAGGCAGTCACTCAAAAAAAGAGCATATCGGCAACTGTGTATTATCTGATCACTTCACTCAGTTGGAGCATTCCAGCACTGCTTCTGGTTAGCATCGCGCTTCCCCAAGCACTTCTTGGGAATCTGGGTGATCCACTTCTCCTGGCCGCCATTCACGCCATCATTCTTGGCACACTGCTAACCGCAGCCTGTGGTGTATTATGGCAATTCATCCCGATTGCATTTCAAGCGCCCCCGCTCAGTCGCCGCGTTCTCTATTGGCATCTCCCCACACACACAATCTCCGTGCTTCTCATGGTTCTCGGTTTTATTCAGAGTCAGTGGAACATCGTGGCGTGGGGCGGATCCCTTTTACTTCTGATAACCATCGTGTACGGTACATATCTTTTCGCACATTTACGCCGAGCGCGCAATCAAACCGCCGTTCACAAACTTATGGCTTTCCCGCTTATTTCGCTCCCCATCGTCATGTTCGTCGGGCTACTCCTTGCGACTCATCGCGTAGCAGGGTCAAACCCATGGTTGGTCACACACGCAACCCTTGGCTTTTTTGGATTCTGGATCAGCCTCGTGATGGTGATCAGTTACAAATTTATCCCTATGTTTTCCCTTAGTCACGGGTACCGGGTTATACCTCACTTCGTTATGCGTCTGTATTTCATCAGCCTAACCCTTCTCCTCGTTGCAGGATTGCTTCCACTCCTGCATATCTCCCCGCTTTTTTCACGCGCCTTACAGTGGATCGGCGCTTCCCTAAACGCTGTCTCTCTCACACTCTTTGTACGTGACAGTGTGCGAATTTTGCAGGCGAGAAAAAGACGACGAATTGCATTTCCGCTTATCGCCGCGCTGCTCTCATCCAGCTTTCTCATCCTTTCCGCACTGCTTGCACTCGCGGTTTTTAGCGGCTGGATTCACATCTCTGTGACCCTTATCGCATATCTCATGATCCTTGGCGGACTGTTTCCTCTGCAACTCGCGTATATGCACAAGATCATCCCCTTTTTACGCTATGAGTACCGTTACTCCCACGCGCCAGATCGAAAATCAGCTCCACGTTTAGACGATATGGTGCAAAAAGACAATGCAAAACGAGGCTCGATCATGTACGCGGCTGGTTTTCTGATCAGCTTTTCGCTCATCCTGATCCAACCGCGCGCATTATCCGAGCCTGTAAGCATCATTTTAGGCTTGTTACAAATAGGTGGAATTCTTTCAGTAATCACCGGGTTCGTCAAGACGCTCCAGAGCGGCGGCGTTCGTCCACCCGCATAAGAAAAAACCAACTTCAATTAAGCGACGACAGACGAATCGACAAGAAATCCATAGTGAACAGGATTCAAATGGTGCAACTGGTGAGAAACGTTAAGCTCTGTGAGAGCAGCGCCTAGCGATGCGGAGGAGAGACGGTGATGAATCGGTGGTCCAAACTCGCTCTCCTTTTTTTCCCACTCAATGAGCAACATCTTGCCACTCGGTTTTAAAATTCGAATGAATTCTTTCAGCGATTGTGACAGGTCATCCACCTCGTGAAGGACAAACGAACATAAAATTCGATCAACAGAGTGATCAGGAAGCGCAATACTTTCTGCTGGACTCTCGACCGTAGTAACGTTTTGGCAATTCGCCTCTGCAGCGCGCTTTTGCACATAGGAAAGCATCACGGAAGAGAGATCAACGCAATACACTGAGCCCTTCGTTTTTGCTGCCAACGGAAGAGAAAAATAGCCAGGACCACACCCGATATCTGCCACGTCATCCGTTTCTCGCACATCGAGAAGTTGCAGCGTTTCATCAGGAGGTAAAAGCTTCATACGTTCAGCGCTCAACAAGCGATCTACGTGTGCCGGATCAAAGCGATGTCCCATTTTAAATCCCCTTTTTAAGATGTCATGAATGGCGCGCCGTTACCATTTTCCTGCGCGTATAAAACTCCACGCCATCTTTGCCATTGGCGTGAAGATCTCCATAAAAGGATTTCTTCCAGCCGGAAAACGGGAAGAATGCCATGGGGGCAGGTACGCCGAGATTGATACCAAGCATTCCCGCGTCAATCTCTTCGCGAAATTTCCGAATCGCACTCGCGCTGTCCGTAAAAAGGCATGCCCCATTAGCAAAATCGGACTGGTTCGCGATCTGAATCGCTTCATCAAACGTTTCAACGCGAACAACCGATAACACCGGTGCAAAAATTTCATCCGTCCAAACTTTCATCCCAGGCTTCACGTGATCAAGAAGCGTCGCGCCAAGAAAATACCCATCTTCAGACACTGGGTCGTTTCGTCCATCGCGCACGACGATCGCACCCTCCCGCTCACCGTGTTCAATGTAAGAAGTGGCGCGCTCTTTTTGCGACTGTCGAATGACCGGACCGAGGAAAACGTTTTCTTCGAGTCCATTCCCGATGATCAATTCATCGCCCGCATTTTTTAACCGCTGAACGAGCTCATCCGCAACATCGCCCACCGCAACCACGACGGCGCACGCCATACAGCGCTCTCCCGCCGACCCGTAGGCGGCCCCAACAATCTCTTTTACCGCAAGATCAAGATCCGCATCCGGCAAAACAATCGTGTGATTTTTCGCCCCAGCGAGCGCCTGAACGCGCTTTCCATTCGCTGCCGCCGTCTTGTAAACGTATTCCGCGACAGGCTGCGACCCCACAAAAGAGATGGCAGTGATATCCGGATGGGAAAGCATTCCATTGACGACGTCACGCGCACCGTGCACGATGTTGAATACACCATCCGGGAGCCCCGCTTGGGAGAGCAACTCAGCGACGCGATTGGCGGTAAGCGGCGTACGCTCCGACGGCTTTAACACAAATGTGTTCCCGCAGGCGATCGCGAGTGGGAACATCCAAAACGGCACCATCATCGGAAAATTAAACGGTGTGATGCCACCGACGACTCCGATCGGATAGCGATACATCCCTGATTCAATATCTGTCGCGATACTCGACAATTGATTTCCCATCATAAGCGTAGGTGCACCCGCTGCAAACTCAACACATTCGATACCACGTAACACTTCGCCATGCGCCTCTTTAAAACTCTTTCCATTCTCCATCGTGACAAGTTGGGCGAGTTCATCCCAGTGCTTGACGAGTAGTTGCTGAAAGGAAAACATGATGCGCGCACGCTTAGGAGCAGGCACGCGGCTCCACGTTTTAAACGCGTGTGCGGCGTCCGCGACCGCCGCGTTTACGTCTTCCAGCGTAGAGAGCGGAACGTGCGCCAGCGTTACCCCAGTTGCTGGATTCACGACGGCTTCCGTCTCATTTGAGCGAGACGGCACCCACTTTCCGCCACTATAATTTTGAAGCGTTTCTCCATCACAAGTCAAATTCACGTGCCCCCTTTAATCAGCTTCTAGCAGTAACCCCCACAACGCTAGTCTATCACACAGATGGTGGTACCCTCACGATGACCTTCACAGATTCAACATTCTCCACGGCAAATACACGCCATGCGTAGCTGCGTTCAAATCAGGTGTTGTCTGATGCTGAAATTCTCACAACGGTGTCATTCCACGACTGACCGCCGCCAATCGGATCTGCGCCACTCGCAATCAGAGCATTCGGATTGTATCCGCGAAAAGCAGCAGTTCTACCATACTGCCAATGCCCGAAACTCGCTGATATCGCGACGACCTGTGGGTGAATCGCTTCGCACGTTCATCCGTTTCCTCCCACAGTAGACAGCGGCTGATAACCGAACTGCTGAAAGATGGCCTGCCCCTTTGCTGATACCATCATGCGCAAAAGCGCGTTCGCGAGCGCAGGGTGTGGCGCGTGTACGGGAACCGCGATATAATTCGTCGCAATCACGTTGAGCGTTGCCGGAATTGGGATCACGGTCACTTTGGAACGAAGCGTAGGCGTTACGTCCGTCTGGTATACAATCCCCGCTCCTGCGTCGCCGAGCGCCACCTTCTCGAGAATCTGTTTTACGTTTACCTCTTCCGATACGACATGTGCCAGCGCATCTGTCGAAAATGCAGATCCATACACGGCATTCGCCTTTTGAAAGATCTCTCTTGTGTACTTTCCGATCGGAACACTCGTGACCCCAATGATGAGATTGACTGGTTTACGTCCGAGATCTGCGAGAGATGTGATATGCGCCGGGTTAGCTTTAGGGACAACGATCACTTCCTTATCGTGTGAAACCGGATAAAACTGGGTCACGAGCCCTTCTTTCTTAATCTGCGCAATATGACTCAGATCGGCCGAGAGAAAAAGATCATCCGGCGCGCCTTGCTGTAGCTGTGTTTGCAAGATTTGTGTCCCGGTATAACTCGCCTGAATGAAGACACCGGAATGCCTTTGTTCAAACGCCTGGATGATCGCGTTAAAGGGGTCGGTTGCATTCGCCGCGACAAACGCCGTAAGTGTCGTCGAGTGACCCGCCTGATTTGCGCCTGCGCCCTGCGCGTGAGAGTACGTAGTAACGCTTGCTCCCACACCGACTGCGGCAATCAGCGCTACTGCCGCTGTGAGTGGCGATCTCAAAAAGCATATGCGCGAGGCTGGACGCCACAGTTCTCCAACTTGCGTCTGCTTTTCCGATGGTTCATCTCGAACGAAAATAGAAGCATCTCGACGTTCTTCATCAGCACTTTGCGCACGAGTGACATACTGGCGTATGTGCTCGCTCGCCACGCTGATGCAGACATCCTCGCCCACCTCAAACGAGCTTTCACGAAGTGTGTGCGATGACACATCTGCAATGAGCGGAACATCTCCATCAACCCACAAACGCAGCGCATGCCCATATAGCGCACGATCGCGAATACGTCCACGCCACTGACGCTCCGCTGAAACGGGCCCCCGCGTGACCACCGCGTGCCACGGATCAAACGAGAGGACGCGCGTCTCCTCTTCTCCACACGTTTCGCTCACCTGATCATCTGCCACCCAGTTGGTTCCGACAAATTGCGCCACAAAACGATTCGCAGGACGCTCGCGCACCTCTTCTGGCTCTCCGCGCTGTAAAATGATGCCGCGATCCATGACAGCGATCTCTTGCCCGAGGACGCGCGCGTCTTCATAATCGTGCGTCACCACAATACAGGGAATCCCGATCTGATCGAGTTGCGTACGCAGTTCTGCCCGCACATGGCCGCGTGTTTCTACATCCAGCGCGGACAAGGGTTCATCAAGCAGCAGCAACTTCGGCCGTTTGACGAGCGCCCGCGCAAGCGCCACGCGTTGTTGCTGTCCTCCAGACAACGTGTTTGGCTTAGCTTCAGAGAGCGACTCTAACTGAAACATCCGCAATACATCACGCACACGTTCTGCGATTTCGGCACGCGCGACTCCCTGCAATCCGTACGCGATGTTGTCACCGACGGACAGATGTGGAAAAAGCGCATAGTTTTGAAACACCATGCCGATGTTGCGCCGCTCCGTTGGCAACATCACCGTTTGCTTTGCGTCAAACAGGGTTTTTCCATCCAATTCGATAAAACCGTCATCGGCATGAACAAGGCCCGCAAGGAGTTGAAGCAGTGTCGTTTTACCACACCCAGAGTGCCCGATAAGCGCTAACGTGTGCGCTGGCACATTGAGCTTGACATCAAGTGTAAACTCACGAAGTGATTTGCGAAGTTGAAAGGACAGCATGCTTCTTGCGCACCCCCTTTTTGACGGTGCGATTCACATGCGTGGTGCGCCCGAGCATATACACCAGGATAAGTAAAATGAAGGAAACGAGCAAAAGGAGTGCGGACATCGCAACCGCCACATTAAAGTTCGACTGCATCGCCGTATAGATCGCGAGGGGCAGCGTCTGCGTAATGCCAGGCAAATTGCCAGCAAACATCATCGTAGCGCCAAACTCCCCAAGCGCCCGTCCCCAAGCGAGCGCCGCGCCAGAGAGTAGCCCAGGCGCCGCAAGCGGAATGGTGACGCGCCAGAAAGTCGACCATCTCGATACGCCAAGTGTGCGCGAAACAGTGAGGAGTTGCCCGTCCACCGCCGCGAACGCTTGCATCGCAGCGTGGATGTAAAACGGCGCACTGATGAACATCTGGGCAATGATCACGGCGGACGTGTCAAAAGAGAGGGAAATCCCGAACAGGGAAAAAGCGTGCCCGAGGAGTCCTGATTGACCAAAGACTAAAAGCAGGCCGACACCTGCAACAGCTGGTGGACTGACGATTGGCATTTGAACCGCAGCGCGAACAAGCGACTGTCCGCGAAAGTTGCTTCTTGCGAGCCAGTATGCGATTGGCGTGCCGAGTAAAAGAATGACGATAAGTGCACTGACACTTGTCTTTATACTCAGTTGGAGCGCCTGATACGATGCTGCCGTGTTTAATTCGCGAAAAAGTGTGCCAATAGGCATTGAGAAAAAAACGGCGAGTAACGGAAGAAAGAGAAACGCTAAACCGATTGCGATAACAATGCTCCATAAAATACGAAACATGCGATCCCTTGTGTTGATTGTGAACTCTCCCCTCTTCCACCTATATCAGATAAGTTATCATATATAATAAAAAAACGGAATAAAAAGCACGCACCATGCCACGGTCCGTTAAAAAGCCGTTGAGCAAAAGAATGCCTGAATTCTCTTTTTGACATCGCCATTTTTCTTGCAGAGACACACCTTTAATACGTTGCACCTTGCAAAAACTTAACGCGCTCACCCATCGGTGGAATCTCGTTACCATCAACGACCACTTCAATGAAGACGGGCATCCCCCTTTGCGTCCACTGGAGCATCTGTTCTTTCGTTATATCGCTTATCCGGCTGACTTGATACGCTTCAATCCCGAGCGATCGCGCCACCTCGGTGAGATTGATCCGCTCCTGACTAAACTCACTTGGGCAGCGCTGATATTGAAGCATGTGCCCGTGATAGACCATGCCAAGACGCGCGTTGTTCACGACAATAAAAAGAAGGGGGATCTTTGCCTCTTTTGCCGTAAGAATTTCCATACCGTGCATAAAAAAGCATCCATCTCCCGTGATGCATACAACGGGCCGCTCCGGTTCCGCGAGCTTAGCGCCAATAGAACTTGTGATTCCTGATCCCATCCCTCCAAAATGAATGTTGATATCAAAATCAAATCCAGGCCTCATCGTCAACTCTTGGATCGCATAGGTCATCAGTTCGCCAATATCCACGTAAAACTTCGTACCCTCAGGTGCGCACGCACCGATGCGGCGAATGATGTCACGCGTTTTAAGTGAATTCTCAGTCGATTTTGGCGACCCTTCATCGAAACTGGGGGACATCTCTTCCGCTGCCGCCGCAATTTCTTGCGTGAACGTGGTGGTCAAAGGCGGCCGCGCACCGAGTTTTTCAATCAGCAGCGAAAGTATGGGTTCGATGTGCCCTGTGATCGTTCGATACGGCGTGAATCCGCGCCCAAACACTTTCGCGTCATAATCGATGTGAATCAATCGTTTCTCGTTTACGAGTTGTTCATCCCAATTGCACGTCCCACTCTCCCCAAGACTCGAACCGATGACAAGTAAGACATCCCATTCTTTGCTATGTAAATACATAATCGCACGCTCGTGACCTGCCAACCCATAGACACCAAGACTCAAGGGATGCGTTTCTGGAAATCCTCCCTTCCCTCGCGGTGTTGTGGCGACCATCCACTGCAGTCTCTCTGCGAGTTCAAGCGCGAGACGTTTCGCTGACTTTGCTCCATAACCGAGAAGAATCGCGCCGCGCTGACCGGACTGTTGAATGATTTGTGTGATTTCTTCGACTTCACTCAGCTTGAATTGCGTTTGTATTTTTTCACTTGTATTCTTGACAATAGGATGAGAATGGATCTCAGCCATCTGCACATTGATTGGGAGTTCAACGTGAACAGGGCCCGGAATTCCTGAAACTGCCGTTTCATAGGCGCGGACAAGCGCACCTGGCACATCGCTGGGATTGTGAACTGCAACGGATGATTTGGTGATCGACTTAAACAAAGGCGTAGCGAGGAGTTCTTGTGCCCCACCTTTGCCAAGGATAGGTGTCGGAACCGCTCCCGTGATAAAGAGGACAGGCGTTTTTTCTGTGAATGCATTCGCACACGCGGTTAGCAGATTGGTCGCTCCCGGACCGCTTGAGCCGATGGCCAGTGATGGTCGTCCCGTAACTCTTGAGTACGCCGCGGCGATGTATCCAGCGCTTGCCTCGTGTTTGACGATCAGCGATTTTATTTCAGGAATATCGAGCAGCGCATCATAGATCGCATTGATCGATCCCGCAGGGATTCCAAATGCGTGCGTTACACCGCACTGCGCTACTTCACGCAATCCAACCTCAATCGCTCTCATCCGTTTACACGCTCCTATTCTACTGAATCAGCCGTGTATGCAATCTTAGATTGTTGGAGGAACTTTCCATGAGCATAGCACAAAAATTGCTACAATTGACTGGTATGATTTATTCCAGTCAAACTGTTCTTGAAATTTTGCAGGCGATGATCGATGCGATTGCCAGCGAAATCACGTCGGCAGATTTGGTCGGTTTCTTTATTCGGGAGAATGAATCGATGTTTCGAGGAAAAGTTACGAATGTTCCTGGCGATCGCGATTTTATTCAAACATTAACCATCGATTTGCGTGAGGATCCGTTTGCGCGGCAAATCGCAGAGACAAAACGTCCGGTGTTTGTCTCCAATGTGAAAAAAGAAGCGACGATTGATCCTGTCAAACAGGAAACTCTATCCATTCAATCCATTTTAGGGTTGCCTCTGCTTGTCGACCAACACATCTACGGCATGGTTTTTGCGCACAATGTCGGAAAGCCTATGCTGCTGACACAAGAGCAACAGTCTGTCGCTGAAACGTTTATCAATGTAGCCAGTATCGCAATCCAAAACATAGAAATTTTAAAAGCCCAAAATTTGCGGAATCAATTCTCCAACCGCATGTCTGAATGCAAATCGATTAAAGAAGTGACGAAAATTTGTTCTGACTATGTAAAACAAGTATGCGACGCGCACGCGATTGGCATTCACCTGCTTGACGTTGCGACACAGCGCACGACGGCGGTCTTTGTGTCGCCAGAAGCGCGCGTCACGCCAACGGAGTTGAACGCCCTCTACCGCGCGGGATTCGATCACATTGAGCGACACTCCATTTTTTGGGAGGTCATAGAATCCCGCGCGTGGGTCTTTATTCCAGATACGGCGCGTGACGAGCGCGTCAATTCAACACTGTGCAAGGAATTCGATATTCAAAGTCTGCTTGTGCTTCCACTCAGAGAAAAGGATACGGTCGTCGGTCTCATGACGATTCCAGGCATTGGTGCGAGCAGAGCTTACAGAACCGATGACATTGCGATCTTACAATCCATGGCGGATACAACCGGTGTGACACTCTCCAATGTCATCCACTCGAATGAATTAGAACGACTTGTATTGACGCGAACCGAAGAGTTACGCGAACGGAACTCTCAGCTCAAATCAAGCATTTCCTACTTGGAAATTCAAGAAGCCAGACTGCGCGGTCTTGTCAATGCGATGCCACTCTCGATTGTTCTCATCGATGAAAACGGAAAATGGATTGAAGCCAATCACATTGCTATTCAATTTTTTAAACTACAAAACGTGCACTATCGATTCAAGACAGGAAGTGAGTTGAGCGCACTTTGTGGCGCCAATCGAGAGATCATAGAACACATGATGAATCGCAAACACCATGTGTACGACAAGAATCAACCTTGCATCTTCACGGATGAGTATAAAAAATCTGATGGATCCATACTGGTGTATAAAACATACCTTTGTCCGATGATCCCTCAGGCTGATCAACTTCAGGGCATCATTTATATTGGCGAGGATTTGACAGAACAACGCCGGATCGAAGAAGTGCTTTATCGCTCAGAAAAGCTTGCGCTTGTGGGTCAACTCGCGGCAGGTGTCGCTCACGAAATTCGCAATCCATTGACATCCTTGAGCGGTTTCATCCAGTTGCTTAAGGAGGAAGGAGCCAACCCAATGTATTGCGATGTGATGCTCCGGGAACTTGAGCGACTCAACACCATTACCAAGGAGTTCCTTTTTCTCGCAAAACCAGCGCAGCCCAACCGAACGTACAGTGATCTTAACGCGATTCTCTTCGACGTAATCCTGCTCTTTCAAGCGCAGACCATGCTTCAGCAAATTGAATTGAATGTCGACGCGGTCCGCGATGTCCCACTTCTCTTCTGTGACGAAAACCAGATCAAACAGGTTCTTATCAATCTGCTCAACAATGCAATCGAAGCCTTGCCATCTGGCGGCAAGGTAACCTTGTCGACCTTCTTTTCGAGCGATGACACCCACTTTGTCGTTCGCATCAAAGACAACGGAAGCGGTATCTCAAAAGATCGCCTCAAGCGAATTGGAGAACCTTTCTATACAACAAAAGAAAAAGGAACGGGACTCGGTCTCATGACCTGTTTTAAGATCATGGAGCTTCACGGTGGAGCGCTCGACATAAAAAGTGATCTGGATCACGGCACTGTCGTCGACATTCTTCTTCCATTGGTCAAACCGTCAAAAGAGATCTAGCGGATCCCTTTTGACGGAATGGAGACTAAATCAACCCTTTTTTCACGAGAAACTGATGTGCCACCGTGCTCGGACTCTCTTTTAAGACGTCGACCTCATAATTCATCTGTGTCTGCGCCGCCGTAGAAATTGTCCCCCACAGAGGCTTGAGCACCTTTGTAAGATGATCCGCTTTGCGAACCGAATTTTTAATCAGAACAATCCCGTGATAAGGCGGAAAGAATTTTTTATTGTCTGCGAGCGGAACCTCATGCAACTTCTTGAGGCGACCGTCCGTCGAGTAGGCCATGATCGCCTGTACATCATGATGCGCCAATGCTTCATAAATCAAATTGTAGCTCATCGGCGTCACTTTCTTGAATGTGGCCCCGTATGTGCGTTCAAACCCTTTCAAACCTGTGTGATGTAGATAGGGAAACGTCGTGTCCGTCGCCATATTCCATGTCCCAAAATACTTTGCCGCCTGAGAATCGGTGGTCAGATGGTATTTTTGCGCCGTGGATTGATTGACGGCCAACGCATACGTATCTTGATACCCGAGGGATGGCGATACCCAGACACCAAACTGCTTCATCTCCTGTGTTTTTACGTATTTTGTCACCGCTTTTGGATGCCCCGCAAATTTCCCACTGTAAGACTGATGCAGCGACTCTTGAAACTCAGTCCCATCATACCCGACATACATTTGAATCGCCCCCTGCTGCATCATCGAATGCATGAGTTGCGACGCGCCGGAGGTTTGTTTGATCGTCACATGAATATGCGTCTTCACTTCAATGAGATCCTTTAAAATGTAGTCATCAATCACAGCCTCAGAAAAATCCTGTGACGCAATGGTGATCTGCTTCGGGGCAGCCCCAAGGCTACTTGTCGCAGACTGTACACCGCATCCCGCGAGCGCGACGGCCATGACGCCACTCGCACTTAAAATCAACCCTTTTCGCTTGTTGCTCATCGCTCACCCGCGCCTCCCACTCGCACGCGCAATCCGCGCGGTGTTACCCATTTTTCCAATTGCGCCATCAGAAATTCAGCTAAAAATGCCATCAAAACGGCCGGGATGGTCCCCGCCAAGACAATTGAGTTGCTGGCCATGCTAAGCCCTTGCAAAATAAGCGAACCAAGCCCTCCTCCGCCAACCAAAGCGGCCAGTGTGGCAAATCCTACGGTAGATACTAATGAAGAACGAATTCCTGTAAGAATGACCCGAAGCGCCAAGGGAAGTTCAACAAACCAGAGTAGTTGCCATTTCGTTGTGCCCATCCCAATCGCCGCTTCTTTTAATTCTGAAGCGACACCGTCAATCCCTACGTACGTATTCCGAACAATGGGCATAAGCGCGTAGACGAACAGTGCGACGATCGATGGAAGAACGCCGATTCCAAGCCCTAATGTAATCATTAAAACGAGCAGCGCGAGACTGGGGATTGTTTGCACCGCGTTGCTAAACCCGATAACCCACGGGTATAACTTGCGCACGCGTGTCGCAAGAATGGTCATCGGAACAGCGATCAAGACCGCCAATCCGATTGGAATCAACACCAAGACGATCTGTTGTTCCGTCGCCCTGAGAATATGGCCTGTGTGTTGCGCAAAATACTGCAGCGTATGTTGAATCAGCATGAGGATCGCACCGCCTCCCCCGCTACATTCACTGTTACTTTTTCTGCAGGAGTAGCTTGTCGCGCCATTTCGCTATCTGCCCCGCAGGCATTCACGCTTCGCAAATCCATTTCTTGAAACCGCCCCAACATCCTTTGACGACCGATGAAATTCGCGACAAACTCATCCGCCGGATTGCGTAGGATCTCGTCAGGCGCAGCCACCTGCACGATGTGCCCGCCCTTCATCACAACGATGCGATCGGCGAGGCGCAATGCTTCGTCCATATCGTGCGTGACAAAGAGAATCGTCTTTTGTACGCTACGCTGCAAACGTTTCAACTCATCTTGAAGTTGTTCGCGCGTAATCGGATCAAGTGCCCCAAACGGCTCATCCATTAGAATAATCTCTGGATTATGCGCCAACGCGCGAAGAACACCGACGCGCTGTTGCTGCCCCCCACTCAACTCGACGGGATAGCGGTCAAGATAAGTGTCCGGGTCGAGATCAGCGAGTTTCAGCAATTCTCGCGCCCGCGCGCGCCTTTGCACTTTGCCTATTCTTTGAAGTTTCAAGACAAACGAAATATTCTCCGCGATCGTCAAATGAGGCATCAATCCAATCTGTTGAATCACATACCCTAACCGCCTGCGAAGTTCAACAGGGGGATAGGAGCGAGCGTCACGTTGGTCAATCTCGATCGTTCCAGACGTCGGTTCAACCAGACGGTTTACCATGCGCAGCGTGGTCGATTTGCCACACCCCGAGGGACCTATGAGCACGACAAACTCTCCACGCTCGATCGATAGATTGAGATGATCAACGGCAACCGTCTGATCAGCGTAGGATTTTGTTAAATCGATAAAACGTAAAATCGTCCGTTCAACCCCTTTTCCGGCGCTTAGGCGCAACAAATGAATACCCGTGATCGAATCGCGGGCAATGCGTACGCTACCCACCCTTCCTGGTGGATTTCCTTGGCCAATACGCATCATTTTAGACAGACAAAAAGAAGCGTATTGAATCAATTGATGCATTGGGATTGGAAAGTAAAATGAGCGGCACATGGTCGCCACCAGTATTCGCCTACGAGGTTAGCTGACGGATTCGGCGAAATAATACGCGCCTAAGAGCGACTGCGGGCGCAGTCCACTCTATTCACCCCACAAATGGTTCCCCCGTTCTCCAAAAAAGGAGATTCGGCCCTTCCCGCGGTACCAAGGATAGTTTACTACAATAACTATACCATACTCGCTAAATCTTGGCATCATGCTGGGGTTGTAATGAGGTTTCTTTGCAACGACACTCTTTTACATTCTATCTTTAATGATAAATCATAACACATACGAGCCTCATGTTGACTCATCCATAAACTAAAAAAAGGCTTTCTCAAGATCGAGAAAGCCCGTCAAATCAAGGTATTTTGGAGCCAGCGACAGGAGTCGAACCCGCGACCTACTGATTACAAGTCAGTTGCTCTACCAACTGAGCTACGCTGGCATATCGACAACACACATAAGATAGCACAATTGAATTTCCAAGTCAAGAACAAGTTGCATTTCATAATTTGCACACGCTCACATTCGCTGTGAGCGGCGCGAATGCGTGCGTCGCACGTTTTTACGTGGTCTGATTCAGCGCCTCTGTGTCAAAACGCACATTTCTGCTCGGCGTAAAGGTTGAAACTGCGTGCTTGTAGATCAATTGCTGTTTGCCATCTGACTCGATCACAATGGTAAAATTGTCAAACGCTTTGACAATCCCCCGAATTTGGAATCCATTGACCAAATAAACGATCACTGGCACATTTTCTTTGCGAATCTGATTCAAAAATGCATCCTGAATGTTAATCAATTTTCCGTTACTCACCGTGTGCCCCCCAGCGGCTGCGAGCCGCTCCGCGACTCAAACCATCCTTGTAAAACGCGATCGCGAATCATTTCCAGTATCATACCATCTTCTGAACGATCGTACCAGTGTACGCTCTGATCGTTTCGATACCACGACCACTGACGCTTTGCATAGCGCCGACTTGCCTTTTTAATCTCGTCGATCATCGCTTCGCGCGAGATCAACCCTTCGAAAAAATCGAACACTTGCCTGTACCCAATCGCCTGCATCGAAGCCATGTCGCGACGACACCCGCGCGCGCGCAACCGTTCCACCTCATCAAGCAATCCTTCTTCCATCATCTGCAAAACCCGTGCATCGATTCTCTGATAGAGTGCGTCACGAGAAAGAGTCAATCCAATCATAACTGAATCGTAAGGTGAATCACCTTGATTCCAGTTCTCGTGAAGCGTTTTTCCAGTGATCTCATTTACTTCAAGCGCCCGAATGATGCGCCGAAGATCATTCGGATGAATTCTTGTTGCCGCCTCAGAATCGCGCAGCATAAGCTCCTCGTGCAATCGCTGCACGCCTTCACGCTCTGCGCGGGCAGTGAGTTGCGCCCGAAACGCCTCATTCTCACGTGTCTCCGTAAAATCAAAATGCTCCGTGAGCGCCCGCACGTAGAGCCCCGTTCCACCAACGACAATCGGAGTCTTGCCGCGCAGCGCAATCTCATCAATCGTCTTTCGGGCCTGAACGGCATAGCGGTGCACGGTATATACCTCTGTAGGGTCTGCAACATCAATCATATGATGCACAATTCCGCGGCGCTGATTCATCAGCAGTTTGGCCGTGCCAATATCCATTCCGCGATAGACTTGCATAGAGTCTGCACTTACAATTTCTCCAGAGAGCGCTTCTGCAAGCTGCAAGCTGAGTTCCGTTTTGCCGACGGCCGTCGGCCCGACAATACAGAGAATGCGCGTTTTCATATGGATCCCCCTTCCTGTGACGGTGCTGCGTAAAAAACGGCATAGGCAATTCGCGCAGACTCATGAAGTTCATCAGGCTGAACAGCGCGTAGCCACGCACTGTGCCGTCTCGTTTTAACGATCAATCTGCGTCTCGCAAAACCGCGCGCCAAATCCAAATCCGCACGCGAAAAGCATGCGGGCAGCGTGTACGGTTTTAACGCCTGCATGCCAGAAGAGCGGTTGATCGTCTGTTCAAACATCGGGTCTAAATAGAAGATGTCCGGACGCTTTGTCGCGTCCATGCGAACCTGTTCCTGCCATACCCCAAAGCGCAGCGCAATTCGCCGGATGGCACTGTTAAACTGTGGGGACGAGGAATGATACGCTGCCAATCCTTCACGAACCACCAGATAGGTCAAGAAATGCGCCTCAGTCGCCGTTACCTGTCCTTCCTCGCCGACTGCCGCCGCGAGCAGCGTTGCCTCCGAGCAGAGTCCTGCGGTCCCATCCCAAACGTGATCCCCGCGACGTACACCACACAGCTCCACAAAGCGATCCATTTCCCCTTTTTCCATCGCCTTGACGCGTGGGAGAGAAATGCCCGGATGATAGAAAAAACCGTGTGGCGACACCCCGTCAAAAAGTGCGACCCGCGGGTCATCGCCAATGACAATCGCAGTGTCGACCCCTTCGTCTTTAAGAAATAGCGCCAAGGGCCGCTTTGTCCGCGCCACAAAGCGTAGATGATACTGTTTTGCAATATGGCGCGCGCGCCCCTCTTGTCGCAGCGCGCCATTGGCGGACGTTGTCACGACCGCATGCTTGCGCCAATACGTCTCATCTAACGCCTGCGAAATTCCTTTTCCAGTCGATCCCGTCCGATCCTCAGCGCGGTTGGTCGACCGTGTGGGCACGTAAACGGATTCTGAAGCGTCGAAAGCTCGTCGAGAAGCGCCTGCATCTCCATCATGGATAACCTTTGATTCGCCTTGATCGCCGCTTTGCAGGCGCGCAGAATCACTCGTTTTTCCCACGTTTTTTGATCGGCTCCTTCGTCCTCTAAAAAAGTGTCGATCGTTTCTTGCACCATGCGATCAAGCGGTATGCCCTGCCACCAGAGCGGAACCGCGCGCACCACGAGGTCATGTTCGCCAAACGGCTCATACACCAGTCCCATTCGCTTGGCATCCGTGATCCGCTCCATCACGCGAAGAAACGCGGCAGGTGTAAGCGAGTAGGTGAGCGGAACGAGCAGTTCCTGTTCCTGCGTCGTTCCTGCCCCGGCCATTTTCATGAATCGCTCATAGAGTATCCGCTCGTGCGCCGCATGCTGATCGATCAAGTAGACCGCCTCGTCATCCTCTGCAACGACATACATCGTTAACGCCTGGGCAATCGGCCGCAGTCGCGCGCGATCCTGAAGATCGTCTACCGGCTCCTGCGACACCGTCTGCTCCCGCGCAGGTGTTCGCGTCAGTGCCTCTGCCAGCTCCGCTCCTAGGGGCGTCGAGGGAGAAGACGAAGCAGACTGAACGCGGGTGTACACTTGGCATGTCTGGCGAAATTCACCCTCGCGCGATTGCGATTCGTATCCACCCGCGTCTGAATCCTGCACATGGTGCGAAGCGCTGTAAGACATGCGGTCAACCCCGTCGGCGTCGCTGATCGCCAACTGCTTTGACAGATACGCGTCATCGTGCGGGCGTTCACGCAGTTGCAACAGTTCATCTGCAGGCGATTCCTTTTCAGACAAGTCAGGAATATAGAGGCCTGTCATAAGCGCCGCCTGAATCGCCCGCGTCACCGCATCCCGCACATCCTGTTCCTCACTGAAGCGAACCTCCAGCTTGCTCGGATGGATATTCACATCAACGAGCGCCGGATCCATCTCAAGAAAGAGTGCTGTCAGCGGATACCTTCCTTTGAATAGTGCGGTGCCATACCCCTCGATAACCGCATACTGTAACGCCTGACTGCGAATCGGTCGCTGATTCACATAAAACCACATCGCGTGACGCGCGGTGCGCGCGTCTTGCGGCGCCCCAATCAGGCCGTGTACACGCAAATCAGGACGCACACCGTGAACGGCGAGCGCGCGCTTCGTCACATCCGCTCCGTACAACGAGAGAAAAACGGATGTCAGGTCGCCGCTTCCGGGTGTCAAAAAGGTCAGCTTGCCATCCACTTTCAAGGTAAAGGCAATCGCTGGATACGCCATGGCGCGCTTTGTGACAACCTCCGTGATATGACTGACCTCCGTCTGGAGCGATCGCACAAACTTGAGCCGCGCAGGCGTGTTATAAAAGAGGTCTTCGACCGTCACACGCGTTCCGCGCGCCATGCCAATCGGCGCCTGATCGATCTTTTCTCCACCTGTCACACGCAATTCAATGCCGCCAGGATGCCCTTCCACGCGCGAGCGCAAGATCATGTGGCTGACCGATGCGATCGAAGGCAGCGCCTCTCCGCGAAAACCGAGCGTGTGAAGCTTTCGAAAGTCATCCATCGTGCGCAATTTGCTCGTCGCGTGGCGAATAATGGAGAGCACCAGATCATCCTCATCCATCCCGCAGCCGTTGTCCTGTACTTCCATGCGCGTGAGTCCACCACCGGACACGGTGACGTCAATCTTCGTCGCCCCAGCGTCTATCGCATTGTCGAGGAGTTCGCGAATGACCGACGCCGGTCGCTCGACAACTTCACCTGCCGCAATCTGATTGGCGACAAGTTCACTCAGTTGCGCGATGCGCCCCATGCGCTCACCCCTTCACTCCCGTTTTCGCGTGTCGCGCGCAGGCGTTCACGAAGGTCAAAAAGATAGGTCAGCGCATCGCGCGGCGTCCACTCATCGAGAGGAAGCTCCGCAAGCGTCTCAAGAATCGCCCTGGCCTCTTGGTCCTCTTGTGCAGTCGGCGTATCAAAAAAGGAAACCTGTTCACGATTCATCTGGCGCGCCTGTGCCTCGCGCTCTTGAAGCAGCATCCGCGCGCGCGCCGTCACCCGTTTCGGGACGCCCGCCAGTTTTGCGACATCAATGCCATAGGAGCGATTCGCCGGTCCTTCGTTTACGTGGTGGAGAAAAATAAGCGCGTCACGCTCCGTGGACGCGGCAACCGAGAGATTGAACGTGCGCGGCAAACGCTGCGGGAGTTCGGTGAGCTCGTGATAATGCGTTGCAAAAAGGGTGCGCGCTTTAACCTGATCGTGCAGAAATTCAATCACCGCCTCTGCAATCGAGAGCCCGTCATACGTTGCGGTTCCGCGCCCGATTTCATCGAGCAAGATCAAACTTTTCTCCGTCGCCATCGTGAGCAATTCTGCGGTTTCAGCCATTTCCACCATAAACGTGCTCTGCCCAGACGCGACATCATCCGATGCGCCAATGCGCGTAAACAGCTTGTCCACTATGCCGATGCGCGCGTAGTCCGCTGGCACATACGAGCCAATTTGCGCGAGGATCACAATCAATGCCACTTGTCTCATATACGTGCTCTTTCCGCCCATGTTCGGCCCCGTGATGATCGCGAGTTGCCGCTCATCAGAGAGAAACGTGTCATTCGGGACGTAGGCGGCAGAGAGCCACCGCTCCACAACGGGGTGACGCCCCGCCTTGATCTCAAGGTCCGTGCTGTCATCGAGTACAGGACGGGTGAAGCGATAGCGCAGCGCAATCTCTGCGAGGTCCGTGAAGGCGTCAAGCATGCCGATGAGTGAGGCCGTTTTCTGAATCTCAGGAACCCGCCTGCGCATTTCCTCGATCATCTGGCGCACGCGGCCTTCTTCAAGATTGCGCAGTTGATCTTCCGCTGACAGAATCTCCGTTTCCCGCAGTCGAAGCTCCGGCGTCACATAGCGCTCAGCGCCTGCCAACGTCTGTTTTCGTTCATAATCATCAGGCACCAGAGCGCGATTGCTCGCCGTCACCTCGATGTAATACCCAAAGACGCGGTTATAGGCGATTTTAAGCGAACGTATCCCCGTCCGCTGCCGCTCGCGCGCTTCGAGTTCCGCCATGTACGCGCGACTGTCTTGTGCGATGCGACGCAATCGGTCAATCTCAGGATCTACGCCCTCCCGAATCACGCCAAGCGCCCGCTCGGCGACGGGCGGATCATCCACCAACATCGCCTCAATCTGCACATCCTGCGCGTCATCGCGCGGCAGATCCGCGAGCAGCGCGTGGAGGGGGACCGCAGTCGCAACCTGTTCCCATACGTTTCGAATCTGCACCGCGCGGCGCATCGACTGCGCGATAAAAAGTATATCGCGCGGGCCTGCAGCCCCGCTTGAAAGGCGCGCGCACATCTTCTCAAGATCGCGGAACCCGCGCAACAGCTCTGCCGTCTCTGCGCGGGCAACCGCGTTTTCCATCACGTGATCAAGCACGACGAGACGCGCTTCAATCGCCTTGCCATCCGCGAGTGGGTAGAGAATCATTTGGCGCAACGCGCGTTTTCCCATCGCGGTGTGGGTAGTCTGTAGAAAATCAAAGAGGGACGTCGAGCGCTTGGCAAAGCGGCGCGGCTCAAGCAGTTCCAGGTGGTGCGCCGTGCCTGCAGATACATACAGATAAGGTGTGTCATTTACAGACGTTGCAGGTTTCATATGGAGCGGCGTTGTGCAAAGCGTATACGATACGTACTCAACGAGACGTGTTGTGACAACCTGCGCGAGGTCATCCTGTGCGTGCGTCACGCGATCTGCCGGCAAATGGGAAACGAGTGCATTGAGCGCCGTCGCCATCTCCCCAATTGCCCGCCTCGCCTGTTCAGATGTTTGGCTGTCAACAATCAATTCGCGCACGCCCGATGTTTTAAACCAGCCGAGGAGTTCCTGCGTCGTCGCCTCCATGCGCAGACAATCCCCCGTAAGTGGATCAAGCATCGCTGCAACCGCCCCCAAAGTGCGCGAGGAGCGCAGCTCAAGCGTCCCGATGCGCAGCGGTCCGTCTTCCTCCCGCAAATACTCGTGCGCAGTTCCTGGCGTAACGATGCGCACAATTTCGCGGCGAACGATGCCCTTGACGCTGCGCGGATCTTCCACCTGCTCACAGATCGCCACGCGCAGCCCCGCATCCACCAGTTTCCCGATGTATCCTTCTGCCGCGTGAAACGGAACCCCGCACATCGGAATGCGCGAATCCCCTTTGCCCCGACCCGTGAGAGTCAGTCCGAGTAGCTCGCTCGCAAGCGTTGCATCGTCATAAAACAGCTCATAAAAGTCACCCAGGCGGTACATCAAAAGGGCGTCCGGACAGGACGCCTTGATACGCTCGTACTGGTCAAGCATCGGGGTCTTCATGATCCTGTCATCGCCACACTTTCACGATCCACGCGCTCCCCGCGCAGCGTCCACGTGTTGGCCGATAGGATGCGAACGTAAATCGACTGCCCAATCCACTGCGGCGGTCCTTCCACCAGCACCAGCTTATTCGTGTCCGTCCGAGTAGCGAGGACGTGCCCGTTCGTTCGCGAGACGCCTTCTACCAAAACGCGCGCCGTCGCGCCTACCGCTCGCTGACTCGCCGCAAGCGTATAGCCATCCTGAACGCTCATCAAACGAGCCAAGCGCTGCTTTTTTTCATCTTCTGAAACGGCATCCTTAAATCCAGCCGCCGGCGTACCTGTTCGCGCCGAATACGAAAACGTATATGCATTGTCAAACTGAACGTCAGAAACGAGGGTGAGCGTCTCTTGAAAATCTTGCTCCGTCTCCCCCGGAAACCCTACAATCAAATCGGTCGTCAGCGCGACGCCCGGGATGCGTTCGCGGATCTTTCTCACCAGTTCGAGATAGTACTCGCGCGTGTATCCCCGGTTCATCCGCTTTAAGATTGCATTGCTACCCGACTGCACCGGGAGGTGAATGTGATGGCATACGGTCTTCGTCTCGGCAATCGCTTCGATCAAATCATCTGTAAAATTCCACGGATTAGACGTGGTAAAACGTACCCGTTCAATCCCCGCGACACCCCCCACAGCCCGCAACAGTGTCGAAAAATGCGTTCCAAGATCCAATCCATAGTCATTCACATTCTGGCCGAGCAGCGTCACCTCTTTAAAACCGCGCGCGGCAAGGTCTACGACTTCCGAAACGATGCTCTCCATCGTGCGGCTACGCTCTTTTCCGCGCGTGTACGGCACAATGCAGTACGTGCAATACTTGTTGCAACCGTACTGAATATTGACCCAAGCGCGCGTCTGATCGGTGCGCGCCTTTGGGAGTTCATCAAGCGTCTCCACCGACTGTTCCCAAACCTCCATGACCGTTTCAAACGAGTGACTCGCCTGCTCAATCAGTTCAGGCATGCGATGGATATTGTGCGTGCCAAAGACGACATCCACCCACGGATATGTGCTGCGCACACGCTCTTGCACCGCAGTTTCTTGCGGCATGCACCCGCAAACGCCAAGCAAGAGTTGCGGATTAAGCTGTTTCAGCGGTTTGACGCGTCCAATCTCGCCAAACACTTTGTTTTCCGCATTCTCGCGCACCGCACACGTATTAAAAAGAATCAAATCCGCAGCCGTTTCATCGGTTGTCGCGGCATATCCCATTTCTTCGAGCAACCCGGCAATCATTTCCGAGTCGTGTTCATTCATTTGACATCCATACGTTTTTAGGAGATAGCGTTTCCCGCGGTACGCACCCTTTAGTTCTTCGCGCAATCCCGCCGCATGTTTCAGCGCTTCCTGCACGGGGATCGAGGGGCGATGCACGGTCAATGCGGGATCAAGTTCACTTCGCAGCACCAGGTCGTTCCTCCCTGTTCTCGTTGACTCTAGTTTATCGAAAGATCGGTTAGGTGACAAATTTTCCATGCAAAAGCCGCAGGAGGACATTCCTGCGGCGGTTCACTTGTCTTTTCATTTAAAACCCGCGCATGCCGTAAAGGACGCGTGTTTTCGAACCTGCTCTCGCAGGTGGGCAACTGTGGTTTCGAGTGTTTGACGTCCCTTCAAAGAGGGCATGCCAGCACGAAACTCCGATCTGTTTCCCTTATAACACGTAAGGTTCAAAACATAAGCCCTCATACGCACACGGCAGGTGTGAACATCATAGCAAGCGTGCGCGCTTCGCGCAACCATCAGTTTTCTCCAGACTCAGCTTTCGGCGATGTGTTGCAGTGTGCGCAAAAGACGCATTTTTCCTTCTGTTTCAATCTTCGTCTCATCAAATTTCATGGGTTTTGCATTGGCTTCAAATAGAATAGGCGTCCCCTCCGGCGCCAGACCGAGGTCAAAGGAGAGTTCACACCAAATGCCGCCGCACCCGAGTTCAAGTGCGCGCGCGGCAGATTGAACAACCTTCTCAATCCGCGCATTCACCTCTTCACTACGCCGCCCATAAAGCTCATGTAACGTCTTGTCAAGCGCTGCCAATCGTCCGCCGTTTGGAACATGCGTCGTGATCCCGTCGCGCGGTCCAATTCGAACGCCCGCACCCGATCGCGTAAAACCATCCTGCAAGTCACGATGCATCAGCATCCGCACGTCGACGCGACAGCCATCAATCGTTAGCGTATTCGCCTCGCGCTGCAACACAAAGCGCGCGGGGAGACTCCGCCAAAACGCCCGAACCATCAACTCATCGCGCAGTTCTGATATACGAGTACGGCCTTTTTCCTGATGGGTAATCCCGATCGAGTGAGCACCGCACTGCAAACGCTTGATGCCCATCCCCGCTTTGCCGTGCGCTGGTTTCAAATACCACACCGGATACTCGCGAAACGCGAGAAGTGCTTCTTCTACAGTCGGCGAAACGAGTGAAACGGGAACGTTTGCGGATAATTCAGGCGCGCGTGACCAAATGCGTGCAAGTTCATCTTTATAGAGGAAGTTTGGGTTGGTGAGAATTCTCCCTTCGCGTGAAAAGCGGGTCTTAAAGGATGTTACCCAATCCGTTTGCTCCAGCCTGCGTGTCGGAATGCGGTTGTAGAGCACACGCGGCAACTGTTTCATCTGAATTTCCGTGAAACCTCCGCCAGACGCATTCCACGCATACGTTTCAAGGGTACCGTTTGGCTTGAGGCTATACACAAAAATGGGGATCCCCATGTGCTCGCCGAGGCGAACGAGTCTGCGAAAATGCATGGTGTCGCCACCCGGTTTGCCGCGCGTTACGCTTGCCGTCAGTACGCCGACACTCATCGCGCCCGACTCCCATACGTTTCAAAGGAAGCCGACTCTTGCGTAGTGGATTCTTCGAAAGGCGTGCCCGATTCGTTCTTAGGGAGCGACGTGTCAAGTTTTGGCTTAAGGCGATTCTGCGGGGGGCGCGTCAGACTCGCCGCAAAAGAGAGCAGCATCCTGCGCGAGGCTGCCGCTTGATTTTTTAAGGAAGGGTGGTGAAAGATGGTGCGCCCAGGTTTGGCATTTGCCTCAAACAAAACGATGCGATCATCCGCCGAGATGCCCATGTCAAGACCCAGTTCTCCAAGCGACCCTGAGACGAATCGCTCTAACGCACGTCCAATGGTGATAGCTGACTGGTCGATGCGTTCACGCATCGTCAGCGCGCGCGCGCCATACCAGCCGCGCAAGACCTGTTCTGCCGCATCAACGTGCCCCCCACTGTATACGTGCGTGGTAATCGCATCGCGCCGCGCAATCTTTGCCGCGCTGCCAGCGATCCGCCATTGACCTTCGCCGTCCTTGCAAAGATGAACGCGAAAATCCGTAGGGCATCCCTGCACCGAACGCAGTTGTATTCCTTCTTGCAAGACGCACGTCGCGCTACGTGTGCGCGTCACGTGTTTGGCGAGCGCAGAAATACTCTCAAACGTCGTCGAAACGACGCGCCGACCGCGCCTCTCTGCCATCACGACCCGCCCCGCCTCGCGCGCGATGCGCACAATGCCTTCGCCAAAACTTCCGTCAGTCGGCTTGATAAAGACGAGTGGATAACGCTTTAGAAATTCTTTTACATCGTCTTCACTGAAATGAGACGTTGTGTCAGGTAACAATGCGGACGCCTGATCGTCTTGATGGAGCCAGATGCTTACATCGCGCTTGGAAAGGAAAGACGGATTAAAATAGGGGATCTTTCGCGCATCAAGCATTTGTTTGCACTGAACAACCGCCGATTGCGACTCGTCTTTACGCGTCCCCAAGCGATTATAGACGACAGCTGAGCGCTCAATTGTCTGTAGCACTTCGAGGAGTTGCGGTGTAGTCACGATCGCTGCGTCAAACCCAAACCACGCCGCCTCACGCTTTAGCGTTTGCAGATAGGCAGTGCGCACCTGACGCTCTCCGATCCACACCATACACAGCGGCTTTGAAGAAAGCGTAGACGCGCGCTTCCGGTGCAAAGAATCTTCATGCCCCTCGCGCAGTGCGTCAGTATTTTTATCATACGGCATGAAAAAAACCCTTTCTCTTCTCTCATCACATCACATCACAAGCGACAATCGCTTAAGAAGCCGTTGTCCGTGCGCGACTTTCAGCCTGCTCACGCACACCCCACGCATCGCGCACATCCACATTCTCATCCCACACTTCGTCGCGCTCGATCATCTCAAAAACAGGGTCGATGACATCCTGGAATCGCTCATACGCGGTCGTTCTACGCAGGGAAGAATAGATCGCTCGCGCCATAGGCAAAAGCGTGTCGCGGTCATTTTTGTAAAACGCGCGCGTCATTTCATCCTCGTAGAGTGGATGGCAGACAAGCTCCTGCTGATGGTGAATGACGATGTGCGCCAATGCGAATGCGCACATGGCGATGACCGGATCGACCAGAAAGCTGCCAGGTGTGCGGTACTCAAAACCCCCGTGCGGCTTGTGACGAACATCACCAAGAAAACCGTAGCGCGGTCTTCTGCGCACACTGCTCATCGGATCCTCAATCAGCATCAGCGGAAGCCCGACATACACATCCAGCAGATGGACCAACCTGCCGTGAAAAGGTACCCCGCTCATATGAATATGACCACCTGTCGGAAAGCGTTCAAACGGCGCACACCCGGCAATCCACTGTGGAAATTCGTGCGGGAAGCGCCCGGCGGCCTCATAGAGCGTCTGTCGCACATTCTCACACAGGCGTTCCGGCGTGGCGGCGGGTGCCGGGCGCACCTCTGCAAGCGGGTGTTTCATGCGGTCTCCACCAAAGCTCCGATCGTCACAGCCAACCACGCCTTTGAGCGGAAAGAAGCGAGACGCGAGAACCATCTTCCCCTTTTTTCCGCGTAGCATAAATTCAAGATCGGTGCCAAGTAAAATGCGCGCCGGATCGATAGCTGTTTCACGCTGTTCAATCCACTCGTGAATCGCTTGCGCAAACACTTCGAGAATCCTTCCTTGCATGACAGGCGCCGGAGAGACGTCCAAGACAACAAGCATGCCGCGCGGTGTGACACCAATGCTCACAAGGGACATTTCTAGTCCCAATGCGTGTGTCGCGCGCACAGCCAATTGGCACACTTTTCCTGCCTGTTCATCAAAATCGAGCGGAATTTCTGACATCGAGTCAACCACTTCACGTACGCGCTGGCTCAGCCACACCGTTTTTTGATCGGTGCGAAAACACGCGAGGGCGCGCAGCCCAAACACCGGAATGCGATAGTGCCTCGTCAAAGGAGCCTGCCATCCATCGCGCGCCGATCGCGCATATTTCGGCAAGCGAACCCCTGTCATTTTAAGTCGCTCGGCCATACGCTTGCGCTGACTGGCTGTTTCAAATGCAGCCCTTCGATTGATGACCCACGCGCCTGCGTCCGGCTCTTCTCCGCCCACATAGCGAATCAGTCGATCGGTCGACTGCACATGGCCACGCACCTCGCGAATCCCGATCAGTCCAGGCACACGTTTAACCAGCCGCCTGGCAGAAGCCTGCCCCTGATGGAGAAGGTATGTGCTCATCGCGGTACCCCTTTTTGACCTCGTTTCACGCTCAGTCCCTGCGCAAAGCGCAGAGGACGCAAAAACGAGAGATCGAGCAATTTCTCCGAACCGAGTTCGGTGACAGGTGATTTGAACGGCTTGCTGTTCACCTCAATGACATAAAGATGACCGTCAGGCGCAATTCCAAAATCAAGACCGAGTTCACCGATCAACGTGTGACTCTCTTCTTCGATACAATCACAGACCTCCATCGTAAGCGTCTTGATCGTCTCGCGAAGTGACTGAGCGTTTTGAATCAGCCCGCTGCGCTCCAGATCGCCAATGCGAAGCGCCTCACCGCCCGTGGTTAGATTGGAGACAAACTCACCGCTGGCGGCTTTTCGGGCGTATTGCTTTGTGATGCACCATATGCCTAAGCGATTTTTTTGTGCAACGACACGCAAGTCGACAGGACACCCATTAACCTGAATAAGCGTCAGACCCTGTTGGAGGATGTGGGGACGCAAAAAACGTTTTTGATAACGCGCAAACAGCTCCTCTGCGCTTTTAAACGTTTCTTCACGCAGCGCCCCTGAGCGCTCTCGCAACTGTGCGAGGCAGTCGCGATCTTTTTGAATCACCCGCAAAATTCCGATGCCAAGGCTTCCAGCCGTCGGTTTGATAAATGTGACTGGGTGTCTCATCAAAAAAGAATGCAATTGATCTGCGTCACGGAGTGGATACGTCTCTGGTAGAAAGGAAAGGAGTGCGGTACGCTTTTTTAACCATTGATCGACATCCCACTTGTCGAAATAACCGTTGTTAAACAGTTTGGCATTCTTTTGCAGATACGCGCGCAGCGGTCGAAAAGAACGCAATTGCTCGTATCTCCGGGACAAGATCTGATCGTAAATGACCAGAGGAATCGGCATTTCGCGCTGAATGACCTGGGACGTCTCGATCCCGCGCAACACATACCCCTGCAGCACATGGCGTTTTATATCGACATCCGCCGGGTCAAAGATGCACACCGCGATGTCATGCTTTCTCCCAAGCTCAAGATATTTCATGAGGGCGAGGCCCTGTCTCCCAGCAAACTGGCCATCGACAAGTCGCACGTGCGTCATGACGCCGACCGTGCTTCCCTTGTTGTCTGCACCTGTCAGAAATGGTTTTCGCACGCGCCTTGATGGACTCGCCACACGCCATTCTCCTCGTCATGATTTGATCGTTTCATACCCTGTAATGCAAAGCGCATGCTCTAGGATTCGCGTGATGGAGTGCATGCGCAACCGCGGATCGACATTTCTGAGCATCCTCCGACCGGGGCATGGATTGATTTCAAGGATATAGATGCGAAGATTCTGATCAAACGCGAAATCGATTCCCACTTCTCCCAACTCGCCATGCTGGCGCTGGAGCATTTCAAACAGATCACACGCGAGAGATTCTGCACGTCGAAATTCTGCAGGCATTGCGCTCGCCTGCGACGCAGTGAGACGCGGCAGGAGGTCCTGCGCAGAAACCGCCTCACCGCCTGTGTGAAGATTGGTCGTGATCGATTGCGGGGAACCGACGCGCGCGATAAGCGCCGTCGCGACGGGTCGACCGTTTACCGCCTGCACGAGGCAGCGAAAATCAAGCGGTCGCTTATCCATGGTGTGAAGAAGCGGGATGGTCTCCTGCACGATGACACGTTCACCCACACGAAAAAAAGAAGCGTACCAAAGTGCGAGCTCAGGTAGAGAAATCTTGCTCGCAGGCGCGCCATCGCGTAGGAATTCATGGCCGCCGCGCGTACGGCGCAGGCGCGCGATACCGATGCCTTGGGTGCCACGCGCTGGTTTCACGTAGCAGTCG
Source organism: Ferroacidibacillus organovorans (assembly GCF_001642725.1). Taxonomy (GTDB): domain Bacteria; phylum Bacillota; class Bacilli; order Alicyclobacillales; family SLC66; genus Ferroacidibacillus; species Ferroacidibacillus organovorans. The sequence continues at coordinate 27,926 of NZ_LSUQ01000029.1, forward strand.
TCAAATGCATCCACACACGCGATGAGCGTCTCTTCATTGTGAGCAATCTTGGTCTGTGGCACGTGTGAAGAAAAAGGAGCGCGCGTCAATACGCGTTGATGCATAACACCCTTCTCACTCATGGAGCGCGGCAGCGTGATTTGCGGCATCTCCGAGAAGACTGTTTCATCCTCGATCAACTTCGCCTGCAGTGCGCGTGGGCGACTGGTCAATCTGCGCCACACGATGTCCGGATAAGGACACGTTTCTTCGCGCCACACACCTTCGCGAAAACGGTACCCCGAGACGACATGAACACCCGCCCGGACAGCCCCAGGCGTTATCACAAAGATGTCCATGCCTAGGCGCGCGCCAAGCCGACTGACATCTTGAAACAGTGTCTGCTGTTGGCCAAAGCGTCGCCCCTTTGCTTTTGAGAGAGCATAAATCGCAAACGCAGGACCGAGTCGAATGGCCTGATTGCCCGTTGTCATAAAACGCATCGCGTGAGGCGGCAGGTGAAGCGCGCGGCGAATGTTTGTGTGCAAAAGAATTCTCGTCTTACGTCTGCTGCCAAAAAGATTTACCCGCTCGCAAAGTGCACCATACGCAGCATTCACCATGTGCGACTGCGTCATGACGTCGCCCCCTCTTGTGCAATGCGCGAATCTAGAGAAAAAAGGGCGCATCGCGCCCCCGCACTACATGAAGTTCTATTACAGGCTTGACTCTTCAAGCGAGCTGCTCTCAATGTCAAAGCTGTCTTTTTTATGGGAGGGGGTCATCGTCAATACCCACACCTTCGTCGGCCCGATCACTTCGACAAGCCATTCCGTTTCGACGCGAACCAAGATCTCGGAGTGGTCATCTACAATCGTCGCGTCGACACAATTGGGTTGCTGCTTGACTTTGACGTGCACAGACAAATCGTCTCGTGCGCAATTTGGGTCAAGCCCTTGCAAGCTGATTTGCTCAACGTAGGAAACCGTATCTTTTGCAACCGCGGTTTCACTGTTGTCGTTATACGAATACCAAACGTTCGTATCAAAACGCCCGCGAACCTCGACCGTCTCGTCGATCAGAATCCCTTCGCACGAGTGATTCATCACCCAGCAACCGCCGATGGTGGTAGGACGATTCGCCGTGTGGATGGTATAGGTATGCTGACTGTACTTACTACCGCGACCACAAACCGCATCTGTAATGATTTCGCGGTATTCATCTCGTGAGTGCACGCCCGCGACCTCCTTCAGCCATGTTGACAGTGCATCGTCTGCTCCTCTGTTAATGGATCGATCGATCTGTCAGCACATCCTATGAATCGGTCTAGGCCAGTGACACGGATTTGCGCGCCCAAATCACAGGCGTATGAGAGGAACTAGGTGCGGAGTTTTGCGGGGAGGTCTTCATATTCCATGATTTGACTTCCGAGATCGCCGCGGTGACCACTCGTTAACCCGTGGAAATCAGAGCCAGCCGTCGTAAACAGGTTCATCCGCATTGCAATCGCGCGGTACGTCGCGCGCTTTGCAGCGTCGTTGTCTGGATGATCCACTTCAATCCCGTCCATGCCAAGGTGTAGATACGATTCGACATACGCGTCATCCCCAATCAATGCCGGATGCGCCAAGACGGCCACACCTCCCGCATCGTGAATCCATTGTACGGCGTTCTTTACTGCGAGTTGCGGGCGATCGACAAAACAGGTTCCACCGCGCCGCAGGTGAAGCGCAAACGCTTCTTGAACAGACGATACGAGTTGCCGTTTGACCATGGCGCGCGCAAGATGCGGACGTCCGACCGTCCCTCCTGACGATTCACGCAAGACATCATCCATCCCGATGGTCATCCCGCAAGCCTGGGCGCGTTCGACCATTTTTTTGATGCGTTCGTCACGCTCACTGCGAAGTGCAGAAAGTTTTTCCCGAAACAAAGCATCGAGAAGATCGATCCCGTAACCGAGCAGATGGACATCTCTGCTCTCATCGGTCGCACTCAGTTCCACCCCTGCGATCACACGCACGGAAAATTCTACGCCAGCGCGCTGCGCCTCGACGACGCCGTCTACCGTGTCGTGATCGGTAATTGCTACGCCATAAAGCTTTCGCTCTCGAGCGAGTTTCACGACCGCGCGGGGAGAAAGCGTACCGTCGGACGCTGTGGTGTGAACATGAAGATCCACTGCATGCGCGGTTTTTACCATCTCCATTCGCCCTCCATCTGTGTTAACCCTCACTCTCGCAGTCACACCCTCGCGAAATGATCGCCTCTCACCATCTTAGCGGAGCACCGTTTCTAGAACGCGAAGCCAGGATTCACCCGCGATCTTTTTCGCGACTGGATCCCCATACGTTCGATACAGTCGCTCTAAAAGAACAGGATAGGATCGTCCGTCGCGCAATCCCACAGGTCCCTCATCTATGCCATCGAAATCAGAACCGAGACCCACCGCATCTTCGCCTGCGATCGTCAAGAGATGATCGATGTGACGCATCACATCATCGATCGATGCGTCTTTCTCTGCGAGAAAGGGCGGAACAAACGTAGCACCAATCAATCCGCCTGAGCGCGCGATGGCCCGGATTTGGTCGTCCGTAAGATTTCTGCGATGCGCGTGAACGCGCATCGCATTGCTGTGTGACGCAATGACCGGCGCGCTCGATGTCTCGAGGACATCCCAAACGCCCTGAACACTCAGATGGGAGACATCGATGACCATGCCGAGTTGGTTCATTCGCTGTACCACTTCGAATCCAAACTGCGTAAGTCCGCCGCCACGCGATTCACCAACGCCGTCCGCGAGACAGTTCTGACCATTCCACGTGAGTCCAACGAGGCGAACCCCCATGCGATACAGTCCGTCTAGAACACTGATTCGACGGTCGAGGCACTCTGCGCCTTCAACGCTCAAGAGACCAAAGATTGGGTTTGAATCAGATTCGCGCAAACGCGCGATATCGGCAGCGGACAAAACTGGTGAAATGCCTTTCGGAACAACTTCATCATAAAAACGTTTGAGCGACGCAAACACTTCGTACAATTGTTCGCCACTTGAGAGCGCAGGTTCCACGAACGTAACGAATACTTGCAAGTCAACGCCGCTCGCCTTTAATTTCTCATAAGATTGATGAAGACCCGAGTCAGGATCGCCAAATGACAAATGATCATGACCCATGCGATATAAAATATCTGCGTGTCCGTCGACAACTCGATTCCCCTGAAACATGGCTCAGCCTCCTCTGAATGGAGTAACGCAGTATCTGCTACTGTTCAAGCTGTTGAATGCGTTCAATCTTCGTGACTCGGCCACTCTCTGAAACGTCAATAAGCACACCCGACAATTGGAGAAATCCGTCTGCAACATCAAATTTTGCGGGCAACTGATCAATGAATTTGCGAATCACCGTTTCTTTGCGCACGCCGAGCACTCCGTCACGCGGGCCCGTCATGCCGACATCCGTCAAATAGCCGGTTCCCCCCGGCAAGATGCGTTCATCTGCCGTCTGAACATGAGTGTGCGTGCCAATCACCGCCGTAGCTCGCCCATCCGCATGCCAGCCCATCGCTAATTTTTCTGATGTGAACTCTGCGTGAAAATCGACAAAGAGAAAATCGCAAGATGCGGAAATGTCTTTATAAAATTGATCAAAAAAGAGAAAAGGATTGCTTCCAAGCGGAATTCCTGCAGGTCCAATGAGATTTAATACGGCTACAACTTTCCCTTTTACCTTAACGGTTGTGTATCCCTGACCAGGCACCGACGTGTGTAGATTCGCGGGGCGAACGATACGCGGGTCATCGCCAAGCCACGAAGCGGTATCCTTTTGATCAAAGGCGTGATTGCCAAGTGTCAATATTTCTACACCCGCGTCATAGAGTCGCTCCGCCGCCTGCCGCGTAATTCCGCGACCATTTTGCGCTGAGTTCTCTGCGTTTGCAAGCACGAGATCCGGGCGGTGTTTTGTAATGAGACCAGGTAAATAGCGGGCGACTGCCGCCACTCCAGGATGGCCTGTGATATCGCCAAGCATCAACCATCTCATCCTGAGCGCCCCTTTCCAAATCAATTTTCAATCCGACGAAATAAAAATAAGGGCAGCCAAAGGGCCGCCTCTATTTTGCGTATTCTACTGCTCTGGTCTCGCGAATTACCGTGACTTTAATCTGGCCAGGGTAATCCAGTTCACTCTCAATTCGCTTTGAAATCTCTCGCGCTACGCGAATGGACTCTGCATCATCCACTTGCTCAGGTTTTACAATAATTCGGATCTCACGCCCCGCTTGAATCGCGTATGACTTGTCCACGCCTTCAAACGAGCATGCAATCTCTTCAAGACGCTCTAATCGCTTAAGGTACACGTCAAGCGACTCGCGACGGGCGCCTGGTCGCGCTGCGGACAACGCGTCTGCTGCGCCTACGAGCACCGACACGGGTGACGTATACTCAATATCCCCGTGATGCGCGCCGATTGCATTGATGACAATCGGGTGCTCACGGTATTTTCTCGCAAGGTCTACGCCAATTTCTACGTGTGACCCCTCCACCTCATGCGTAACCGCTTTTCCTACATCGTGAAGAAGTCCTGCACGTTTTGCCAACGCCACGTCTAAACCGAGTTCTGCCGCCATAAGTCCAGCCAAATGGGCCACCTCGATAGAGTGCTTAAGCACATTTTGACCGTAGCTCGTGCGAAATTTCAAACGTCCCAAAACCTTAACCAAATCGGGGTGTATGCCGTGAATCCCCGCTTCAAACGTCGCCTGTTCACCTTCTTCGCGAACGCGGTCTTCCACGTCCCTGCGCGCTTTTTCCACCATCTCTTCAATGCGTGCAGGGTGGATGCGACCGTCCGCAACCAACCGCTCAAGGGCAATCCGCGCCACCTCGCGGCGAATCGGGTCAAAGCCGGACAAAATGACAGCCTCCGGTGTGTCGTCAATGATCAAGTCGACACCTGTCAGTGTTTCAAGGGTGCGTATGTTGCGGCCTTCACGACCGATAATGCGCCCTTTCATTTCGTCGCTCGGCAGTGTCACCACAGACACTGTCGTTTCTGCAACATGGTCTGCCGCGCAACGTTGAATCGCTGTTGCAATAATTTCTTTCGCTTTCCGTTCCGCATCGTCACGCGCCTGCGTCTCAATCTCTTTCATTAAGACAGCAGCATCGTGTTTACACTCTGAACGTACTTGTTCCAAAATCATCGCTTTTGCCTCATCGCGCGTCAAAACGGCAATCCGTTCCATTTCCTGGGTGCGCTCGACAACGAGCGCTTCCGCATCCTCACGCAGTTTATCGAGGTTTCGCTCCTGCATTGCAAGGGATTCTTCGCGTCGATCCAAGGCTTCATTCCTGCGATCAAGCGCCTCTTCTTTTTGCAAAAGACGGCGCTCCAAACGCTGAACTTCAAACCGTCTCTCGCGAATATCGCGCTCCGCATCACTGCGAATTCGGTGCGCCTCTTCTTTTGCCTCAAGGGTTGATTCTTTTAGCTTACCTTCTGCTTCCCGTTTCGCCGCTTCAATCAATTGTTCCGCCTGTGCCTGAGCCGCAGACAACGAGGTCTGAATCGATTTGTTTCTCATTAAAATCATGAGAATGCTGAATGCTACCACAAGGATGAGCAGAAAAACAACGATTAAAACAATTCCTTCACCAATCATGGGCAATTTGCCCTCCCTGCTCACCATACTTCGAGCGCGGGACGTCGCATGAATTCACTAACGCTTTCAAGAACGCTTCAAAGACCAGAACTGTGTCGTAAACGTTTCGAGAAAAAATCAACAGCAGGTATACGCTTTACCAGTATAAATCAGCCCATTCACCGCTGTCAAAGCAAAATCTCGTCCTCCACAGCATCCTATCCGCTGTCGCAGACTCATTTGCCGTCGACAGTCGGACGTCTCACTCGAATTCCGCATCGTCGCTACGCCAAGCGCCTTCATTTTCCTCACCTTGTGAAGATCCGATCTGTTCGACAACGTGCGAAACGGTACTGTGCTTAAAACCGCGTCGAGCAAGATACTGTCCTAGTAGCAGCAAACCGTGCCGCAGAACTTCACCATTCCGTTCCACGCGCTCGACCGCTCCCTTATGTTTCATTCGCTCTACCCTTTTTTCAGCGCGTCGCAACAGTTCAGGAAACTTCTTAAGGGCAAGCCGTACCGCCGCCTGTTCCTCATCGCGCTCTGCACCACGC
>NZ_LSUQ01000030.1 GCF_001642725.1 Ferroacidibacillus organovorans
CCTAACACCTTCGACGCTTCGCCTATCGTCACTAATCTATCCATATTGATAGTATACAGATAGTTTTAATGAGATTCAACGATTACTGTTCAACCCCCCTGAAAAACCCATAGGATTTCATTCGGGTTCTTAATAATCTCCACATACATTCCCAGCTGCTGTTCTAGATTGGCAATCGAATTTCCACCAGACTCATTCAAATACGTAGAGAGTGAAAAATAAGGTGGTCCAAACCACCACGACTTCAGGACGATATAAGCACGCGCGTGTAAAAGAACGCCTTGCCTGAGCACATCAGGAATTTGTGTAACCACAGCGAATTTCGCCCAAAATGAAACAATTGCGATGATGAGAATTAAGGTGACCGTCGCAGAAGTCCGGACAGCGTACTTTTTAAAGCGCAACGCCCGCCGAATTCGCAACCGCCGCTTGCGGCGCCGCGCGCCAGAGCGACTCGATTTCTTTTTTTGACGCGGTGTTGCGAAGGTTTTGCGGGTATTCTTCTGCGTTTTATTCCGTGGTGCAGGCTGCAGTGGGCTGACCAGCCATTTCAGGATGAATAGTGGCGTAATGCGCTCTTTAGGATGTGCTTCCTTGCGTGAAAGGAGTGGATGTGAATCAGGATCATCATTCGTTGGATTCATCGAACGTCACGCTCCAACGAGACAAATTTGTTATAGTTTTTCAGGAAAACAAGATCCACTTTCCCCGTCGGTCCGTTACGCTGTTTCCCGATAATGACTTCGACAATATTCTTCTTCTCAGATTCTGGATCATAATAGTCATCACGGTATAAAAATGCAACAACGTCCGCATCCTGCTCGATGCTCCCTGATTCCCTTATATCCGATAACATGGGACGCTTGTCCTGACGCTGTTCAACCGAACGACTCAATTGAGAAAGCGCGATCATTGGCACGGAGAGTTCGCGCGCCAGTTGTTTGAGACTCCTTGATATCTCGGAGATCTCTTGCTGACGATTGTCCGATCTGCCCTTCCCCGAAATGAGTTGAAGATAATCAATCACGACAAGCCCCAACCCCGACTCCGCTTTTAATCTACGCAGACGCGATCTCATCTCGGCGAGAGTAACCCCCGCGCTGTCGTCGATGAAAATGGGAGACTCCGAGAGTGAACTCATTCCGAGCGACAGCTTTGCCCAGTCATCATCTGCGAGTTGCCCTGTACGCAATACATTAGCGTCGATGTTCGACTCTGCGCAGATCATCCTTTGAACCAATTGCTCTTTAGACATTTCTAAACTGAAGATGGCCACAGGAAGTTTTGCGCGTACTGCTACATTCTGCGCAATATTGAGTGCAAAAGCCGTTTTCCCTACGGAGGGGCGCGCTGCGATAATAATGAGATCAGAAGGCTGAAATCCAGACGTCATCCGATCCAGGTCACCGTACCCAGAGGGTACGCCTGTCATTCCACCACGATTGTTGTAAAGAAACTCTATTCGCTCATACGCGTTCTCAAGAACTTCGCGAATCGCTGTGAATCCGCGGTCTGTGCGTTCTGATGCGAGCGCGAGAATTCGGCGCTCTGCAGTGTCAAGCAAAGCGCCCACATCTTCACCACCAGCATACCCAGAAGCCGCAATCTGTGTCGACACTTGAATCAATCGTCGCAAAAGAGCGCGATCCGCTACAATTTGTGCATGAAATTCTGCATTCGCCGCCGTGGGAACAGATCGGGAGAGGGCAAGCAAGTATTCGAGTCCCCCGGACTCTTCGAGCTTACCAACCTCCTGCAAACGTGACGTCAGCGTAACAAGGTCAACGGGGTCACCCTTTTCGGCTATCGCAAGTGCGATGTCAAAAAGAATCTGATGCGAGCCGCGATAAAAATCCTCTGCGCGCAGTTTCTCTGCTAGTGAAGGGAGAATATCAGGAGCAATAAGGAGCGCCCCGAGGACAGCCTGCTCAGCCTCCACACTCTGCGGAGGAATGCGCTCTGCAATCGCTTCAAGTTCCATGAATTCACCGACCTTTTCAACCTTACGTGATAAGAATTATCGCATGTATTCAGCGATTGTCGGGAAAAACTCCGTTAAAATATCTCGCACGTGACTCACAAACCGAACATTCTCAGACAGATCCTTTGCGATTTCCAAACGATTTTCCGAAGGAACATAGAGTACGCGCACGCCTGCGTGACGCGCTCCATTTAATTTTTCCGGAATTCCGCCCACCGCCTTGATGTCACCGCGGATAGAAAGCTCTCCTGTGAACGCAACATCTTGTGGAATAGGCGTATCTGTCAACACGCTCATCAGGACGACAAAAAAAGCAAGACCAGCCGATGGACCGTCAACAACGCCCCCACCCACAACATTAACGTGAAGATCGTAATGCGCCGTCTCTTCACCAAATACGCGGCGGACGTTCGTCAATGCATTTTGTAGCGCATCCTTTGTCATAAGACCTGCTCGATCATTGACGCGAGCCTCTCCGCGCCGCGATTCTCGGGCTGAAAAAACAGCCGCTTCAATCTCAATCAATCGACCTACATAGTGATGGACTCCTAACGCAAAAACGCGGCCAATTTCATTAGAAGACTGCAAAGTAACCTTACCCTCTGACGCCATACGGTTGACACGTAGAACACTTTGCACATCTCCGACCGTAATTTCCGGACTCTCCATCTCTGAACGAAGGGTCGCAAGCGCATACGCATCGCCGAGTAATCCAACCGCCTTCCTGCCATTCGGGGCAGTTTGACTTATTTTCTTCGCAGCGTCAGGTTCAAGCGTTGTTCCTAATTGCTCTGCGCTCTGCTTTACAATGAGTGCGAGATCTTCGGTAGTTAATGCGTCAAAAAAGATCTCCGCACAACGCGAGCGAAGCGCGGGATTGATTTCTTCTGGTTGACGCGTTGTGGCACCAATCAAAATAAAATCTGCCGGCGCACCTTCTTCAAACAACCTTTTTATATAAAGTGGCACCGCCAAATCTGCTGCATCATAGTACGCGGATTGAAAAGATACCTTTTTATCTTCCAACACTTTTAAGAGTTTCAGCTGGGCGTGCGGATCCATTTCACCAATCTCATCAATAAATAATACACCGCCGTGTGCCTCACTAACTACGCCAAGCTTCGGCTCCGGAACGCCACTACCCGCAAGATCTTGGCGCGTGCCCTGATAAATCGGATCTTGGACAAATCCCAAAAGTGGATCTGTCGCCTCTCTCTGGTTACCGCGCAATGACGTGGCATCAATCTCAACAAAGGGGCTATCTTCGTGAAATCGGCTGCGTCGATATTTTGTAGCTTCTCGCAAGACAAGCCGCGCCACGGTCGTTTTTCCGACTCCAGGAGGACCGTACAGCAGGATATGTTGCGGCCACGGTGAACACATTTTCGCAAGCAAGGAGTGAACCGCATCGTGCTGACCGACAATTTGTTCCAGACGACTCGGTCGCATCGCACTAAAAAGTGAACGGCCAATCGACTGCTGCGCCATCTTCTCAAGGCGTCCATACATACGCAAACTGTGTGGACTTTCCGCACTCTTATTTTTCAGGACGATTTCCTTGCGAATCTGTTCAAGATACTCGAGATGCCTTCTCTCAAGTTCGCTGGCAACCTTCTCATCCAACTGTTCATCCAATTTCTTTCTCGCAGCTTGTTCCACCAGTTTTTCCTCAATCGCCGTCAGCATCGCGTATAAAGCGGCAGGATCGCGTTTGCTTCCTCGCAGAGAGGATTCCTCTTGAAAAAAGAGCTGGTGGAATGCAGTCACCTTTTGTTCAAGAAGCGTAGAACACATCTTTTCCTCAAGTTGATAGTGACGAATTAATGCATCCCACGCTTCTTTGCCATAAAGACGTTCAGCGTAACCCAACAATGAATTCAAACGATCAAGCATAGCCATCGATTCATGCACTGTTTGTTCAACCATAACGGAGTCTTTGTGAGATCGTTTTTGTTGCATACGACGACCAGCCTCACTTTGTAGGATGGACAACCACTTTTACCTTTGCTGTCACATCGTGATGAAGACGCACAGGCACTTCTGATTCACCAACGTGTCGTATAGCATCATGCAACACAATTTTTTTCTTGTCGATGTCAAATCCTGCTTCATGAAGCGCATCCGCGATCTGTTTGGAAGTGATTGCCCCGAAGGTTTTCCCTCCCTCTCCTGTTTTCACATGAAGCGTGACCGTGTGACTCGCTATTTTTTTTGCGAGTTCACGGGCAGAAGCAACCGCTTGCTCCTCTCTTCTTTGATCCGCCATCCGCTGTTGTTCAAGCTCCTTTAATACCTCGGGAGTTACAACCTTTGCCAAGTTTCTCGGGAATAAAAAGTTCCTTGCAAATCCTTCTGAAACATTTTTCACTTCACCCTTTAATCCCTGCTTCGGAACATCTTGTAAAAAAACAACTTTCATGGTTTATCCCCTTTTCATCAATCAAGATTTTGTGAAACGCTGAATCCATTTGCGAACAGAAACAACTTGATCCACGGCACCTAGAAGAATAACAAGATCCAGCACCACAGGAACCATGAGAAGGATAAGTAGAAAAAATATCACAAAGAGCCCAATCCTGCGCCTCGAAAGAATCCACCACACTAACGATATCGCTTGAATCACGAGAAGAAACGCGGTAATCAACCAAACGTTATTAACCAGTTGCCAATAGACGGTTTGCTTTGCGCCAATTCCTAGCGCGACAAGGAGAAACGAGATGACAAAAATCGGGAGAATCGATCTCGGGAATCGAATCAAGCGAAAAAAAGGTTGCACGGTCCTTCCCTCACGGCGATGGACTGCGCGAACGATGATTAGGCTTACGATCGGAATGCTCACAGCAAACACAACCATAAGGCTCGGTAGCAGCAATTGAACTTCAGCCATCAGTTGAATAAGTAGACCACTCGCCGAAAGATTGGTAACTTGCGTCAACTGTGGATTAGTGTGAATTGAAGCTTGCAGTTGTTGTTTTAGTGCGCTTAAAAATGAGTTTCCGGATAATGTTGCCAAAACAAAGCCACATAAAAAGAACGCAATCATGAGCAATGAGGATTGAATGATGGCCAACGCGATCGTCTGTTTTCGCAATCCTTGTGTCAGGAGATACGCCAAGATCCCTACTGAAACACAGAGCAGCATCATGCTCAACCATCCCGCAGTCAAAAAGGAAAAAAGGAACGCAATCGCGAGACTACCTACGGCCCTCCTTGTATAGCCGGCTTCCATGAGATAAACGATTGGCGCAGGAACCACAAGCAGAGCCAAACTTGAAAGCCCTGTAAAAACTGCAACACCCAGAAGGAGAAAAAATAAGGTGCTCGCTACTGCTGCACGCCGATTGGCATCATTCAGATACATCACCACAGATCTTTTCAATTTGGTTATTCATCTATTTTACATGGTGTTCTTCGTTTCCTCCACCTTGTATCATAAAATCGCGCAAGCGAAAGAATCTTCGAATTGTAATTCTTACTTTCTACGATTAAACTTGTATAAAATAGTTAAGGGTGTTGCATTGCATGCGTCCCAATCGCTTTTCACGACGCGCGTCCGCTTTATCAATCCTTCTGATCCTTGGCGCAATCCTAGAAGTTCCGAGCGGATCACATCAGTTCGTCATTGCAATTCTCCTCTTTGCGAGCATACTCGAAGGGTTCTCCTTATGGCACACGGGCCGGCGTCAGACTGTTGCTCATTCAGAAGAATTGCAGCTGATCCAAGACGCGCCTTACGGAATGCTTTTTGTCGACAAAGAAAATATCATTCGATTATGCAATGATTCATCCACATGGATCCTCGGATTAGAAAAAAGTCAGATCCTTGGCAGCACTGTTCACGATCTGTATCGCATCCTGAAAATTGCGTTGGACGAGTTTGGAGAACCTGTTAAGAATTCTATCTGGGATCATGTAATCCGAAACATGGAAATTGAATTTATCAATCCAAAAAGCCAAGATTCACAGACCTTACTGCTTCATCTCACACGTGTCTTCGATCACGAGATGCATCAGCATCTCGGCTACAATGTCTATTTTGAGGACGCAACAGCGCGCACATTATGGGAACGTAAAACCTTGCAAAGCGAGAAGCTGCTGCATGTTGCAGAATTGGCTGCTACGACTGCGCATGAAGTGCGCAATCCACTAACTACCGTGCGTGGTTTTCTCCAGTTACAACAGAAGCGACACCCCGCCGCGGACGGCGAGCGCGACCTTTATAAGATCATGATCGATGAATTGGATCGTGTCAATCTCCTTGTCACCGAGTACATGTCATTTGCGCAGTCACCCGAACACAGCAACTTTGCCGCAGTTGATATGCACGATCTCATTTTAGACGCGATCATTCCAGTTCGTGCAAAATCATCCAATTTAGAGATTGATCTAGTATGCAATAGACTGGAATCTTCCTATGTGCTAGGCAACGCAGAAGAATTAAAGCAGGTGATACTCCACCTTCTTAAAAATGCCATTGAAGCGAGCCACGCGGGACAAACCATTGAGATCCATGGAGTGCAGTGCGAGAATCTTTACCGTGTTGAAGTGATCGACCAAGGTGAAGGAATCTCCGATCTTGCATTTCCCCATATGTTTGATACGTTTTTCACCACAAAGCCAACAGGATCCGGCCTCGGGCTCTCCCTCTCTAAAAAAATCATCGACCTTCACGCCGGTTCACTATATGCATTTTGTGATGAAAAGGGTACCCACTTCATTATGGAACTGCCTCACAACCCGCACGAAAATTAAAAATAAACAAACAGGGTGAGAGACGTTTTAAAACGCTTCTCACCCTTGCCTGTTTATCCCAAGCACTCATCTTATTCGGTTGTATAAGGCAACAGCGCGATTTGACGAGCTTGCTTAATCGCAACCGTAACTTGACGCTGGTGTCCAGCGCAGTTTCCTGAGATGCGGCGCGGAAGAATTTTTCCCCGCTCTGTGAGATACTTCGCGAGTCTTGGAGACTCCTTATAATCCACGACGGCAATCTTATCGACGCAAAATTGGCAAACGCGTTTACGCTTTCCGCCACGACCTTTACGTGCCATGCTGCTCACCTCCATCCTCAAAAGTACACTTGGGCACTACACGCGATCTAAAACGGTAGATCATCATCCACGATATCAATCGAGTGTCCATCATCCGCAAACGGATCATCCTGATAGCGCGACTCACTCATCGGACGTGATCCTTCACTCCGTGTTTGAGTTCCAGTTGCAGACGTAGGCACTGCATCGCCTCGATCTAAGAATCGGACGTTATCAGCGATCACTTCAGCCACGCGCACTTTCTGTCCCTCACGGTTTTCATATTGACGAATTTGAAGGCGTCCTTCAACCGCAGCCATTCGACCTTTGCGCAAATACTGCGCACAAAGTTCACCAAGCTTTTGCCAGACGACGATGTTGATAAAATCTGCTTCACGTTCCCCAGCTTGGTTTGCTCGTTGGCGATCAACCGCAAGTGAGAAAGACGCGACGGCAGTTCCTGTCGCTGTATAACGAAGTTCCGGGTCTTGCGTGAGTCTGCCTATGAGAATAATCCGGTTGAGCATCGTATGGCCTCCCAGTTACTCCTCGACACGCAACGTTAGATATCGCAATACGTCTTCGCTGATCCGCATGAGGCGTTCGAGTTCGGATGTAAAATCTGTGTCAGCATTGTACTGCATCAGGACGTAGTGTCCTTCGCGATGCTCCTCGATCTCGTAAGCCAAACGACGCTTTCCCCATTCGTTCACTTCAAGCGTTTCGCCACCATTCGTGGTAACGACACCTTTAAAGCGTTCAACGAGTTCTTGCGTCTTTTCTGGCTCGAGGTCTGGACGGAGCACGTACAAGGTTTCATACTTGCGCATGCATGTTCACCTCCTTATGGACTGTGGCCCCCGAAGGAGCAAGGTCGGCAAGAATTTGCCTTCAGGTGCCTTTTAGGCACTCACATCATCTGATCATACAACATTCCAGGACAATGCGCCAGTCAATTCCGTTTCGTTTTTCAGCAATCTCCCTAGACATTAAAGCGGAAATGCATCACATCTCCGTCACTCACCGTGTATTCCTTTCCTTCAAGGCGCAACTTTCCCTGTTCGCGTGCGCTCGCATACGAACCCGCATTGACAAGGTCTTGGCACGACACCACCTCGGCTCGAATGAACCCTTTTTCAAAATCTGTATGAATAACGCCTGCCGCCTGAGGAGCGCGCGTGCCCTTGCGGATCGTCCATGCGCGCACTTCCTGAACACCGGCTGTAAAATAGGTAATCAGTCCGAGAAGTTCGTAAGAGGATCGAATCAATCGATCAAGTCCAGACTCCTTTAAACCGAGTTCTTCAAGAAATACATGTTGCTCCTCTGTATCCAACTCCGCGAGTTCCGACTCGATCTTTGCGCTAATCACAACGACTTGAGCCTGATCTTTTGCCGCCACATCCCTGACTCGCTCAACCTCTGGCAAGTTTTCCATTGCAACTTCGCCTTCAGCAACATTCGCTGCATAAATGACTGGTTTTTGCGAAAGCAGGTGTAGATCGCGCAGCCACAGCAACTGCTCGTCCGAAAACTCAATCCTGCGAAGAGGGAGACCTTCTTCGAGATGTGCGGCAACTGTCTCAAAGAATGCTACTTCTTCCTTCACTTTTGTATCTCCGCTCTTGCTCTGTTTCCTTAAACGATCCAACCGCCGAGCAACCGTATCCATATCTGCAAAGATCAATTCAAGTTCAATGGTCTCGATATCTGCAGGCGGGTCAATTCGCCCAGAAACATGCGTAACTTGATCATCTACAAAGCAGCGAACCACGTGTACAATTGCATCCACCTCACGAATATGTGCGAGAAATTTGTTTCCCAATCCCTCCCCTTTGCTTGCACCCGCGACCAGTCCCGCGATATCGACAAACTCAAACGTTGTCGGCACAATCTTTTCTGGATGTACGACATCTGCCAGGGACGCAAGACGTTCATCTGGCACTTCAACTACACCAACGTTGGGGTCGATTGTACAAAATGGGTAGTTTGCCGCCTCTGCGCCCGCTTTTGTAATCGCATTAAACAGCGTCGATTTTCCTACGTTTGGCAAGCCTACAATGCCCGCTTTTAGCGACATGCTTTGTCACTCCATATTTTAGATTCAATGTGGGCTATCCCGCCATAAAACTTTGTATATTATTATATACGAAGGGGATATTTCCACCCGATACAACAAAAGATACCTTCATTCAAATCGCACTCCACGTCCACTCAAACGAAAGGAGGAATCATCAATGAGAAAACGGTTAAGAAGATGGCGTGAACGTCTTCGCAGAGCCAAGGGTGCTTTGGCATTAGTTTCACGCGCACCGACACAAGACCGCGACCGATTTGTCAGTTAACGTGGTTTTTTTCGTCTGTCGACTGACCGTGTTTTATTATTTTACACCACACGTCGTACTGCGCACTGCTATCCCCAAGATCTGCCTTGTGTGACGACGTAATCTCATTGATACCTCGCTGTCCTACTTCCAACCATAGGACGTCGTCACGCGAAGCGGACGGTATGGACTTTACTTGAGCTTGAATGCAACCTACGGGCGTCTCAACAGTAACCATTTCCAATTGCTCTAACTTTTCTCGTTGCGTGGCTCCCTCTGAGATGAAAAGTAAAGGAATCTCACGTTCCGATCTGGACCCTTCAGTCTGGGAATTTTGGCGATAGACAGGATGAATGGTCAATAGCCGAAATGGGTACTCCGTTTGTGGTTCATCGACAGAAAAATGCACTCGCGACACTCCCTCACCGCTCATGAGTTCAACCTTTCTGGAATTCGTCAAAAAAGAACGATCATAATAGGCCACGGGCGCAATCGGAAACTTGCGATACCCATTGATTTGCCACGCCCTGAATTCATCTTCTGTGAGACCGATCGCCGTTTGAATCGCCGTTTGTGGATCGACGCTCTCCACATTGAGTTTCATCACATCCGCCAGTTCATAGAAAATCTTCCAATCGGGCTTCACACCCTCAGGAGGATCGACGACCGGATTGGCATACGTCGCGTACGGATTCCACATGGTTGTCACCATCGCGTCTTCTTCCTCAAAAATGCTCGTGGTCGGCAAAACATAATCTGCGATGTGTGCAGTCTCCGTCATGAACATATCGACGACAATGACCGTGCCGATCCCGGAGATTGCTTGTCTCATCTTTTGCGTGTTCGGCACCTGTCGCAACAAATTGGTTCGCGACACAAACAAAACATCCACACTCGGTTGCGCGCGAAGGATCTCCTCTGCCTGAGTCGTTCGCGACATCACGCGTCTCTGAATCGTTCGTTTTCCTGAGAGATAATCCCAATTCACAAAGCGAGCCATTTCTCGATTTGCATAATTGGCTCCACCGCCAGGCACTCCGATTTGACCAGTTATGGCGCAGAGCGCATCAATGGCGCGAATGGTATTCCCGCCATTGCGATAGCGCTGCAAACCGATGCCAAGCAGCGTAGTCGTTGGCTTCTCTGCGTAAAGATTAGCTAACACTTCAAAGTCTCGAAGCGAGATGCCACACGCACTGATTACACGCGCTAGATCATACGCTTCAATCAAGTCTTGAAACGCTGCAAAGCCTTGTACATGCGTTTGAACAAATTTCTGATCATACCTACCATCAGCGATGAGTTGACGACACAATCCCAGCGCCAGCGCCCCATCCGCTCCAGGCTTCGGCCTGATCACGTAATCAGCCATTCGATCCAAAGGCGTCGGCAGTGGATTCACAATGGTGAGCGTCGCTCCTCTTGTTTTTGCCTCCTTGAGGAATGGAATGAGGTGCTGATTGGTCACGCCTGCATTTCGGCCCCATAACACAACATGTTTACTATGCGCCGCCATATCGTCGGGAGAGTGGCTCCGTGCTTCGCCAAAATCTAGCGTTTGTGCCTCAAGCCCTGCGTCCCAGCATAAACTTCCTACCGTTTCCGTAAAACCATCAAGGGCATAAAAAAATCGATCTATCAGCGACTTTGTTAGACCACTCGATCCATAATCATAAGAGTGCATGATGGATAGTGGTCCGTGCAAATCAATCGCCTGTTTCATTCGTTCTGCGATCTCGTAATATGCCTTTTCCCAGGAAATTGCTTCCCAACCCGTGGCTGTGCGCTTTAACGGAGTTAAGATGCGTTCTGGATGACTGTGTCGCTTAACGACATTGTGTCCCCGCACGCAGAGTCGACCCTTTGTAATCGGATGATCCGGGTCTCCCTTTACTTCAACGATCTTCCCATCATCTACACGCGCAAGCATACCGCATGTGTCATAACAGTCTAATGGACATGCCGTCTTTATCCATGTCATTGTGCTGTATCCCTTGACTGAATAATTTTTTTTAGCATCTTTTCAAAGTCCCTGCGTTGCATGAGGACACTTCTTCCACAATGTCTACACTTAATACGAATATCCATACCCATGCGAATAATCTCCCACTCATTCGTACCACAGGGATGGGGTTTTTTCATGAC
The DNA here is from genome assembly GCF_001642725.1 of Ferroacidibacillus organovorans. Taxonomy (GTDB): domain Bacteria; phylum Bacillota; class Bacilli; order Alicyclobacillales; family SLC66; genus Ferroacidibacillus; species Ferroacidibacillus organovorans. Next base: position 11,484 of record NZ_LSUQ01000030.1, read on the forward strand.
AACATAGTCGCCGAGATGAAATTCTTTTTCAATCATGAAGTAACTTCACCCGTTCATTATTACATGATTTTAACCAAAACGACTTCCCTCTTCATCATCTTTCCGAGAATTGTATCAGCTAAGAATACCATTTCTGTAGATTAGCGTCCACAGATGAATGAGTAAGGATGCCCGCAAAATCGAATTCAATTCACTAGCGTGGCTCCAATAACTTAGAATTGCAATGCCGCGTACCATTTCCAACACCACGTAGAACCCAGCAAGCATGCCAAGCCATCCACCGATTCTCTGTTGCCCTTTGCGCGCGAGTTGATCTGGCCACACGTTAGAAAAAATACGAATCGCCATGAAGAGACCAAACGCAACAGAAAAAGCATACATGATCGCATAACTCTGGCGATACAATGATAAGAAGATGCTATTTCTTTGATTGAACACCGTCAGAATTCTCATTTTATCTACAGAAACCGGACGGACAGGAGCGAGTAAGTTACGTAAATAGTTAAGAATCACATTTTGGTATGTGCTATCTTGACGAAACAGCTGAATCCATGGCGCCGCCCATTCTGCCGCACTGATGGTACCCACGAATACAGAAAGCCATAGCAGTGTCCGAAATCCTCCTATGCCATGCCCAATGAGTACTATCCATGCAAGTACTAGAACTGCCAAAAGGTCAATGATCATCTCAAACCCTCTTTGTCTTGTCACCAATTCTCGTCCATCTCTGAATTGTATGCTGACAAGAAGTATAATCTGACTCTTCCTCGTCACATACTGTACTAGTAAGTTCTCATTGGGACGTGATGGATCTGTTCAATAAACCTGCTTCAGGAAATCCTATTCAGATTGACTACACAGACGCTCAAGCCGAATCGACCCTTGCAAACGCTTTGCATCAACATCTTGCAACGCGCGATCAGCGTCGACCTCTGATCATCCTTTGCATTGGGACGGATCGGTCAACGGGCGATGCACTTGGCCCGTTTGTTGGTACTCAATTGCGTGAACAGAATCAGGATTTTTATGTGTTTGGCACGCTGGAAACGCCTGTTCACGCTGTCAACCTTAAAGATACCATTCAACACATCGAATACTCCTTTGTTCATCCCTACATCATCGCCGTGGATGCGTGTCTAGGTCAGACAAGCAGCGTTGGGAAAATTCAATTTGCACAGGGGCCGCTCAAACCAGGAGCCGGTGTAAACAAAAAACTCCCGGAAGTGGGAGATGTCCACATCACGGGAATTGTAAATGTCGGGGGCTTTATGGAGTATTTTGTCCTTCAAAACACGCGGTTACAGTTGGTTATCTCAATGGCTAGAGTCATTGCAAGTTCCATTGAGCAAAGCATTTCAAGCCACATTAATCATGAATTGATTCAAACGGAGAAAACGTCTGCTACGTTAACCAGTCGACTTTGGAGTCAAATGTTTCGGAATGCCTGAGACGGTTTCTGTCGATTGTTTCATCGTGCGAACAATCACTTCCCGTTCTTCGTCAGTCAACGTGTACGTCGAAGTCCCTTCTTCAAGTGGTTTAGCATAAACACGTGAGTCTTCACGACCATAAATGCTGCTTAAAACAGCGCCTCGTCCTTCTTCATCAACAAGAGAGAGAGAAAAACTGAGATCATTTCCCGGTTCTCGAAAAGCGTTGTATCGAAAAAGTTGAACGCTTGATACTTTTGACTTGAGTCTCATTTCATGCGACTCAAGTTGGCTCGTTAACATGCGTACTTGATTGTGAAGCATTTCATTCTCTTGATGAATCGTTCGCATCAGTGCCTCTAGATCCACACCTTCTTGATTTCTCACTAACTGACGGTAGCGCCGTTTGAGGCCTCGAACACTTCCTGATGAAAAGAGTGCAATTAAAAGCGTAATCAGGCTGAGAATAAGACTTCCCGCCGCGATGGAAAGCAGAATACCCGGTCGATAAATCGTTGTCAAAAATGAAAGCACGATGAACGCTCCTGTACATTAAATGTGGAGAAACGAAAGTACCGAACCAAGATGCAGTCCAATGTATCGAAACAGTGCTACAACAAACATGCTCGGGAGTAAATTACCCACCCTTATCTTTGCAATCTCGAGGACGTTCAACCCAATGCCCACAATAAGTATACCACCGACTGCCGTTACATCTGAAATGATCACGGCATTCCGAAGATGTGCTCCGAAATAGTGAGCAATCGCAGCGAGTCCACCTTCATAGAGAAGGATCGGAAAAGCAGATAGTCCAATCCCTATGCCCATCGTTGAGGTGAAAATGACAGACGAAAATCCGTCGAGCGCGCTTTTTAAGTAAAGTATTGTATTTTTACCACTTACTCCACTCTGAATGGATCCCAGAATCGCCATGGAACCCACCCCATACACTAAGCTCGCAAACACAAATGCCTGAGAAAGTTTCCCGCCAGAGTGTCCTAGTTTAGACTCTAGCCATGATCCGAACATCTCAAGTTTACCCTCAAGATCGAAGAGTGAACCGATCACCCCGCCCACCACGATAGACAGCACGACATAAAGGGTATCACCCGGCGCCTGCAATGCCATCGACACACCGAGTACCGCAACAAATATTCCCATACCTTGCATCACGGTTATTTTCAATCGCTCGGGAATGCGGTGAAACACTGCACCGATAAATGTTCCAATCAGGATTGCAGCCGTGTTGACGATTGGCCCTGCAAAAAACACAAAGGATCCTCCTTCATTATAAATCCATTACTGATTCTCACACGATTGCTTGGACAATTTCTGTCATTGCGTTAATAAATGTATCAATTTCCTCTACTGTCGTAAACGAACTCACACTCACTCGAACTGCACCTGTATCTTTGGTGCCATTTTGTTGATGAACATCGGGTGCACAATGGAGTCCTCCACGAACCGCAATGTGATAGTGCTGATCAAGAACAAGTACAATTTCATTCGATTGATACCCCTCAACCGTAAAACTAAGAATTGGTAATCGATATGCACCATAGGGAGGACCAAGTATCGTAACACCCTGTAATCCGCGGAGTCCTACGTACACTTTTTGAATGAGACGGAAATCATGTTCTTGAACAGTTTGTATTCCTACGTCCCGAAGATAGCGTATTCCCTCTAACAGTCCCGCGAAACCGGGGGTGTTTCTCGTTCCACTCTCTAATCGCTCAGGCATGCTTGAAGGTGCATCTACGGATTCAGAATCCCCCCCTGTACCACCAAGTAAAACGGGGTTCAATCGTATACCAGGCGCTACATAAAGGCCACCTGTTCCCTGCGGACCATAGAGACCTTTATGGCCGGTAAACGCAAAAAGATCAACGCCAATTTCCGTAACGTCAATCTCTTCATACCCGACTGTCTGTGCCGCGTCAACCAATACACGGAGATTGGGATACGCCTTTTTCATCTGTTTAACAATGGTTCGCAAAGGAATGATTTCCCCTGTCACATTGCTTCCGTGAGTCAAAATAAGCATTTTTGTGTTGTGATTGCATGTTTCTAACAACGTGTTCAGCATGCCATCTTCTTGAAGCTGCACACGATCGACATCTACACCTTGCATTAGAAGTCTTTCAAGAGGACGGCGAACGCTATTGTGTTCCAACCCTGTCGAGACAACATGATCACCCGGCTCTAAAAAACCAAACAAGGCTACATTGAGTGCCTCTGTTACATTTTGAAGCAACGCGATCCTAGAAGGATCCTCGACATGAAATAAATGAGCAAGTTCTACCCGTACAGTATAAAGCAATTGATGTGCTTCACGCCCCATCGCGTGACTGCTGCGTCCTGGATTTGCTCCATTATTTTTCAACCAATCTCTCACTGCGTCATACACTTGAGGCGGCTTAGGCCAACTCGATGCTGCATTATCAAGATAGATCATCATTTTATCCATCTCCAATAGCCCAGATCAGAAACGATCTTTTAAACATACACGTTTCGATTAATTTTGTTCTGTATGAACAATCGCCAGAATTCGTTCTAAATCGTCAATCGTATAGTACTCAATTTCTATTTTCCCCTTGCGTTTTCCTTGTTGAATGCGTACAGCCGTACCTAGGCAATCACGAAATAGTGACTCATACTCTTGAAGTGTCGAGGATCGCTCCTCTTTTTCCTCTTTTTTTCTCTCCATCTTATTTGTTTCACGTGGAACATTGCGATTCTCCTGCACAATCTGTTCCACATCGCGTACGCTCAACCCTTCAGATTCGATTCGTTGCGCCAGCTTAATCTGTAAATCCGCTTGATCAATACCTAACAGGGCTCGAGCGTGACCCATCGAAATTGTTCCACGTGAAACACTTTCTTGAAGTGACGTAGGCAAACTGAGCAGTCGGATTAAATTTGCAACATGCGAGCGACTCTGACCAACCCGCACTGCCATTTCTTCTTGTGTTAACGAGAAATGTTCCATAATCCGAACATACGCTTCAGCGATTTCTATAGAATTTAAATCCTCGCGTTGTAAATTCTCAATAAGTGCAATCTCCATTGCATCGCGATCGCTAAAATTGCGAACCACTGCGGGAATTTCATGAAGACCAATCTGCTGAGCCGCGCGAAACCGTCGCTCCCCGGCAATAATTTCGTATCCAAATCCGACAGCTCTTTTTCTCACAACAATCGGTTGCAAGACGCCATGCTCTCGAATGGAATCGACAAGTTCCCGCAACTTATCAGGGTCGAATTCGCGTCTCGGTTGATAAGGGTTGGGGGAAAGCTCAGAAACTCGAACCGTTTGAGTTAGTACATTACCTTCATCTTCCGTCATTTGCGGAATTAACGCTTCAAGTCCCTTTCCAAGCCCACCCTTTGCTTTCATAGACCAATCACTTCCTTCGCAAGATCAAGGTACACCTCAGCACCTCTCGATTTTGCATCATACTGAAGAATCGATTTGCCGTGACTCGGCGCTTCACTCAATCTTACGTTGCGAGGAATGATCGTTTGGTAAACCTTCTCTCGGAAATACTTTTTTACATCTTCGATCACCTGGATACCTAAGTTTGTCCTTGCATCGAGCATCGTCAGAACAACGCCTTGAATTTCAAGTGACTTATTAAAGTATTTCTGAACATAACGAATCGTACTTAGCAATTGAGTTAATCCTTCAAGCGCATAATACTCACACTGAACTGGAATCACAACGGAATCAGAAGCGGTAAGTGCATTGATCGTGAGAAGCCCAAGCGATGGAGGACAATCGATGAGGATATAGTCATATTCAGATCGAACATCGGCTAACGCATGCCGCAAGCGAGCTTCACGCGCTATCGTAGGTCCTAACTCGATTTCAGCACCAGCCAATTGAATCGTCGCAGGGATGATCCATAAATTATCCTGATCCGTAGTCACAATCGTCTCGTGAGGTTCGACCTCATTCATAATGACGTCGTATATGCAATTGGGAACATCCCCTTTGTTAATTCCGACACCCGACGTCGTGTTCCCCTGTGGATCAATGTCAACAAGTAACACTCGTTTGCCGAGCGATGCGAGACTCGCACCTAAATTGACACTTGTCGTAGTCTTTCCTACGCCACCCTTTTGGTTGGCGATCGCCATCACTCTCGCCATAATCCATACCTCCGATAAACAAAAAAAGAGCCCATGAAAACAACCCATTTCAATAAATTATAGAATGTATCTCATTGTACGTGAACTACGACGAATCATCGCGCGTGTTCTGCCAACCTATTGTACAAGACCTAAGGGATGCACGTCTAGCAATAAACCAGATGATAACGAGTAAAGAGGGTGACAAAAATGCCCTGATTTCACAGCGAAGATCAGGGCTAGCGCTCCACCGAATGATGTCCTGCCAGCTAAATGAGTAAAAACATCAATCGTTTCGCTTTGGAACGCGAATCGTGAATTGATAATAGTCATCCTGTTCTTCTTCAACCGCATCAAGACCCATACCCATATTCCTGATCAATTGCAAGGATTGGCGAATCGTGTTTATCGCTAACCGAACGTCTTTAGATACGGATATTTTTTTTATTTGCTTGCTTTTTTGTTGCCGGTCGAGAAGAAACTTAACCCTTATCTCTGTCTGTTTAACATTCAGATCTTTCTCAAGAATTTCCTTCAAAACCGCTAGTTGCATATCTTCTTTCAGTGACAGAAGTGCTCTCCCATGCCGTTCAGAGATTTTACGCTCCATCAACTTCTGCTGCACATCCGAATGAAGATGAAGAAGACGCAACTTATTAGCCACAGTGGATTGACCTTTACCAAGCCGTTGAGCCAAACTCTCCTGTGTCAAGTGGTGGATCTCGATCAATTGTTGATAAGCTCGCGCTTCTTCAATCGCAGTCAAATTTTCACGTTGAAGATTTTCAATTAATGCTGCCGAAGCCGCCTGTGAATCAGAGAGTTGCCGAATAAGCGCCGGAATCGTTGCATGACCTAAAAGCTGGACAGCGCGGAAACGGCGCTCTCCTGCAATAATTTCATAGCCATCACCAATACTTCTCACAACAATAGGTTGGATAACTCCATGCGTTCGAATGGTTGCCGCGAGTTCTTCAATTTTATTGTCATCAAAAACCGACCGAGGCTGATACCGATTTGCATGGATTTGATGAATCGGTATTTCCCTCAACTGAGCCTCTTTCCGAGGGATTTGTCCAACAACACCAAACCGTCGATCTGCAGAATCAATCATATCTCATACCCCACTCGTTTTCGATCTCGTGAAGAACATCGCCTCGATAATAAACACACTTTCTGCATAAGATTCGGAAATCCTTCAGTGACTTGCACATTCGACAAAACTAGTGAAGATCAACGAATTTTCGACGTGACAGCAAGCGGTGTCCGTAATGCCTCACCAGGCTTTCTCGGGAAATTTTTAGGCGTTGGCGCCAATTTTTCAACCTCAACAAGGGTACGCCTTCCCGCTCCGTCAGGTAGTTCATATTCACTGGTCTGTGTGTGCGTCCCTTTTAACATTCTCACCGTAATTGCCGCCTCACTCACCTCATCGACGACACCGGGACCCTTCATGGCAATGAGCGTTCCATACGGTTTAAGAAATGGCATCCCCCACTCTACAACCGCGTGAAGTGGCGCTAATGCGCGCGCCGTAACAACATCAAATGAGTCTCGGTAGGTATCCAAACGCGCGAGTTCTTCAGCTCGCGCGTGAATCGTTTGAACATTCACGAGCCCCAATGCATCGCGTACATCCGTTAGGAAATGAACCCTTTTCCTAAGCGCGTCACACAGCACAATCTCTGAATCTGTAAAAACAATCCCCAGAACGAGTCCAGGAAACCCCGCACCTGAGCCGAGATCGAGGATGCGCGCCATCTTTCTTCCTTTTAGCGCACGCGCCAAAAAAAGACTGTCGATAAAATGTTTTCGTATCACATCATTGAGCGTAACAATCGCCGTAAGATTGACAGACTGATTACGCTCAATGAGCAAATTAAAATACGTCTTAAAAAGTTCTATTTTTTTATCGCTAAAATCAAAACCGAGTGATCCAGCGAACTGTTGCAGTCTGTCCCACGTGCAATCCATATCAGCCATTGGCCACCTCTTGCTTATTAGAGGATTCCATATAGATCAACAAGACAGAGATATCTGCGGGGGTTACGCCTTCAACGCGCGACGCCTGCCCGATATTACGCGGGCGAATGGCTGAAAGTCGCTCCTTCGCCTCATTCGAGAGTCCGCGAATTGAAGCAAACGATATACCGACAGGAAGTTCTTTTTTCTCAAGTTTTTTTTGACGTTCAATCTCTGCTTCTTGACGTTTGACATACCCTTCGTATTTCAAGTCAATCTCAACTTGAGAAGTCACTTCGTCTGAGAGTTCAACTTCGGACGGCCGAAGATCATGAATCTTTCCATAATTAACTTCTGGTCGACGCAAGAGTTGTGCAAGACTTTGCGTCACTTTTGGCTGATCGACACTCAGTCCAGTAAAAAGTGCATGAACATCGTCCGGTTGCACCTTCGTCTTGTTGAGACGATCTTTCTCCTGATGAATAAGCGCTTGTTTACGCAAGAAACGCTCGTATCGTTGCAGCGGCAAAAGGCCAATACGATAGCCTTTTTCCATCAAGCGGGCATCCGCATTGTCGTGCCGCAAAAGAAGGCGATACTCCGCTCTCGACGTAAGCAACCGATACGGTTCTGTCGTACCTTTAGTGACAAGATCATCAATCATGACACCAATGTACGCTTCTGAACGATCCAGAATCAGCGGTTCCCTCCCAAGAACCGAGAGAGCCGCATTGATGCCTGCCATTAAGCCTTGACCTGCTGCTTCTTCATATCCTGATGTGCCATTGATTTGACCCGCAGTATAGAGTCCTTTAATCACCTTGGTTTCAAGTGTAAGATCGAGTTGCGTAGGAACCATCGCGTCATACTCAATGGCGTATCCTGGACGCAACATCTCAACTTCCTCAAGGCCCTTGATGCTGCGCAACATTCTTACCTGAACATCTTCTGGCAGGCTCGTCGACATCCCTTGAACATACCATTCTGCAGTGTCCCTTCCTTCTGGCTCCAGAAAAACTTGATGAGAAGGACGCTCTTTAAAACGCACGACCTTGTCTTCAATACTTGGGCAATAGCGAGGGCCACGACCTTCTATATCGCCAGAGAACATCGGTGCACGATGCAAATTCTCGCCAATAATCTCGTGTGTCGCCGCACTGGTATACGTGAGATAGCAATTCAATTGCTCACGTTTTTCAATGTCATCGCGGAACGAAAATTGCAGCGGCTCCTCGTCACCTGGTTGAACGGAGAGATGTTCAAAGCGAATGGTATTGCGATTCACGCGGGGCGGTGTTCCTGTTTTAAACCTCACTAACGAAAAACCGAGATCAATTAAGCTATCCGTCAACTTCAGCGCAGGCAGTTGCCCATTCGGACCACTCTGATACGAAACATCCCCAATGATGATACGACCTCGCAAATACGTACCCGTGGTAAGAACGATCGCACGCCCTTCGTACTCTGCCCCCGTATTCGTGCGCACACCTGACGCGCGATCGCCCGCAGTTAAAATTTCCTCCACCATGCCCTGTTTCAAAGTAAGATTCGGTTCATTCTCAAGCGTTTGTTTCATCAATCTTCCGTAGGAGGCTTTATCCGATTGAGCGCGTAGTGCCTGTACAGCAGGTCCTTTCCCTGTGTTCAATAGGCGCATTTGCAGATACGTCAAATCCGTGTTGTACCCCATTTGCCCGCCTAGCGCATCGATCTCTCGAACAACGATCCCTTTTGCCGGGCCACCAATCGATGGGTTGCACGGCATAAAAGCAATCGTGTCCAAATTGATCGTTAACAACAGCGTTTTACAGCCCATTCGAGCGGAAGCAAGCGCCGCTTCAGAGCCGGCATGCCCTGCGCCAATGACGATGACGTCATAGATTCCAGCTCGATACCGCATTTCAATTCCTCCTCGTAAAAATCATCCTACTTACCCAAACAAAACTGTGAAAAAATCTGATCAAGTAAGTCTTCTCGTGGTGTTTCGCCAATCATTTCCCCCAACAACATCCAAGCCTCATGAAGATCGACCGCAACAAGATCAAGCGTCACGCCAGAATTCGCATCGTCAAGCACGCGTTTGATTGCAGCTTCTGCCCGTTCAAGCAGTGAGAGATGGCGCGCATTCGCTAAAAACGTCGGATCAGCACGCTCCGAGCCAAACACCATTCGTTTAATCTCTTGTTCGAGTCGATCGTGATCAGCTTCAACGCGTGTAGAATACGCGAGACTGCGACGATTCATCGCAAGCTCCTGCCAATCGACTCCATTTGCAAAAGGTAGGTCTCTCTTATTCATGATCAACAAAGAGCGGTCTCCATCCACACTTTCAAGAAGCGATTCATCGTTCTCATCTAGCGGTCGACTCGTATCGAGCAGAAGAAGAATCAAATCTGCTTTTTCAAGTGTCTCTCGACTCTTCTGAACACCGATTTGTTCGACGACATCCTCCGTCTCTCGCACACCCGCAGTGTCAAACAGCAAGAGTGGGATACCATCAATCTGAATGCGCTCTTCGATGACATCTCGAGTCGTTCCGGGGATTTCCGTAACAATCGCCCGATTGGTTCGCGCAAACCGATTGAGCAAGGAGGATTTTCCGACATTCGGCTTTCCAACAATCGCAATTTTGACTCCCTCGCGCAGAATGCGCCCACGTTCCGCTTCAAATCGCAATGACCTGATCTGTTCCAGGACAAATTGTGCATCGTTTCGAACACGCTGTACAGTCATTTCCTCTTCGTCATGCTCTGGATAATCAATCGTCACTTCTAAATGAGCCATGGTCTGGATCAGTGTGTGACGTAGGGTTTCAACGTGTTGGTGAAGAGCTCCCTCAACTTGGGAAAGAGCCGCTTGAAGTGCCAACGGGGTTTTTGCCCCAATTGCCTCCATGACGCCTTCTGCTTGAGAGAGATCAATGCGCCCTCCTAAAAACGCGCGTTTTGTAAATTCCCCCGGCTCAGCGAGGCGGGCACCTGCGCGCAATACTTCTAAAAGAATGGACTGTACAGCCTGAACGCCACCGTGACAATGAATTTCAACGACATCCTCTGTCGTATACGACTTTGGAGATCGAAACGTCAAAACAATCACTTCGTCAATCCGTTTCCTTTGTTCAAGCGTTACAAGATGACCATAAAGGATGCGGTGAGAAGGCGTTTCTGACAGACGACTGGAACCTTCAAAAATGCGATCGACGATGGAAAATGAATGTTCACCGCTCACGCGTACAACCGCGATACTCGCTTCGCCAAGCGCCGTCGCAATCGCAGCAATCGGATCCTGTTGCGCCATGTCCTCTTCTCCCTTCGCTAAAATACAAAAACACCGGTTAGCCCGGCGCTACTGAAAAAGTGCAATACAGGGTCAAAACTCCCCAACACATTGCTGCTTCAAATCATTCAAATGCCTTTTGACTGAATACGAATGCTTGCAACTTACGATAAAGGAATCACAACGACTGTACGTTTTGGATCTGTTCCGCGACTCTCCGTACGCACATCAGCACGACGCTCCAGAGCCAAGTGAATGATTTTACGCTCATGGGCAGGCATAGGATCCAAAACAAACTCTCTCTTTAACACCAATGATTTATCTGCGATTCGATTGGCCAATTGAATCAACGTCTGCTCTCTTCTCTCACGATATCCCTCAATATCGAGATGAAGACGTAAATAGCGATCATTATTTCTGCTAGCAACGGTCTGCACTAAAAGTTCTAGTGAATCAAGGGTTTGGCCGTGTCGACCAATCAAATTGCCGACATTGTCACCCTTGATCTCCATATATACATCTGTCCCTTTTTTCTCCACGGAGACAGTCACAACGTAGCGCATGGCCAGCATCAATTCACGAAGAAACTGTTCTGCTTCCCAAACTGGATCAACAATTCTCGTAACTTGAACAGTCGCCGGCCGCGCACCTAGACCAAAAATTCCACGCGATGGCGCTTGCAGAATCACAACGTCAACCTTGTCTCTCGTCGTGTTAAACTCCTGTAGCGCTTGTACTATAGCTCCTTCAACCGTTTTTGCCGTGACGGTTAACTGTCTCATCACACATCAAGCTCCTGACTTAGAAGGCCTTACTCGCGTGAAGTACATCTGCACAATCGTAAAGATGTTACTGAAAACCCAATAAAGCGCCAGTGCAGCAAACGCCTTGAGGGACATAAAGAAAATCATGACGGGAAAGATATACATGATCATCCGCTGTGATGGATCTAATTGCACCATCGACATTTTCTGCTGGAAGAAGCTTGTCACCGCAGCGAGAACGGGCAAAATAAAGGTCGGATCAGGTTTTCCAAGCGCCAAGATCCCCAAGAACTTCGAGTGAATAAGCGCTGGGTCTGTGTAAATGGAGCGATACAAAATGGTTAAAATGACCAACTGCAACAACATCGGCATACATCCAGCAACTGGGTTTACGCCTTCTGACTTGTATAACCCCATCATTTCTTCTTGGTAGCGCTTCGGATCTGATTTGGCGTATTTATTCTTAATCTCAGTGAGTTGCGGCTGCAACAATTGCATTTTTTTTGTGTTCCGCAAACTCCGTAACATTAAAGGAACTGTTAGCATTCGAATGAGGAATGTTACAAGCAAAAGCGCCAATCCATAATCTCCATTAAAAGTGCGCCCAAAAAAATTGATGACGTCACTCAATCCGTTGATCGCTTGATCCCAGATTGGTGTCGACGCTGCTGGATGAGCCGTTGCTGCAAACGCAGGAACCGCCATCGAAACCCATATCAAACTGCCTAGACCGAAAACGATCGACCCTTTACGCACGAAAAACCCCATCCCCCTCATCTTCATGGAACCGGATCATACCCTCCCGGATGCCATGGACCACAACGCAACAATCGGCGTATCGCCAGAAGAACACCCCGAAAAACACCGCGTTTTTCAATCGCCTCAATCGCGTACTGTGAACAAGTAGGCTCAAAACGACACGAAGGCGGTGTCTGTGATGAAATCAACAAGCGATATCCTTTAATGAGGAAAATCAAAACTCGTTTCACAGAGTTGACCTCCATCTAAACGCTAAATTAATTTTATACGCTTGAGCAATGCATCAATCGCCGCCTCAGATTCTCGAAACGAGATCGCTGACGCATCTTTTCTGGCGATGATGACGATGTCATATCCTTCAGAAAAGCGAGGAATGCGCTGGCGTAAAATTTCCCGAAGAATTCGCTTTACACGATTGCGAATCACAGCATTTCCAACTTTTTTGCTGACAGAAAGGCCGATCTTCGAGGGCTCACTTTTTTGTTTTGGCGTTACATAGAGAACATAGTATTTATTTGCTTGAGAGCGGCCCCTTGTAAAAACAAATCGAAATTCTCGATTGGACCGCATTCGATGTCCTCGAAGTGTCATTCGAGTTAAAACGGACATCATCATGGATACGCCCCGTCCTAGAAAAAAAGGCCACCGTCTTAAGTGGCCTACGCTGAGATAACTTTACGCCCTTTGCTACGTCGCGCTGAGAGAACGCGTCTTCCGTTTTTTGTCGACATTCTCGAACGGAAACCATGAACTTTTTTACGCTTGCGCACATTTGGGTTATATGTCGGTTTCACGGGCTACACCTCCATTGCGACCAATACGGACAAAGAAACACTCAATAAGTATATCCGTGACAACCTATCGAAGTCAAGGAAAGATGGTTTATTCACACCAACTTATCCACATGTGGATAAGTTGGTGTCTCTTTCGCTTCGATTCATCCGAAATTTATTGACTTATTCACAATGATAAAGGAAAAAGCACACCAATTAAAGAACGCATTTCAAACCCAGAAATCGCTAAAATGCCTTGTTCTAACTGGACGTTTTTGATATGATTGGCGAGCCCAAACGAAATGAAACAAACTTATCCACAGAGTTATCCACAGCTGTGGATAACTCATCCACAAGATATGAACATGTGTATAACACCACTAGGTTTTCCACATTCAATCCCCAAGATACCGTTTACGAATGGGTTATGTACCAGGAGGAAGTGCTTACGATGTCAAATGAAGGACGAACACTATGGCAAAAAACATTAAATGAGCTAAAGAAACTGGAACCATTCGTTCACGCAGCGCTATACGGAGCAGATGTGGATACATTTGACGGGACTCATCTTCAAATCGCAGTACCGACTCCCTCCATTCTCGATCACATGACCAAAAGCGGTAATGACACACGCGTAGAACAGATCATTTCAGCATTTTACGGATCACCTGTCCGACTTCAATTTGTCGTAAAACGTCTCACTGAAAATTCAACGCAAAAGCATCCTCGGACTGGGGAAAATAAAAATCCTTTTAATCCACACTATACCTTTGAAACTTTTGTTGTCGGAGAACGAAATCGCCTCGCGCATGCCGCAAGCATCGCCGTAGCCGAGCGTCCTGGAAGAGGCTATAATCCGTTTTTTTTACACGGAGATGTCGGGCTCGGTAAAACACATCTCATGCACGCCATCGCTCAACGGGCTCTGCAAATGAACCCTACTGCGCTTATCACGTACATCACAACAGAGACGTTTGTTCGAGAGTATGTAACCGCACTTCAATTCAATCATGTTGACGAATTTCGGCGCCGTTACAGAAACGTAGACATTCTTCTTATTGATGATATTCAATTTATTTCTGGCAAAGACTCTACCCAGGAAGAATTCTTCCATACCTTTAACACGCTTTATTCAGATCAAAAACAAATTGTAATTACGAGTGATCGCGCACCTAAAGAGATTTCAGATCTTGAAGATCGCTTGCGGTCACGATTTTCAGGTGGTTTGATCATTGACGTAAAACCACCTGACTTAGAAACGCGCATGGCAATCCTTAGAAGAAAGGCGCGCGCCGAAGGCGTCGATATACCTGACGACGCGGTACAAGTCATCGCGTCACACATCGAAACAAACGTACGCGAACTAGAAGGCGCATTAATTCGGGTGATCGCTTACTCAAGTATGATGAACAAAGATATTGACGCAGAACTTACCCATGCAGCAATCTCAGACTTAATACCAGAAAATCAACAGAATCGATCCGTCACATTAACGGATATTCAAAAAGCGGTCTGCACGCATTTTCACATCAAGATGGATGATTTGCGTGGTAGATCGCGGCAAAGAGATATCGCAAATCCAAGACAGATCGCGATGTTCCTAACGAGAGAATTGACAGACCTGTCACTCCCTAAAATTGGACACGATTTTGGAGGAAGGGATCACACCACAGTTCTTCACGCCTGCGAAAAAATTGATAAGCTTCTCTCGACAGATGCAGATATTAAACGTACGATTGATCATCTAAAGCACACATTAACCATCCTAACAAGGTAACCTAATGTTATGCACAAACAAACTTTCAAGTTATCCACAGGTGTAAATCGAGCGTGTAACTAGGTTGGTCAGACTTATCCACAGTATCCACAGGCCTTATTATTATTATAAGTCTTTTATTAAGTACTAAAACTACTTATTTCTATTCAGGAGTTGACTCAACTATGCAATTTGTAATCAAAAAAAATGAACTACTGACAGGACTTCAACAAATTGTTCGCGTCATACCCAGCAGAACAACAAAACCGATCCTTTATGGTGTAAAAATCGACGCAGAATTTAATCGCATTCGAATGACCGCCTACGATCTGGAGATTGGACTTGAAATTCTCATTGAGAATAAAGATCAGGAGCAGGTGGAAGTTCTTCAAGTTGAAGAGCCGGGCAGTATCGTAATCAATGCAAAGTTCCTTTTAGAAATTATTAGGAAATTACCTCAACAACTGGTGCGATTCAATTTAAAAAATCACATCGCGACAATTCAATCAGGCGCAGCAATCTATACGTTGAATGGATTGGACAGTCGAGAGTTTCCTTTGCTTCCACAAGTTGACGATGATGAAAAACTTACAATGGCAAGCACCCTCCTTTTGCAATCTATTCAAAAAACAGTTTATGCTGTTGCAACCATTGAGTCACGTCCAACACTTACAGGAGTCCACTTCAAATTAAAAAATGATATACTCACGTTGACAGGGACAGATAGCCATCGTCTTTCCAATCTAAAGATTTCAGTTGATACCCTAAAAGAGTATTCTTTCGAAGAAGCCATTATGCCCGGTAAAACGCTGCAGGAACTTCTTAGAATTCTGCCCGCTAGTGAAGAAATGGTCGAAATAACGCTCGCTGATCATCAGATGCTCATTCGATATGACAATATTCACTTCTATTCTCGACTCATCGAGGGGACTTATCCTGATATCTCTCGAATCATTCCCGAGACTTTTCGCACATCGATCAAAATAGGAACGAAGAATTTAATCGAGTCCATTGAAAGAGCAGCGCTCTTAGCAAGAGAAAACGACAATCATGTCATTCGACTTCATTTGCGTCCGAATCAGACAGAGATTACGTCGACAAGTCAGGAACTTGGTAAAATTTCGGAGGTAATCGAGCCTCAAACCTTTCAAGGGGAAGAACTTATGCTCGCATGCAACGCTCGATTTATGTTAGAAAGTCTTAAAACCATTGATACAGAAGATGTGAGCATTCAGTTCACCGGACCAGGAAGTGCATTTATCATCACACCTGTCGAGAGTGACACGAATCATTTACAACTCATCCTTCCTGTGAGGTTAAACCATGCGTGAAATTCAGTTATCGATTGACTCGGAATGGATTACGCTAGGTCAAGCATTAAAGATGGCTGATGTGATACAGTCTGGCGGTATGGCAAAATGGTATCTCGCTAATCACCCTGTTTGGATAAATGACGAAAAAGAAGACCGCAGAGGAAAAAAGCTTTCCTCGCATGATCGCGTGAGGGGAAAAGATTTTCTAATTACCATACGAGAAGTAGCGAAAGAGGATTCGTGACAATGATCATCAAGCAGTTAGACTTGATGAATATAAGAAAATATGAATTTGCACAAGCCCTGTTTTCACCAGGGCTAAACATCATTCAAGGGGATAATGCTTCAGGAAAGACAACCCTTCTTGAAGCGATTTCGCTTTTTTCGATAGGTCATTCTCCCCGAACGGGATCAGATCGAGAATTGATTCGATTCGGAACACCTGAAGCAAAATTAAGGATTCAAATCGAGGAAGATATACAAAAAGAATTATCCGTTCGAATTGGTCAAAAGGGAAAACAGATCTGGATTAATCGTGCGCCTAAAAAAAGTTTAAGCGAACTTTTAGGACAATTGAGAACGGTCATGTTTACTCCTGATGATTTACAAATTGTAAAAGGTGGACCAGATCAGAGACGACGTTTTCTAAATGCGACGATGGCGCAATATCAGCCAACTTTTTTACGGTCACTCGCAATGTACCAAACGATGTTGCAAAAGCGAAACGCGATGCTGAAAATGAAACAAGATGCCCTACTTCGTGTATGGGATGAACAAATGGTTGATGCTGCGACAGAGATGATCGTATTTCGAATAGAGACTTTCAAAAAGCTCTTTGCAATAGCAGAATTAATTTATAAAGAAATATCCGATAGATCAGAAACATTCCACATCACCTATAAAGGGTGTAGCAAAAAAACGTCGAAACAAGAGATCAAGGAAGATTTACTTATGATGTGGGAGACACATCGCCAACAAGATTTCATGCGTGGATTTACAACGGTGGGACCCCATCGAGAGGACATCATTCTAATGATCGACGATCAACCCGCCATTGCCTATGCATCACAGGGGCAGCAGAGAACCATAGCGCTTTCACTAAAACTTGCATTTATTGAATTGATCGAAGAGGCGACAGGGCATGTACCTGTGTTACTATTAGACGATGTGTTTTCAGAATTAGACGCCAAACGTCAACATCGTCTCGTCGACCTCGTCAATCGCACACAAACGATTGTGACAGTAGCCTCAATCGAACGAATTCAAACACTTCACGCACAAGCAAATACGAAGTTTTTTTTGACAGCCCACGGTGAGTTGTCAGAGGTCACTGTTTGAGATTGGGATTTGAAATAAAAGGATGTTTTGGCTAAGTCTCTGTGAATGGGTATACTTTTAGGATTGAAGGATGTTTGAACCAGGAGGTTATACGTTTGACTGAAGATAAGATCCAAGAGAGTTACAATGCTTCACAGATTGAGGTTCTAGAGGGATTAGACCCTGTTCGCAAGCGCCCAGGCATGTACATAGGTTCCACGAGCAGTAAAGGACTCCACCATCTCGTCTGGGAGATCGTCGATAATGCGATTGATGAAGCGCTGGCAGGGTATTGTGACACCATCTACGTTTATGTTCATAAAGATCAATCGATCACGGTGAAAGATAATGGCAGAGGAATCCCTATCGATCTCCACGAAAAAATGAATCTTCCGGCAGTTACGGTTGCTCTTACCGTATTACACGCTGGTGGAAAATTTGGGGGTTCAGGGTACAAAGTTTCAGGTGGATTGCACGGTGTTGGCGCCTCTGTCGTAAATGCCCTGTCAGAATGGCTTGAAGTTCAGGTTTCTCGAGGTGGATCAATCCATCGACAAACCTTTGCGCGTGGAATCCCAACATCAGCGTTAGAAGTCATCGGAAAAGCAAAACAAACGGGTACAACTGTACACTTTTTACCTGACGCAGAAATCTTTACGGAGACGATTCGCGTCGAATTTGAAATGCTTGAAACCAGATTGCGCGAATTGGCATTTTTAAATGCAGGGATCACCATACACCTCATTGATGAGCGAGATGAACGCAGCGCTGAATTTAGTTATGAAGGCGGCGTCAGTACATTTGTTGAGTATTTGAACCGCGGAAAAGAAACGTTGCATCAACCGCCGATCTACATTCAGGGAGAAAAAGACTTCGTAGCAGTAGACGTTGCGCTACAGTACCACGAAGAGTATTCAAGCAGCCTTTATTCGTTTGCCAATAACATTAATACGGCTGAAGGGGGTACGCATGAGTCGGGATTTAAATCCGCATTGACGCGCGTGATTAACGATTATGCAAGAAGAATCAACGCGCTAAAAGATGCGGATGCCAAGCTGACAGGTGATGACGTTCGTGAAGGACTGACAGCGATTATAAGCGTCAAAATTCGTGAGCCGCAATTCGAGGGACAAACGAAGACAAAGCTTGGCAACAGTGAAGTAAAGGGCATTGTTGAGAGTTTGCTCGGGGATCGATTAAACACCTTTTTTGATGAGAACCCGAGTGTTGGAAAGCGCATTATCGAAAAATCACTCACCGCGATGAGAGCGCGTGAGGCTGCTAAAAAAGCGCGTGAATTGACGCGCCGAAAAAGTGCACTTGAAATCAGCTCACTCCCAGGTAAATTGGCGGATTGTTCGAGTCGCGACGCTTCGATCAGCGAACTCTACATCGTTGAGGGTGACTCTGCGGGTGGATCGGCCAAACAAGGTCGCGATCGTAACTTTCAAGCCATTCTCCCGCTTCGCGGAAAAATCATCAATGTTGAGAAGGCGCGCTTGGATAAGATTCTTTCAAATACAGAGATTCGAGCGATCATCACCGCACTTGGTACGGGTATTTCGACTGATTTTGATTTGACAAAGGCGCGCTATCACAAGATCATCATTATGACTGACGCGGATGTTGACGGCAGTCATATTCGAATTTTGCTTCTAACCTTCTTTTATCGCTATATGCGTGAATTGATCGACGCTGGTTATGTGTACATCGCGCAGCCGCCACTCTATAAAGTCTCCAAAGGGAAGCAAGTTCACTACGCATACGGTGAACACGAACTCACAAAATTGCAAGAGCAGTATGGAAAAGTAGAGATTCAACGCTATAAAGGACTAGGTGAGATGAACGCGGCACAACTCTGGGACACCACGATGGATCCGAAAACGCGAACCTTGCTTCAAGTCACGATGGATGATGCGATTGAGGCGGATTCAACGTTCAGCATCCTAATGGGCGATCGTGTGGAACCACGCCGTGAATTTATTGAAGTACACGCGCGCTATGTGCGCAATTTGGATGTTTAAGGGGGGAATCTAAGGGATGGAAGAAATAAGCAAAGTTGTACCGATCAATATTAGTTCAGAGTTACGCGAATCATTTATTGACTACGCGATGAGCGTCATTATCAGTCGCGCCCTGCCTGATGTTCGTGACGGGTTAAAACCGGTGCATCGCAGGATCATTTTCGGAATGCTTGAGTCAGGGATGACGCCAGACAAAGCGTATAAAAAATCGGCGCGCGTCGTCGGAGATGTCATGGCAAAGTATCACCCACACGGAGACTCGGCGCTCTATGATGCGCTTGTGCGCCTGGCTCAAGACTTTTCGACACGTTACCTGCTCGTTGACGGACACGGCAACTTCGGGAGTGTTGACGGTGATGCGCCTGCAGCCATGCGGTATACCGAGTCTCGTCTTGCGTCGATCGCCATGGAATTGGTACGAGACATCAACAAAGATACGGTCGATTTCAAGCCGAACTATGATGACAGCGAGAAGGAACCCGTGGTATTACCTTCACGTTTCCCAAATCTTCTTGTCAATGGCTCGTCGGGAATCGCCGTGGGGATGGCGACGAACATCCCTCCGCACAACCTGCGGGAAGTGATCGATGGCGTTGTTATGATGATTGATCAGCCTGATATTACAATAGAAGATCTGATGACTGTGATTAAAGGTCCAGATTTTCCTACATCGGCACTCATTCTAGGTCGCCAGGGCATTCGTCAGGCGTACGCAACAGGCCACGGAAGCATCGTGATGCGCGCCGTTCACTCGATCGAAGAAACGGCGAATGGAAAGGTTCGCATCATCGTCACGGAGCTTCCGTATCAAGTCAATAAAGCGCGACTCATTGAGCGGATCGCAGAGCTCGCACGCGATAAAAAGATTGATGGAATTACCGATTTGCGCGATGAGAGCGACCGCACAGGCATGCGCATCGTACTTGAATTGAGGCGGGACGTTCGTCCACAAGTCATTATGAATAACCTCTACAAGCACACGCCGATGCAATCAACATTCGGGATGAATTCGCTCGCACTCGTTGGGGGTCAACCCAAGGTTCTGAATCTGCGACAGTTTATCTACCACTATCTTGAGCATCAAAAAGAAGTCATTCGTAGACGCACACAGTATGATCTTCGCCGTGCACAGGCGCGTGCTCATATCCTCGAAGGACTGCGTATCGCACTCGATCATCTGGACGAGGTAATCGCGCTCATTCGCGGTTCAGCGACGCCGGATGAGGCGAAGCGCGGTTTGATGGAACACTTCGCGCTCTCCGAAGATCAATCGCAAGCGATTCTCGACATGCGTTTGCAGCGACTGACGGGTCTTGAGCGTGACAAAATTGAAGAAGAATATCGAGAATTACAGCGCTTAATTGCGGAGTACCAAGCCATTCTGGCGGATGAACAGTTGATGATGGCGGTTATTCGCAAAGAGATTCTTGAGGTTCGCGAAAAATATGGTGACGATCGACGCACTCGCATCGTGTCTGAAGAAGGTGCGTTTGATGAGGCGGATCTGATTCAAGAGCAAGATGTTGTGATCACGATTACGCACGCAGGATACATCAAACGAATCCCGACAAATACCTATCGTACGCAGCGGCGTGGAGGACGTGGCGTGACGGCTGCGGGTACACGTGAAGAGGACTTTGTCGAACATCTCTTTATCACGTCATCTCACAATATTTTGCTCGTCTTCACCAATAGGGCAAAGGTGTATCGTCTGATGGCGTATGAAGTGCCTGATTTGACGAGAACAGCTAAAGGCATTCCAATTATCAATCTGCTCAACATCGAGCCTGGAGAGCAAATCTCTGCGGTCATTCCCGTCAAACAAGAAGATCTTATGCGTGAAGACCACTACTTGTTTACGGCGACGAAACGTGGAATCGTTAAAAAAACGTCTCTCAACGCATTTGCGAATATCCGCAAGGCTGGCTTGATCGCGCTTAGTCTTCACGATGATGATGAGTTGATCGGTGTACGAATTACAGATGGAAATCAAGAGATCATGATGGGAACACGAAACGGGATGTCAATTCGCTTTGCAGAGTCAGATGTCAGGCCGATGGGTCGAGGAGCTGCGGGAGTAAAGGGAATCTCTCTTGACAAAGATGACATCGTCGTTGGAATGGATGTTCTGATCGACGATGTGACGGTTCTTGCAGTGACAATCAAAGGTTATGGGAAACGCACCAAAGTGGATGAATATCGTGCCCAGTCGCGCGGTGGCAAGGGTATCAAAACATTGAATGTCACAACAAAAACAGGTCCGATCGCCGGGCTTAAGATGGTCCATGAGTCAGAAGATCTCATGATCATCACAAACACGGGTGTGGCAATCCGTATTTCCATCGATACGATCTCAACGCTTGGGCGTAATACGCAAGGTGTGAGATTGATTAACGTGAATGACTCCGAAGTGAGTACGGTTGCGAGAATCGCCGCGACGGACGAAGATGAGCCTGTCGTTGAGTGAGTCATTTCATCTGAAAACTAGTATTAAAAACCGTAAACAGATGCACTGGAAATCCCGTGGCGAAGATGCTGCGGGATTTCTTTACGTTCCTATGCGCCTTATGCTAGCATGGAATGTGGAGGTGTCTATATGGAATTTTTGATTGAACAGGGCGGCTTTATTCTTGCTCTAATCACCTTTCTTTTCATGGTCGCGATCATTGCGAATCTTGTTCTTCCACATCGAGAAAGATAGTTTTTGGAATGGATACAAATTCCAGTATAAAATGTGGGATAAAAGGTTTGACATGATGCGCGAGGGGTGATATATTA
>NZ_LSUQ01000031.1 GCF_001642725.1 Ferroacidibacillus organovorans
GAGATGGCACTTTTCATATTATGTCACCCAGTGCGTCCACTGAATTTACACCAATTATACGGACTCAACTGGATTCGTCACCCACTCATCGAATGGTTTATGAAGTTGATTGGTTAAAATTTCTACGTACAAGATTGATAACGGTACTCATTGACACGACACCTAAAAGGATGGAAATCGATATACCATATATCCATAGATGTTCCTGTTCTATGGAGTATTCAGGTCCACCCATGGTCTTACCAAGCAATGGATAATAAATAAACCAAAATAATCTGGAACCGAAATGCCATGTCGCGATTACAGAACAAACGAATACAATGATGGATAACCAAATCAACTTGGATTTCGTTTTTAATCACTCCTTAAACGATATCTTTACACCACACCACCCGCATGTCAGACGGAAACTGTCCGTCCCTGTTCGACAAATGATATAGATAAATGCGCCTCACTCGGGGCGCATTGAATGGATGATCATGAGGGATTTTATTGCGCTATTGGCTTGATTTCAATCGTAAACGATGAGGAAATAGGGGGTAGAGTGTGCTGTGAATGAACGTCCATAACATTTCCAGTGCAAAATAGGCCATAGCCAAACTCGAAATTGTAAAAATTCCACGTAGCAACTTTGCACCGACATATTTGCGTGACCATGCTACCAACGCGGAAATACCAATGCACCAAGCAAATGCGCCAACCGAAAAACCAAGGAATAACAGTAAAAGTTTATCAATCAACGGCATGCCTGCAATATGACTCGCAAAACCACCACCGATGCCACCCCAGAAAGCGATGCCAAAGGGATTGGCTAACGAAAAAACGACTCCTGTAATGAAATCTCGTTGTTCCTTTTTATCGTGATTCAAGGTCAAATCGAGTGGTTTTCGAGCGTCTAAAAAGGATAACCATGCCATTCGCAGTAAAAAGGTGATTCCTGCGATGCCCAAAATGATACGGATAGACAAAAAATGAAATACAAGCGCAACCCCTGTTAGACCAATTATTGCCCAGACCAAATCGCCTAAAAGAGCACCAATTTGAACCAAAAAGGAAGCAGCAAAACCCCTCTGCAAACCTCTACGCAGCGCTTCGGTATTTACAGCACCTGGAGCCGCACTGTAAACAAAACCGAGTATGCATGCCGTGATCAATAAAACACTCATTTATTCGCCCCCCTCTGAGTTATGATAGTTGATAAGCGCGGCCACCGTCTAGTTGCTTCAGCTATGTTGACGATTCCAACAAATTTGACTCTCCCGTCGGGGGAGAATGTAGTCTTTGACTGAAGGTGATGCAGATGATAAACGGGTATTACTCCATTGGTGAAACAGCTTCCCTAACGGGGCTTACGGTCAAAACCATCCGCCACTATGCAAACGAGAATGTGGTCGCTCCATCCGTCCTCTCAGAGAAAGGGTATCGCTTGTATGCTCCGAGCGACATTTGGAGGTTGGCGTTGGTACGTCTTTTGCGGAATATGGAGTTTAATTTGCCGCAAGTTCGAAGCATTCTCAACCAATCCGCTGACATCCCATCCGTGATTCGGTGGCAAAAAGATATCTTGGACTTGCAGATAAGACACCTGACCGATGTGCGTTCACGATTGGAACAAATCCCGTTTAGTACCTTAAGCGATGCATCGCTTACACACCTTCATATGATTCTGGAGGCGATGAACATGAGTAAAGAAGACAAGCAGGCGTGGTTGACAGATCGATGGTCCGAGGTAATGATCCCAGAGGATGCTTCGGAAGATTGGAAAATAGCATTTTTACAGCAGTTAAAGGATTCCCTTCCTACGGAATGGAACGCCGAGCAAATAAGGGCGTGGACTGAATTACAAGAGTTTCTCGAAGCTCCCATGTATCGTGATCAGTTACGGGAAACTGTACGCCCATTCTGGCAGTTGCTTGAAAAACGAACCATTGAACCCGACGATTGGCGAACTTTGATGGGTAAAGTAATGGATCGAGCCATTGTAGCGAGTCAAGCATCACTAACGGTTGACGACTCAGAAGTTCAGTCGATCGTGGAAGAATGGATCAACGTATTCTCAACCGTTTTTCATCTTCCCGTCGATGAGACGTTCATTGCAAGGTTCTCGTACTATGCGGAATTGGTGGTGTGTGAACCGAACAAGCGGCTTTGGGAGATCATGATTCGACTTAATCCAGAGAAAATGGAGTCTCCCTTTCGTGCGCAAGTATTGATGCTTGAAGGATTACGTTGGAAATTAAAACAGATGAAATAGACGACCATGCATGCTTAGTGAGCAGATTCCTAATTTGTGGAATCTGCTCACGTAGTAATGATAGTGTGGAATGAACTTGTACCACACTCTTCCAATTCGGATCATCGGCACCTGTTTCCCTCATGTAACAAGACCTTCGGTCTTTTGCCGAAAACGGGGCCCTTATGTGAAGTGCACGTGGACTCCTGTCTTGGGACTTTAGACGCTGTGGATGTTTTTTTGCTGCTGAGGTGAGGATCGCTTTCGCTGATACTCGGATCGGCACTATGCAATTCACCCCTATAAGGATTCTGGATATGAAAATAAAGCAGCCTCCAGAAAGCTGCTGTTTTAGTGTGGTGCGCCCGAAGGGAATCGAACCCCTACCTCAGGCTCCGGAGGCCTACGTCCTATCCATTGGACCACGGGCGCATGATTTTGATGCAACAAATGAAGTATACAGGGATGATGGGGGCAACGCAACTAAAGGCGAAATGGACTGAAAATCGGTAGGGAACGAATTGAGTTGTGAATTCGTGATTTGTTGACGGTGTGGTGGTGTTTGGGATGTGGTTCACTTTACGAAGTGAGGGATTTGGCGTAGCATGGGGTTGGGAGGGATTGGCTTGAGAATGCGATCCATTGTTGCAGGATTGGCGACTGTGGTTGTGCTTGGAACTGTGGCCGGGGTCGCTTTGAAGAATTCGGCGGTTGTCAGCGTGGGAACATCTGCGATCGGGAGTGCACTCGGAAAACTGACCGGGCACGCGTCGCACGGGTTATCGGGGGTTCGCGCGCTGTCGCATGGGAAAACGGCTTCTGCGAAAAATCTTGTATCGACGAACAATGCACCGCCGCCGACACCTGTTGTTATCGACGGTGTGAGCATGCGCTATAACCCCTATAAACCTTCTGATGGTGCATACCCTAGCCTGGCTTTGGTTAAGCATCTATGGATTGACGTGAGCGTCGATCAACAACTCGTGTATATCATGAATGGCAATCATGTCTTATATACGATGGTGACATCGACCGGACTCGATACGGTGCCAGGGAATAGTACGCCGCTAGGGGTCTATCACGTACAGGCGGAGCGGGGAACATGGTTTTACGCGCCGCAGTATCAGATGGGTGCCCAGTACTGGGTTTCTTGGCTCGGGCATGGTGTCTTTCTCTTTCACTCGGTGACGGAGACGATCCATCATAAATTGATTCCGACTGTCGCCGCCAAGCTCCTGAGCAAAGCGTCGCACGGATGTTTCCATCTCACAATTCCTGATGCACAGTGGGTGTACAACCACATTCCTTACCACACGACGGTCGTCGTAGAACAGGCGCCTGTCCGCTTGTTGAAGCACCAAATCTACAAACCGTCCAGCGAGCAAAAGGCGGCCGCATTGACGAATCCGCCAGGTGGCGCAAACTCGATGCAGTCATCCTGAACTTGATTTGTAAAATTTACGAATAGAAAACACCAGCTGCTGGATCGCCCCAGAAGGCTGGTGTTTTTTTCGCTTCGACAGTTTGTTTGATGTTTATGTTGATCAGTTTCTGTTAATCAGTGTTGTCCACCGTCAAGGATCTCGCGTTGTCGCCGTGCGGTGGCGTCAAGTACGCGATCAAAAAGAGACTCATCCATTTTCATCAGTTCTGTAAGTCCGGCCTCCGTCACACCGCCAGGCACGGCAACCCGTTCGATGACCGTTGTAAAGTTATAGATTTCAGACGCGACGAGGGCGCCAAGCCCCTCCATCATGTGGGCAATTAGCATCTGGGCGGTCGCCATGTCCACGCCTTTTTGACAGGCGGCCTTTTGAAACAAGAACGCCAGGTGAGAAAAAAAGGCGGGTGCGCAACTGGTCAGGTCTGAGTAGATGCGCACGTCCTCTTCGGCAATCGTGTGAATTCTTCCAATGCAAGACAGCGTGTCGACAAACGCACTCCTGTCATGTGCGCGCCAGCGTTCGCTGAACATGACGAGCGCGACGCCCGCATTTGCGCGCTGCGTGACGGAGGGAATCAGCTTGCAGACGAGACTGTTGCAAAAGGTTTCAAGCTCGCACAGAGAGATTGAACTACACGTAGAGATCACCCATTGATCTTTGCGCAGTGAATTCCCAATTTCATGCATCACGGTGCGCAGATCATTTGGGCGAAGGCAGAGAAAAATCTGATCCGCGCGATCGATCGCCTCATCTAACGTGCGCACGGCTCGAATGGTTTCAGGAAACGCATTTGCGAGTGTTTCAGCCTTGTCCCAGGTGCGGTTGTAGACCGTCAACGCAGCATTTGGCGCGGCGACTGCAAGGGCGGTGGCAAGCATGCTGCCGATGCGACCGGTGCCAATCACGCCTAGGCTCACAAGGATCCCTCCACTCCTACACGATGTCATCTACAAGAGAATATGCTGACTAGAGGGTGAATACGCCTTATAGGCTCGGCAGGACTTTTTACCTTTGTCGCGAAATATAAATCGAGGAACCATGCGCTTAGGGGGAAGGCTGATGCGGCAACACGTGGAGCTTGTACTCGCCCAGCAACAGCGGCTTGCGATGACGCACACCATGCAGCAAGCGGTGGCTATCCTGCAAATGGGAACGATTGAACTGTGGAACTTTACGGAAACTGCACTTCTCGAAAATCCTCTGCTAGAGCGGGCGCAGGATGATTTGCGCGCGCAATTTGAACAATCCCTTGCGACAACCAAACGCGAGTGGCGAGAGCGTCAGCGGCTGCGCGGTTTGGGGCAGCGCGAAGACGCCGCGTCCCTCATGAAAGATGAGCGCGTGACATCGCTTTCTGGTGCGCTTCGCGAACAAGTGGGGTTCCTCGCGATTCACGAGCGGACGGCGCGCATCCTGCGCGGGCTTATCGATTGTCTGGATGAGCGAGGATATTTGGAGCTTACGACGGCAGAATTGGCGTCCGCCTTTCATGTATCTGAGCTTGAGATTGACTCGGCGCGTTCGATTTTGCAAGGCTTTGAACCACGCGGTGTCGGTGCGCGTGATTTAAACGAATGCCTCACGCTGCAATTACTGGATCGAGCGCCGTCGGATGTTCGCTCACTCGCGATTGAAATCGTGAACGAGCACCTCGTAGCGCTCGCAGAACCGGGCTATGCGAGACACCTCGCGCGACAACTGCGCACAACGTCAGAACGCGTGGAGGAGGCCGTTGCGCTGATCCGCGCCACCGATCCGCGACCGGGACTGCGATACACACAGAATGAAACCGAATACATCGTGCCTGATGTGAGTGTGATCCAGGTCGGTGCGCACTATGTCACAGTCGTCAATGATTGGTCTGTACCTTCACTGCGTATTTCACAACTCTATGAGTCGTGTTTAAAACGGGGATCGCGTGAAGACCAAGCGTATCTTCAGCGCCAGTGGGTAGAGGCAAAAACACTGATCCGAAGCATTGATGCAAGGCAGCGGACACTCCAGCGCGTGTGTGATCTGATGGTCGAGTATCAGGAGGATTTTTTTCATCAAGGGCCGTCTGGACTTCGTCCACTCACGATGAAGGCCGTGGCGGATGCGCTTCATCTGCACGTGTCGACGGTCAGTAGGACAGTTGCCGGAAAGTATGTGCAGACGCCGCAGGGAACAGTGGAATTGCGGAGATTCTTTGTGAATGGACTGCCTTCGGCGCAAGGTGAGGACATCTCGTCGACCCAACTGCAAGGGATGATTCGCCGAATGATCGAGCAAGAGCGTGGCGCGCATCCGCTGTCTGATCGGGAAATCGCGGAGCGCCTTTTTGCGATGGGCAATCGGGTTTCCCGGCGCACGGTCGCCAAGTACCGTGAGGAGATGGGTTTTAAAGCGTCTTCGCGTCGGAAACGGTAGCACGCTCGCAAAAAGACGCTTGAACGTGCGGGCGGTGATACGTTTTTTGAGGATCCGCCACATCGCGGGTCCTTTTTGGCTTGCGTCAATAGACAAGGAAACGTATAGTAAGGGTGATCCGGGACTCTTTTTGTCTCTGTGGGACGTGTTGTGTCCCGAAAGCTGAGGGGACGGGAGGCGGTCTTTATCGATTCACTTCTTGTGAGTCAACGCCTTGTACCAGAGTTGACCGAAAAAGTCAGAACGCGTTATCGCGTGCTGAAGCGTATTGAACTTCACCAGCCTGTAGGCAGACGTACGCTCGCGCATGTGCTTGGCGTTTCGGAGCGCGTTCTTCGCGCGGACGTGGAAGTTTTTAAGGAGCAGGGTCTGATCGAGGTTGGCCCGCTCGGCATGGCGATCACCGAAACGGGGGTCGATGTGTTGCAGGCGCTTGATCCGATCATGAAGACGCTCGATGGCAGGGCAGAGATGGAACTCTCTCTCGCGGAACGTCTGGGGATTGCGCGCGTTGTCGTTGTCTCTGGAGACAGCGAGCAGAGCGAAGATGTCACGCGTGATGTCGGACAGGCAGCCGCCCACGTCTTGCGCACGTTTTTGCATCCACCGTGCACGGTCGCTGTGACGGGCGGATCATCGCTTGCGATGCTCGCCGAATTGATGCCACAAGCGACGACGCCGCAGGATGTGGAAGTCGTACCAGCGCGCGGCGGATTGGGTGAGCGTCACGAGTTGCTCGCAAACACCATCGCTTCGCAATTGGCTGCTCGCCTCAGTGGGCGATACCGCATGTTTCACGTTTCCGAGTCGCTCAGCCGGGCGACGGCAGAGCGACTCGCGCAGGAGCCGACGATCGCTGAGATGATCGATCGGATTCGCAGCGCGAATCTCGTGGTGCACGGGATCGGCGATGCACTCACAATGGCCACGCGGCGCGGATTGGACGAGGAGACTGTGGCTCACCTCGCGTTGCGCGGCGCAGTTGCGGAAGCGTTTGGATACTTTTTTGACGCAGAAGGGCACATTGTGCACATGATGAACACCGTGGGATTGAAATTGGAGGATCTTTCCGGTGACAAAATGGTCATTGGCGTTGCTGGAGGGCGTGCCAAAGGGCCGGCCATTGAAGCGGTTGCGCACGCCTATCGCATGGACGCGCTCGTGACGGATGAAGGGGCGGCGCGCGCCATTTTAAAAAAAGGAGAATGTACACATGGGAGTTAAAGTTGGAATCAACGGGTTTGGCCGCATCGGCCGCAATGTGTTTCGCGCAGCGTTTGATCGCAAGGATGTTGAGATTGTCGCGGTCAACGATTTGACGAACGCCGAAACGCTCGCGATGCTGCTTCAGTATGACTCGGTGCACGGGAAATTTCCGTACGAGGTTACTGCGGATGGAACCGATCTGATCGTGAACGATCGTCGCATCCGCGTGTTTTCCGAGCGCGATCCGGGCAATCTCCCTTGGGCGAGTGTCGGCGTCGAGATCGTGATTGAGTCGACGGGAATCTTCACGGAAAAATCAAAAGCAGAAGTGCATATCACCAAAGGCGGCGCGAAAAAAGTGATCATCTCGGCGCCCGCCACCCATGAGGACATCACGATCGTAATGGGTGTCAACCACGATAAATACGACGCGGCTTCTCACCATGTCATCTCGAACGCTTCGTGCACGACAAACTGCCTCGCGCCAATCGCAAAAGTGCTGCATGAGAAGTTTGGCATCATACATGGTCTGATGACTACGGTGCACTCCTATACGAACGATCAACAGATTCTCGATCTTCCGCACAAAGACTTGCGGCGCGCGCGGGCGGCCGGACTCTCGATTATCCCGACCTCAACGGGCGCCGCCAAAGCCGTTTCGCTTGTCCTTCCTGAATTAAAAGGAAAGCTTAACGGATTTTCAATGCGCGTGCCGACGCCAAACGTCTCGGTGGTCGACTTGACGGCAGAACTCGCGCGTGAAGTGACGGTCGATGAGGTGAACGACGCACTGCTTGCCGCGACAAAAGAAGGATCGCTCGTCGGATACCTCGATTACACCGATAAGCCCCTCGTCTCTAAGGATTTCAACGGCGATCCGCACTCCTCGGTGGTCGACGCGCTCTCGACGATGGTGATTGAGGGTACGATGGTCAAAGTGGTGTCCTGGTATGACAATGAGTGGGGCTATTCCAACCGCGTCGTTGATCTGGTCGCCTACGTTTCGAGGTGATTTCATGAGTGAAAACAGTTCATTTCAGACGCTTAGCGATGTGTCTCCAAAAGGGCTGCGCCTATTTGTGCGCGCCGATTTCAACGTGCCGATGGAGCACGGCGTCATCACGGATGACACGCGGATTCGCGCGGCACTTCCGACGATCAGGGAGCTTGTCGAGCGTGGCGGGCGTGTCATTCTGGCATCGCATCTCGGACGTCCAAAAGGAAGGGAAGACGCTGCGTACTCCCTCGCCCCAGTTGCCGCGCGACTCGCAGAATACCTGAAACAGCCTGTATCCTTTTGCCCGCAAAGTGTGGGGGCAGAGGCGCAAGCGGCAGTCGGCGATCTGCGCGACGGAGAGGTGCTTCTTCTTGAAAACGTGCGCTTTCACGCGGGCGAAGAGAAGAATGACCCGGAACTCGCCAGGCGCTTTGCGGAACTCGCTGATCTCTATGTTAATGACGCGTTTGGCGCGGCACATCGCGCGCATGCGAGCACAGCCGGGATTGCCAACCACCTGCGGGCGGTTGCGGGACGGCTGATGGAGCGCGAACTTAACATCATGGGTGCGGCACTGCAAAACCCGGAGCGACCGTTTACGGCGATCATCGGGGGTGCCAAAGTCAGCGACAAAATCAAGGTGATTGAAAATCTGCTTGAAAAGGTCGACCGCCTCTTGATTGGCGGCGGCATGGCGAACACCTTCTTGCTCGCGCAGGGCTATCCTGTCGGCAAGTCACTTGTTGAAGCCGAACTCGTTGAAACGGCGCGCGCGCTGATTCGTCAGGCAGCGTCTGCAGGGAAGACGTTGCTGCTCCCGACGGACCTGATCGTCGCGACACGCTTTGCCGCAGACGCTGATCACCGCGTCGCAGCGCTTGACGCAGTGGGGGAAGAAGAGATGGCGCTTGACATCGGACCTGACTCGATCAATCGCTATCGCGCGGCGGTTGCGACGTCGCGCACGGTCATCTGGAATGGGCCGATGGGCGTTTTTGAAATGGCGGCGTTCTCGCACGGAACGCTTGCGGTTGCTCAGGCAGTGGCAGATGTCACAGGGACGACGATCATCGGCGGCGGCGACTCGGTGGCGGCGATTGAGAAAGCAGGGCTTGCGGACCGCATGACGCACATCTCGACAGGCGGCGGGGCATCTCTTGAGTTCTTGGAAGGTCGCGCGTTACCAGGGGTCGAATCGCTCGCAAGGAGGAGTCACTGATGCGCACACCGCTGATTGCGGGAAACTGGAAGATGTACAAGACGCGGAAAGAGGCGTTCGCGTTTGTTGACGCGCTAAAAGATTTGCTTGCGACGTTTGATCCAAAGCGCGTCGAAGGTTGGATTTGTGCGCCTTATCTCGCGCTGGTCGGGTTGCCCGAAGCGCTCGCGGGGACAAGTGTTCGCGTTGGTGCGCAGAATGTGCATCAGGACAAAGAAGGCGCACACACAGGCGAGGTTTCACTCGCGATGCTAAGCGAAGTGGGCGTCGAGGCGGTCATTCTCGGGCACTCCGAGCGGCGCGCCGACTGTGGTGAAACGGATCGGGCGGTAGCTGAAAAAACAGAGGCCGTCTTGCTTGCGGGGCTCACGCCGATCGTCTGTGTCGGCGAGACGCTCGAACAGCGCGAGGGAGGACAAACGGCGGCGCTCATTGCGGCGCAAGTGAGCGCGGTGGTCGAGCATCTGACGCGCGCGGACGCACCGGAAGAACTCGCCTCAAAGCTTGCGCGCCTGGTGTTTGCGTATGAGCCGATCTGGGCGATCGGGACGGGCAAAACGGCGTCGGTAGCCGACGCCTCCACAGTCATCACGGGAATTCGCGCAACGCTCACGCGCGGCCTTGGCAGTCGCGCAGAGGCGGTGCGCATCTTGTATGGCGGCAGCGTCAAACCGGATAACCTCGGCGCCTTTCTCGCTGAGCGGGATATCGACGGGGCGCTGGTCGGCGGCGCGAGTCTCGCGCCTGACTCGTTTGCGGCACTGTTAACCGTCGCGGTGGAGGCGAGCGCGTCGTGACAAAGAGGGCTCCTGTGACGCCGCTTGCGCTGATCATTCTTGACGGGTTTGGCCTGACAAGCGAGGTGCGGGGAAATGCGGTCGCCGCCGCGCATAAGCCGAACTTTGATCGCCTCGCAAAGACGTATCCATTCACAACACTGCGCGCGAGTGGGGAAGCGGTGGGCCTCCCAGACGGTCAGATGGGCAACTCGGAAGTCGGACATTTGAACCTCGGCGCAGGTCGCGTGGTGTATCAAGATCTGACGCGGATCACAAAGGCGATTCGCGATGGCGATTTTATGGAGAATCCAGTTTTTCAAAAGCTTGCGCTGGATCTGCGGACAAAGCAGCGCGCGCTTCACCTCTGCGGGCTTCTCTCAGACGGTGGTGTACATAGTCACATCGACCACCTGTTTGCGCTGCTTGCGTTTGCCAAGAGAGAAAGGCTGGAGCGTGTATACGTTCACGCATTCCTTGACGGACGCGATGTTCTGCCGACGACTGGCGCCTCCTTTTTGCGCGCGCTTGAGGCGCGCATGAGTGAACTTGGTGTCGGGCAGATTGCGACGGTGCAAGGCCGCTATTACGCGATGGACCGCGATCGCCGCAATGAGCGCACGGAAAAGGCGTATCGCGCCATGGTGGAAGGGATTGGCGAGCGCGTGTCCGATCCAGTCGCCGCCGTCGAAGCGAGCTATGCGCGCGGGGTCACCGATGAGTTTGTCCTGCCGATGGTCGTGACAGAGAAAAATGGTGCGCCTGTCGCGACAATTCAGGAAGGCGACGGAATTCTCATGTTCAACTTTCGTCCGGATCGCGCAGTGCAGATCAGTCAAGCGTTTACGAATGAATCATTCAATGGATTTGACCGCGGCGCCGCGCGTCCGCACACGCAATTTGTAAGCATGACGCATTACAGTGACTCGGTAGGCGGGACCGTTGCGTTCACACCGACAAGGCTTGAAAATACGCTCGGGGATGTCTTGGCGCAACATCAGCTTCGCCAACTGCGCCTCGCCGAGACGGAGAAGTTCCCGCATGTCACATCATTTTTTAGCGGTGGTCGCGAAGAGACGTTCAGGCTTGAAGAGCGTGTGCTGATCCCCTCGCCAAAGGTCGCAACGTATGACTTGCAACCGGAGATGAGTGCGGAGCAGGTGGCTGACGCGGCGGTTGCGCATATCAACGAGCGCGCGACCGATGTGATCATCCTGAATTTCGCAAACCCGGATATGGTCGGTCACTCTGGGATCATGGAGGCGGCGGTGCGCGCTGTCGAAGCGGTCGACATTTGCCTAGGCCGCGTCACGGACGCGCTCCTCGCGGTGGGCGGCGCGGCGATTGTGATTGCCGATCACGGCAACGCCGAAGTGATGATCGATCTCGCGTCGGGCGGGCCTTGCACCACACACACGACAAACCCGGTCCCGTGCATCGTTACGTTATCCGGGCTGACGCTGCGTGCGGACGGCGTTTTGGCCGATATCGCGCCGACGATGCTCGATTTGCTCGCACTCTCAAAACCGCAGGAGATGACCGGTTCATCCTTGATTGTTTCAACCAAGTAGATCGTTTTACATCTCATGTTTTGGAGGTCTGACGATGCTGATTTATGATGTCGCCGCGCGTGAAGTGCTCGATTCGCGAGGCAATCCGACTGTGGAAGTGGAAGTCCTTCTTGAGAGTGGTGAGCGTGGGCGTGCGATTGTTCCCTCTGGCGCATCGACGGGCGCGCACGAGGCGGTAGAACTGCGTGACGGCGACGCGACACGCTATCTCGGCAAAGGTGTGGCGCAGGCGGTCGCGAACGTCGAGGAGGTTATCGCGCCGGAAATTGCAGGGATGGATGCGACCGATCAGATCGGGGTCGACCGCATGCTGATCGAGCTTGACGGCACGGAGAACAAAGGCAAGCTCGGTGCAAATGCGATCCTTGGCGTGTCGCTCGCCGTTGCGCGCGCCGCAGCCACCGCTCTTGAACTGCCGCTTTACTCATATTTGGGCGGCGTGAACGCAAAGACACTGCCCGTCCCGATGATGAACATCCTGAATGGCGGGAAGCATGCAGACAACACGGTGGACATTCAAGAATTCATGGTTATGCCAATTGGTGCGCCAACCTTTAAAGAAGGGTTGCGCATGGGAGCTGAAATTTTCCATCACTTGAAAAATGTGCTCCGCAAAAAGGGACTTGCGACGTCTGTCGGGGACGAGGGTGGCTTCGCGCCAAATCTCGCGTCAAGCGAAGAGGCGTTGCAGGTGATTCTTGAGGCGATCACAGCGGCGGGCTACCGTCCAGGGGATGACGTACGTCTTGCGCTTGACGTGGCGAGCACAGAGATGTTCAAGGATGGTGTCTACCACTTTGAGGGCGAGGGCGTCACGCGCAATACGGATGAGATGATCCGCTATTACGAGCATCTCGTAAACAACTATCCGATTCAGTCGATCGAAGATGGGCTGTCTGAAGATGACTGGAATGGTTTCGCGGCGCTCACCAAGCACTTGGGTCAGCGCGTGCAACTGGTCGGTGACGACCTGTTTGTGACAAACACGAAACGGCTTGCGCGCGGAATCGAACAGCGGATTGCCAATTCGATCCTCGTGAAAGTCAACCAAATCGGGACGCTCACCGAGACGCTCGATGCAATCGAAATGGCCAAACGCGCAGGCTATACGGCGATCATCTCGCACCGCTCGGGTGAATCGGAAGATTCGACGATCGCCGATATTGCAGTGGCGACAAATGCGGGGCAGATCAAGACGGGCGCGCCGTCGCGCACGGATCGCGTCGCGAAGTACAATCAACTCCTGCGCATCGAAGACGCGCTCGGCGCCTCTGCACAGTATGCGGGCCGCGCTGCGTTTTATAATCTTCGCTAGGATGAACCATCGCAAACCGTTCATGGTGGCACTCGCCACCATGACACTCTTTGGCGCGCTCGACATGATCCGCGGTGTCGTCGCGCCCTCTTTGCGTGTGGATTATGCGCTGAGTGACGCGCATCTCGGCATGCTCCTCTCCGTCTCGGCGGTCGGCTACCTTGTGGCGAGCCTGATCAGTGGCTGGGTGACCGAACGCGTTGGCATCAAGCGCGGTGTCACCGCAGGTCTTTTCATCATGGTCGTCGGCGTCGGACTGACCGCCTTCGCGCCGTCACTCGCTGCGCTCGTCGTTGGCTATGCGCTTAGCGGCCTCGGTTCTGGCGCTATGGAAATTGGGACGAACGCCCTGATACCGCTTGTGGCAGAACAGCAACAGGCGCGCTATTTCAACGCGCTTCACGCGTGCTATGGACTCGGCGCCACGCTCTCGCCGTTTCTCGCCGCGTGGTCCCTGCACGCGCTGCACAGCTGGCAGGTGCCGTACATGGTAGAGTTTTTCGGGTTACTTGCCCTGCTGATTCTCGTGCTCCCCATGCGCTATCCGCGCGTGCAGCATGTTGTCGCGCGCCCTCTCCCACCGCCGCTTGAGGAAGCGGCGCTCTCCGGCATTGTGGCAGAAGGCAGCACGCAGGCGAGTGTTCGCATGGCGGAGGTGTATCGCTCCCCGGTGTTTTACGCGCTGCTCGTCGCAATCACCCTGAACGTCGTCGCGGAGACGGGCGTTGCCAACTGGATGCCGACGCTTTTGCGCCATCTCGGAAGTACGCCTGCACAAAGTGCGCTCGCCTTATCCGGGTTTTACGCGCTGTACACACTCGGCAGGCTTTTCATCGGACCGCATGTCGCGCGCATCGGCCTCGTTCGCTCCGTGGTTTACGCGTGCCTCCTATCGGCCGTAAGCATGCTCATCGGGCAGTTTGGCGCGCATTCCCTGACTTTTTTTATGATCCTCTCCGGGGCGTCATTCGGCATCATCTTCCCGACGATCTCCGCGCTTGCCTCTGAAAAGTTTCCCGGTCGCACGGCGAGTGTGCTTGGCCTGCTCTTTACGAGCGCCGGACTCGGCGCCGCATTTGGCGCCTCGATGATCGGGTGGATCACACAGATCGCGGGTCTCATGATCGGCTTTTCGCTCGTGTCAGCCGCCCTCTTTTTAAGCGCGCTCGCCATCGCCTTTGCCCGGCGCCAGCCGCCGGAGCGTGATTCCTTGTCCTAGCGACTCTTCTCGCCATTTCAGACATAGGCTAAGAATGGAGTGAGGAGTTGGGATCTGTGAAATTTCGCATCCTTGCGTACAGCCTGGGCAATCTCGGCATCAACCTATACACCCAGGCGTTTGCGACGTATGCGGTGTTTTACTACGTCGATCGACTGCGCGTGAGTGCGGCGCTGATCGGCCTCGCCATGGCTATTCACGGTTTGGCGAACGCCCTTTTTAACCCGCTGATCGGCTATCTCTCCGATCGCACACAGTCGCGCTTTGGGCGACGCATGCCGTTCATGGTGATCGGCATCCTGCCCTTCGCGCTCGCCTTTTTTCTCGTCTTTCATCCGCAGTGGGCGGTTTCGTTTCACGCGAACGGTCCGCAGTCGCAAAGCGCGGCCTTCTTCTATTTTTTATTCTCTGTACTCACGCTTGACATGCTGTTTGTGATCGTCGCGCTCAACTGGACAGCGCTTTTTCCTGAAATGTACACCACGCTGAAGGAGCGCGCGCAGGCGTCATCGTGGCGACAGTTCTTTGGACTGCTCGGCATGATCCTCGGTGTGGCGATGCCGCCTGTGATCGATAGCACGCTCGGTTATGAAGCGATGGCCGCGCTGTTTGCGGGACTCGGTTTTGTGACGTTTACCGTGTCACTGCTCGGCGTTCGCGAATCGCCACAGGCGCAAAGTTCGGCAAACGTGCCACTTTTGCGCGCACTGCGACTGACGTTTTGGAATCGCGCGTTTCTCACGTATGTAGGCGCCAGTTTTTTCGTGCAACTGGCGTTTGTTTTCATCATCTCCATCATGCCGTTTTACACGGCGTATGTACTTCACGCGACAAGTGCGCAGACAACCCTGCTACTCTCCACATTCTTTCTCATCGCGATTCCTTGCGTGTACGTTTGGGGAACGATCGCTCGGCGGATCGGGGCGTACCGCAGCATGCTCGCGTCACTCTTCCTCTTTGCGGCAGCTCTGCTCCCATTTTTGTTCATCCGCAGTTACAGTGCGGCGCTCATCGCGATTCTTCCGCTTGGCGCAGGTGTCGCCGGCGTTCTCATTTTGCTTGATGTGTTGCTCTCCGACGTGATCGACGACGATGAAAAGCGCTCTGGAGCGCGCCGCGAGGGGATGTATTACGGAGTGCAGGGATTCGTCGTGCGCTTTGGGATCACGATCCAGGCGCTTGTGTTGACCCAGGTGCTCGCGCACACCGGTTACGTCCCGCAGCGCATGGACCAGGTTCCACACGCTGTGCTCGCGATGAAGCTGCTGCTTAGCGTTACGCCGCTTTGCGCAATTCTCATCGGGTTGCTTTTTCTCTGGCGCTATCCACTTCACGGGACGTTTCAACGGGTTCCGGCAAACGGGCGAGCAGGAATGCACACAGGATGCTGACGAGTGCAAAGAGAAGGCTGGCAGGTGACGCGATGCCGTGCCACGGATGACCCATCGTGTGCATCAGGAGGCCGCCGCCGCTCGCGCCAACGGATGCGCCAACGGCCATGGAGAGCGAGGCGACGCCAAAGTAGGTGGCGAGATGGCTCGCGTCGGCGAGCGCAGCCGTGTAGGTTTGGCGGCTGGGAAGCGCGATGACCGAGCCGATGGAAAGGCCGACGACGGGGGCGAGCAGCGTGGCGATGTTGACAGTAAAGACGAGCGGGAGCCAACTGACGCCCATGATCAGGAGCCCAAGCCCCATCACGCGCGGCGCCGAACGCATGCGCGCAGAGCGATTCATCCAAGCGATGACTGGATAGGAGACGGCGATCTCAAGGATGGCTTCGAGGCTGAACAGTTCGCCCAGCGCGGCGCGCGGAGGGTGCAGTGTCACGAGAATGTCCGGGATCGCGATGTACATTTGCTGATAGATGAGGTAATAGCCCATAAAATAGATGACAAAGCGCAAGAAGACGCGATTTTTGGCGATGGTCTTCACACCGGACCAAAGCGTCGTCGGCTGCTCGGAACTTTTTTGATTCGGGAGAATCCACATGCCCGCGACGCCGACGAGCGCAAAGATCAGGCCCGCGACGACGCAGATGAGAACGAAGTGATCGGTGACGAGAAACGCGCCGAGCACGGGGCCGACGGTCGTGCCAATGTTGCTTGTCGCTTGCCGGATCGTAAACGCGCGGGCGCGTGAAGACTCGGGCACAAGCGCTGCGAGCGCTGCGTTTCCGGCAGGGCCAAACAGCGCGCCGCCGATGCCAAACAGACAAGCGGCAGCGTAGAGTAGAGGTCCGCGCTCAACCACGGCGAACATGGCGAATCCAGCGGCGCGGATGATGCTGCCAAGGAGAATGACCAGACGGTATGGCAGGCGATCGGAGATGGCGCCGCCAAACAGTTGGAGACCCTGTTGTGACAAGATGCGCACCGCGTAGAGATTACCGACAAAAAGCGCGGTTAACCCGAGACTCAGATAGTGGATGGAGAGCAGCGGGATGAGCATAAAAAAGCCGAGGTTCATAAAGAAGGATTCGGCAAATAAAAAATAGACGGGAAAGCGAAAGCGTGTCTGAATTGGTGCGGGCTGGTTTGGTTCAAAGATCATCTGGTTCATAGAGACAAGATTACCACGATTGGGATCAGAATGAGACGTGTTTTCTTGTCCAAGGCATGCGACTGTGATATGCTGACCACGTACAAGACGTGGAGGTGAA
This sequence comes from Ferroacidibacillus organovorans, assembly GCF_001642725.1. GTDB lineage: Bacteria > Bacillota > Bacilli > Alicyclobacillales > SLC66 > Ferroacidibacillus > Ferroacidibacillus organovorans. The sequence continues at coordinate 17,050 of NZ_LSUQ01000031.1, forward strand.
TGGGATTGTTGACATTTGCGAAGGTGCTGCTCGCACTCTCGAGCATCCTTCTCGTCACGGTGATTCTCCTTCAGTCCGGACGCAGCGCGGGACTTGGCGCAATTACGGGTGGCGGAAACGAGGGCGGCGCATCCAGGCGCGGCAAGGGAACCGATCCGATGCTGGCGCGCACGACGTCGATTGTTGCGGTGATCTTTTTCGCCGCGTCGATCTGGATTGCCTGGCTTGTTACTCACTAAACGGGACAGAGCGCATTGAGGTGAGAAGGTACACCTCGATGCGCTCTTTTTATACGGTGTTTTCAAAAAAGACTTCCGCAGAAGGTGCGCACAGGATGGCGCCTTGACGCACCACCGTATCGTCGGGGATCGACACGTTGACAAGAACCGAAAACGGTTCGATTGTGCAACGCCTTCCAATTTTTACATTCTCTAGATAGGAGGATGCTCCGACGATCGTTTCTGCGTGAATCTCGACGGGTCCATGGAGTTGGCAGCCTGTCTCAACGGTGACATGCTCTTCAAGAAGAATCGGCGTTACGCGATTTTCACCAGCGTGCAGGGTGTCGAGTGTCGTGAGCGCGCCGATGGTCACGCCAGGCCCCAGTCTCACGTCGGACGGGTCGGCGAGAAAGCGCGTGACGGTAGGATGAACCTGTGGCAAAAGCGTGCGCATCGCGTAGAATTCTCGGTTGGCTACGGGTGGTTCGGGTTGCGTCGTCGAAGCAACCGCGGGTGAAGCGGTCGCAGGCGTTGGTGTTGGCTCGCACTCGATGGGCTCAATCGACGAATGCATAGGTTCAATCGGCGAATGCGCGGAAAACGGTGCGCGGAGGTTCACGGGTGCTACAAATTCGGGCTTACGCACAGGATGCACGCGCTTTTTCCGAGGGTTGAGCAGAGTGTGCTCGATTTCCGTGTCGATGTCCCAATCGCGGATATACTGTGTAAGAAGAAGCGCGGCTAAGGCGCCTGTCATGAGCACCACGAAAAAAGGGGCTCCTCGCTGTCGCATGGTTGAATCCTCCTGCGCGGTGATTCAATTTACAATGCAATGTTGAACATGCGCGCATTTGGTAGGATGTGCCACGGATTGAACTTTCATGCTGATAGGCAAAAAAATCGGATCAGTGAGTGGGCTTGCGCGTATTTTGACGTATGCAGAGAGGATGAAAAACGATGATTGATCGAGAGCAAATTCTTGTCCTGATGAGGGATGAGGCGTATCGACCTTTATTGATGGAAGAGTTGGAGATGGCACTTGGCGTTTTGGGCGAGGATCCTGACGCGCGCGCAGAACTGCACGCGCTCTGCGAAGAGATGGTGCAGGAGGGATATATGATTCGCACGCGCACGAAGCGCTATGGCGTGCCGGAGCGTATGGATCTCGTCGTGGGAAAGCTGCAAGTCAAACAAAAGGGGTTCGGGTTTCTCGTACCCCTGCATACGGCGGAGTCGGATGTGTACATCGGCGCGGTAGATCTTGGTGGCGCGATGGATGGCGATCGTGTTGTTGCGCGGCTGAAAAAAAACGTGGGCACGGGGCGGCGCGAGGGGGAAATCTTTCGCGTCCTGAAGCGCGCGCACACGCAGATTGTCGGGGTTATCCACACGACGGGGAGCCTCGGCTTTGTGCGCTCGGATGATAAGCGGTTGCCGCGCGAGATCGTCATTCCTGTAGACCAGCTAAACGGCGCTGTGGACGGGCACAAAGTGGTGGTGGAGATCACCGAGTTTCCGACCGATGTGTTTCAGAGTCCGGCGGGCGTCGTGCGCGAGGTACTTGGGTTTCCGCATGACCCGGGTGTGGACATCCTCTCGGTGATTCGCAAATTCGGAATCCCGGAACATTTTCCGGATGAGGTGTTGCAGGCGGCCGAAACGATTTCTTACGATCTGACAGACGCTGATCTTGTGGGACGACGGGATTTGCGCGACGAGGTCATTGTGACGATCGACGGGGCGGATGCGAAGGATCTTGACGACGCGGTTTCGGTGAAGCGACTGGAACACGGCTATGTTTTGTCTGTACATATTGCGGATGTCACTTACTATGTGAAGGAAAACAGCCTGCTTGATCGCGAGGCGTATGCGCGCGGGACGAGCGTATATCTGGTGGATCGTGTGATTCCGATGCTCCCGCCGCGGCTCTCAAACGGTATATGCTCGCTTCATCCACAGGTGGACCGCTTGACACTCACATGCGAGATGGAGTGGGACGATGCGATGCATCTTGTGCGCCACGACATCTATCCGTCTGTCATCCGCACGACGGAGCGGATGACGTATGACGCGGTGCGCGATCTCTTACAAGGCGATCAGGCGACGCGAGAACGCTATGACGCACTCGTGCCGTTTTTTGAGGGGATGAAGGAGCTCGCGTTAAAACTGCGCCATCGTCGCATGGAGCGCGGCGCAGTGGACTTTGACTTTGCCGAGACGAAGATTCGCGTTGACGAAGAGGGGCGGCCACTCGATCTTGTGCGTCGCGAACGCAGCATCGCTGAGATGATTATTGAGGAGTTCATGCTGGCGGCGAATGAAACGGTGGCGGAGCACGCGTACTGGATGGAACTCCCGTTTCTCTATCGCGTGCATGAACCACCAACACTTGAGAAGATGACCGCGCTCAATGAATTTGTTCATCTGTTCGGTCATCACCTCAAGGCGGCGGGCAACATTCATCCGCGCGCGCTGCAGGATTTGCTCGCGGCGGTGCGGCAGACACCGGAAGAAGTGGTGATCAGCCACGTGATGCTGCGCTCGATGAAGCAGGCACGCTATGCGGCGGTGAGCCTTGGGCACTTTGGGCTCGCGGCGGAGTATTATTCGCATTTCACATCGCCGATTCGCCGCTATCCGGATCTGATGATCCATCGCATTTTGCGCGAGACGATTGTGAATGGAAGTTTGTCTGAGGGGCGCGTCGCGCATTTGACGGCGAAGATGCCGGAGATCGCCGCACACACGTCGGATCGTGAGCGGGTGGCGGTAGATGCGGAGCGGGAGACGGACCTGATCAAGAAGATCGAGTTCATGCGGGATCACGTTGGCGAGTCGTTTGAAGGCATGGTGTCGGGGGTCACCGGGTTTGGTCTGTTTGTGCAGTTGGACAACTCGGTTGAAGGATTGATCCACGTCAGTCAGTTGGCGGATGACTACTATCACTATGACGATAAGCAGCATGCGTTGATCGGCGAGCGCACGAAGAAGCGCTATCGAATCGGGGATCGCGTGGAGGTGCTGGTGCAGGCGGCCAGCAAGGAGCAGATGCAGATTGAGTTTCAACTGCTCTCGGCAGTGGCGGGCGACGAGGTGCGTGAGTACCGGCGGCAGGGTGCTTCAAAGAAGCCAGGCATGCCGTTTTCCGGTGGCCCGCGCGGAAAGAAGACGGATGGTGAGCGCCGTGGGAAGAGTGAGCGGCAGCGGGGTAGCGCAGAAGGTAGGAGGCCGGGTGGCGAGCGCGTTGTTGCAAACGGGCAGGGGTTTGGTGATGGGCGGAGTGGACGTAACGGAAGGCCTGCCGTGGCGGAGTATGGTCGCCGCGATCCGGAATCGCCGGATGTTCGCTATGGCGAGCGGGGGCTTTTGCCGCGCAAGGGTGGGTATGATGTGAGTAAGCGCGCACCAGATGAACAAATGCGTGAGGAGCGCACGCGGGATAAGGAATTGCTTCTTCAGGTGGAGAATTTGTACGGTGTGCCAGTCAAGGATAAGGTGAGGCGGCGCAGAAGAAAGAAGACGCCGGACAAGGTCTGACGGGGTGAAGGATATCCCGGGGATAGAAGCTACGCATGGATGGAAGGGGATTCGCAATTTGTAAGCGGAGTGTCGGGGAGGGGGAATGGGTTTGCGTCGGGTGATCGCGTTGGGTGAGGCGCTGATTGACTTTTCTGCGCTGGAGGATAATGTGCCGCTAAGAGAGGTGGCTGGATTCGCGCGCAATCCGGGCGGAGCTCCGGCAAACGTTGCGGTGGGTGTGGCGCGCATGGGCGTTGCGTCGCAGTTTGTGGGGTGCGTGGGGGATGATCCGTTTGGCCACTCTTTGATTGAGGCGATGCGCGTGTATGGTGTTGATGGGACGCACACGCACACGGTGGCAGAACAGACGTCTCTCGCTTTTGTGGCGCGAAATGAAGGGGATCCGGACTTTTTCTTTGTGCGGCATCCGGGGGCGGACGTGATGCTGCGGGATGAGCACGTGGCGGAACTTGCGCTCGATGAGGAAGCTTGTCTTCATTTTGGCACGAACTCACTGGCGGAAGACCCGATTGCCTCGACGCTGCGAAGGCTTGTCACGCGCGCGCGGGAGGCGGGTGCGCTTGTGAGCTTTGACGTGAACTTGCGTCCGGTGTTTTGGCGTGATCTGCGCGCAGCGCTTGCCGCTGCACGTGAGATGATGGCCCAGGCAGATCTGTTGAAGGTGAACCGCGCTGAACTGTTGTGGCTGACGGGGGAGCAGGATGTGGAGCGAGCGCTTTCGGCGCTTGTCGCACAAGTGCCGGGGACGGTGCTCTGCACGCTTGGTGAGGGCGGCGTGTGGGCGCGGCGCGCGGACGGGCTTGATGTGCGTGTCACGGCGAACCGCGTGGCGTGCGTCGATGCGACGGGCGCGGGAGATTCGCTGATCGCGGCGGTTCTTTCGGTGCTTGCGCGCCGGGGCGTGGGGCGTACAGGGCTTGGGGAGCTTTCACGCGGTGAATGGGAGGAAGTGCTGCGGTTTGCCTCGGCGGCGGCGGCGATCAACATTGGGCGGCTTGGCGCGATGAACGCGATGGCGACGTATGCAGAGACGGAGGCGTTTTTGCAGGCGGCGGGTAAACCGTAGGGCACGCATAGACTGTAGGCGTGCGCAAAAAGCGCGGATGTTGGCACCCGCGCTTTTACTTCTCTTTATGCATATAAGCTCTCTCTTGGCAGTGGGCTGCGGCGTAGGTTTGGCAATAATATGCCTCACAATGACCAATGCAACACTCAGGCAATCTCTTCACTCAAGAGGATGCGCAAGGGCGATGTGCTACGCGCGATTGCGCGTAGCGACGGGGCCGCCTAGCAGGATCGAAGGATCAATGCCTTGCTCGGTGAATTTTTTGAAGTTCGCTTCAAATTGCGCGGCGAGTTCGCGCGCGGCGGCGTCATACGCGACGGGATCGGACCACGTTTGGCGCGGTTGCAATAGCCCACTTGGAATGCCGTCGATTTCGGTTGGAATGGCGAGGCCGAACACGGGATCTGTTGCAAATTCGGCGTGGTCGAGTTCGCCGCGCAGCGCCGCATTGACCATCGCGCGCGTATACGCGAGTTTCATGCGCGATCCGACACCGTACGGACCACCGCTCCATCCCGTGTTTACGAGGAAAACGGAGGTTTGGTGTTGTACGATGCGCTCTCCGAGCATGGTTGCATACGTTTTCGGGTGGAGCGGTAAAAAGGGACCGCCAAAGCACGCGGAGAAGGTCGGCTCAGGCTGTGTCACGCCGCGCTCGGTTCCGGCGAGCTTGCTTGTGTAGCCGGAGAGAAAGTGGTACATCGCCTGTTCCTTGGTGAGCTTTGCGATCGGCGGCAGAACGCCTGACGCATCGGCGGTCAGAAAGACGATCGTGCGCGGGTGGTTGCCGACGCCTTCTAAATGAGCGCCCGGGATGTACTCGACGGGATACGCGGCGCGGGTATTCTCGGTAAGCTCTGACGAATCATAATCGGGCTCGCGCGTTTGCGGATCGACCACCACGTTTTCGAGTACGGTGCCAAAGCGGATGGCGCTGAAGATCTGCGGTTCAAGCTGTGGGTTTAGGTTGATGCATTTTGCATAGCAGCCGCCCTCAAAGTTGAAGACGCCGCGTGCGGACCAGCCATGTTCGTCATCGCCGATGAGCAGGCGCTCGGGGTCTGCCGAGAGGGTGGTTTTTCCGGTGCCGGAGAGGCCGAAGAAAAGGGCGACGCGGCCGTCTTCTGTGGTATTTGCGGAACAGTGCATCGGCAAGATGTTTTGCGCTGGCAGCGTGAAATTGAGTGCGGTGAAGATCGACTTTTTCATTTCACCCGCGTATTCGGTGCCGAGAATGAGCACGATGCGGTGTTTGAAGGAGATTGCCACGCACGTCTCGGAATTTGTACCGTCGCGTGTTGGATCCGCTTTCAATGTGGGGATGTCAATGACGGTGAAACCGGGTGTGTGCGTGCTCGCTTCATCGGCGGATGGGCGGATAAAGAGCTGTTTTGCAAACAAATTGTGCCAAGCGTATTCGGTCACGACGCGAATCGGCATCCGCACGGCCGGATCGGCTCCGGCAAAGCCGTCGAAGACGTAGGACGGGTTTGTGGCGAGAAAGCTTAGCGCTTGGTTGTAGAGGCGCAAGAAGGTAGACTCGGACAGTCTCTGATTGACAGCGCCCCAGTGCACGATTTTCTCCGTGGTTTCATCGACGACGACATACTTGTCTTTGGGGGAGCGTCCGGTAAATTTTCCAGTCGTCGCGCGAAGTGCGCCATCTTTTGTTACAATCGCTTCATTGCGGCGAATCGCGTGTTCGGTAAGTTCGGCGACGGACAGATTGAAGTAGGATAGAGAGGCGTTGAGGGTTGACGTGAGTCGATCGGTGATCAGAGAATCGATCATGGTGAACCTCCTTTAAGGATGCAAGGGTGGGATAACTAGAGATACCAAGCGTGGACTGTGCTGTGCGTTTTGTTCAAGGAGTTTCGGAAGGATAAAAGACGCATGGGTATTTCATGGTTTGATGGTCGTCCATGCATAGGCGGTGCTTGATGGATGTTCTCTTGTGGCTATAACGTATACTAAAACGCGTTATTGTGCAACATATTTGGCCGAAATGACGCAAATATGACATACTAATGGTGGTGATTACGATGGCATCCTTACATGATACAGGAAAAGAACGTGGTGGAGAAAAGGTGGTCGCCCAGAATAAAAAGGCGACGCACGATTATTTTATTGAAGATACGTTTGAGGCGGGGATCGCGCTGACCGGCACGGAGATCAAATCCATCCGCGCCGGAAAAGCAAATTTGCGCGACAGTTATGCGCGCGTCGAACACGGGGAAGTCTATCTTCATAACCTGCACATCAGTCCCTATGAGGCGGGCAATCGCTTCAACCACGACCCGATGAGGACGCGCAAGCTTTTGCTGCGGCGGGCGGAGATTCGCAAGCTGATTGGCGCGACGCGCGAGTCCGGATACTCATTAGTGCCGCTCAAGATGTACCTGCGCGGCGGGTTCTGCAAGGTGCATCTGGCGCTTGCGAAGGGCAAGAAAAACTATGACAAGCGGCACGCGATCGCGGAGCGAGACGCGAAGCGCGACTTGGCGCGGGAGTTTCGCGAGCGGCAGAAGGGTTGAGCGAGCGGCAGAAGGGTTGAGCGAGCGGCAGAGCGCGGATCTACACAGAGCAGCATGACAATTGGCGTTGGACTTGGAAGGTGCGCATCTTTTGAAAATCACGTTTGCATGCGATGATGATGCGGAGCATGTAGGTTGAAATCATGCGCACGTTGCTGAAGTCATGAAAAAATTGGTTCTTTGCTTGCTGTTCCGTGTGTGGTAGTATAAATGATGCGCTCAAAACGCGAATTGATGAAACACTCCCATGGGGGCGTTCTGGATTCGACGGGGATTGTTCGAGCATGAGCGGCGGGTCGTGGGGCTGCGGCCACGTTAATCACGCGGACCTAAATACAAACGCAAAAACACAACGCAACACCTTCACAAGCAGTAACCTCGCTCTCGCTGCCTAATAAGCCTTGAGTGACGTCTTTATTTCCTTCTCCCATGGGGATGTAGAGGCGCTACCTTAGTGGGATAGTCGGGGCGGTTGCTCGTGCGCCACCGATGAATCAAAACGCGAGCTAGCCGTCACGTGAGCGCGTCGCTGCGCGCATGCGACGGTGAATCTTAAATCGGCGACTACACCCGTAGATGTGATTGTAGCGAGGTCTTCGGACAGGGGTTCGACTCCCCTCGCCTCCATTAAAAAACCCGCGAAAAACCATCGTGACGAAACCCAGCTTGCCTTGCGGCGGCTGGGTTTTTCGTCGTGCTGGCGGGCATAGACGCAAGCTGGAAGTCTGGGTATAGTTGGGAGTGAGCGATTTCCAGTTGCTTGTTGCCGTTTCGGGCAGTTATTCGACAGAAGTCATCGGTTCTAACCGCTTGAGAGTAACAAGGATCGGGTAGAGTATCGAAAGTCTACGAAAGTGTCCCGTATTGTGAAGGAGCCCTTATCCGGTTCCCGCGTGTACGGCGAAAGCGATCGTGAGTGAGGTGGTCCTCAACTTCTGTAAAGGTGAGTTCCGATTTCTCGACTTCTCTGGATTATCAACCCCAAACGTCGTCACCGTATTGAAGTGACTCTGCCCCCTCATGGTTCTCTGTTTATACCCTGTTGAGAAATAAATTCGCCGACTCGATTTCCCTGGATCCATGTTAGTACGAAAACCCAGTATATTTTTTGAATGGCATCCGGAACGAGAAACCTTTTTATATTTATTAGCAGTCTCCATGTATCTTTTCCTTGGAAACTCTTAATCGGTAGATGGCTACAGGGGCCGCGAGAGCGTGGGATCTCTTAAATTATAGTAATTGTACTATATTACTAAGCATTCTTCCATAAACTGATTCATGACATCGGATGCGGCAGTCTATATGATCAGTTCCTGGGTATATACGTTTCCTTAAAGGGGCTAGATCATTGAAATCCTCAGTTGTAAAGTTTTCAAAGCACACGAAGGGCTTTAGGCGCTATCTTCTCGCCATAGCCAGCGCCGTCTTGTTCTTGTCACCGACCGCGTCTGCTTTGGCTGCTACTGTACCCATTGTGGGTCACGATTGGCAAGCCAATCTACGTGCAGGTCCTCCGTCTGCCTCGGTCGAACTGATGCAGTACCGCACGTCTCGATCCCAGACGTTTCTGAATCCCAACGATAGTTTTACAACCAAATTATATCCCATACCTGTCTTCTATCGCGATGCGTCCGGTCACTGGCAGCCCATCAACAATTCGTTAACACCGAACAATGCGTCCAAATTCACCAATCAAGCAGGTCCCTTGCATGCCACGTTTCCGCAGACGTTGGCCAACGGCGCCGCGATTGCGGTGTCACCGGGTGGCAACCCGAACGAATTCGAAATGTCCCTGATCGGGGAGACCGAGACGGCGCCCGCAACGGTCAAGGGGAACTCGATATCCTATCCGAATGTGCACCCCGGCGTTGATCTCTCTTACGCGATGCAAGCAGACCATGTGAAGGAATCAATCATCCTGCACAGTGCCACGGCACCCACCACATTCTCCTTTCTTCTGCACGCGCCAGGCATCACATTCAGCCAGTTGCAGGACGGCTCCATCGTGGGCAAGAACGCACAAGGCAACAGCCTGTACACGATCCCGGCGCCCTTTATGACCGACGCCCATGGCGCGATGTCGAAGGCCGTCACATCTGCGCTGTCGACCAACAGCCGGGGAGACACCGTACTGACCGTGTCTGCGAATGCCACGTGGCTGGCAGATCCCGCGCGCGCCTATCCCGTGACGATCGATCCGTCCGTCAGTGTCACTCCGATCGGTTCGAACGTCATGAACTCCTCCATCGCCTCTGGGTATCCAACCGCCTCGTATGACTCAGACTCCCATCTCTACGTCGGTTATGCATTCGGCTATGACATCCTGCGCGGACTGGTTGAGTTTCAGGATCTGCCGAATCTCCTCGCTGGCGGTACGTCTGCCACGATCACCAACGCGTCGCTCTATCTGTATCAGGATTCGGCCAGTACGGGCGGATTGGCGGTGCAAGTCTTGCCGATCACGCAATCGTGGCAGCCAAGTTCCGTGTCGTACAACCAACAACCCAGCGTCGGCAGTGTTCTGGATACCGAGTCGCAGGCGACATCAGACGTGAGTTCCTCATCTCCGTATGTAGGTGATTGGGTCTTCAATGTCACCTCTGCGATCCAAAGCGAGTATGCGGATCAAAGCCCGAACTTCGGTTTGGAACTGCGCGCGCAAAATGAATCGAGCGCCACAACGGACGCCTGGTTCGCCTCTGGATACAACGCCACGGAGCCGTTACCTTCTCTGAACATCACCTATACGGTCAACCCCGTCGGCAGCGATGCGGCCTGGATGCATTCGTCCGACGGCGTGAACTATGCCGGTGGGAACCTTTCGCTTCCCTTTGTCGATCTGAATACGCCAGGCCGCGGTCCCGAGGTGAGCATCACCCGGACGTTTAACTCGAAGAATCTCAGTGTCAATGAGGGGTTTGGCAACGGCTGGTCAAGCAACGTTCTGATGCACCTCAACGTCAGTTCCCTTCCGGGTCCGATTCTCTTTACCGACGCGACCGGCGCGGTGCATGTGCTCGCACCTACAGGCGTCAATACCTGGGCGGATGCAGGTTCCGAGCATGAAACACTGACCCAAAACAGCAATGGCACGTTTACACTGTCTCAGCTCGACGGCATGACGCTGCAGTTCACGAGCATGGGTCAACTGTCGGCGATACAGCAAGAAGAACAAAACGGCTCCACACAGTCCGTCACATTCGGGTACACCGGGAATCAGTTGTCAACGATCACGGACGCATCCGGACGGATTTGGCACGTCACGTACAACAGTAGTGGCCTGATCAGTCAGATCACCGATCCTAGCTCACGGACGGCCACATACAGCTACGATGCAAGCGGCAATCTGACGAGCGCCGTGACATCTCCCGCGAGCGGCACCACCGGAGATGTCACGTCGACCACGAGTTATGCCTACAGTTCCACCAATCCCGAACTGACCGTCACAGACCCGGACGGCAATCAGACGACCTACGACTGGAACAGCAGCGGCGTCGTGTCGTCCGTCTCCCGCACGGTGGAAGGCACGACGGCCACAACCTCCTACGCTTGGGGCACGGTGCCGAGCGGCCAAACCGACGCTGGTGACGAGGAGGTTACCGTGACGGATCCCGTGGGCCATACGTCAGAATACGTGACCAACGCCGATGGCAACGTCGTGGAGACGATCGTCAATCCGGGCGGGTCCCCATCGTACACGACGTCCTACACCTGGGATGGGAATAACGATCACACCGGAATCACCGACCCAAACGGCCACTCCGTCCAGGCGCTTTACAACAGCAACGGTGACCTCACGCAGTTCACGGATGCGCGAGGCGTCACGTCCAATTACGCGTATGGTAGCCTGGACAACGCCAAAGGCGCAAACAACAGTAACGGCGCGACGACGCACGCGGCGTACAATGGCACCTTGGTGACCGACGGCATCGACGCGGCTGGTAATGACACGATGGTGACCTATGGCCAAAATGGCAACCCGACGGCCGTAACTGCCCCGGAAGGTCTGGGCAACAACCTGATCCCCAACAGCGACTTCGCCTTGGTCGATCCCACCACGAGTTTGCCGATGGACTGGGAGAACGCCACATCGGGCGTGACGGTGGACACGAATGCGGCGGACGCCATTCGCGGATCCACGAGCCTCGAGATCAACGCGACGACGGCGGCATCGGACCGGATGAGCCAATCCATCGCGGTCACGGCCGGCGAGACGTACAATCTGTCTGCGTACATTCGCACGAGCGGCGTCACGAATGACCAAAGCGGCTACGGGGCGGGCATTAGCGCGTTTTGGCTCAACAGTTCCGGCGCGCTCGTCTCCGCCCAGTACGCGATCATGAACAACACCGGCACGGTCGACTGGACGCGAAAATACGCCGAGCTCACAGCGCCCGCCGGGGCGACACAGCTTCAACTTTCCGGCGCCCTCTATGGGGCGGGGATCGTATGGTTTGATGGGATGCAGCTCGAACCGGTCGCGTCTTCGCCGAATCTCCTGCTCAACACATCCTTTGTAGACAACCCGAGCGGATCTGTTATGCCAGAAAACTGGGATACGAGTACACTACGAGCCAGCAGCGACGGTCTGGATCTTTCGAATGAGGATAACGGCTTCCCATCACTTTTGGTCAACGGCGATGGCGCCGCCAAGTCGTTTTCGCAAACCATCAACGCGCCACAGTACGCGATCGGCGGATTCTTGCTTTCCGGCTCATCGAAGCAAAGCGGCGCTACGGCCAATTACACGGTCACGGCGACGGTGACGTATACGGATACCACCACCTCGTCGATGTCCTTGACATTCTCAGATACGGCCAGCGGTTGGCAGACGCAGTCCGTCCCCGTGCCGGTCACGAGCGGTAAGACCATCCAGAGTGTCACGGTCACCGGAGATTTCAGCAATGAAAGTACCGGTAGTCAGGCGTGGTTTAACGACATAAAGCTACGCGTTTTGCCCCAATTGTCTTCGTTCAGCGCCTATAACTTCGTGCAAAATCCGGGCTTTGCATTCAATTATCAGGGCGGGACGCTTCCGGACGATTGGAAGGATCTACAGACAGGAACCGGCACGCCGTCCTGGTCGCAAACGGAGTCCTATGATGCACAAGGCCATTCGCTTGAAATCCACCCAGGTACCAGTGGCTCGACGGAGGAAGTAGCCAACGACGGGCTCGCACCGTATAAATCCTACGCGCACTATGCCGCAGATGGCTATATCCACACGGAGGGGCTCGCTTCCGACTCGGCGTATATCGCCCTTCAGGCGCTCAGCAGTAGCGGGGGCGTGCTGGCGACGTATCCCTCGGGCAAAGTGGGCCACTCGCAGGCCAACAGCCAGGGGAATGTTCCCTGGACGCACGTGATCGTGGACGTTCCCGCTGCGCAGTTGCCAAATGGGACGGTAAGTGTTCGCGTGGTGCTCTGCCAGGATGCGGACGTGAGCGGCGGATCGGGCAATGGCAACAGCTATTTTGATGACATTCGGCTCTCGTCGTGGGATTTGAGCACGCACTACGCCTACGACAGCGCGGATAACTACGTCACGTCTGTCACGGACCCAAATGGCAACACGACGACGTTCACGCCAAACGCCAACACCGGCTTTGATACATCGGTCACGGACCCACTGGGCAACCAGACGACGTACACGAGCAACAAATTTGACGAGACGACCGGCACCACATTACCGACGGGTGCCACCTTCTCGTACGGCTACGACGCGAATGGCAACCTGACGAGCGTGAGCGACCCGAACGGGCATGCCGTGCAGTACGGGTACAACGCGCTCAGCCAGGTGACCCAGTACACGGAGACGGTGGGTGGCACCGCGCTGACGACGGGCTTCCATCACAACGGCGACGGCCAGATGACGGAGATCGACAACCCGAACACGACGTCGACCACCTTTGGCTACAACGCGGCAGGCCAACTGGACAGCACGTCGTACTACAATTCGGCGGGGCTGGCGGATCAGTGGGGCTTTTCCTACGACGGGGTGGGCAACCTGACGCAGATGCAGGAGAACACGGCCACTTCTCCAACGACGTATGGCTATGATCCGAACAACCACTTGACGAGCGTCAGCGAACCGGTGAGCGGAGGCGGCGCTGATACGCAGCAGTGGACACTCGACCCAAGCGGGAACCCGACGAGTATCCATTACCAACTCGGTTCCAGTACGGGGCCTAGCTGGACGCTCAGCAACGCGTACGACATCGCGAGTCGCCTGACCAGCCTGCAGGACGGAAATAGAACGCAGAGCTTCGAGTACGATGATCATGGCAATGTGGTCAAGATCACGGATGAGCCGACGGGTGAGGCGCAGTACGCGCAATCCGAGTCCTTCACGTACGATCCGGCAGATCACATTTCGCACGTCGTGTCTCTGGTCAGCAACACGGATCTGTCGTACACGGATGACGCTGATGGCCGCGTGACGAAGATCACGAACAACCTCACGGGAGCCTCGGTCACCTTCACCTACAATGCCATCGGTGAGTTGACGCAGGAGACGACATGGGATGGGCGGACCATTACCTATGGCTATGACAGCGATGGGAACCGGACGTCCATGTCGGTTACGCAAAATGGAACGACCACCACAACGAACTACGGCTATGATCCTGAGCAAAACCGGCTGACCTCGATCACCACAGGCAGCAACGCGGCGCAGTCCGTCACGTATGACAATGCAGGCAACACGTTGTCCGACGGGACGAACACCTACACGTGGAATGCGGCCAACGAACTGGCGAGTGTTACACATGCCGCAACAACGTATAATTATACGTACGATGGCTTGGGCCGCCGCGTGACGGCTTATGGGTACACGTATCACTACAACGGGCTGTCTGATCAGATCGCGTACATCACGGACGCAAACAACAACCTGGTGGCTCGATTCTCGTATGGGGCCAATGGCCTCCCAGCCTACATGACGATGGTCAGCGGCGGTTCGACCTACGTGTATCGGTATATCTACGATGGCCAGGGCGATGTGATCGGGCTGGTGGACGTTACGACGGGAAGCGCTACGGTGGGGCAAGAGGTTGTGACTTACGGCTACGACGCCTGGGGCAACGAGATCCCGTCGCTGACCACCGACACGTCGGGGACCAACGCGGGGACAATCAACCCGTTTACGTACCGGGGCTATGTGTACGACTCGCAGACGGGGTTATACTACCTGAATGCGCGGTATTATAATCCTGTGACAGGGCGGTTTTTGAGCGAGGATCCGATTGGGCCAAATGCGTCTGCAGTCTTGAGTTACAATGAATACGTGTATGCTGGGAACAATCCTATCAGTAATGTGGATCCCACCGGGATGTTAACATGGCAGCAAGCCGAGACAGCAGTTAGAGAAGCCACAGGGGGTATTTCAAAGGCGTTTCGCTCGCAAGAAACTAACGCTGTGCGGATCGTTGATAGCTATACTGAGGGTGTTGCTTACGAAGTTAAGACTGGCTACACCGTGGCATCGAAATTCGTAAGGAAACAAGTTGCGAAAGATGTTCAACTTATGAAGGAGGATGTTGTAAAATCAGTTAAATGGGTATTCACACGGAGCGATAGAACCGGAAAAATTGGGCCTAACGATCCTTTAAAAAAGATTCTTGATGAAGGTGGCATTGAGACGGAGTTTCTTGATGGATAGGTTTTAAGGAGTGGGGAATTTGAATGAGAAAAATAATGGTTCGCGTTTCTATCTACCGTTGAAACCTCCAACAGATAAGAATCTTTTGGAGGTTTCAAAAAAAGGATACGAGGACATGACAAACCAGGAAGCGAAGAATCTTTCTAGGTGGAAGGTTGACCATCTCTTTCCGGAGCGACTCTCTGTACTGATCGAGGTATGCGAATTCGACGATATTAAATTAGACTTCTCCATTAGATCTCTTGTTTACGTTTGGGAATGGTTCCTAAAGAATATGAGTTATGCGAATCGTACAGAAGAGGAAATCGGCGATGAAATACGTGTGCTTCCTGATCCCTTAAGGTCGGTAGTGAATATTGATCGCGTAAAGTTTGACGAAAAAACTTTCACCATGATCTACGATATATCAATTTACTACGGAGAGGTTGTCATTCGGCATCATCCAGAGATTTATTGGGGTGTTCTCCTAAAGCGAAAGAGAGATTTCAACTATCACAAGACTGTTTTAATGAGTTCCAAACGTGACTTGAGTTTTAATACAATTAACATGGTGAATGTACTTGCAGGGAAGGCAAAAGATGGGAACCTAAACCGATTTGCCCTTTTGGATCACTACACTATGTACAGAGAAACGGGAGTATATGCGAAACTGGATTGACAATCCGACAATGCGGGTTAGCAGAGCTGCAAACGGCTTAATTGGCCCGAATACGCCAGTTGAGTCCGTATAATTGGTGTAAATTCAGTAAACGCACTGGGTGACATAATGTAGAAGTGCCACCTCG
>NZ_LSUQ01000032.1 GCF_001642725.1 Ferroacidibacillus organovorans
CTGTACCTGTTCGCGTATAAAAATGGCCAGAGTGTAAACGCAAATCAGACGACGTTTCTCGTCAACAGTCCGGACGCAATCCTTGCGACGAATTCAAATGAAACATGGACTCAAGGATCGAATCAAATTGCCTATGCGACATTTCGAGCGACAAAGCCAGGTGTTTACACCGTACAAGCTGCCACGAACGGTCAGTACAGCGTGCCGCTCGTCATCACGGTCGGTTTGAGCCAATTGAGTGCACAGCCGTTTTCTGTGCCCACGGCGTACACAGGCATCTTGCCGCTTCCGTCAACCGGTCTCACGTCGATCACTTCGGGAACGGATGGCCATGTCTCGTTTTCGTCCTATGCGCCTGTCGGAAACTGGATTCCCATTTCGGGAACAGTAAGCGGCGGCCTGACATCGATCAGTATTTTGCTAAACTCAGGGAATAACTCTTGGGATTATCGCCTTCCCGTCGATGCGAGCGGCCATTTCTCAGGTATGATTGAATCTCCATTCACGGGACAGGTTGAACTCACGTATGAACCAAACTACCTTACACTGTTGACGAGCACTTCCGGTTCGCTGTCATTCAACATCGATCAAACACTGACAATCAGCGGAACGACCTTGTCGCCATCGCTTCAAGGATTGCTGCCATCTGCTGCGATGAATTCAAATATGAGCAACACATTCATGCAAACCGCTGATCAACTTTTGGAGAACAGCCCGAGTTTTGAAACGGCCATCGCTGCCATCAATAACTACGTGGCGGGTGATTTGTCTTACAATGTCGCTGAGGCATCACCTGGCGGACTGTATGTGTGGAAATCGGCGACCACGACATGGTCTGCAAAAAATGGCATCTGCGAGAATTTCGCAGAGCTCGAAGCGTCGCTCTTGCACTCCGTGGGCATCCCCGTGCAGACCGTGGGAGGAAACGCAAACGCGAATTGGACAACCCCGAATTACAATGATAAAAACGCGAGTGACGCGCATGAGTGGCTCTCCATTTACACAGGCGGTGGCTGGTTGATTGCCGATCCGACGTGGACGGGCATGCAGGATGCAAACGGTAGAAATTTTGGAATCACGAACGAGTTTTTTACAAACACAACAAGTTTTACAGCTACACACGCGACGTTACCCGGACAAACGGGCACGAATTTCTAACAAAACCCCACCTGAGGAATAGAGGCCACAGGTGGGGTTTTTGTTTTGAACATCCCTCCACCGCGTTTGATGTGCTAAACTTTAATAAATGCAGATGCACAGGAGGGGTCACGATGAATAAAAAGGTTGTCGTCACTGGCGGTTCAGGGTTATTAGGTCCTTTTGTCGTCAAAGAATTTCTTGAGCACGGCTATGATGTGTTAAATGTGGATACAAAGTTACCGCGCGAAGCGCTCTGTCCGACTGTGATCACTGATCTTACTCAATTGGGGCAGGCGTATGGTGTCTTACAAGGCGCGCACGCTGTCGTACATATGGCTGCCATCCCCGTCGCCTACTCGCACCCGAATGAAGTCACCTTTCAAAACAATGTCATGTCAACCTACAACATCTTGGAAGCTGCCGCAGGACTCGGAATAAAGAGAGCGGTCACAGCGTCGAGTGAATCTTCTTATGGTATCGTATTTGCCGTTCATCCATTCTCGCCCCAGTATGTCCCTATCGATGAAGATCACCCACAACTGCCGCAAGACGCGTACGGTCTCTCAAAAATTGTGAATGAGAAAACAGGCGACATGTTTTACCAACAAACTGGCATGCAAGTTGTCTCGTTTCGCATCGGAAATATTATCACGCCTGCGATGTACAAGCGATTTCCTGAGTTTATTCACCAACCGGAAGAGCGTGAACGCATTCTTTGGAGCTATGTCGATGCGCGCGATGTCGCATCTGCGTGCCGACTCGCCGTTGAGTGCGACGGACTGGGATCGATTGCGATCAATCTCGCGGCGGACGATACCAGCATGGACGTCAAGAGTCGCGATTTGATGCGTGCGCGCTATCCTGATGTGACAGACTTTCGCGAGTCGCTCGACGGCTTCGAAACGCTGCTCAGCAACAAACTCGCAAAAGAGCGACTCGGCTGGCAACCCGCCTATTCATGGCGTGAAGAAGTCGAAAAAACACAATAAAGAATGTTCATGGAAGAAACGGGATTTTCCTGCGCATGATTGCTCGTCGATCGTAAAAAGAAGGAGATGGATGCTGCACTGTGACAGCGTCCATCTCCTTTCACTTCTTGAACCTTACCTGACCTCTTTTTGAACGCTCACTTATAAATCGGTCACAGCGCCAATCGCCGCTGAGGAGACTGAACGCGCATATTTCGCAAGCACTCCACGCGTATATTTGAGTGGAGGCTGAACCCACGCGGCGCGGCGTTTGGCAAGTTCGTCATCTGACACGTGCAGCGTGAGTTCCTGCGTCTCTCCATCGATCGTGATCGTATCCCCCGTTTGTACGAGCGCGATTGGGCCACAGTCCTGTGCCTCGGGACTCACGTGCCCTACGACCATACCGTGCGTGCCGCCTGAGAATCGTCCGTCGGTGATCAGCCCAATCGTTTCACCTAACCCTTTGCCGATCAGAATGGCAGTGATCGACAGCATCTCTGGCATCCCAGGTCCGCCCTTAGGCCCCTCATAGCGAATAACGACAACATCGCCATGCGTCACTTGGTCATCTAGAATCGCTTCGGTCGCTTCCGTTTCCGAGTTATAAACCTTGGCCGGCCCAGTAATCGACGTACTCTTTAGTCCAGAGAGCTTCGCCACGGCGCCATCTGGCGCGAGGTTGCCGCGCAACAAGACGAGTGGTCCGGTTGCGCGAAGAGGGTTGGTGAGTGGATAGACAACCTTCTGACCTTCACGCAATTGTGGCGCGTCCGCCAAATTCTCAGCTATCGTTTTGCCTGTCACCGTCAGGCAGTCTCCGTGCAGCAGACCAGCGTCGAGAAGTACGCGCATGACCGCTTGTACACCACCCGCTTCATGAAGATCCTGCATGACATAGCGACCGCTCGGCCTTAAGTCTGCGATGTGTGGCACCCTTTTCTGAATGCGGTCGAAGTCTTCCAATTGCAGATCGACATTCGCCGAGTTTGCGATCGCCATCAAATGCAAAAAGGCGTTTGTCGATCCACCCAATGCCATGACAACAGTGATTGCGTTCTCAAACGCCTTTTTCGTCATGATATCACTCGGGCGAATGTTCTTTCGTAAAAGTTCAACCACAGCAACGCCCGCCGCTTCGACGTCAGCGTGTTTTGCCGAAGATTCCGCAGGATTCGAGGAACTGCTCGGCAAACTCATACCCATTGCCTCAAACGCAGAGGCCATTGTGTTTGCCGTGTACATCCCGCCGCACGATCCAGCTCCTGGACAAGCGCTGCACTCAATCGCGTGAAGTTCTTCACGACTCATCGTGCCTTGATTGTATTGGCCTACCGCTTCAAACGCAGATACGATATCGATATCTTTACCATTGTGACGCCCCGGCGCAATCGTTCCACCATAGACAAAAACTGCAGGAAGATCCATCCGCGCCAGAGCGATCAAGCAGCCCGGCATGTTCTTATCGCAACCGCCGATCGCAACGACGCCATCCAAGCGTTCTCCGCCCATGACCGTCTCGATGGAGTCCGCTATGATTTCACGACTGGGGAGTGAATAGCGCATTCCCTCCGTCCCCATGGCGATTCCGTCGGAAACCGTGATTGTATTAAAAATCATTGGTGCGCTTCCACCTGTTTTAGCGCCTCTTTTGGCCAATCTCGCCAACTCGTCAATGTGTACATTGCAAGGCGTCACCTCACTCCAGGTGCTTGCAATACCGACCATTGGTCGCTTAAAGTCTGCGTCCGTAAAACCCATGGATCGCAGATACGCGCGATTGGGCGCGCGATTAGCCCCTTCACTGATGTCCTTACTGTGAATTCGCAACTCCTGCTCCTGCTCCTGCTCCTGCTCCTGCTCTCTCTCACTCATAAAGAAATGCCTCTCTTTCTCTACGCCGAACGCTTAACCCATCAGGTTAAAACGGCGATTCTTGTATAAAGATACCATCGGCGGAAAATGCGGACAAGGGTCAATATCGTAAATCGGCGATCACAAATGGGGTGATCGATGAAGTTGTCGATACGATTGAACAAAGATGATCAGTGCGTAGATGATCATCATCGCTTCATCCAACCAAATCGTCGACGTTGTCCCAAACGCGCGAAGGATAAACACACTGAGCGACCCGATGAAGAGTGTAACGACCATAAAACGAATGTATGCAATCATCCCCTCGCGTTTACGACACGTTACAGCCCAAAACAGGGTCAATGAAATCCCTTGAATGATCCAAAATAAAGGTGGACTCACAAAAACAAATCCGCCCGCGCTCACTGCAAAACTCGCGAGAAGTGTGCGTGTTCCGCGCACAGCGCGCTCTTCGACAACCAATACGGCGAGTGGAATTGCCAACACCGAAAAATCCGTTTCGTGAGCAAACGAACTGAGCAGCAGTCCTCCCGACAACGCCAGTCCCACACGCCAGATGTCCTCACTCGCATTCTCGCGGTTTTTTGCTGAAACCCTGACCAGCGCACGCATAAAAAACAGAAAAATCACGAGCGAACACGCGATGGCGAGGAAATAGATGACATCATGCGGAAGTGGGAGACGTTTCCAAAGCGACCAGAGCGATGCTTGTCCACTGTCATTCGTTGTAGCCGCCTGCCGATGCAAGAGGCGTGTTAGCCACTCTGCAAGAAGATTTGACTTCGCCATCCAGCTGCTCACGAGAAAGATGACCAGTTGAGTGACCACAAACACCATCAGTTGAAGGATGCTGCGATCAATCAAGAGAAGCAGAAGCAGTGGTAGACACAGATAGAGTTTAACCTGAAAGAGAAGCGTGAGCCCAGGTAGAATCCAACTCGTTTGTCCACGCGTACGTGACGAATGCAGCGTGTATCCTGTCAAAAACAACGCGACACCAAGCATCGATAAGATGTCCACTTGGGAGAGCAACAATGTCTCGCGTACGGATGTCATCGCGAGAAACAGGAGCCCGATGGAGAACCATGATCTCTGATGAAGATGTGGCGTAACGAGCCGAAAGTGATCCATTACGCGCATTGTCAGCCATGCGGTAAAACTGAGCGAAAGTAGATTGAAGGCCTGAAAAAGCTGAATAGACAGAGCGTGTGGAACGAGCGCAAATGGCGCCATCAACAGCGCGAGAAGCGGTCCGTTAAGGTACGGACCATACGACGCCCCGCCGTTAACCTGATAAGGAGAACCACTCGAGAGGACTGCCTGACCAGCGCGATAAAAGGTTTCATAATCGATGGGCCAACCCGCCGCGCGAAAGATCAACCATGTGATCCAGAGAAAGATAAAAAAGGTAAGCGCCATGTATACGTTTGAAGGTTGTGCCATACGTTTTACACACAAATGAATCCACCTCACACTCTGATTATTTAACAGAAGACATATTATGTTAAAATAAATTACATTTTGTGTAATATTATATTACACAAAAAATGATAAGTACTTAATTCAGCATCATATATCTTGACGGATCGACGAAATAGAAGCTATTATTAAGAAAATAAAACGAAAATGTGATCTATGCACACCTTTTGTGTAAGAATAGATCACACAAGGGGGAAAATCCGTGATACTCGCCGATAATTTTAAAACAGTCATTATCGCTCGCCGGGCAAACCAGACAGACCCCGAGGCGTTGGCGCAAATCAAGGATCTACTCCGCACCAATCAAATAAAAATTGTCGATGTCAAACGCAGTCCAGAGCAAATCTCGATTGTTTATCGTATTATCTCCTAACTGCGAGCGGCAGCGTAAACGGTCCCCGGAAAACAGTAGAATCACGCCAATCTATCTTTTCGCCAACGTGTTCAAGCGCAGTCCATTCTTCAAACAGTACGCGAAGCGCAATCTCCCCTTCGGCGCGCGCCAGGGGAGCTCCGATACAAAAATGCGCACCCGCCGCAAAAGCCAGATGGCGATTCGGCGAGCGACGTAAATCCATCCTGTCGGGATCTTTAAACTGCGCAGGGTCCCGATTCGCCGCAGCAAGGGAAACATTGACTTCGTCGCCCCTTCTGAATTGCGCTTCACCGATCATTACATCTTCAGCGACGAATCTCGACGTTAATTGCACCGGGCTCTCTATACGTAGAAATTCGTCAACGGCGGTCGGAAATAATTCTTTATGCAAAAGAAGCTCCTGTCGCTTATCTGGCTCCCTCAGTAACAAATAAACCGCGTTGCTTATGAGATTGACTGTCGTCTCATGCCCAGCAAACAGAATAAGAACGCATGTCGCGATCATCTCATCCTCTGACAGGCGATCGCCCCGCTCTTCCGAAGCGATCATCGCGCTGATTAGATCATCGCGCGGCGCAACACGTCTCACCATTAATAAATCGCGGAAATAATGCATCATTTCGTGCGCAATTTCACTTCCACGCGCGAGATCATCTTCGGACACATCTGAAAGATCAATAAAGCGAGCGAGCACAGTCGACCATTCGCGAAATAAATCACGGTCTTCCGTTGGAACGCCCAGCATTTCAGCGATGACCGCCACCGGAATCGGAAATGCATACTCCGCGACACAGTCAAAGCGGTCCTTTTCTCGCAGTGACGCGACCACCGACAGCGCAATCGCTTCAATTCTCGGCCGCATCGATTCGATCATGCGAGGTGTAAACGTTTTATTTACAAGCCCGCGCAATCGGGTGTGTGCAGGCGGATCACGGAAGAGCATCCATTTTTGAAACATTTGAAAAATCGCAGGTTCACGCTGTCCACTCACCCATCGCTCTTCTTCAGGAAGGAGTGAACGCCATTCTTTGATAAAACGCGAGTCTTTCAAGACAAAGGATACGTCATCGTATTTTGTCAGGAACCAGATGCGCGCGCCATTTTCATAGGTTTGTAGATACTGCGGCTGCTTCAACCGCAGATCCTCAAGAATTGGATAGGGATTGTCGCGATAGGTGGGTGATTTCAATTGTTCCGTCAGATCAAGTTGCGGCATGGTCAACCCCCTTGTTGATTTCTTGCCATTTTTCGCGTCACATCGAGAAACTGGCGGATCTGCGCAGAGTCATCTGCCGCGCGCCAAGCGATGGACATTTCAATCGTTGGAACTTCTCCTTCAAGCGGAATGAAAACGACATCCTCCCGCTTAAAAATTGCAGCTGACGATGGAACGATAGAGATTCCGAGTCCGGCCGCGACAACGCCCAATACGGTCTGAAATTCAGCTGCAGTCAACTCGATGTTCGGATCAAACCCTGCATCCGAACACTTTGCAAGTATCTCATCATAGAATCCTGACCACGTGCTTCGCGCCAAAAGCACCCACGATTCCCCGCCTAAATCACTCAATCGCATTACGGCGCGGTGGGAGGATGGGTGCATTTTGGGAACAGCGAGAACTGCGCGATCACGATAAAGTGTCTCTACCCGCAAATCGTGGGACGCGATAGGAGGGCGAATAAATCCGACGTCAATCTCCCCCTTTAATAGGGATTCCACCTGACTCGGCGTTGGAAGTTCACGCAAATGTACATAAACCTCCGGATAGGCGGCGCGGTACTCGCGAATCGTGAGTGGCAAAATGTCATACGTGGCCGATCCTACAAACCCAACTGCGATACGCCCCACTCGTCCCGCACCAACATCGTTCGCGAGTCGTTTCGCTCGTTCAGCATGCTTTAAGAGGGATCTTGCCTCTGGGAGAAAGGCGCGACCCGCCGGCGACAATTCCACGCGGCGCTGCGTCCTGATGAACAAAGCCGTTCCCAGTTCCCGCTCCAGTTGTTGAATTTGTTGACTGAGCGGAGGTTGTGTCATCTGCAATCGCTGCGCCGCTCTGCCGAAATTCAATTCTTCAGCAACCGCAATAAAATATTCGAGATGTCGAAACTCCATACGCATCCCTCACGATACGAATTATATATGAATAACCCTTCATTGATATATTAGACGATCTCCATTTTCCGCGCTACACTACACCCAAGCAACTCTCCAAAGACTACTACCAGAATGAGGTAACGTCGTGACACCTGTCAAGAAAATTCTACGAACAAGCTTCCAAATCATACTCATTTGGGCATTTTCGCTCATCGGTTCATGGCTTTCAAAGCGCTTCTCACTCCCGATTCCTGGTAGTCTCATCGGAATGGCGCTTCTCTTCATCGCACTCAAAAAAAACTGGTTGCCCGTGCGCTTCGTCGATGCAGGTTCATCTTTCTTACTCGGGCAGCTCCTGCTCTTTTTTATTCCTTCCGCCGTCGGCATCGTAAACGAAGGCGCCTTAATTCGCCAAGACGGCTGGCAGATGCTCCTGATCATCGGCGTAAGCACACTGCTTGTCATGCTCATGACCGGATTTGTCGCAGAACGAGTTGCGCGCTCGAAGGCGGTGCGCACATGACCGCGTGGGGATTCGGGTTGATTGGCACATGGCTTATCTTTCTTGCGACTCGTCGCGTCTACCGCATCGCGCAAAGCGCGCTACTAAACCCGATGGTGACGAGTGTCGCAGCACTCAGCGCCATACTGCTCTTCTTTCATCTGCCTTATTCATCCTGGTCGACCGGCGCCCACTGGTACACTGCGATGTTAGGCCCCGCGACGGTCGCCTTTGCAGTGCCGCTGTATAAACACTTTGCAACACTGAAACGCCATGCCCTTGAGATGAGCGCCGCACTGCTGGCAGGTTCAATCACTGCGATCCTTTCAACGATCGCGCTCGCGCGCGGGCTCCATCTGTCAAACCTCATGGTCGACAGTCTTGCACCGCGCTCCGTCACCACGCCGATTGCGATGGCCGTTTCCAACCGAGTTGGTGGCTCACCTGATTTGACTGCGATCTTTGTCATTCTGACAGGCGTTATCGGCACGCTCATCGGTCCGAAACTCGTGCGTCTTTTGCGCTTGAAACACGGAGTCGCAATCGGCACCCTCCTTGGCATGGGCGCGCATGGAATCGGCACCGCGCGCGCCTTTGAGTTTAGCGATCTCATCGGAACGATTTCCAGTCTCACCATGATCATCGCTGGCTTTGTCGCCTCAATCGCGATACCGATTGCTGTGTTTCTCTTCAACATTTCTCCAAAATGATAGGTAAAACATACCTTTGCGAAGGGGAAAACGTAAGAATCTCTGATACAATATGGACATGAGTGAAGCATACAACCTCTTGACGCGTCGGCTCCTCCGCTCTTATCTCGCAAGCTCCACGGTTGCCGTTCTCGGTGTCGGAAGTTTATTTATCTTTGCAACCCTTCACATCCAGGCGCGCGCTGTTCTATGGATCACCGCGATTTTATTTGTATCTTTTCTCACAATGGTCAGCGCAGAACTTTTGGTTTACCGCTACCACATGGCTCCAATCCGACGCGCACTCAGCGAATCGTGCACGGAAAAAGAACTTCGAAAAGCCTATCTGCGTACACACCAACTTCCACAGCTAACCGTGCTTCGCATCATGGGGCCTCATCTCTTTGGTGTTTCGGTTCCCGCGCTCTCCCTTTCTGCCTGGGCAATCGCACGCGGAGATCTTAACCTCTCACCGTCGGATCTTCTGAGCGCCGCCGTCGGCGCTGTTCTCGTCGCAACGATGCACGCGTTAATCGAGTATTATCTCACCACGACTGCTGTATCGCCAATGCTTGAAACGCTCATTGAGACTGGCGAAAAAAGAGGGATTTCTTTGAGTCTTGAAGGTCGGATTCTCGTTTCCCTGCGCATGAAACTGATCATAAGCCTCGTTCTCCTTGGAATCTTCCCTTTAATACTCTTTACACTCGCGAATGCAATACGCCTCGCGCAACAAAACTCTGCACTCACCGTGGGTTATTGGCAGTGGGCCCTTCTCATTCTCCCTGTCAGCATCGCAATTTCTATCCTCGGGGCCATTCTACTTTGGCGAAACATTTTCATGCCTATGGAACTCTTGCAAAAATCGTTGCGCGAGATTGAACAAGGTCGCATGGATAAAGCTGTGCCTGATCCCTTTTCAGACGAATTCTCGCGACTCATCGCCGGAATGAACCACATGCGCAAGGGATTGCTTGAGCGTGATCGCGTGAACGCCAGTCTTGTTGAAAGTTACTTTGCAACGCTCGCCACAGCGCTTGACGCGCGCGATCCATATACGGCAGGTCACTCTCTGCGCGTAGCGCATTATGCATGCACCATTGCCGAACTATCGGGTGAATCGGCCGTCGTTATCGATCGCGTAAAACGCAGCGCACTGTTACACGATATTGGAAAAATCGGCGTTCGAGACGATGTGCTTCTGAAACCCGATCGCCTAACCGAGGACGAGTTTGAACAAATCAAAAAGCATCCCGAACTCGGCGAAGCGATCTTGAAACAGGTGCAACCCGAAGAAGCGATGGCTCCCCTGTTGCCGGGTGTCCGCTCACACCACGAGCAATACGACGGACGCGGATATCCAGATGGACTCGCGGGTGAACACATCCCAAAACTCGGACGCATCATTGCGGTGGCGGACGCGTTTGACGCCATGACGTCAGACCGTCCGTATCGAGTGGGAATGGATAAAGAAAAGGCGCTTCGCATCATGCGAGAGGGGGCAGGCGTTCAATGGGATCCGTTTTACACAGAAGTTTTTCTGGAGTGGGCAGAGGCGCGATGGACGCGCGAGATGTTGCTTGATTTGACGGCAGTCACAAAGCTGCAATCATAGATTCCCTTCTCTGATTTGATCGAGTCGTTTGCGCACGTTTCGACCCATCCAGAATACAAAAAGGATGGGAACGCCACTGACGAGAGCTATTCCCCACACACCTGTTGTAACCCCAACATAGAGCAGCACAGCCATCAAATAGTAAGGGAGAATAGACACCGCCGCAGTCCAGACATAAGGAAACAGAGTCATCGAGGGCAGCAGACCTGCGGCGTAATTAAAAACTACCGCCGGAATTGGCAAGAGGCGCGCCATCAATAACCCCAAACTCCCAGATGATTCAATAAAGGTCATTGCAGCGCGAAATGCAAGTGGCATTCGTTTTTTCTGATCGCGTTCAAGCGTGCGCATGCTCCGCGCGATCCAGTAAACCAACATCGTGCTGATCATGAAGCCAATCCACGCATAGATCAGGCCGCCCGCGAGTCCGTAGACCCGCAGAAAAACGAGGAG
Organism: Ferroacidibacillus organovorans; assembly: GCF_001642725.1. Taxonomy (GTDB): domain Bacteria; phylum Bacillota; class Bacilli; order Alicyclobacillales; family SLC66; genus Ferroacidibacillus; species Ferroacidibacillus organovorans. The sequence goes on from NZ_LSUQ01000032.1 coordinate 11,195, forward strand.
CACCCCTTCTGACGGAACGGGCGTGACGCACCAGAGCGCCATCAAGCCAATCGCCAGAAAGACGCCAAACGATCCGGCACTGCGAATCCACAGCGACAGTTCGCCACTTCGGTCTGCGAGATAAAAAGCGACAACCGAGAAAAAGGCAATTACGCTAAACAAAATCCCCAGCCATAGTGTACGACGCTTTTGCAAAAAATTGCGAAGCGAGCGTTGCACAATGTGAGCTATACCGGGCGAATGCACCTTTTTCGGCGTCTCCTGATCAGATTTCATGCGCATAGCGTCAGCGTGTGACATTGTCGCCATCACTGTGCAATGCGTTCCCCATGCGAAACAACCGCATCATCCAATCACTGAATGGACGTACCTTCTTCTCAAAGCGACGGATGACGAGACTGGAGAGAAGTCCAACGACAAAGCCCGCAATGACGTCTGTCGGCCAGTGCACTCCGACGTAAACGCGCGCGATCGAGACGATGATGGCAATGATCATAAACCCATAGCGATAGATGCGCGGTCCGTATTTTTGCACACCGAATGCAAACCCAAAGCTGCCTGCCGCGTGATCGCTCGGAAAGGATGAGTCAGCGACATGCGGAATGAGTTGATGGTAAGAGCCTGGCGGCAATGCGACAAAGGGTCGCGGCCTGTAAAACGCATGGCCGATGAGCACATTGATGATCAATGCGAGCACGCCTGACAGCGCACTCAGGACGAGACCGTGTCGACCATCCCGATCCGCTTTTGGCAAGACAAACCAGCCGATGATAAAGAGCGCACCATAAAGATAGGGCGCGCCCGTTGCAAAAAAGATCATGATCGCATCAAGCAGCGGTTGGTGACCCGCGATGTTATTCACCGCGTGAAACACCGTTACGTCAAACGGATTCACATTGACTCACTCCATCCCGAATCTCAGTTCTGGAACATTTCCAGTCCTAGAAAAGACGAGACGTTGAGCCGAGAGGTTCAATCAAGATCGGTTTTTTCGAAAAATCAACTACACTAGCGCGTTGGACGTGCTGTGCAGTGTGAGCCCTTCGTTTCGTTCGACGACCCAGCGGGTGGCAAACTCATTTGGAAAGAGCATCACCAGCCGCTCATCCTGGTCCTTGACCAGGAGACACGATGAGCGATCAAACAGAAGTTCGTCTGTGCGGTCGCTCACAATCCAGCGCGCGAGTTGATACGGGAGGCGAGTCAATGACACGATCACACCATACTCCGCTTTAAGTCGATACTCAAGAACCTCGAACTGCAAAACGCCCACCACTCCGAGAATCAAATCTTCTGTGCGATTAGCGACGCGAAACAGTTGCACCGTTCCTTCTTCTGTCAATTGCGCAAGTCCTTTGTTGTATTGCTTGTACTTTCCTGTATCCATGAGTGTCACACGTGCGAAATGTTCAGGTGAAAATTGCGGAAGACCTTCAAAGACCAAGGAACCAGACTCCATGAGGGTATCGCCGATGCGAAAGATTCCTGGATCGAAGATACCGATGATGTCTCCTGGATAAGCCTCTTCGACAATGGAGCGATCTTGGGCGAAAAATTGCTGCGGCGCAGAGAGGTTAATGCGCTTTCCAGTGCGCGGATGGGCGACATTCATTCCGCGCAAAAAGCGGCCTGCACAAACGCGCACAAACGCTACTCGATCACGATGCGCCGGATTCATATTCGCCTGAATCTTAAACACAAAACCGGCGAATGTTGGCGACTCAGGCAGTAGTGGCCCTTCATTCGTAGGGCGCGCGACAGGGGTTGGCGCGAGTTCCAAAAACTGACGCAAAAACGTCTCTACGCCAAAGTTTGAAATCGCGCTGCCAAAAAACACAGGCGTAAGCTGCCCCTCTTTTATAGCAGACACATCGAATGCATCTCCCGCCACATCAAGCAGCGTAATCTCTTCAATCAGCTTCTGGTGTTGCTCCTCACCAATTCGCTCTCTCAAGCTGTCATCCAAAACCCCGGAAAGCGGCGTGCGTTCGACTTGGTGATCGCGTCCGTCGTATTGTTCGAAAACGGTGTGGTGTCGATCAAAAATGCCGCGAAAATGAGCGCCAGAACCCACGGGCCAGTTCATGGGATAGGAACGGATACCGAGCACATCCTCTAATTCCTTGAGCAATTCAAAAGGATCGCGGCTCTCTCGATCTAATTTATTGATAAACGTAAAAATGGGAATTCCACGCATCCGACAGACCTCGAACAGTTTAATCGTCTGTGGCTCAACCCCTTTTGCAGCATCGATCAGCATGACGGCGCTGTCTGCGGCAACCAAGGTGCGATAGGTGTCATCACTGAAGTCTTGGTGTCCTGGCGTATCGAGCAGATTGACGTGATACCCTTCATACTTGAATTGCAGAACAGTGGATGTCACAGAAATTCCACGCTTGCGCTCAATCTCCATCCAGTCGGACGTCGCATGGCGACTCGCCTTTCTGCCCTTGATGCTGCCCGCCTCACGGATCGCCCCGCCGAATAAAAGGAGTTTCTCCGTAAGCGTCGTTTTTCCCGCGTCAGGATGCGAGATGATCGCAAACGTTCGCCTTTGTTCAATCTCTTTTTTGAGCGCTGCCATTTCTTCTGTCATCATTAAAATCCTCTCATCCCATCCAAGCTTCGATTCAACCTTCATCCGAGCGATGCGCCATGCCTACGATTGTACCATGCGCCCAATCTCTTCACACAGTTGCTGTACCGAAGCCCGAAGCGGCTCCACGTCTTCAATCCATTGCGCCATCGGTTGAGTAAGTAAGTGTGGCAGCGTCTCCATCGCCCCGCGATAGATGGTGCGCGACGATTGAAAAGACGAGAGGTGGCGATAGGTTGACTCGCGCGCCAAGTACCATTCGGAGAGCGGACAAAAACTCGAGTGGGCATGCTCTGCGATAAATCGTTGGAATCCTTCCGACTCCAAAAAAGCATAGCCCAACAATGCCAAGTCCTCTACAGGATATGCTTTGGGAAAGGTCAACTGCCCCCACGTTTTGTCGCGAAGTTTTTCAAAAAACACATTCTCTTGAATCGGCGGCGACAAGATATAACCCTGAACACGCTGCCCCCCCATGCTCGCCCAGAGGCGGAGGTCGATCTCTTCTTCAATGCCTTCAGCAATCAAGTGTCTGCCAGAAAGGCGCGAAAGCATGATCATCGAACCGGCGACCGAGAACACATTCGGATCCGAGCGAAAACGTTGAATAAATTTGCGATCGAGCTTCAGTTCATCGACGGGGAGATAGGCCGCGTGACTGAGGGATGAATAGCCTGTCCCAAAGTCATCCAAAGAAACGGCAAACCCCATCTCTTTGAGGCCAAGGATAATCTGCGAAGCGCGATCAAGATCGGCAAGCGCCGTCGATTCTGTAATCTCTAAAACGAGTCCTTTCGCACAGCAATCTTCGAGCGAACCCTTCATATCCTGCAGAAATTCGGGATGCAAAAAGTGGTTCGCCCCGATGTTGAGCGAAACTTTTATGGACTGGCCGTGCGCATCAAGCAAGCTCCGAATGCGAACCGCTTCCCGAACGGCGTGACACCCTAGCATGCGAATGAGATGAGAATTTCGCTCCACCTCTGGCATGAACTCCCCTGGTGAGAGCCACGCACCCTCATCAAACCAGCGAACAAGCATTTCCGCCCCCTCAATACGGTTTGACACACCCGAATACTGAGGTTGCAAGAAGTAGTGGATGGCGCCAGAGCGCAGCGCCTCCTCAAAGCGATGGCGTACGCGCTGCCTGCGGCTCGCCTCATTGGCAACGCGACCGCGATAGAGACACGCTTGGTTGCGTCCACCCTCTTTTGCCGCGTAAAGCGCTTGATCCGCATTTGCAAGGAGTGTCGCGTACGTCAAGCCGTCGTGTGGATAAACGGCCCATCCGAGGCTGCCCGTCACCTGCCCAATCCGATGGTTCATCGACGATACCGCTTCGAGGATGTGACTCCCAATCACATCCAACTGTCGCTCGTGATCGAGTTGTATCTGAAAACCGAATTCATCTCCACCCAAACGACACAGCGCGTTGTCCGACGGCATCACTGACTGTAGACGCTGCGCGACATCCTTTAAGAGGCGATCCCCAGCTTGATGGCCGAGTGTGTCATTGCACTCCTTGAATCCGTCAAGATCAAGGATGCCCACGGCGACACGCAGCTTGGAGACACTCGCCAAGGCGATTGACGCGCACGTTGCTTCTTTAAATGCGACGCGATTCGGCAGTCCTGTCAAAGAGTCTGTCAGGCTAATCCGGCGAATCTCTTGCATCGTTTTGAGGTGCCGTTTGCCAATCTGGACATTTTTTACGATCTGATCGAGTAGAATGCAAAGTTCTTTAGAAAAATAGTCGACTTCTGTACTCGCGATGACAAGAATGGCAACCGGATCGACATCCCCATCCTCAAAGATTGGCCACGCGCCGACATTTTTCGACTTTTTAAGAATTGGATTTTCATCCCAGATCTGATGCAAGTAGGCGTCTTCCACCGGATTTTCAAGTGTCATCGCTTGTCCAGCGCGAAAAACGCGGCTCGCGACATAGTGCCCGTGTGGGATATCCGATTCATAGAGTGACGCCACTGTATTCCAAGCTAGTTCACAATCGGTTTCCAGTAGCGAGGCTGCGGCTATCGTGCGCAATGCGCATTTTTGTCCATCCGGCATCATGATGTAGCACGTATGTGCATCTGTCTCGCGAATCAGGCAATCGACGACAGAATCGAACAATCGTTCAGACTCTGGTTCCTCCAGAAGAGACAATTGAATCATCGAGAGCGCACGCTGGTAGCTTCTCAGTCGTTCGATCGCGTTCAAGTCATGTCGGCGCTCGAAAAAAAAGCTCACATCACTCGCCAGACTCTCCATCACCTCAAGAAGGCCAGAGGGAAAAGGATCGTCCATCTCTTGATGAAGCCCAATCACAGCTTTAATTCCGTTTGGCAAGTGAATCGGAATGGATGCGATTCCGCCTGTCAGACCATAGTGTTTCATAAGATTGCCCCAGCCGCGAAGCGAGTCGTCGTCACGCGGACATTCCACAAGACACGGACGCATTGTCGAGAGTGCGCGCCCGATCGATCCCTGTCCCTCGCGTATCTCCGGATCAGCGCTGATCTTTAAATCCTTGATCAGTTCGACGAGTGCGCCATCGATCGCTTGAAACTCGACCCAAGAATCTTGGCTCGAAACCGTCCCAATCCACGCACAACGCATGTGCAGATGCTTCACGATCAGCGCACACAATTGCTGGAACACCGTTTGATCGGACTGAGTCAGCGCAGTCGTAAACAAGCGATTGGCATCGGCGAGCAACATGTAAAACGAGCGCTGAATCTCACCTTCTTGTCTCTCTGCATCGCCATACCCTTCTAATTGCCAAAACACATTGTTCTGAATCCGCTTAGACACCGCATTTTTTAAGATCCCCCGCTCGATTTCATCAGACAGTGATAATTCGTTGACTCCTTTTTCTAAATCAACAGCGAGCATTCCAAAGGTCGCGACAACCCAGCGAATCGACAACCCGACGTTGCTATGTAATTGACCGATTTGATACAGTTCTTTTCGCAGAGATTCGTTTAGGTCAGACGTTACCATAGATTGATAGTGGCATGAGATCACTTGCTCAATTTTGGTCTGATCAAAGGATTCGATGATTTTCGCCATGTCGGATTGGCGCGCGAGGTATTCATAAATCTTCTCGCTAAACATCGTTGCGCGATCAGCCAGTACGCTTCCATACTTTTCAATTAACCCTAATTCTTTGTTATCTAATGCAAAAATGTGAAGGTCTTCGGATAATGCGTTTGCATTTGGATCTGTAGACATCGTCGTATCCCCTAGATTCAATCATGCTGTGTAAAAATATCATGGACCGGGTCGTGTATAAATCCTGTTTTCATATATCGCTAACCTTAATAGAGAGGATAACACAGAATCCCCATTGCGTCATGAACAATTTAACATGTTTTGTCCGCTAGTGGAGGACAAAACGAAAGAGTAAAGACAGCAATCATCACGAGACCTGAAAATGAAAACCGTCTCTTTGAAGCGCTGTGAACGTGGTAATCCTCCTTCTCCTTTGCTATGCTTACCCTATGAGTGAATGTTCACACTCACAATGAGGAGGGGTCGCATGGAAGCGATGAAGTATCGTAAATTAGGAAAAGCGGGCGTCAAAGTCAGTGAAGTGAGTCTCGGTTCATGGCTTACATACGGTGGAACCGTCGCAGACGATTCTGCGACAGCCTGTATCGATCGCGCCTACGAACTCGGCATCAACTTCTTTGATACGGCAAACGTCTATCGGCGCGGAGAAGCCGAAAAAGTGGTGGGCAAAGCGCTCGCGAAATACCCGCGCGACTCGTATGTTCTTGCGACCAAAGGATTCTGGCCGATGGGTGACGGGCCGAATGATCGCGGCCTCTCTCGTAAACATATCACTGAACAGGTACACGCTTCCTTGAAACGCTTGAATGTCGACTACATCGACTTGTGGCAGTGCCACCGCTATGACGTTGAGACGCCGCTTGACGAAACGTTGCGTGCAATCGATGATCTCATCCGCCAAGGCAAAATTCTCTACGCAGGCGTCAGTGAGTGGAGCGCCCTGCAAATAAGTGACGCACTTCATCTCGCAGACAAGCGACTCTACGACCGAATCGTCTCCAATCAGCCGCAGTACAGCATGCTCGCGCGCGCGATTGAGGCGGACGTCATTCCGCTTTGCGAACGTGAAGGGATCGGACAAGTGGTTTGGTCGCCGCTCGCGCAAGGCGTATTGACCGGGAAGTATCGGCCAAACGCCGAGGCGCCAGAAGGATCGCGCGCCGCGAACAAAGACACCGCACAGATCATCTCGCGCCTGCTTACTGACGAAAATCTGCAAAAGGTCGAACAGTTGCGCGCAATTGCACAGCGTAAAGAGTGCACACTCGCACAGTTGGCGATCGCGTGGGTCTTGCGCCAACAGAACGTATCTTCTGCGATCATCGGCGCGTCTCGCCCTGAGCAGGTGGATGAGAATATCAAGGCGATCCACGTGACCCTGCATGAAAATGACGTGAACGATATCGAAGCGATCCTAAACAATCGCCCGTAACATTCGTGCAGCATTCTGCATAAAATGGTAGACCCTATGCGCAATCGGACAGAAACCAACGCGGACTTGATCTCCATCATGGATGATCAAGTCCGCGTTTCATAACGTTCAAAACGGTGTCTGGTGAGGATTAGCCTGTGAGAAAACGCGTGTCGAACTTTTACGCACTCGCCTCGGATGTCAAGTAATCGCTCGCCTGCGTTTGGTCAGCGCCTTTATTCGCTCCAATTGCGTTAAAAATGAACGTAAAGATCACCGCGACAATCAAGTTTGCGACGAGTGCGTCCACTGCCGCATACGCGGCAAACGCGCCTTGTCCAACATGCAAGACGAAGATAGAAGATTTGAATCCATTGGCGATCGCCATCGAGGTGCCAACGATCATTCCTGCAGCCCAACCGAGTAACAACGCATGGCGGTGAAGCCAGCGCGTATAGAGACCGAGAATCACTGCGGGCAACGTTTGCAAAATCCACACACCGCCGAGCAACTGTAAATTGATCGCGTAGCTCTTTGGCAGAAGGACAATAAAGAGCAGCGCGCCAACTTTAACAACGAGCGAGCTCAGTTTTGCCACGCGCGCCTCATCCTGTGACGTCGCGCCGAGACGGATATACGCCTTATAGATATTGCGCGTAAAAAGATTCGCCGCCGCAATGGACATAATTGCCGCGGGAACAAGCGCGCCGATGGCAATCGCAGCAAACGCGAATCCCGCGAACCATGAAGGCAGTTGGTGAAGCAAGAGAAGCGGAACGACGGTCGTCGTATCTTTTGTTTTGATTCCGTCTGCAATTGCCATGTAGCCCATCAGCGTGATAAACGCGAGGACAAGCGAATAGATCGGAAGGAGCGCAGCGTTACGCTTGACAACCTTGCGGCCGCTGGCGCTGAGCGTACCTGTCATGCTGTGCGGATAGAGAAACAAAGCGAGTGCTGAGCCGAGTGCGAGCGTAGCGTAAGGCAGATAGGCTTTTGGCGAGAGAATGACTGCACCTGGTATCGAGCGATGCGATAACACCGTTTGGGCTACACTGAAAATGTGCGCAAATCCCCCAAGCTTCGCCGGAACAACTGCAACAACGACGATAATCGTCAGATAGATCATGATGTCCTTGACAATCGCGATCATCGCAGGCGCCCGCAATCCGCTCGTGTACGTGTAGACGGCGAGAATGGCGAACGCGATAATGAGTGGGAGCTCACCCATAAAGCCCTTCCCCGTGATGCCCATCGCGGAAATCACCGATTGCATCCCGACGAGTTGAAGCGCGATATAAGGAAGCGTTGCGAGAATGCCTGTGACGGCAATAGCCAGTGCGAGCCAGTGGCTGTCAAAACGCCCTTTGACAAAATCAGCGGCTGTCACAAAACCATGTTTCTTAGCGACAGACCACATGCGCGGCATCACGAGAAATACGAACGGATAAACGATGATCGTATAAGGAACAGCGAAGAATCCGGTCGCGCCAGAGCCGTAGAGAAGCGCAGGGACTGCAATAAACGTGTATGCGGTATAAAGGTCGCCCCCGAGTAAAAACCAGGTGATCAAGGTGCCAAAGCGACGTCCGCCGAGCCCCCACTCATCGATGTGCCCCAAATCTCCCCGACGCCAGCGTGCGGCGAGGAATCCCATAACTGTCACTAGGATAAAAAAGAAAATAAAGACCGTTAGTGCGGTGCCATTCACGCGCAAATCCCTCCCCTTCATTTATTACAAGCTTAACGCCATTACGCGTCGCGCGTCGCGCGATAGACAATCCCTGTCAACGCTGCGCTGATCAGCACCCAGAGCATTTGGTACCAATAAAAAAACGGAAACCCGAATAAAGCAGGGGCTTGAAATGCGTAAAACGAAGGAAAGAGTGTGCCGATAAAAGGAATCAGCAAAAGCCAGTACCACCCCTTGTTTGCGCGGGAAGGCGTTTTCATCTGTGGTCACCTCCATTTCTGATTTTCGCTTATTCACGATTGGACTCATTATCCACGCGACCAATCGATCCGTCAAGAACGAAGTCTAGAAATCTGTGATAAAGTAGTCTCACCATTCAGAGTTTCACAACGACCATGGGGGAGTGACGATGGACTTTTCTTACCGCATGCAGACACAAATTGAATTCGGCGACGGACGCGCAGCAAAACTCGTGGATGATCTCTCGCTCCTGTTTAAGCCGGGAGAATCGCTGATGGTTGTCACAGATCCTGGCGTTTTGCAGACGGGAATGCTTGAGCCCCTTCTGCAAATGCTGCACAAGGCGCGTTATCAGGTTGCTTTGTTTTCCGATGTTAAGCCAAACCCGCGCGATGAAGACTGCCTGCGCGGTGCGGCGCTGATGCGCGAGCAAAACGTCAGCGCAGTCGTTGCTGTTGGCGGCGGGAGTGCCATGGATACGGCGAAAACAATCGCGCTGCTCGGCCGCTCAGGCGGCGTACCGCGCGAGTACGCGGACGGCGAACGCCTCTATGAGGAGGTCGCTCCGATCATCTGCCTGCCAACGACCGCCGGCACTGGTTCTGAAGTAACCCGCTCTGCCGTGATCACGGAACACGCGACACACCGCAAGATGACACTGAAGCACGAGCGGTTGCGCCCAACCCTTGCAATCCTAGATCCACTGCTGACGCGCAGCGTGCCGCCCTCGGTCACTGCGGCAACCGGAGTTGACGCGCTCGTGCACGCCATCGAGGGCGCGACGTGCCGTCTATCGACACCGCTTTCAAGAGCGTTCGGTGAACAGGCGATGCAGTTGATCGTGCCATCGCTCAGGCGAGCCGTCGCGTGTGGCGAGGATTTGGATGCGCGCAGGGCAATGCTTGAAGGCAGCCTGCTTGCGGGGCTCTCTTTCGGTTCAACCGACGTCGCCGCAGTCCATTGCCTGGCCGAAGCGCTTGGCGGACTTTATGATACGCCGCACGGTGTGGCGAACGCCGTATTTTTGCCGAGCGTCTTGCGCTTTAATGCCGAAGCCTATCCAGTACTTCACGCAAGGCTTGCGCGCGTCATGAACTTTGCGAGTACCGCCGATTCGGATCAGCTTGCCGTTGCAAAGCTTCTTGACGGCATTCGCGCGTGGACTGCTGAACTCGGTATCCCCAAACTCCGCGACCTCGCCAGCGTGCGCGTCGAAGATTTTGAGCACTTAGCCGACTTGGCGTTTCAAAACGGATCGACAAAGAGCAACGTCCGTCCTGTCACGCGAGAGGACTATCAAACGCTGCTCGATGAAACGTATCAGTGGACATGAACGCCTTGCGCTTGTAAGCGATAGGCGCTAGCGTCCTTCAAACTGTGGTTTTCGTTTTTCGCGAAAGGCGTGCAGGGCTTCCACGCGATCGCTTGTCGGAATCAGCGATTGGTAGGCCTCCCACTCAAGTTCTAACCCTTTCGCCAAATCGACCGAGAGCCCCTGATCGATCGCCCACTTCGCCTGCCGAACAGCGAGCGGTCCGTTCCCTGCAATCTGCTGCGTAAGCTCCCCCGCGCGCGCGAACGCTTCTTCTTTCGTATCGGCCACATCCGTCAAGAGACCGATTTGCAGCGCCTCCGTTGCGTCGATCCGCGCCGCGCTGAAGATGAGGCGTTTTGCGTGCATCGGGCCGATCAGTCGCGCAAGGCGCTGCGTTCCGCCCGCACCGGGAAGAATCGCGAGTGCCGTCTCCGTAAGCCCCACCAACGTGTCACGCGCGGCGAACCGCAAATCACAGGCGAGCGCCAACTCAAGTCCCCCGCCAAATGCAAAGCCGTGGAGCAGGGCGATCGTCGGCATCGGCAACTGCTCGATCGCGCGAATCGCCTGCCGGATGAGCGTGACATGTCGCTTTACTGCATCTTCCTCCATCGTCGCCCGCTCTTTTAGATCGGCGCCTGCACAAAACCCTGCTCCCTCTCCCGAGAAGAGCACAGCGCGAGCCTTTACGTCCTGTGCCATTTCGGCCGTCACTTCGATGAGCTGCCCCACCATCTCGACACTCAGCGCGTTGCGCGCCTCTGGTCGCGCAAATACAACATGCGCCACGTCGCCTTGGCGCTCGATGTGAATCGTCATCCGCATCCCCTCCTCACTTCATCCTATCACGTGAGGCGCGTTGTGCGATGCGAATCTCTACCCCTTGATCTTCAATGCGACCGCGCATTTCAGGCGTGATTTCATCATCCGTGACAAGAATATCCATCTCATCGAGCCTTCCGATCACCGTGAATGCGCGAACACCGAGTTTGCTCGAATCCGCGAGCACGATCACCTGCTTCGCCCGCTGCATCATCGTTTGGCGAAGGCGCACCTCGTTCTCATCGAAATCGGTGAGCCCGACCTCCGGGGAAATGCCGCCGACAGATATAAACGCGCGATCCACATAGTACTTTTGCAGCGCAGACTCTGCCAGCGATCCCGTCAGATACGGTTCATCCGCCTGCAACTCGCCGCCTGTGACGAGCACCCGACCGACATTTCCGGAGCGCAGCGCAGCCGCAACGATCAAGGATGGCGTAATCACGGTCAAATTCCGTTTTTCTAATAGATACTGGCTAAACGTATTGATCGTCGTCCCCACATCCAAAAGCAGCGTGTCCCCATCCTCCACTAACGTTGACGCCAGTCTGCCAATCGCCTCTTTTTCATGGATGCGATGAATCACGCGCTCCTTGTACTTCGTGACCGGCGCCTGGTGCACGTCGACCGCCCCGCCATAAACGCGTCGTACAAGTCCTTCACGCTCTAGCAGCTCAAGATCGCGGCGAATCGTTTCCCCCGACACTTGAAACTGTCGCGCAAGCTCCACTGCGCGAACGGATGATTGAACGCGAACAACCTCTGCGATCGCGCGCATGCGATCAATGGCTAACATCGAATTCACACCCTTGTATCACCTGTTCAAACCACGCCCAGTCAACGCCAACATCACCCGGAGCGTGTGCATCCGAGCCAAACACGAGCGGGATCTCCTCACGAAGCGCGCGCGCCATCCACCACACAGGGACATACGGTCGCCTGCACGTCGCTTTACGAAACCCCGCGACGTTGCAATCCACCCCCACACCCGCCGCTTTGATCAGCGGGAGCAGTCTCGTAAGGCGGGCGCGCACAAGTGCGTCGTCAAACGCGGGAAGCGCGTCGCGAAATTTTTCAATGAGCGCAAGATGGCCCATGCGAACGGGGATTTCTAGCGTCGACGCAAAGGAGATCGCCGCTTCCACATGGTCAAAATACACATGGATCACCGACGCAACCGATCCGTAATGTGCGACAAGCCCTTCCATAAAATCTTCGGGAGATAAATCGATACACCTCATCCCCTCGCGCCCAGGAAGGAAATGGACAGACACGAGAATCTCATCAAGCGCATGCGAAACATGCGCAAGCAGTGTTCGCGTATACGCCTCGCACCCCGGCAAAAAATCAATTTCAAGCCCCACACGCACGTCGATCTCCCTCGAAAATTGCTGTTTGATCGCAGCCATCTCCACCACATAGCGATCAAGCTCATCGTAAGGCATCGCGAGTTGATTCATCACGTCCACGTTTTGCAAATATCCATCCGGCAGCGGCGGGTGTTCCGTAATCGAGTAGCGCTCAAATCCGAGTTCCATCGCGCGCTTGACATACTCCTTTACCGATGCGTCCGCGCCGTGTCTACAATAGTGAGTATGGGTGTGCCCATCCCATTTGTAAATGTGTTTCATATCAAGCACACTCATTTCTCTTTTCCATTTATCCTTGATTCAAAGCGCAAGGAGACGCCCTGCAACCTGTTTTTCGATCCGCTGATCGACAAAGCGTACGCCAACGCTCTGCCCGGTGACGACAGAGGGCACACGCGAAGACAGCGCGTCGATGAGGACCACGTCTTGCCCCACGCGCACACTCATTCGCGTCACCGCGCCCATAAAAGCGACCGAAAGCACTTCTGCGCGCGCCGCGCCCTCCTCAAATGCTTCATCAACCATAAGCGATTCTGGGCGTACGCGAAGCGTAAGGCTCTCTTGATGGGCGACTTCTTGATCGGAGAGCAGCCAGGAAAAGACATGCCCGTTCCACGAAAGCAATACGTGTTGCCCGTGCGCTGCGCGCTCACCGACGGCGAGCACAGAGACCTGAAGTGTATTGATCGCACCGATAAATGTCGCCGTAAACTCTCCCTGCGGGCGATAGTATACATCGATTGGCGCACCTGCCTGTTCCACACGTCCTTGCGACATGACGACAATGCGGTCGCTCAGTTCGAGCGCCTCTTCCTGATCGTGCGTGACCATCAGTGTTGTAACGCCAGTCGTCCGCTGAATCTCTTTTAAAAAGGAGCGCAAACTCTGCCTTACTTTCGCGTCGAGTGCGGACAATGGCTCATCGAGCAGAAGAAGCGGTGGATAAAACGACAGCGCGCGCGCGAGTGCGACGCGCTGCCGCTCACCGCCGCTGAGTTGGTCTGGCGCGTAGTTTCGGCGGTGTGTCAAGCGCACCAGTTCTAGCAGTTCCTCGACGCGTGCCTTGATCGCGTCCGCCTTCCACTTGCGAACGCGCAGCGGAAATGCGATGTTCTCAAACACACTCAGGTTTGGAAATAAGGCGTACGATTGAAACACCATACCGATGTTCCTCTTTTGCGCAGGCATTCGCGTCACATCGGCGTCATCCATCAGAATCGTCCCGGAAGTCGGTTGTTCGAGGCCTGCGACCATGCGCAAAACGGTTGTCTTCCCCGATCCACTCGGCCCGAGCAGTGTCACAAACTCACCTTCATCCACATGCATAGACACATCCGTCACCGCTTGCACCGCGCCGAACTTCTTTTGCAGTGATTCAATGCGCAGCATCGCGCACCCCCCTGTTCCGTTTCGAAAGTGCAAAAAGTGTGACGAAGACGCCGCCAATGGCGATGCCCATGCCGATAACCGCCATCGCTGCCCCTGTCAGCGGATTATTCTGAAAGCCAACCTGCAGGTAGATAGGAAGGGTCATGAAGGAGCCACCCGTCGTCAACTGCGTGATCGTAAACTCGCCCATACCGATACTGAAAACGAGGATGGAGCCGATCAGAATGCCAGGAGCCATCGCCTGAAATTGAATGCGCCAAAACGATGTCCACGCAGAACCACCTAAGCTTTGCACTGCTTCGTGGTAGATCCGAACGTCGGTGTGCCGTAGGCGATTGAGCACTGCCTGAATGTAGTACGGCATGCCAAAAAGCGCAAACGCAAACGGGAGCAGCGTGGGTGTACCGGCGAGCGCAAACGGCGGATTGCTGAAAAATTGGACGTAAGCAAGCCCTAATACAACGGCGGGCAGCACGAAGGTGACGAAACTGAGCCCTTCCATCAACCGCATCACGCGCGTGTTAAACAAGTAGCCATACCACAGCGGAGGCGTGAAAAGGGCGATGGCGAGCGCGACACTGATCAGCGAGATTCCGATCGAGTTCACGAGCGCTTGTTGAAACGATGGATCGGAAAACAGCGCAGCATAGTTCTGCAGCGTGAAAAGTCCCTGATTGTCGATGCTAAAGATCAAGAGACCGAGCACGGGAATGAGCATCCCGATGAGAAAGACGACGAGAATCGCGCGCGTCAAAAGCTTATGCAGCACGTTGTGCGCGCCCTCCTTTCGCGTGAAGGTGTGATCGGCGTTGTGCAAACAGATAGAGGAGCACAGCGAGACTCAGGACGATCATCTCCTCCATGGATAGCGCGTCACCGAGACCGAGGTTCATACTGACATTGCCGTTGACCATATACCCGATGAGAATGGGGACGAGATTGACGCTGCCGCCAGCCAGTTCGTACGCTGTGACGTACGTCGAGAAGGCATTCGCAAAAAGGAGCGCAAACGTGCTGACAAGACTCGGGAAAAGCATCGGCAGCGCGACGCGACGAATGTACGTCTGAATTGGCGCGCCAAGCGTGTACACCGCTTCTTCCCATTCTTTTTTAAGCGATGTGACGGCGGGCAAAAGAAGGATGACTGAAAGCGGAGTCAAAAAGGAGAGATACGCGACGAGCAAACCAGAGAATGAGGAGAGATTCCAGCCGAGATTGGTAAGATTGACAGAAAAAAGCTGATTGACAAGCAGGGTGAGAATGCCTGATGTCCCGAGTGTCGCCATGAACGCGACGGCGAGTGGAAGTCCTGCAAAGTTTGCCATCGTGCTCGACACGGCCATCAGCAGCTTCTGCACCGTCTGTGACTTCACGCGCGCGAGACTCCAAGCTACCATGAAACCAAAGAGCGTTGCGATCACGCTGCTATACAGTGAGAGCGAAGAGGTCATCACAAACGCGTTGCCATACTGCGCGGTCATCGTTTGTCGGTAATTCGCAATCGTCGCGCCGTGACTTCCAGATAGACTCGCAAAGAGAATGCCGAGTGCAGGGCCTACGGAGAAGATGGCCACAAAGAGAAATACGGGGATAAAAATCAGCCACCCCACACGTCTGTGCATGCGCTACCTCCTCAAGATGGAGCCGCCGACACACGTAGCGTCGGCGGACTCGTCGATTGATTTATTGGCCAAGAACCATGGGTGCCCAATCTGCGTTGATCGTGGCTGTCGCCTTCGCAAAAGTGCCCGAGAGAAAGTGGACGTGCGCCATGTTGAGCGCTGGCAGGTGCACGCTTACTGGAAGTTTAATGTATTTCAAGCGCACAGGGTAGGCTCCACCTTTTGCATACGAGATTTGTCCCGCATTCGAAAACAGGTAGTTATTTAACAAGCGCGCCGCGTACGGGTGTGGCGCATACTTGTTAATCACTTCGACATACGGTCCCGCCACAGTGCTGTCTTTTGGTACCACCGTTACAATGGAAGGACGTCCTTGGAACTGCGCGGCGTCTGCCTCAGAGAGATAGTTCCACGTGATCTGGATGCCGACTTGTCCTGTCTTCATCGCGGCGCTGCTTCCAGTCGTCCCTGTCCAGTTGCCGATCTGATGCAGCTTTTTGAAGAACTGGATACCTGGCATGACGTTGTTCGCATTGCCACCAAACGCGTAAGACGCCGCAATCACTGCGTCAAACTGCTCTGCCGCCTGGCGCGGATCGCCAAACCCGATGAGCCCTTTGTACTCCGGCTTCAGAAGATCCTTCCACGTGTGCGGGATTTGCTTAACCATCTTCGGATTGACTTCAAACGAAATGACGCCGTAGTAGGCGGCCGCCCAATTGCCATTCGGATTTTTTAAGTTGGCCGGAATCTGGTTCCAGTACTGATTCTTAAATGGCGCGACAACACCCATCTTGACGGCGGTTGGTCCAAACGAGATTCCAATGTCACCGACGTCACCGATCGGATGATTTTTTTCCTTTTGAAACGCTTGCAATTCTTCTGCCGAGCTCATATTGCCTTCTGCCACATACTGCGTTTGAATGCCATACGTTTTTGAAAAAGATGACCACATGTTTCCAAGGTTGGCCCAGTTGGACGGCATGCCAAATCCGTGTACCAGTCCTTCTGCCTTCGCTTTGGCCACAATGCCGTTGTTCCAGTTCGTGAGTGACGCGGCCGGCGCGCGATGGTTTTGCACCTTGTGACTGGATGCGAATGCGGCTGTCGCAGAGAGAATCACAGCGGCAGTAGCGGACAACGCAATGATGGTTGATGCTGATTTTTTCAATTCGATCGCTCCTTATTTTCGATTTATAAGCCAAACCATTGTGCTTTGCGCGACGGTGAAAACGGGCGCATCGTCGCGGACGGGACGACTTCAAGAAGATCACAAAAGAGTGCGGAAAGCTCCGTCTGCTCGATCGTATCCTGCGTAACACGTGACGACGAAAGACGCTGGCTGATAAGATAAAATGGTGTGATGCGTTCTGCCTCATCTGGCCCGCCGTGAAAGCCAAACGCGTTCATGCCGTGATCGGCGGTCACGATGATTTGGTACCCTTCCCGCATCCAGACGGGGAGAACGGTTGCGAGAATGCCATCCATGAACGCTGCACGTCCCGCGTATTCACGCGATTCACCGCCGTGTTTGTGCCCCGCGTGATCACACCCCATCGGATGAATGACCAAAAGATCAGGGTTTTCTGTGCGACGCATGCGCTCAGCGAGTGCAAAAAGCTGTGCGTCAGGATACTCATCTTGATGATAGAAACGCCCATGGGTGATCCCAGACTCGTTATGGTTTTGCTCCACATCGCGCACCAGATCATACGGACCGCGTGAAAACAGCTCGCTCATCCAGTGATAACCGGCGACCGCAGACGTGTGCGACGCTTCGGCGAGAACATCGAATACACTTAGCGTCTCTAAACGCGCAGTAGGTTCATTCGTATTGACACCGTGAACCCGCGGTGACGTACCCGTAAAGATGCTCGCATAGCAGGGGCGAGACAGGCTTGGCAAGACGCTCTTTACACGAGCACGAAGTGCCGCCCCCTCTTCGACAAGCCCCTCCATGTAGCCGAGTTGACGCTGCGCGACTTCGTTTGACAAGCCATCGATCAATACAACGATCAAGCGATTTGGGTTTATGCGATCTCCCATAACCAACCCCCGCAAAAGGAATGTGTACTCTTGTGGATCTATCTTCATTCTAGTTGTGTGTTTTGTGGTTTTCATTGCGTCTTTGTAATTCTTCCGTAAAGACTTGATGAAGAATAATCGAGTAGGAGGGGGCGCCTAGCCCCCGACCTCTCACACCACCGTACATGCGGGTCCGCATACGGCGG
>NZ_LSUQ01000033.1 GCF_001642725.1 Ferroacidibacillus organovorans
CTACATCGCGGCGGGAATCTCGGGTGCGGTGCAGCACCTTGTCGGCATGCAGCATTCTGACGTGATCGTGGCGATCAACAAAGACCCGGACGCGCCGATTTTTCGCGTGGCAAACTTTGGCATCGTCGGTGACCTTTTTGAGATCATCCCTGCGCTCACGAAAACGGTGATTGCACGCCGCGGTCTTCCATTTCCACTGGATCGTAAGACACACGAGGCGGTCAGTGGAGAAGCGGTGTAGCGTGCAGTGCCTGAGGAGAGGTGGACTTAGAAATGGCGAACGAGCATTTTGACGCAATCGTTGTCGGCGCAGGCCCTGCGGGCAGCGCCGCCGCCTTTACGATGGCAAAGGCGGGACTCTCCGTAGTATTAATGGAACGGGGCGAATTTGCCGGCGCAAAAAACATTTTTGGCGGCGTCATTTATCGCAAACAACTCGAAGATATCATCCCGGAATTCTGGAAGGAAGCGCCGCTTGAGCGGGAGATCATCGAACAGCGGATGTGGATGCTCGGTGAACAGTCGGTCGTTACGTTCGGCCATCGCAATGAGGCATTCAAGCAGCCGAGCAACTGTTGGACGGGGCTGCGCGTCAAGTTTGATCAGTGGTTTGCGGGAAAAGCAGAGCAGGCTGGCGCTTTGGCCATTTACGAGACGGTGGCGACGGAGCTGATTCGCGAAGGTGACCGCGTCGTCGGCGTGCGCACAGACCGCGAGGATGGCGATCTGTACGCGAGTGTGGTGGTTGTCGCAGATGGCGTCAATTCGCTGCTCGGTAAAGCGCTCGGCATTCACCGCGAGTGGGCGCCGGACGAGGTTTCGCTCGCGGTGAAAGAGGTGATTGCGCTACCGAAGGAGAAAATCCTAGACCGCTTTAATCTCGAAGGCAATGAAGGCGTGACGATTGAACTGATCGGGCAGACGCACGGCATGGCGGGGCTCGGTTTTCTCTACACCAATCAAGAGTCGATCTCACTTGGCGTCGGGGTGATGGTCAGCGATTTAAAGAAAAAGAAGATTAAACCCTACCAAGTGCTGGAGGGCCTCAAAGCGCATCCGATGCTGAAGCGACTCCTGCAAGGCGGAGAGACGAAGGAGTATTCGGGACATCTCATTCCGGAAGGCGGGTATCACAGCATTCCTTCCCTGTGCGGAAACGGTTGGGTGATCTGTGGTGACGCGGCGCAGTTGGTCAATTTTGTGCATCGCGAAGGGACGAATCTCGCGATGACATCCGGTCGATTTGCGGGGGAGGCGATCGTCGAGGCGCACCAGCGCGGAGATTACTCGAAGGCAGGGCTCTCCGGGTATGACCGCCGCATCGCTGCGTCGTTTGTGCACAAAGACCTGAAAAAATACCAAGGCATGCACGCACTTTTGCGCGATGTCGATCCGACGATCATGTTTGACAAGCTGCCTTACGCGGTGAATGAGGCGGCGTATCAAATGCTTCTGGTGGATGGCGTCTCAAAAGCGGAGAAACAGCGCAAGGCACTGCGCGGAATTAAGAACGCAACGGGTGGCTCCATGAATCTCCTGAAACTGGGATACAAAGGCTGGAGGGCGATCAACGGATGAACGGAGTCGCGGATCGATTGTACACCATTCGCTTTAAAGTGGATGAAACGTCGCACCTCGTGATCGACGACCAGCAAACATGTCTCGCTTGCAAGACAAAGGAGTGTACGCATTTCTGTCCGGCGGATGTGTATGACTGGCACGAGGTAGAGAAAATGACGTCTGTCGCGTTTGAAAACTGCATTGAGTGCGGAACGTGTCGCATCGGCTGTCCAGAACACAATATCTCGTGGGTGTATCCAAAAGGCGGCCACGGAATCACGTACAAGTTCGGTTAGGCGGGGTTTACGTCACGCGATTTTGTGTCATGACACAAAGTGCAAAGCCACGTGATGTTGCGCGGAGATGCTTGGCTACAGTGAGAGCTTCCCTTCGTGTTATGATAGCTTGATATCATGATGCGGAGGGATTTTAGCGTGCACGACGTGCGACCGGTAGAACTGAGGGAAGAGGATGTAAGGCTGATCGATCAGCGGATGTTACCTGAGGAACTCGTTTACGTGGATGCAAGGGATGCGCAGGAAACGGCGGAAGCAATTCGCGCGATGGTGGTGCGCGGCGCGCCGGCGATTGCGATGGCGGGCGCGTTCGGATTTTATCTTGAGGCGAGTCGCCACTTTTCTGAGACACCTGCGAGACTGGAAGAAGTCCTTATGGACGCCCAAGCGCTGTTGCTCGCGTCGCGGCCGACTGCGGTGAATTTGAGTGGAGCGTTGTCGCGGATGATGGACACCTTTCGCACGCTCGCGCTGCGTGAGGTGAGTGTGGACGCAATCGTGCGCGGACTGCGTGAAGAGGCGCTCGCGATCCAGGCGGAAGACGAGGTGTCGTGCCGACAGATCGGGGAGCATCTGCTCACACTCTATGAAGAGGGCATGGGGGTCTTGACGCACTGCAATACAGGGGGGCTTGCGACGAGTCGCTATGGAACGGCGCTTGCCGGATTCTATCTCGCCAAGGAGCGCGGGATGGCGCTGCGGGTGTATGCGGATGAGACGCGGCCGTACCTTCAAGGGTCGCGCTTGACGGCGTGGGAGTTGTTGCAGGCGGGCGTTGATGTCACGGTGATCTGCGACAACATGGCGGCCACGGTCATGGCGCAAGGATTGGTGCGCGCAGTCGTGGTCGGGGCGGATCGCATCGCGGCCAATGGGGATACGGCAAACAAGATCGGAACGATGGGGTTGGCAGTTCTGGCGCGCCATTTCGGGATTCCATTCTATGTGGCGGCGCCCACGTCAACGATTGATCCGGTGACGGCGACAGGGTCGGGAATTCCAATTGAGACGCGACCGGAGGATGAATTGACCGTGATTCGCGGCGCGCGAATTGCGCCAGTCGGCGTGGCAGCGTACAATCCAGCGTTTGATGTGACACCGAATGAACTGATCACGGCGATCATTACAGAGACCGGAATCTATCGCGGTCCTTATGCGTTTTTACGCTTGTAAAAATAAGGATAGACAATGTGTGGGATTTGCCTCTATAGTATGGACAGTATGAAATGATGGATCATCGGGAGGTCAACCTTGCGTGCCGCGTCAAATTTCGACTGCGCTTCTTCGGCCCGGCATGATTCTCGCGCGAAGCCTCTATGATGGACAGGGCCGCGTCCTTCTTCAGAAGGGGGTTTCGCTCAAGGATCGCTATATTGATAAAATCAAAGACGGATATGCTTCTATATATATTGATGACGAGATATCTGAAGGCATTGAGATTCCGCAGGTCATTACAGAGCAACTTCGCTTTCAGATGCAGCAGACACTGGCGAGTGAGTGGGACATGATTCAGAGAACCTTGAGTGTGCAGAGACCGACGTCTAGCAAACTCTTTGCAAAATCGCTGCGCGATCAAGTCAAGCAAATGATTCAAACCGTTCAGCATACGACGATTATCAAAGAAGATCTCGCATCGCTCGCAGGGTATGACAATGTGACGTATGTGCACTCCATGAACGTCGCTATCTATTCGCTGCTCATTGGCGCGTCGCTTTTTCTGTCGGACAGCATGATGCTCGATCTCGGACTCGGCGCGTTGCTTCATGATATTGGGAAAATTTTCGTTCCGACTGAAGTGTTAAACAAGCCGGACAAGCTTACCGCTGACGAATATAAACTGATGCAGACGCACGCAGAATTAGGACACAACTTCTTGGCAAAACAGCCGGAACTCTCCTATCTAATTGCACACTGCGCGTTTCAGCACCATGAGCGTCTGAATGGGAAAGGATATCCACGCGGTCTGCGCGGCGATGAGATTCATCTTTTTGGGCGAATCATTGCCGTGGCGGATGTGTATGACGCGATGATTATGCACCGCCCGTATCGGCGCGGGATTGTGCCGAGTGAGGCTATGGAGTTTCTCTATAGTCGGGCGGATTCGGAGTTTGATCTAAAAATCGTGTCACTTTTCAGTAAGCGCGTTGCGATGTTTCCGATCGGTTCTGAGGTGCACTTGAGCGACGGTCGCAACGCGATCGTCGTCGAGCTTCATGAGAACATTCCGGGAAGACCTGTGGTGCGCGTTTTTCAAGACGCAACCGGTAAAGAGGTAGCGCCGTACGCGATCGATCTGGCAACACAATTGAACATTACGATCTTATCTTCACTCGATGCGGCAAAGCGCACACTGCCTGGACAACTGAGTTAGGCGTCGACGTGCTTGGTTTTCCAGCCATGCGATGTGTGGGGGGGCGCCCTGCGCGCTTTTTTTTGGCTTTTTTCTGCGTTATAGTAGATCACAGTGATCAGCGAGCGCACAGCGACGCCGCGTGGGAGGAGAATTTAATGATGGAAAAGAAACAAAAGGTGATGATTTTAGGGACAGGTCCTGCCGGGCTCACGGCCGCGATCTACGCGTCGCGCGCCAATTTGAACCCTTTGGTCGTCGAGGGAAACGAACCAGGGGGGCAATTGACGCTCACCACGGAGGTTGAAAACTTTCCGGGATTTCCGGACGGCGTCATGGGGCCGGAACTGATGGACAATATGCGCAAGCAGGCGGAAAAATTCGGCGCAACCTTTGTCTCTGGTTGGGTGACCGATGTCGATACAAGCAAGCGCCCGTTTCGCGTGACTGTTGATGAGAGCGATGTCTACGAGGCGGACGCGTTGATCATCTCAACGGGTGCGTCAGCGAAGCTGCTCGGCATCGAGAATGAGTCTGACATGATGGGGCGCGGCGTCTCGACGTGTGCAACGTGTGACGGCTTCTTTTATCGCCAGAAACCGATTCTCGTCGTTGGCGGCGGTGACTCGGCGCTTGAAGAAGCGACGTTTTTGACGAAGTTTGCGTCTGAGGTAACGATTGTCCATCGCCGGGACACGTTGCGCGCATCGAAGGTCATGCAGGATCGCGCACACGCGAATGACAAGATTCGCTTTGTGATGAATGTGACCCCGCTGGCGGTGGCGATGGAAGATGGGAAAGTGGCAGGGCTTGAGGTAAAGGACAACGCGTCGGGTGAGACACGCGTGTTGCCGGCGGATGGCATCTTTGTAGCGATTGGACACAACCCGAACACAGCGTTTCTAAAGGGTCAGCTTGAGCTTGACGAGGTGGGTTATATCAAGACGGTCGGTTCGACGTCTGCCACGAGTGTGGATGGGGTCTTTGCGTGTGGGGACGTGATGGATTCACACTATCGCCAAGCGATCACGGCGGCAGGATCTGGCTGCAAGGCGGCGATGGATGTGGAGAAATTCCTGGAAGGGTCTGCGACGCACGACTGGTCGGTAAGCTCTGGCGCTAAGGCATAATTCATTTCACGCGTCAGCAACCCCAGCGGAATAAACTTCCGCTGGTTTTTTTGCGTTCTGGTGTCAAGCGACAAATGAAGATGTTCCGTGAAGCAAACGCTCACCGTCATGGATGGAAAATGACCCCATTGTCAATGTCACGTGGAGGTAGAGCCTGGAATTAAAACGGCGATTATGGGGAATTCTCTTCCTGCGTAGGTTATTCCTGACGGAATCGGCGGGGACATGCGAATGGAAGTCAAAAAAAGTGAATCGATCACGATCATGCAAGCGTCCATGCTTATCATTATTTCGCTTGCACTGCCTATCCACGTTGAGTTAGTGCCGTTTCTTTTGAAAACCGCAGGGCGTGATGCTTGGATGGTGGAACTCGTCTGCATTCCGATTGCGATAGGAATATGGCTCGCGATTTGGTTCATTGCGCGTCTGTGTCCCACACGGTCGCCCATCGAACGCATCCCGCCATGGACGCTGCCACTGCTGATCGCACTCGCTGATCTCTATGTGATTATTTCGCTTGCGCAAAGCTTAGACTCGTGGGAATCGTTTGTAGGAATTGTATTCTTGCCCGGCGTCCCCCCTGCCCTTGTAGTGATCTCCTTGGTCGCATCCTGTGTATGGATTGCCCGCCACGGCTTGAGAACCATTGCGGTCACAGTCGGTTTTTTGTTGCCATTTATCATGATCTTTGGAGTAATGAATACCGTGGGGACGATTCCCGTGAAGCAGTATGGTCTACTCTTTCCCCTGTTGGAGCATGGCCTCTTACCAATCGCTCGCGGCGTCATGCTTCCGCTTCCCATTATGGGCGAATTTCTGATGATCTTGTTTTTTTATCATCAAATCCAAGGTAAGAATGCGTTGTCGCTTGCTCCGTGGATGTGGACACTGGGGATACTCGCGGTCATTTCAGTAGGGTTGGTCATGGGCATTCTGGCGGAGTACGGTCCCTACGAGGCAGCGCATCTTCGTTTTCCTGCGTTTGGTGGGTGGCGCTTATTGACCTTTGGTGAATATATCGAGCGACTGGATTATTTTGCCCTTTACCAATGGACCGTGGGACTCGCTGGTCGCATCATGGTTCTTCTCTTTATCACAGGCCAGGTGGTAAAAAATATAAAAATTCGCCTTCCTCACATGATCGGCATCGCATCGCTGGCCGTCATCCTTGTTTTGCTGCCCATCGACGTGCATACGAAAGTGTGGCTTCGCAGCCAGTATTATTCGATCGAGGGCGGAATGGAAGTCGTGGTGTTTCTTTTGCTGGGAATTGGCTCTTGGTTTCAACGATCTCGCTCTTCTGGAGGCATCCAACTTGAGTGAATCAAGCGTTCTCATTTCAGCCTCGCTATCTGAGAATGAATCGTGGCTGAGGGATCACATTCTCTCCAACTGTCAGGATATCAAAGCCGTTTCCATGGTGTGGGATGTTGGGGGAAACATGCAGAACTCGTTGTTCCTTTATATGGAGGGAACGACAGACCTGAAACAAGTGAGTAAGACCTTTTTTCGAGAATTAGAACCTTTGTTGGCACAATGTGTGGAGAGGAAATTCGTTGATGTCGTGAAACGCATGCGTATCCCCGAAGTTACGTATTATGAGCAGTGGAAAACGGTACTGGCGTTGCTGTTTCACGGCACGGGTATCTTTTTTCTGGACGGGTGGCCAGGCGCCTTAGTGGTGGAACAAGTTGCAAAGCCTTCTCGCTCCCCTGATGAACCAGAAATGGAGACAGCGATTCGGGGCGCACACGATGGCTTTGTGGAAGACGTGATGCAAAATTTGGCACTCTTGCGAATGAGAATGCCTACGCCAAGCGTAGTGTGTGAATTCTTCGAGATTGGTACTTTGACTCACACCCGCGTTGCGCTTGTCTATCTGAAAGATACGGCGTCACCCGAATTGGTTTCCACACTCCAGGCGCGATTGCATGCTATACAGGTAGACGAATTGACGGAGTCCGCACATTTGGAGGAACTCCTGGAGGATCGTAAATTCACGATTTTTCCGCAATTTGATTACACGGAACGTCCTTCGAAATTGGCTGCCATCTTATCAGAAGGACGAATCGGAATGATTCAGGATACGTCTGCCACCGTGTTGATTGCACCGGTGACACTCATGCAACTTTTACAGGCGCCTGATGATTACAATGATCGTTTTCCATTTGTAGTCGTTGTTCGCATTTTACGTATGATAGGATTATTTATTTCACTGTTTCTCCCTGCCGGATACGTTGCAGCTACCGAATATCATCAGGATACGATTCCGGCGTTTCTTTTAATCTCCCTGATCAACGCCCATAAAGGCGTTCCTTTTCCTACGCCGCTTGAGGCAATGATTATGCTGGGGCTTTTTGAACTGTTTCGCGAGGCTGGGTTGCGTTTGCCTCGCGCAGCCGGTCAGACGATTGGCCTTCTTGGCACTGTGGTGGTTGGGGACGCCGCGGTAAAAGCGGGCATTGCGAGCGCAGGTATGACTGCAGTCGTAGGAATCACGGCCATTAGCACCTATGTTGTCCCTAACTATACATTAGCCAATGCGATCACGATTGTACGAATGGTAATTTTGATTATGGCCAGTTTCATGGGGTATGTGGGTCTTATCATCGGTGCAATTCTCCTGATTGGACACATGGCGAGTCTAAATCCACTGGGGGTGTCCTATCTAGCGCCATTTTCACCATTCATTTGGGAAGATTGGAGAGATTATATCATTCGAATCAAGTGGACGCGCATGCGTAAAAAAAGTGCAGCACAATCTCAAACGCGCAAACGCTCGGATCGATGAATTTTCTATCCCATCGAATGAGCGCAGTGTGGAAATTGGCTGCTTGTGCGATTCTTTCCCTTTTGCTGACAGGGTGTTGGGACTCTGCCGATCTGGACAATATTGCCTACGTGCACAGTTTGGGCGTCGATTATGATCACGGCCATTATAAAATTTGGCTAGGGCTCATCGACCCGACAAAGTCAGGGATTGAGGAATCAAAATCGACTGGCGAGACTTCGCGCGCGCTTTGGGTGGTGTATGGAACAGGAAGGAGTTTCCTCGAAGCGGTAAACGCCATCTATCCCTCCAGTCCCAAACGGGTATCGTGGTCCCATTTTTCTTTGTTGATCCTCCACGAGAATGTCTTGCGCGGTCCCTATAAAGAAGTGATCGAAGCGCTTACTCGCTATCGGGAGGTGCGGTATACGTCATGGGTTTATGGGACAAAAGATACCATGGGAAATTTATTCACTGCGAATTTACCTGTAGAAAATAATCCACTCTATTATTACGTTGCGAATCCGAAACGAGTGCAACAATTCGGTTACGTGGTTCCTTCCGTACGGTTGAATGAATGGCAGAGAGCCTTACATGAGCCTGTGGGGTCTGCCATTTTGCCTCAAATGGCCTTGAATCACCAACGAGACGTGCACTGGCCTAAATCAAAGGATAAGCCTTATGATGAATTATTGCTCCCAACAGTTGGTGTGTTTCGTCATGAGAGGTTTATGGGGTGGCTATCGCACCGCGATATGCTCGGGGTGTTCTGGGCGCGAACCGGTGGGACGCGAGTTCCACTGTTCCTGCCTCCAGCACCGGGTTCAACGGAACAAGTCATCCTTTACATACACCATCTTCACGTTGAGATTCATCCGATGCAACGCAGGCATCATTGGACCTATGATTTGAAAATCAGCGGTCCTGTGGATCTCGCGCAGGAAGGGCAAGGACGCGCGGAAAAAGAAATCATCACATTGGCTGAGCGTGTGATTGAAAGGGATGTTCGCCGGACGTTTCGCACCGGCGTCATGCATCATGCAGACATTCTGAATATCACTCCAAAGGTCTATCGGGGAGCCTTGATGCTCTGGCCCCCTAATACGAGACAAAAGCTCCTTAACAATCTTGAATTGCGCGCAGACTCCTTGCGAAATGTGAATATTCATTTGACGCTGGTGCATACGGGTATGCGCACCGTGGACTAAACAGCAACGGTTTTACGTATTTTATCGCGTTGTAAAGCGCGCGATCAGAAGGCCGATGAAAAGGAGAAAGCCGAATGCGATCAGCGTTTTTGACGTGTTCTCAAAAGCTGCTTGAAGTTCATCGCGCGTTGTAGCGGCCTTAAACGCGCGTGGTACGCGTGAAGACAGCGGAATACTCAAAAGCGACAACAGAACCCACGGCGGGAGCATGCGCGTGAGGACGAGCGCGATGAGAATGAGATAGGAGAGCGCAAACGCTGCACCGAGCACTTTGATGGCGCGCGCTTTGCCAAGCAGAATCGGCAACGTTTTGCGTCCGCCTGGGCGATCATGTTCGAGATCGCGAAGGTTATTGGCGAGGAGAATCGCGCCGATGAGCAGCCCAACCGGGGCGGATACCCACCAGGCGACGGTCGACAAATGGCCGACTTGTATGAAATAGGCAATCAGAATGATGACTGGACCCATCGCGAGGCCGGCTGTCACTTCACCGAGTGGCGTCGCCGAAATCGGCTTTGGACCACCCGAATAAAGGTACATAAAAAGCATCGACGCGGCGCCAAAGACAGCAACCCACCACGAGGTGCTGGCGCAGATGTAGATGCCGAGTAAAAAGGCAATCGCCAAGGTCACCCAGGTGATCAAGACGACCGTGCGCGGTGACATGTTGTCGCGCACGATTGCCCCGGCGATCCCAGTCATCTCCTTTGAATCGAGTCCACGCACAAAATCATAGTATTCGTTGATCATGTTGGCCGCCGCCTGAATCAGCATCGACGCGATGAGCATGCTGAGAAAAAGGGATGTGCGCAGCGGATGGTGCAAAAGCGCCACGCCAGTTCCGACGAGGACAGGTGTGATCGACGCGGTCAGCGTTTTAGGTCGCAAGAGATTCCATAAGGTGCTGCGGAATGAATTCAAGTATGACGTCCTCCTTCGGGACATACCATAGCAAAATTTAGAAGCGGTGAAAAGTCGTTCTTTGTGATGGCGGTGCGCATAGTTCAAAAAAACTCCACGATTGCGCGGGCAACAGACCTGTTGGTCTGTTATACTTGGGGCGAACAGACTGACCGGTCTGTACCGTGAATTTAAATCAGGGTCACATTCTGTGTGTCACGTCACGTAAAGGGGTGCTGCGTTTTGCATTGGAAAACTGCTCATGAATATGAAGATATCCGCTATGAAACATCGTCAGGAATCGCGAAAATTACGATCAATCGTCCGGAGGTGCGGAACGCTTTTCGCCCGAAAACGGTGAGCGAACTGATTGATGCGTTCAATCGGGTGCGCGATGACCATGAGGTGGGCGTTGTCATTTTGACGGGAGAAGGCGATCTCGCGTTTTGCTCTGGGGGCGACCAGCGCGTGCGGGGGCACGGCGGCTACGTCGGAGATGACGAGATTCCACGCCTCAACGTGCTTGATTTGCAGCGGCAAATTCGCATGCTGCCAAAAGCGGTGATCGCGGCGGTTGCCGGGTATGCGATCGGCGGCGGTCACGTGCTTCATCTCGTGTGTGATTTGACGATTGCGGCGGAGAATGCACGCTTCGGTCAGACGGGGCCGCGCGTCGGGAGCTTTGATGCGGGGTATGGGACAGGCATCCTTGCGCGCACGATCGGGATGAAACGGGCGAAAGAGATCTGGTTTTTATGCCGGCAGTACGACGCGCACGAAGCGTACGACATGGGACTTGTGAACAAAGTCGTGCCTGTTGACAAACTGCAAGAGGAAGCGGTTTTGTGGGCGCAGGAGATTCTTGAAAAATCGCCGATGGCGATCCGCTTTTTAAAAGCGTCGTTCAACGTGGATACGGACGGATTGGCGGGGCTGCAGCAGATGGCGGGCGATGCGACAATGATGTTTTACATGACGGAAGAGGCGCGCGAAGGGAAAAATGCATTCTTAGAGAAGCGCCAACCTGACTTCTCGAAGTTTCCACGTTTGCCTTAGGCGGCGCGCATGATGAGTGAACGAGTGATTTGCGAAAAAGAGGCGGTTTGGACAGACGGCGCGGGAAGTGGCGTCACGGACGAACGAGTCGAAGACTGGCTTTACGCGCTGCGTCACATGGACACTCTCGCGATTGAGCACGAGGGTCAGCCGGTCTCTTATCGTGAACTGGCGGAGCGCGTCGCCTCGCGGGCGGCGTTTTTGGCAGAACTCGGCGTCACGCGTGGAGAGCGCGTCGCGGTGCTCATGGCGCACGGACTGCTTTTTGCGATCACGCTGCACGCGCTGCGCTATCTCGGCGCGGTGACTGTGCCGATAAACGCCCGCCTCTCACTTGAAGAGATGGTGTGGCAGGTAGACGATGTCGAGGCGCGCACACTGCTATGTGACGAGGCGCATGAAGTGCATCGTATTGCGATCTGTGAACGGCTTTCGCATGTTCGCGCGTGGCGATGTGAGGTTGAAATGAAAGAAGGGAAGCGCGCGTTTGCGCCGGACTCTATCTGCCTATCGGATGTGCAGAGCATCATCTATACCTCCGGGACGACGGGACGCCCCAAAGGGGCGCTTCTCACCTACGGCAATCACTTTGCTAGTGCTGTCGCCTCGGCGTTGCGCCTCGGGATGCTCCCGACGGATCGCTGGTTGACGGCCTTGCCACTGTTTCACGTCGGCGGGCAAGCGGTGCTCATGCGCAGTATCATCTATGGTACGGCCGCCGTTTTACAAGATCGCTTTGATGAAGCGGCGCATCGCGCGCGACTGTTGCAAGGAGATATCACGATGGTTTCCGTGGTGGCGGCGACGCTTCTGCGCATGATGGACGATGAGGTGACATTTCCTGCGGCGCTGCGCGTTGTGCTTCTAGGCGGAGGCCCAGCGCCTGCACCGCTTTTAAAGCGGTGCATCGCGCGCGGCGTCCCGGTTGTGCAGACGTATGGACTCACGGAGGCAAACTCACAGGTGGCGACATTGCGCCCGGCGGAGGTTTCCTCACGCGTAGGTTCGGCAGGGCAACCACTGATGAGTTCGACTGTGCGCATTGTCGATGAACGTGGGGAGTACTGTCCGCCAAACGGGGTTGGAGAGATTCAGATCAAAGGGCCGACATTGTGCGCTGGATATTGGCAGGAAAAAAAGGTGCGCAGTGCGCTCGCGGAAGACGGCTGGTTTCACACGGGCGATATTGGGTATCTCGACGAAGAAGGGTATCTCTATGTGCTCGATCGACGCAAAGATCTGATCGTCTCCGGCGGGGAGAATGTGTACCCCGCTGAAGTAGAGGCCGTTCTTCTTACGCACCCGTCTGTCGCTGAGGCGGCAGTTGTTGGTCGCGACGACGCGACGTATGGGCAGGTTCCAGTCGCCGTCTTGGCACTTCATGCGCCTTATGACGAAGCGGCGCTCCTTTCATTTTGCCGCGCGCAGCTGGCTGGCTATAAGGTTCCAAAGCAACTTCTCGTCGTGGACCGACTTCCGCGTAACGCGGCTGGGAAGCTGTTAAAAAGGGAGATGCGGTTATGGTTTTAACCCTTCATCATGTCACTGTCGAAGAGGTGTATGCGCTTCTCGAGCCTCTCTTACAAAAAGGTTCATCAGAGGCGAAACGCAAGGGACACAGTGTGATGGTTTCTGCATCTGTGCCGATTACGTTTGAAGGCAGTCTGGCTTCTGTTGTTGATATGGGGCTCAAAGATGCGCAATTTGCAACGTATTGGCACGACGGTCCAAACGGTTTGGAGCGAGCGACGTACGGTGAGACGGCGCTTGAAATCTATTCGGGCGCGCGCGCCTTTGACCGCGCGTCGACGGCGAGCGTACGGCTGTTTCAGGAGGTTATCACAGGGGAAACTGCACGCACGGCAGCGTTTCTTGGCACGGCGTTTGACGCTTCGCGAAAGCGGGGGACGCCGTGGGAGCGCTGGCCAGATGTCCTTCTGGCGATTCCAATGTTTTCTATCGAACGTGAAACTTCGGCGCGCGCCTACCTCACAGTTACATTGCGCGTGGGGCAGAACGACACGCTGCGCGATGTGAAAAAATCAACGGAGCAGGCGCTGCGCAAGCTGCTTGAATTGAGTACGCAAAAGCGCACGGTGCGTCGGCGCGGCAGTGGTCTCGGGGATTTGCGCATCGACGAGGCGCAAGCGCCTGAAGCGGGCATCGATGAGGCGTATCGTACGCTCGTTTCACAGGCGACCGAAGACATGCGCAAAGGATCGTATGAGAAGGTGGTTCACGCGCGCATGATGGATGTAACGCATCGCGTGACCGCGTTTGCCGCGACATTAGAAAACCTCGCGTACGACCACCCGAGTTCCACAGTCTTTGGCATCGCGTGGCGAGGGGATGTGTTTTTGGGCGCGACGCCTGAGCGGCTCGTTGGCATGCGTAAAGGCCAGCTGTATATTGATTGTCTCGCGGGTACGGCGCCGCGGTTCGCGGATCGTGAACAGGATGAACAGGCTGGACAGGCGCTGCTCGCGAGTAAAAAAGATTTGCATGAACACCGCCTTGTGCTTGCAGGGATTGAGAGTGCGCTTGAAGGGGTGGCGACGAAGCCGACATACAAAGATCCACAGCTCAGGCGTTTGCCCAATCTGCAGCATCTCTACACACCTGTTCGCGCAGAGGCGTTGCGGGATGTGACGATCGTCTCCGTGGCTGCGCGTCTTCAACCGACGCCAGCGGTGGCGGGTTGGCCGCGCGCCAAGGCGCTTCGCGTGATTCGCGAGCGTGAGGAGGTCGATCGCGGGTGGTATGCGGGCGCACTCGGATTTATCGAGCGGGATGGTTCGGGAGAGATGGTTGTTGCGCTTCGCAGCGCTCTTGTGAAAGACGATCGCGCCTACTTATTTGCGGGTGCTGGTTTAGTTGCCGATTCTGACCCAATCCGTGAAGAGGGTGAGACAACGCTTAAAATGCAGGTGATGAAGCGAGCGCTCTGTCTGTCGTCTGAAGAGAAAAACGCGAAGGAGGATCCGCGTGAGTCGTGAAGAACACTTAAAGCCGGTCGTTGCGTTAGTCGATCAACTGGTTCAGGCCGGGGTGCGGCATCTCTGCGTCTCTCCAGGCTCGCGCTCGACTCCGCTCACGATCGCCGGGGCGCGGCAGGCCGGGTTAGAGATTTACACCATTCTTGACGAGCGTTCTGCCGGTTTTTTTGCATATGGTCTCGCCAAGCGCAGTGGCGAGCCTGTGGCGCTCGTTTGCACATCAGGAACAGCCGTCGCCAATTACCTCCCTGCGGTCATTGAAGCCTACTTTTCACGCGTACCACTGCTGATCATCACGGCGGATCGACCTGCTGAACTGCGCGAACAGGGGAGCAATCAGACCATTCGGCAAACGCACCTTTTTTCCGCTCACGTAAAGTGGATGTACGAACTGCCGACAGCGGAAGATTCGCCCATACTTATCAGGCACGCGCGCGTCGCGGCGACGCGTGCGGTCGCCGTAGCGATGGCGAGTCCAGCTGGACCTGTTCACCTGAACTACCCGTTGCGCGAGCCTCTGTTACCGCCGCGCGATGTGGATACAAAGCGTGTGCCGCTCTCTTTTTACACGGGTGTACTGCATCCGGCGCCGCGCGCCATCGAGCGCGTTTTGGGACAGATCGCGCTGGCAGGGCGAATTCTGATCGTGAGTGGCCCTCAACCGACAACGGATGCGCTTGCCGTTGAGAAACTCGCGGTGAAACTGGGGGCAGTCATTCTCGCGGATCCACTCTCGGGACATCGCACGAGCGGCAATCCAGAGGTTCCTGTACTCGCGCACGCGGATGTGTGGCTGCGCGCGGACGATGCGTCGCGTGACGAGATCAAACCGGATGTGATTCTTCGTTTCGGGAGAGCGGTCACCTCAAAAACGGTAGGGCAGGCGCTTTTATCCTGGCAGGAGAAGCCGCAGATCCTGGTCGATGAGAATATGCTCTGGAGCGACCCGCAAGAGGGTGCGACGGATGTGATTCAAGCGAATCCGGCAAGCTTTTGTGAAGCGTTGAACTCCGCCATAGGTGACACGGCAGAAGTGCGTGATGCGCGTCTTGCCTATGCTGATCAACTGATTCGTCTTGATCGTGCCTGTCAAGAACGCATGCGCGAGCGTATGGAACAGCTCGAACCGTTCTTTGAAGGGCAGATCTTTCCTGAACTGGCGCGCCTCTTGCCAGATGACACTAATCTCTATATTGGAAACAGCATGCCGATTCGCGACATGGATAGCTTTTTCCCTATTACAGCGACGCGGTTGCGCGTCTTTGCGAACCGCGGCGCGAGTGGCATCGATGGGGTTGTCTCAAGCGCAATTGGAGCTGCCGCTTATTTGCGAGAGAAAACGGTACTCGTCATTGGCGACCTCTCCTTTTTCCACGATCAAAACGGGTTACTCGCAGCCAGCCTCTATCACATACCGCTGGTCATCGTGCTTGTACAGAATGACGGCGGAGGCATCTTTTCAATGCTTTCTCAGGCTACGCAGCAGGATGTTTTTCCCTACTTTGAAACGCCGCATGGGCGAGACTTTCAACACACCGCGGCGCTCTACGGTGCGCACTACACGCGCGCCCGTGATTGGGATGATTTTCGATTGGCACTGCGCGATGGGTTGACGCGAAATGACTTGACGTTGATTCAAATTGATACGGATCGAGCAGAGAATGCGCGACTGCATCATAAGGTGCTCGCACCACCTGAGCGTGAGCGCGAAGAAGGTTCGCTGTGAATACGTTTTCCGTGTCACTGCGCGGCGTGATGTATCGAGGGATTGCGGTTGGGCGAGGCCCGCTTCTGCTCTGGTTGCACGGATGGTTGGGTGCGGCTGAAGAATATCTCCCTTTTATGGAGGCATTAGCAAAGACGCACCGTTCTATCGCGCTCGACCTGCTGGGGCACGGAAAAACGAAAACGGATCTCCCTCGCGTGCGGTATGCTGTAGAAGAGCAGGTCGCCGATCTTGCCGCATTTCTTCAAAAAATAAACGAACCGGTTATTCTCATCGGCTATTCTATGGGGGGAAGGCTCGCGCTTCGTGTCGCTCTCGCCATGCCGTCGCTGATTCGGCATCTTATTTTGGAAAGCGCATCACCGGGAATTGAGCGACAGGAAGATCGCATGGCAAGGTTGCAACTGGATCTGGCACGGGCTGAGCAAATCACGCGCGACTTTCCGGCGTTTCTTGAGGCGTGGCAACGGATGCCGCTTTTCTCGTCGCAGCGCAACATGGATGAGGCGGAGTATGCAAAACTTTTCGCGCGCAAGCGCGCGCAGTGGCCGGAGGGTGTCGCGCACAGCATGGCGGGCATGTCGCAAGGTTTTGGAGAACCAGAATGGCCTAAGATACGTGCGTTTCGCTCGCCCGTTTCGCTGTTGAGTGGGGAGTTTGACACCGGATACGTCGCGTCAGGTGCACATCTTGCAAAGCAGTTTTCTCGGGCAACGCAGTGCGTGATCGCACATGCGGGTCATCATGTGCACGCAGAACGTCCTGCGCAATTTTTGACCTTTTTGCGGGATATTTTGCTAAACTGTGAAGAAAGTTCATGATTATAACGCTTATCTTTTCTAAGTAGCTATGGTATGATGGAAAAAGGAGGCGATACAGGATGGGAGATCAACATCTTTGTCCTCGCTTTGAAGCTGCCTTTGAATTATTGGGGAAACGCTGGACAGGTCTTATTATTCGCGTGCTTCTCTCCGGACCTAAACGATTCAAGGACATTTCAGAGATGATTCCTCATATGAGTGATCGCATGTTGGCAGAGCGTTTTAAAGAACTTGAAGCGTCAGGCATTCTAAAGCGAAATGTGTATCCTGAAACACCGGTGCGCATTGAGTATGAACTTACGCCAAAAGGTCAGGGTTTGCAGTACGTCATGGATGAAGTGCAGCGCTGGGGCAACACGTGGTGCGAGGGTACGCTAGTACACGATGAACAGGGAACATTGGCAAAATAGGAAAAGCGTAGATTCTAGTCTCAGGACGGGAAAATGACGGTAAACGTCGTTCCGCGTCCTTCTTTGCTTTGTACAAACACTTGCCCTTTGTGCGCTTCAATAATCCATTTTGCGATGGCGAGACCGAGTCCGCTGCCTTGTTCTGCGCGATGGCGGCTTGGATCGGCGCGGACGAAGCGGTCAAAAATGCGTGGAAGCAGGTTTTGGGGGATGCCAATGCCGTCATCTTGCACGTGCAGTTCACACGATGTCGTATCGCACGAAACGGAGATGACGACACACGCGCCCGCATCTGAATAGCGTAACGCATTGTCAATCAGAATGAGCATGAGTTGGCGCAGACGCGCCGCGTCGCCGATCACCATACAGGGGTTTTCCGGGGCGTTTAGCGTGATCGACTTTTGCTGCCATTCTGCGAGGGGGCGCGTGGATTCGACAACGTCTTTGGCAAGATCGCTAAGCGCAACGGGCGATAGGTTAAGGATCTGTTCGTGGCTGTCCGCGCGCGCCAACGTCAGCAGGTTTTCAAGTAGCGCTGACGTTCGCTCTACTTCTTCATACGCATTTCCTAAGTAGGTCATTTCACTCTCAATCGTATGGTGAGGATGATGGAGGAGTACATCGAGGTTGCTGCGAATGATGGCAAAAGGCGTTCGCAACTCGTGAGAAGCGTCTGCGATAAATTGCTGCTGCTGGCGCCATGACGCGAGGAGTGGCGTCATGCTTCTGGTTGTAAGGATCAACCCACCGATAAGCGTCAGGATTAGAGCGGCCATGCCTGCGATGATAAGCGTAGAGATAAGACTTGAGAGGGTGACTTGTGTCGGCCCCACAGAGCGATCGACTTGAATCAGATAAGTGCCGTGTTTCAAATTGACGAGCGCATCAAAAATACGATAGGGTTGCCCGTTTATTTGAAGGGTTGTGGAATAACCAGATGGATGCGTTAACGCATTGTGGTATACGGTTCGAACATCGATAAAAGGTGTTCCATCGATATATGTGGCGGACATTGTCGAGGATGCGCCTGTAATTTGCCACAGACTGAATGTTGCACCAAAGTCACTTTGATTGTTCACGCTTTGCGCAGAAAGATGGCTGCGATCATAGGACTGAATGACCTGGATGGCGGAGCGTCGCAGTTCCGAATCGAGGACGCGGTAGAGCTCGCTTGACATCAGGACGTACACGATCGAGAGTAAAATAAGCCAAATCGCAAGGAGCGCCCCGACTTGAATTCCGAATAGTTTAAGGCGCACGGCGCGATAAGGATCTCTCCTGTCACTCCAAAACGCCACATGAACGCCGCCTTTACCGTTTCATTGATACAAAATTGATAAGACATCCATCCACGCGCTCACGACGCGATCGCTTTACCGGTCCATCTGCAAGGATGTCCCAGTCCCTGAGTTCTGGCGCGACCCGCGCAGACTGTATCCTACGCCGCGCACCGTTTGAATCGCCGGTCCCTGAAACAGCGACAATCGCTTGCGCAAGTGGTGCACGTAGGTATCAAGCACACCTTCTAGCACATCTGCTTCGTAACCCCACACGTTATCCATCAACTGGCGGCGCGTCAACACTTGGCCGTGATGTTTCATAAGTAATTCGAGAATTTGCGCTTCTTTTGGAGAAAGTTTTTCAGATTCACCACTTTGTGTCATCAAGGTTCGTTCGATCGGATCAAAGCGAAGATTGTCACACTGCAACCATGCATCCGTGATAAGCTCTGCCGGCCTGCGGTGGAGTGCGCGAATTCGCGCAATCAATTCCTCTGTCGCAAACGGCTTTACAAGATAGTCGTCAGCGCCCGCGTTCAGCCCAGCCACACGATCGGGGATGCCGTCGCGCGCAGTCAACATCAGGACAGGTGTGCGTACGGATGCTTTTCTCAACTTGGAGAGAACAGACAAACCATCCATGCTTGGTAGCATGCGGTCAAGGATAATCGCATCATAGATTTTAGAAGAAGCGAGCAGGTAACCGTCTTCGCCGTCATACGCTACATCGGCAGAGATCCCCTCTTCAACAAGGAGTCGGACAAGTGCCTCCGACAGCTTTTTTTCATCCTCAACGATCAAGACACGCATCGCAAGCCCTCCCTTCTTCAACATAGCACAAAAGGGGGGATTCGTCAGCATAAGAGATTTGTCAGGGCATCGGTTGAACTTTCATGCGATTCCCTTCCATCTCGCGGGCGAGTGCCGCCAGCGACGTTGCGCCTGCCTCTTCAACGCTGATGCGTGCGGTTTCGCGCCCCGCAAGCCAGACAGGAATCATGAAAGCGATCAGGATGACTGCGATGGCGATGAAGATGACTGAACTGCCAAACTGCGCGAGTGCGAAGGGTAAAAACGCGAGCGTGATGATCCCGCTGACGCTGCGCGCGCTCATTTCACTCAAATAAACCCCCATACCTCGCAGGTGCGTCGGAAACTGCTCTGCAACCAAGAGTTTAGAGACAGGAAAAACACCGAGCCCAAAGAATGAACTCAAGAAAGCGGCGAGTGCGGTGATCCACCAGTTCACAGATGCGGCAAAGAGGACGCATCCCACCGCCGCAAGACTAAAATAGATAGAGAGGATCGCTTTTCGCCCAAAGCGGTCAGAGAGCAAGCCTTGGATGATCGAGCCAATTCCTGCGATCGCCATCATAATCCCGGTGAGTAACACGGCGGTGCCTGTTCCAAAACCGCGTGTCACGAGCAGCGTCGGGCCATAGACGAGCAGGATGTAGAACAGGATAAGCGCTCCGGTCAACTGCCCAGTCGTAATCAGACCGCGCGTGAGAAATGGACGACGCAGCACATGAATCAGCCGTGTCTCTTCTGCGCGTTCAAGGCTAAGCGCGGCAGCCGCGCGCGGATTGACAAGCGACGTATCGTGCGGGAGTCTTGCTGCATCCTCCAAACGAGTGACAAGTGAGTCGACCTCGAGGATCCGCCCCTTTTTAATCAGGTAGCGCGGACTTTCGGGCAACCAGAGGTAGAGCGGTGCCACCAGGAACAGCGGAATTGCGCCCAGTAAAAAGGGCAGGCGCCACGCCATGGACGACGCGTAGGTGTGAATGGCGTAGGAACCGACAAGGTTTGGCAAAAGATAAGCGGCGGTTAACACGCCGTTTGCGATTCCAACGCTGACGGCACGCCGCTTGGTGTGAACAAACTCTGCAAGATAGAGATAGGGAAGCGGCAACACCGCTCCTTCGCCGAGCCCTGCAAGAAAGCGGATGATCAGGAGTTGGCTGAGACTTTGTGCCAAGCTCCCGAGCACGGTGATGACAGAGAAGACGAGAATGCCGACGATCACCACACGCCTTCTTCCGATGCGGTCGGCGAGCATGCCTGCAGGAATCATGCCGAGTACGACACCAAGCGTTGAGGAGATGCCAAGCCAAGCTTGGTCGGCTACGCTTAGATGCCAAGCACTCTTTAGCACAGCCATGACAGGACCGACAATGCCGATGTCAAAC
Source organism: Ferroacidibacillus organovorans (assembly GCF_001642725.1). Lineage (GTDB taxonomy): Bacteria > Bacillota > Bacilli > Alicyclobacillales > SLC66 > Ferroacidibacillus > Ferroacidibacillus organovorans. Next base: position 20,696 of record NZ_LSUQ01000033.1, read on the forward strand.
GCTTCGGCGAGCCACACGCACGCGAGCAGTATCAAAAGCCGCACGATCGGCTTAATGAGCGGAATTCGATCGAGGCGCGCGAGCAGGTTTTCTTGACTAGGAAGCGGTGTTTTCACGTACGTTCCCCCTTTGCATGGGCAACTTCTTTTGCGGATACCATGTCGATTTTTGGCCGACAATATAGCTGAGGTAAGGAATTCGTGCGACAATCCGCGCGACGATCATCGCTGAGAAATAGACGATCAGGATGGCGACAGGCGTTAACCAAACGCGTTCTGCGGCCGTCGGGTGAAGGCGATAGATCGTGTATTGAACGAGGTGCAAAAAGAACGGGTGAATCAGAAAGATGCCGAAGGATGCAGCTGCTGCGGTTTTGATCAGGCGGCTTATTTGCCGGAACCGGGAATCAAGGCGCACGCGCGACCAGGCGATTCCAATCGACCACAGCGTAACGGTTGCGAGCAAACTGTAAGGGATCATAAGCGGTTGCAAGACGAGCACCGTCTGCGACTCATCTTGATGCTGAATCAAGCGGTCGATCGCGACGTGAACTCCAATGCCAAACAGGCTGAACAAAACGATCCAAGGTATAAATCGGGCGTACTTCTGCAGTATTGCCTTGATTTTAGGATAGTGAACGGCGACCAAGGCGCCCGCAATAAACCAGAATTGATACGTGATGATGATACGGTCACGATAGTTTACCAACAGGCCAAGGAGTCCTGGAAGATGCAATCCTGCAGGCATCTGCAGATAAAATTTATTAAACCACATCAGACCAATTTCAAGCGCGAAACTTATCCCAAACACAAGACCGTGATACCGCTCTGTGGCCTTGATAAATCGTAACAGCCACGGGAATATGAGGTAGAGCTGCAGAGAGATCAATAAATAATAGAGGAAAAACTGATTGCCCGTCAGCAGTGCGACACCGTAGTTTTCCAAAAACAGTGGCAACGTTAAATGCGGCGTAGGCATATAGGTCTGCGTAAACAACATGTAGAGAAGCGTAAACGCAAAATAGGGAATCGCGATCAATTTCAATCGTTTTCCGAGAAACGTTTTTGTTTTAAACGGCTTTCCATAATACGTGATAAATAGAACGAGTCCCGTGATAAACATGAAGGCTTCCCTCGTGAAGTGAAGCGCAGTAAGTGCGACGTCGTTACGTAAATTGACGCCCGTCATTTGGGTTGTAAATAAGTTAAAGAATGAGATCACGTGTACACAGATGACGCCAAGAATGATCAGGGCGCGCATAAGGTCAATCTCGTAGAGATGCTCCTTCGCAGTTGACACAGGTACATTCACTTCCTTTCTTCAGACGCCATCGTATCGCGCCAGGTTTAAAGTTGCCTTAAAACCGATTGCGATTTTTCCCTCTCCCTTTTAGTACATCCTTTATGGGAAAGGGGAATATTCACTCATCAATTTTAAGATGGATTTAAGACTTTGGGTGCATTGTATGTGTATGACTTGTTTTGGAGGGGGACCATCGATGCATGCCATGCACCGCGTGAGAGAACAACTCAAAGTATCAGGGAAGAAAGTCATCTATAATCGAAATCGTTGGTATTACACAGATCAACTCCGTTATGATGTGGAGAAAGTCATGGTATCGCTCGATCAATCTGGAATTCACCCAGCAGATCCAGTGGTACTATCTGCGCCGAATTCCTACGAGTGGATTGTTGCGTATCTAGGCATTCTTATGTATGGGGCTACCGTTGTTCCTGTCAATCCGCAGGCTACGCGCGTTGAGTTGAATCGCATTCTAGAAGAGTCGGCCGCGCGCGGCGTGATCGAGAGTCGCGGGATGCGAGACGTTCAATTTGAACTGAATACAGAAACCGCTCCGGCGTACGAAATGGACGGCTTGATGCGCGCGTCCATTTCGTGTGATGAACTCGGTCAATTTCATTTGGAGTGTTTTACACAAGCAAAAACCAATGTGCCGAACAGTGTCGTGACGGAGCACCGTCGCGCCGTTTCTCGCGCAGAGGGCGCGTCGAGTCATGGTGTCCTTCTTTTCACCTCAGGAACGACAGGCCGTCCTAAAGGCGTCTTTCTCCCGGTCGAACTGTTACACGCGACAGCCGATGAAGTCATCGCGTCTCATCATCTGACGAGTGAAGATGTGTGTTACGGGTTTTTACCGCTTTTTCATATCAATGCGCAAGTGGTTGGGCTGCTTTCTACCCTGTTGTCTGGTGGAACGCTCGTTTTGGAAGAGCGGTTTAGCGCATCGCGCTTTTGGGAGACTGTCTTTTGCTTCCGCGTGACGTGGATCTCTGCTGTTCCTGCGGTGATTTCGATTCTGCTTCAGACGGAGAGCTGCGGCTCACCGGCAGACCATGTTCGCTTTATTCGCTCGGCCTCCGCGCCGCTTCCTGAACTGCACGCGCATCGCTTTGAAAACAAGTTTGGCATCCCGATCATTGAATCCTACGGAATGACGGAAGCAGCGAGCCAGGTGTGCGTCAATCCGCTGCCGCCTGAACGCCGCAAATACGGATCGGTGGGGATTCCGCGAGCGATCAATCTGCGCATCACAGGTGAACAGGGTGAGGCGTTACCGCCCAATCAGGTGGGTGAGATTGCGTTGTCAGGTGACCGTTTGATCAAGACATACGCTTCAGGCGATGAATCGCGTGACAGTTTTCGCAACGGCTGGTTCATGACAGGAGACCTCGGGTATCAGGACGAGGATGGCTATGTGTTTATCACAGGACGCCGCAAAGAGATGATCAACCGCGCAGGACAAAAAATCAGCCCACGCGAAGTGGAGGATGTTCTGAGAAAACACAGCCGTGTGCAAGGTGTTGCCGTGATCGGCCTCCCTGATGAGATTCACGGTGAACGCGTCGCTGCGTACATCATTCCGGATCAATTTAGCAAACAGGAAGAACTTTTGGCAGAGCTTAAAGCGCTTTGCGAAGAGAATATGGCGCCTTACAAACAACCTGCGGAGATTAAACTGGTTGACGTGATTCCGGCGGGTCCTACCGGCAAGGTGCAACGCCATCGCCTGCGCGAACAGGAGATTGCCCGGATGAGTTTAAGCTCATGAATCGCTTGAGGCGCAGACATCAGAGAATCCTCAGAAATCGGGTTATCGCTGGCGTCTTTCTCGCGGTAATTCTACTTTTTGCCGTAGGGGGGCATCTCACCTACGCTCTGCATCGCAGTGTGAGCAAGCCAAAGGCACTCCCTAAAGGGCCGATTCGAGTCATGGCCATCGGTTCGTCCGTCGCCAAAGGATGGGACGATAAAACGGGGGGCGGGTATCTGGCGCGAGGGGTTGCTGGTTACGCAAAAGGTGTCCATCACGCGCTTCCGTTTGTCAATCACGCTGTAGAGGGTGAAACGGCGGAGGCAGCACTCCCGCTGCTCCCGTCGTGGATCAAGGCGATTCATCCGAACGTCTTGCTGATCTCGTGGGGGATGCTCGACGACGCGACTGCGAAAACGCCGCTCTCTGTTTTTTCTCGCACCATCCGCCAAGAGATCAGTCTGGCGATTGCGAACCACGAGACAGTCTGGGTCGTGACACCGCCTGTGACACCCGCCTCTTATACGGTCAATCGCGTATCAGAAGCGCAGTATGTAAGCACAGAATTGGCAGTTGCGCACTCGTATCCGGCGCGCGAAGTTTCGGTATTTGACGTGTTCAATCAAATGAAAGCGTACATTGCAAGCCATCATCAAAACTATAAAATGTACGCGGCGGACGCGTGGCATCCGAATACGGCAGGACACGTGTTGGCGGGAAGGTTGCTTGCGCACGATCTCTTGAGCGGATCGCCTGCGTTTCCGAACTGAGAGAAGTTGTAACACGAAGAGAAGCGGGTAAACGTGAGATTCTCCCTCAGGTTTACCCGCTCTTTTTATCATTATAAGGGTATCCGTTGATCGATTACTTTTTGCGGTTTCGAACGGCAAAATAAACAATCGCGGCTACGACCACAATGGCGAGCACGACATAGCGAATGACATGGTGACCTCCCACAAACTTCCCTCCTCTGAACGTTTTCGACTCACTATACTACGAATAGATAGAGCTTGTCAGCCTTTTTTCGAATATGCTAAGGTTACCACAATCCTGTGGATTGGACAGATAAAGGTGGAATACAAGTGGATACGATCGTTCGCAATGTGCGCCTGCTCGGGCGCAGTGGCCATTTTGATGTGGGAATTGAACGCGGGACGTTCACGCAAATTGCCGAGACCATCCAAGCGCATTCCCGCGAGGTAATCGATGGGGCAGGGCAGTTGATGTTGCCACCATTTATCGAATCGCACATTCATCTTGACTCTGTGCTCACGGCGGGGCAACCGCGTTTCAATGAGAGTGGCACGCTGTTTGAAGGCATTCAGGTGTGGTCTTTGCGAAAACAAACCCTGACGCGCGAGGATGTGAAGTTGCGCGCGCACGAGGCGCTGCGCTGGCAGATGGCTCAGGGGATACTTCATGTTCGCACGCATGTCGATGTGACCGATCCTAAACTGACGGCGCTTCAGGCGCTGCTTGAGGTGAAGGAGGAAGTCGCTCAGCAGATCAACCTGCAAATCGTGGCGTTTCCACAGGAGGGCATCCCATCGTTTGCAGGCGGCGCCGAATTGCTCGAAGAGGCGCTCCGCTTAGGGGCGGATGTCGTCGGAGCGATTCCGCATTTTGAGTATACGAGGGAGCTTGGCGTTGCCTCGCTGCATACGTGTTTTGAACTCGCAGAAAAGTATGACCGGATGGTGGACGTACACTGTGACGAGATCGATGATGAGCAGTCACGCTTCTTGGAAACGGTCGCGTACCTCGCACTACTGCACGGGCTCAAATCGCGGGTGACGGCGAGTCACGCGACCGCCATGCATTCTTATAACGGCGCGTACGTTGCAAAGCTGATGCGTTTGCTCAGGCGTTCGGAGATTAATATTGTAGCAAACCCGCTGATCAACATCACGCTCCAGGGGCGGTTCGATCACTATCCTACGCGGCGAGGGGTGACGCGAATCAAGGAACTTTGGCGCGAGGGGGTTAATGTCTCACTCGGTCACGATGACATCCTTGACCCGTGGTACGCGCTCGGAACAGGAAGTATGCTCCAAGTCGCCCACATGGCGGTTCACGCGTCACATATGACTGGACGCGAAGAGATTGACGAGACGGTTCGCATGGTGTCGACGCGCGCGGCGCGCACGCTTGGCGTGGAGTGTGAGTACGGTATCGCGGCGGATAAACCTGCGAGTTTTGTTTTGTTGGACGCAGAAGACGCGTTTGACATGATTCGCCGCCAACCGCCTTGCACACTCGTTGTCAGTCGCGGCAACGTCGTCGCGCGGACGTCACCCGCAAGCTCGCACATCGTTCAGGATGGGCAGGAACGCCCGGTCACGTTTGCCCGTCCTTTCGCAACGCGTGAAGGGAATGTCGCTCAACCTTGACGATTTGATTCTCGTGGTCGACATGCACGATGCGCGGATGGATCGTGTCATACTCAGCGCCTGTGATTTGCGCGATTGAGAGAACGATGATCAGATCGCCCGGTTGAAAGTGGCGAGCGGGAGGACCGTTTAAACAAACGGTTCCGGAGCCCTCCGGCGCGGGAATGGCGTACGTCTTCCAGAGTGTGGCGTTTGCGACACTCGTGATCTGAACCATCTCATAGGGCAGGATGTCCGCCTCTTTCATGAGGAGTCGGTCGAGAGTAATGCTTCCCACG
>NZ_LSUQ01000034.1 GCF_001642725.1 Ferroacidibacillus organovorans
ACCGCCGTATGCGGACCCGCATGTACGGTGGTGTGAGAGGTCGGGGGCTAGGCGCCCCCTCCTACTCGATGCGTTCAGGCTCACTCACCGCGTTTCGCGCTAGACGTTTCGATGCGCCTAAACATTCGCTGGTAGAAGAACGCGTGGCGCAGAGTTCGCAAGGGCGTGTTTGCATGCTACAATAGGACAAACTGAATGGAAATGAGCGCATTTTATGGCTAGGCGTTACACATGGATGAACCGCGTGCTTGCGATCATTGTGGGGGTCGTCATTTTGTTTGTTTCAAGCGGCTCTGTCGCGCTTGCAAGCATGCAAAATCCGCAGCTCACTCTTCGCTCAAGCGTCGGCTTTCAGAGCTACTATAACCCACAGACGTGGGTGCCTGTTCGCATAACCGTCGTCAATCGCGGCAGTGCCCGACTGACCGGAGATCTGTCTTTCTCCATTGCACATCACGCCCCGTTTGGCGGATTGCTGAAATGGCCGCTCACCGTTTTGCCGCAGAGTACCGTGAAAACGACCATCGCAATCCCTGGGAACATGTTGAACAATCACGCAGTGCTGTCATTCGTTGTAAATGGCGTCTCGCAGGCGCTCACGCGTCTCGCAGGCGTGTCAACACTCGGGACATCACCGACTGGAATGGTCAGCACCACGCCACAAGCTGTACAGTCGCTGGCTGGCGTAACGCTGAACAGTGGAGCCGTCCAAATGGTTACGGCCTATCTCACGCCAGAGCAAATTCCGGCGCATAGCATGTTGCTACAAAGCTTGTCGAACCTCTATCTCGACGGCGAGGTGGCGAGCGCCCTTAGCACACAGCAAGTGCATGCCATCCTCGACTGGGTTAAAGCGGGGGGCGTTTTAATCCTTGGCGGGGTTCAACCGAACGCTGGACAAACACTGCCATTTCAAAGTGTCAGTCCAGTGACCCCGCAGGTTGTCATCGACAGCAAAGGGACAGCGCTCGCCACATTTGCAGGCGCTCCTCCGATGTCGGGGCCGCTACCTGAATTACTCGGCATAGCGACGAGCGACAGCCGCGTCATTATCGGTGACGCGAAGCACGCGCTCGTGGCTGATCGCGCGTATGGACGAGGAATCATAGCGTATGTGGGACTCAACCCGGCATCCCCGCTCCTCCTGTCGTGGGCTGGGAACACGATGTTTTACACCGCATTGTTTGAGGCGCTGCACACCCAATTGGCGCGCGCGCGATTTGATCTTTTTGGCGCGAGCGGATCGTGGTCGTTAGTGACTGCCGCGGAGCAGTTTCCACAACTCCACGCGCCGCCACTCTGGCTGTGGGCTACCATTTTTTTGCTCTATCTGTTCGCTGCGGGACCGGGGCTGTATGTTTTGTTGCGCCGCAATCGTAAACATGGGCGTGCTTGGTGGATTCTGCCGATCCTTTCGGTGTTTGTCGCAGGGGCCATCTATGAGTATGGGATTCTGGTGAGGCCGAACGGCATTCTCACGCAGAGCATCGGACTTATCGACATTGTCGATCCGCACATGGCTGAGGCGACAGGGGTGGAGGCGCTCATGTCGCCGCAGACAAGGGTCTATAGCGTTTCGACCCCGTCCGGCACATATGCTGTGCCGCTTAGTGAGTCGGATGTGCTGCCAAAACAGACGACTACGACTTTTTTGCCATCCGGTTCCTTGCTCAATTTCTCTGAAGTGCGCGCCTGGTCAGGACGTTACGCGTTTGTCGCAGGTGTCATGCGCCGCTTTGGTGCATTTAAAACGACACTGTATCGCACAAAAAATGAGATTTATGGAACCGTCACGAATCAGACGACAAGCTCATACACCGATCTTGCGCTGGTGATTCATGGCAAAGTGATCATGTTGGGTTCCTTGCGTGCAGGGCACACCACGTACGTTCAGACTGTACTCACGGATTCAACGAAGGTTCCATTTGCATTGCAACTCGCAAATGCGCTTCCGAGTTCGTCGTCTGGGGTTGGTCGCTCCATTTTTGAGTTCGTCAATGAACTCGCATCGCCATCCCTTCCGTCGCAAGCGATTTTGATCGGTTGGTCGCATGTCGAGCCCAAACTTTTCTATCCGGATGGTGCAGTGCTCTCTGCTTCACCGCAGTGGGTTGTTCGGGAATTGGTTCACGTGACTAAGGTTGCGGAGTGAATACGCATGATTCGAATTGAAAATTTGTGTAAGAAGTATGGTCGCTTTGAAGCGGTAAAAAATTTAAACCTAGACGTGCGGGATGGCACAGTCTTTGGATTTGTCGGAGAGAATGGAGCGGGAAAAACGACCACTTTGTCGATTCTCGCCACGCTGCTTCGCCCAACATCGGGACGGGCTTTTGTCGGCGGGGAGGAGGTTACGCGAAATCCGTCTGCCGTTCGGCGGCAGGTTGGATACATGCCCGACTCGTTTGGGGTATACGATGATCTGACCGTGCGCGAATACCTCGCGTTTTATGGCACGGCCTACCACGTTGCAGAATCGCTGATCGAATCTCGCACCCGAGATCTTCTTCATCGCGTCAATCTTGAGGACAAAGTGGATGCGTATGTGAATACATTGTCGCGCGGCATGCAACAGCGGCTGGGACTCGCCCGCAGTTTGATTCACGATCCGCCTGTCCTCATCTTGGACGAGCCAGCCTCAGGGCTTGACCCGCGATCGCGCATCGAGATGAAAGACTTGATCAAAGGATTGCGCGATCAAGGCAAGACGGTGCTCATCAGTTCGCATATTCTGCCTGAACTCGCGGAAATGTGCGATGAGATTGGCGTGATTCAAAACGGTTCTCTCGTCGCGTGTGCGGCAGTCGAGATTGTGACGGCGCGCGCCAATGGACAACGCATGCTCGGTTTTGAGTTGCTTGAAGGCGGGAGATTGCTCGGTGAGCGTCTTCGCCCTAACCCGCTGGTAACAGAAGTGGTTGTGCAAGGTGAGCAGCGTGTCGAGGTGTTGTTTTCTGGGAGCGAACGGCAACAAGTCGAGTTGATTCGGGAATTGTCACTCGCAGGCTATGCGATTAAAGGGGTATCTGAAGTGGCCGGAAGTCTTGAAGAGCTGTTTTTGCGTCTCACCGAGAGTGACACAAAGTCTGCGCAAATCGCGCAGCCAGAAAACGCGCTGCCTGCGAGTCGCGTCGTATGAGGCGTAAAAATAGATCTCGGCCAGTGGAAGTGTCCGTGGTGACGCGCGCGGTGGTTGCAAAGAGTTCAGGGATCCTTTTGCAGACCTTTGGCAACCCGCTGATACGCAAAGAGTTGCGCCAACGCATGCGCTCGGTGCGCTCCATTCTCGCGCTTTCCATGTACCTCCTGGCAATGGGAGCCATCGCATTCATCTTCATGTATCTGAATGTTCAGGGTCAGACGCTGCTGCTGCAACCGACACGCACGGCAGAACTGTTCACTTTTTTATCCTATTTACAATTGGCGATGATTTCGTTCGTCACGCCAGGCATTGCGGCCGGGGTCATCAGTGGCGAGCGCGAGCGGCAGACGTTGACCGTTTTGCTTACGACGCCGCTCACGCCGCTCACGATCATTGTGTCAAAATGGCTCGCATCGATTTCGTTTCTTTCTCTGCTCATCGTAATGACCCTGCCACTCTACAGCATCGTCTTTTTGTTTGGCGGCGTCGTTCCTTCACAAGTGATCGCGGTGTTTTGGCTTCAACTCGTGACGCTTGGCGCGATTGCAACAATCAGTGTATTTTGGTCCACCTTCATCCAACGGACAGGTTGGGCGACCGTTCTGTCATATGGGACAGTTGCCGTCATCTATATTTTGCTAGGGATTGCCGGCTATCTGATCGACGGGGTCGCTGCGCACAATCCGGATGCGTCCGCGTGGACAGACGCTGCGACGCTCTGTTATGCGCTTAATCCGCTGTTTATGTTGGCGAGCATCGTTGAGCGGTTCGGGCTGATTACTCCGGTTTATCACAACACCTTGGCAGCCTCCCTCTTTTCGTCGGTCGATGCGCATCATCTGGCGAGCTCTGGCTCGTGGTTTTTGTTTTTGACAGTGTACCTCGCAGGTTCGGTCGTGCTCCTTGGCGCGTGCGCTTGGCGCTTGCGACCGGGCGCGTTCTCGGTGTTCATGCGAAGGCTGTTATCTTGGGTTGCCCGATGAGTTGGGCCTGTGGTATGTTCACCCATAATGAGGCGTGTGAAGGAGGTTTCGCATGAGTGGTAGTATGCTCTATTTTGTGATTGGCATTGTTGTGATCGTGCTCGTCGCCGTGATTCTCATCGTGTGGTCGATACGGCAAATCCGCCGTGGAGAGACGCCGCGCGAGGCGAGCAAGCGACAGACGTTGTCATCGCTTGACGCGGATGGAATTGCGGATGGGCCAGCACAAAATAATAGCTCGTCCGTGCGCGAAGAACCGCTGTCCCACCCTCATGAGCACGCGGAGCAGCGCGACGCGCGTGAAGTGCTGCGCGCACTTCGCGCGAGCCAGGAAGACGCGCACGAGCGACTGGACGTGGTTCACGAAGACATAGAGCAGGCAAGCCCGATGATTCTTTTGCAACAAGACGTGGACGCATCATTTGCCGCGCTCTCTGAGGATCATGTTTTGGGACTCAGCGTCTTGTCGCAAGCGTCAGAGTCGGCGCTTGTAGGGGATGAGTCGACGCACAGAGAGAATGAACCGGCGCGCGCAGTTTCTGAAATGATCGAAGAACCACCGCTTCCGGCGATAGACCTTAGAGCGTATCTGGCCGAACGCCTGGCGCATCCTTCGGTGCTTGGATTTATGATCATTGATGAAAACGGAACGATCTCGGCGAGCGATCAAACGTATGACCCGGAACTCTCGGAGCTTTTTGGCACTCTCGTGGCGGATGCGAAGCGCACGGCGGATACCGTAGGGCTCGCGAGTCGACAGGAAGTGATCGTGCGCGGAGAAGAAGGTTTGATCTATCTTTTGCCACTCGCGCAATTGGAAGTGGCACAGCGCCCGCTCGTTGAAGATGAGCGGTTTTTGGTCGTTTTTCTCGATCCGCAGGAAGGATCTCTCGATGATGTCACGCGTGGGTTTTTACGCAGTGACGCGACGGATGAGAGGGTTGCGAAACACGCTCTGTAATCCGGCTTTTCGTACAGATTCGCTGCACAATGCGATGAACATGTGATATACTTTTTGTAAGTGAAGGAGGATGCGGAATGTTTGAACGTGTAGAGGCAGTCATAGATCATCTGCGTCCAGCACTTCAGTCTGATGGCGGGGATGTTGAACTGATCGATGTGAATGACGGCATCGTAACCCTTCACTTGTTGGGGGCATGCAGTGGCTGTCCGATGTCGACCATGACCCTGAAAATGGGGATCGAGCGAGCGATTAAACAGTCCGTACCCGAGATTCTCGAAGTCGTTGCGGTCTGAGCGGAATGGGTTATTGAGGTAGGTGTATGCGTTGGGGGATTCGTGCAAATCGATCACCCTCTCGACGTGGCGCGAGGTGTACGAGCGCACGCCATATGTGATTGTCGCATGCGTGGCGTCGTGGGATGAGTCGTCGCACAGAATGGAAGCGCTGCTTGACGAACTCGCGCAATGGTATGGCCCATCTGCGCCTGTTTTGCGGATCGATACCGATGTCGACCGCGCGGTGGCTGACGCACTTCAGATGCGGGTGATTCCAACGCTGCGCGTCTATGCGTGTGGTGTGATGGTCTGTGAAGTGACAGGGTATCTGCCCTTTTCAGCGATGCACGAGCGGGTGCGCGATTTTCTCCCCGAATAACAAGATGAAACGATCACCTGAACAGGAAAATACTCCTTTTCAGGTGATCATCGACGATCGCCGTTTCGCGCAAGTTTTGCGGGATGGCTATTTTTATGGGCGGATTGCGGCAAATGCGCTGTCGGCAATGGCGAGCGTCTCATCGATCATCGCTTCGGTGTGCTCTGTCGTGAGGAACCACGCCTCGTATTTGGATGGCGCGAGGTGAACGCCGTGTTCGAGCAAATGGTGGAAAAATGCGGAAAATTGTTGGCTGTTGGTGTCCATTGCTTGCGCGTAGTTTTCAATTTTTTCTGGTCCAAAGAATAGGGTAAACGCCGTTTTATAGCGATTCACCGTCACCGCCACGCCGTGCGCACGCGCGCGCGCGAGTAGGCCTGATTCGAGACGTTTTGCGAGCGTTTCCATGCGCTCATAGATGGTTGTGTCGGAAAGCAACTGGAGGCATGCGAGTCCAGCCCGAAGTGAAATGGCGTTTCCAGCCATCGTACCCGCCTGATACGCAGGGCCAAGCGGCGACACCTGCTCCATGATCTCCCGACGGCCACCGTATGCGCCGATCGGCAAGCCGCCCCCGATGATCTTGCCGAATGCATAAAGGTCAGGCTTTACATCGTCAAACTCGACGGCGCCGTAGCGAAAACGAAACCCGGTGATGACCTCATCGTAGATGAGCACCGCGCCGAGTTCATTTGCGACGCGGCGAACCTCGGCTAAATAACCTGGGTGTGGTGTGACGATTCCGAAGTTGCCAACGACTGGCTCGATCAGAATGGCTGCAATTTCTTCGCCATAATGGGACGCTGCCTGTCGCAGTGAGGCGACATCATTGAACGGCACCGTGATGACTTCTTGTGCGGTCGATGCAGGAACACCCGCGCTGTCAGGTACGCCGACAGAAGAAGGGCCGGAACCTGCCGCGACGAGAACGGCATCTGAATGTCCGTGATAACACCCTGCGAACTTGATGATGCGCGAACGCTTCGTGTAGGCGCGCGCCACGCGGAGGGTTGTCATCACCGCTTCGGTTCCAGAGTTGACCATGCGCACGCGCTCAAGCTCAGGAATGGCCGCTTTCAACCTTTCGGCGTACAGAGGCTCCCACACGCTTGGCGTTCCAAACAGATAGCCTTCGCGGCTGGCGTTTGCGACCGCTTCTGCGATGGCAGGGTGCGCGTGTCCTGTGATGATGGGTCCATAAGCGCAGACGTAGTCGATGTAGCGATTGCCGTCGACATCGTAGAGGTATGCGCCTTGTGCGCGCGCCATGGTGACAGGCGTATGGCCGCCAACCGATTTGAAGGAGCGCGCAGGGCTGTTGACACCGCCGAGGATGCTCTCTTTGGCGCGTTCGTACCAGCTCTCTGACTGTGAAATAGATCGTTTAACGTTCATATTGATTCAACGTGCCTCCTGCAAAATGAGTAGCTGATTGTGAACGCGTACTATCATCTCAAAAATGTAGGGTCGACGCAAAAGGATGTGGCGGGTGCCGCGCGCTGTGCAATCGCAATCGATCGTTGTTATACTAAAGAAAATGGGTGTGTGGCGCTTTTGCGCGCAGCGGGTATGACAAAGGAATGAAATGAGGCATGGATACAACTCAATTTCGACAGTTGCCAGCGGTTCATAAATTGCTGGAGTCGGCTGTTGTGGCGTCGTGGTGTGACGTTTACGCACGCACGGATGTGGTGCGCGCTTTGCAGGCGGCGCTGAGTCAGGCGCGCGCAGCGCTACGCGAAGGGGGGACCCTTGAGTCTTGGGATCAGCCCGCCATTTTGCGCATTGCGGCAGACGTGTTGACGAGGCAAGCGCAACTTCACCTGCGCGCCGTGATTAACGCGACGGGCATCGTCCTTCACACGAACTTGGGGCGGGCGCCGCTCGCCGCAGAGGCTATCGCGGCCGTTCAGGAGAGCGCGATGGGGTATAGCAATCTGGAACTTGATTTGGAGACAGGTCAGCGAGGTCAGCGGTATGACCATGTGGAGAAGGTAATCTGCGATTTGACTGGCGCGGAGGCGGCGCTGGTCGTCAACAACAACGCGGCTGCCGTATTTCTGATTCTTCGCGAGTTGGCAAACGGGGTGCCAGTCGCCATCTCGCGCGGTGAACTCATCGAGATTGGCGGATCGTTTCGCGTGAGTGAGATTATGCGCGAGAGCGGCGCACAACTGGTCGAGGTTGGCACGACGAATAAGACGCATGAGCGCGACTATGAGAACGCGCTCAATGAGGGCGTTGCACTTGTCTTGCGGATTCACGCCTCCAATTTTAAAATGCTCGGGTTCACGTATAAACCTTCGCTTGACGCGTTGGTCAAGCTTGCACACGCGCGGGATGTACCCGTCTACGAGGATCTGGGGAGCGGCTCGCTGTTTAATCTTAAAAAGGTGGGAATTGGCGAGGAGCCGACGGTGCGCGAGAGTATTGCGGCGGGCGTTGACGTCGTGTCATTCTCTGGTGATAAATTGCTCGGCGCAACGCAAGCCGGGATCATTTGCGGCAAGAAACGCTATCTAGATCGCTTGAAAAAAAATCAGCTTTTGCGCGCGCTGCGCGTGGATAAATTGACGCTCGCGGCGCTTGAAGCGACGCTGCGACTCTATCGCGATGAGGAGATTGCGCGCTCGCGCGTACCGACGCTTCACATGATGACGCGTGCAGTGGATGATCTTCGGGATGACGCGGATCGTCTCGCTGACACGCTACGCAAAAGTCTCGCCGCGCAGGGTAAAGGGGTCGTCGCTGACGTGCGCGTCACGCGTGTTGAATCGCAAGTGGGCGGCGGCGCGTTGCCGAGTGAAGATTTACCGTCGTACGGTGTGGCGTTACACGTTGTAGGTGTGTCTGAGCAAACGTTGCTTGAACGACTGCGCGCGCAGTCACCGCCGATTATCGCGCGGATTATGAAAGAGGAGGTGATTTTTGATGTCCGAACCATCTTTGCGTGGCAGCGCGACGAACTCGTCCGCGGAATCGCAAACGCCTGTACGGGATGCGCGTGAGAAGATTCGCCTGACGACTCTCACGGACAAATCTGGCTGAGGATGCAAAATCGGTCCGGCGGACCTTCAGCATGTTCTATCTTTTTTACCTCCGAACCTTCCCAACCCTGACCTGTTGGTCGGACTTGAGACGTCGGATGACGCAGGGGTCTATCGACTGAGTGATTCTCTGGCGCTCGTACAGACCGTAGATTACTTCACACCGATTGTGGATGATCCGTATGCGTTTGGCCAGATCGCTGCGGCAAACGCCCTGAGTGACATCTACGCGATGGGTGGAACGCCGCTTACGGTGCTGAATATCGTCGGGTTTCCCATTTCTACGTTGCCGCATGAATTGCTCGCGGAGATTCTTCGCGGTGGCGCGGATAAAGTGCGCGAGGCGGGGGCGACGCTGCTTGGCGGGCACTCGATTGATGATGTCGATCCGAAGTTCGGCATGGCCGTTACGGGCCTTATTGATCCGGCGAAGATTTGGACGAACGCAGGCGCGCAGGCGGACGACGTTCTCGTGTTGACAAAGCCGATTGGCGCCGGGATCATTACGAAGGCGATCAAGGAAGCGGTCGCATCCGAGGCGGACGCGGAGGAAGCGATCCACTGGATGAAGATGCTCAATCGTGCGGCGGCGGAGATTGCGAAACGCTACGATGTGCATGGCGTGACGGATGTCACAGGTTTTGGACTGCTGGGTCACGCGCTGGAAATGGCGCGCGGCGCAAGGCGGACGCTTTTGCTTGACGCGGATGCGGTGCCGATTTGTGCGGGGACGATCGACTACGCGAAACAAGGGCTTGTCCCGGCGGGCAGCAAGCGCAATTTGCTGTTTGTAGGGGAGGCGACGACGTTTGCGGAGGATGTTCCGGCGGTGGTGCGCACGGTGCTGGCAGACGCGGTGACGTCTGGTGGTCTGTTGCTCGCGTTGCCAGCCGCTTTTGCGCCTCAGCTTGTCGAAGAACTGCGCGCAGCCGGCATGACACGAAGTGCCGTCATTGGTCGATTTACTGAAGAACGCGTCGCGCAAATCATTGTCAAACGGGGGTCACAAGAGTGACTGCACGGGTGTGGCTGCGGGTCGATCCGCTCTTTACCGCAGACGTTAAACTGTTGGTTTCACTTTTTTTGCCGGGAGCACAGTTCACGAGCGGGGCACCTGCTACTGACGCTGCGCTTGCGCAAGATGAGTTGGCGATTGTCGCATCCATCGTCTGCACTGCGGCGGACGTGTGCGCGACAGTGACGCTTCGGGAAATGGTGAATGGGCTCAGCGCTTTGCGCGAGACGACACGCAAGCTCTCTCGGGGTGAGCGGATAGGGCAGAGCGAGCAGCGGCCTTTGACGTCGAGTGTGACGAGCGAAACGCCATTGCCTTCGACTTCTTCTGTGACGGTCGAAACACTGCGCTCTGATGATCCGCACACGGATCGAAAACTGCGTGTACTGATGAAACGCGCGCTGCGTTTTGCCTTGCACGAGGCGCTCGCCGCGACAACGGGAAGGCGGTTGACGTGGGGGTTACTTACAGGGGTGCGCCCAGTGAAGCTCCTTCACGAGTGGCAGCGGCAAGCGGGACAAAAGAGCGAGGAAGCATTGCGTGAGCGGTTACAGCGCGAGTATCTCGTCTCACCGGAGCGTGCGGCACTCGCAGCTGAGATCGCGGTGCGCGAGCGCGCGGCCGTGCCTGATTTGGAAACGCTCGACCGCGAGGTTAGCATCTACATCGGCATTCCGTTTTGCCCGACGCACTGTGCGTACTGTACGTTTCCTGCGTATTCTATGGTCGACAAGGCGCGCTATGCGTTTACGTTCCTTGACGCGCTTCTTCAGGAGATCAAAATGGTGGGACGCGTTTTGCGGGAAAAGCGCGTCGGGGTGACCACGGTATACGTGGGCGGTGGGACGCCAAGCAGTTTGCGTCCTGATGAGATGAGACGCTTGTTTGATGCTCTGCGTACGGAGGTGGGCGGAGCTTGGCGCGAGTTTTGTGTCGAGGCGGGACGGGCGGATACGATCACACCAGATCGGGTGGCGGCTATGGCGGAGTATGGCGTGGATCGCGTGAGCGTCAATCCGCAATCGTACCACCACCGCACGCTGCGTATGATGGGGCGTGGTCACTCGCCGGAAATCATTGATCGCCGCTTTGCGCTCGTGCGAGAGGCGGGCATTCGCAACATCAACATGGATCTAATCTTGGGGCTGCCTGGTGAGACGGGAGACGATGTGGCATATTCTGTGGAGCGAACGCTCGCGCTCGATCCTGACTCGGTGACGCTGCACACGCTCTCATTTAAACGTTCATCAGAGGTGACGGAGAAGCGGGAGAGCCTCGTTGTGCCGGATGACGAGGCGATGCTTTTGATGATGCGCGCGGCGGATCACGCAGTGCGCAGCGCGGGACTGCTGCCTTATTATCTCTATCGGCAACGAGACATCCTTGGCAATCTGGAGAATGTCGGATATGCCAAGCCGGGCTTTGAGGGCATCTATAACATCGCGATTATTGAAGAGGCGCAGACGATCATTGCGCTTGGCGGCGGCGCGGCCAGCAAATGGGTTGAGCCCGTGACGCGCCGGATTACTCGTCACGACAATCCGCGTGAACCACTCGCGTATGTGAACGCGATCGAGCGTGTACTTGCGGTTAAAGAGCGCGCGTTGATTCGGATTTGCGAGCAGATTGGCGCGGCGCATTGACAGATCGTGTTTGAAGCAGTAGTCTATACGATAAATCAAAATGAGATCGATGAAGAGAAGAGTATCAGGTGTACGCAGGCACAGAGAGAGACGAACGTGACTGAGAGTCGGCTCGCCAAATGCGTCCTTGAGAAGGACACCTCTGAGATGTTACGTGAGTACGGCGCAGCCGAAAAGCGCAACCGGGACCTCCCGTTATCCGATGGAGAGCTGTGCGTGATTTGTGCACAGTGAATAGGGTGGCACCACGGGCGCAGCGCGCTCGTCCCTCGGGACGGGTGCTTTTTTGTGTACAAAATGAGGGCTGGGGGATATGGCGATGGCGGATTTTGCACGACCGCGCGGAACGTATGACATAAAACCGAGTGAGACGCCTGCGTGGCAAGCTGTGGAGGATTTGGCGCGCACGCTTTTTTCGCACTATCACTTTGAAGAGATGCGCACACCAATTTTTGAGCACACTGAAGTTTTTGAACGCGGTGTCGGAGATACGAGCGATATTGTTCAAAAAGAGATGTATACGTTTGTCACGCGCGGTGAAAAGTCGGTCACGCTGCGTCCCGAAGGAACGGCTGGCGTCGTGCGCGCATTTGTCGAGAACAAGCTGTATGGTGGGCCACTCCCGGCGAAGCTGTGGTACTTAGGTCCGATGTTTCGCTATGAAGCGCCGCAGGCGGGGCGCAATCGCCAGTTTCATCAGTATGGCGTCGAGGTGATTGGCTCGTCCGATCCGCGCGTGGACGCGGAAGTGATTGAACTTGGCGCACGCTTTCTTTTAGAGGCGGGTGTGGCTGACGCGCGGCTTGAACTAAACTCTGTGGGCTGTCCGGTGTGTCGCGCGGCGCACCGTGCGGCGCTCATCGCGCACCTGGCGCCGATTCGCGGTTCGCTTTGCGCGGACTGCCAAGGGCGTTTTGAAAAGAATCCGTTGCGCATCCTCGATTGCAAAAAAGATCGTGATCGCCCGGAAGTGAAAAGCAGCCCGCGCATTACGGAATACCTTTGCGCGGATTGTCAGACGCAGTACAGCGCAGTGAAGCACAATCTTGATGTGCTCGGTGTGAGCTACGTCGAGGATTCGACGCTTGTGCGCGGTCTCGATTACTATACACAAACGACGTTTGAGTTCGTCGATGATCGTATCGGGGCAAAGAGCACGCTGCTCGCCGGCGGGCGTTACAACGGACTTGTTGAACAGTTGGGCGGTCCGGACATGCCGGGGATTGGATTTGCCGGGGGCGTTGAGCGTTTGCTGCTCGCGCGCGCTGTGCAGGAAGAAGAGGAAGGCGCGGCGAAAATCGATGCGTACATCGTGACGTTCGGGAGCGATCTGACAATTTTTGACGCGTCACTGCGGGTGCTGTCCCTTCTGCGTAAAGCGGGCGTCACGGCGGATCTTGACTATGCCGGGCGGGGGGTCAAGGCGCAGATGAAAACGGCGGATCGCCTCGGCGCGCGCGTAGCCGTTCTTCTTGGCGATGAGGAAGTCGCGAATGGTGCGGTGACACTGCGCGATTTGATGACAAAAGAGCAAAATCAAGTGAGTGAGGATGCGTGTGTCGAAGCGGTTCTCGCGCTACTTTCGCGATAGGATGGAGAGGGGAATAAACGTGGAAGCGATGATGAGTGGCACGCGTGCGGGACAACGTGAAGAAGTGACCGAGATGAGGACGCATGGCGCCGGGGTACTTCGACGAGAGCATGCGGGAAGTGCGGTGCGGCTGGCAGGATTTGTTCAGCGCCGGCGGGACTTGGGCGGTGTCATCTTTATTGACCTGCGGGACAGAACGGGTATTGCGCAATTGGTGTTTCGGCAAGACATCAACGCAGAGGCGTTGGAACTCGCTGATCGGTTGCGCAGTGAGTACGTGGTGCGCATAATGGGCCGCGTTGTAGCGAGGGAAGAGCATGCGGTCAACCCGAAAATCGAGACGGGCGAGATTGAAGTAGAGGTCACAACGCTTGAAATTTTGAATGGGGCAAAGACGCCGCCGTTTCTGCTGGAAGACGGGGGCGACGTCGATGAGATGGTGCGCCTTCGCTATCGCTATCTCGACTTGCGGCGACCGGAGATGTTGCGCACGTTTCGCCTTCGCCATCAGGTGATGCAATTCGTGCGGCAATTCCTTGATACGCGTCAGTTTATCGAGGTTGAGACGCCGATGCTCACACGCAGCACGCCAGAGGGCGCGCGCGATTACCTCGTGCCGTCGCGCGTTCATCCGGGCGAATTTTATGCGTTGCCACAGTCGCCGCAGCTTTTTAAGCAGCTCCTGATGGTCGGTGGATTTGAGCGGTATTTTCAGATTGTGCGCTGCTTTCGCGATGAGGACTTGCGCGCCGATCGGCAACCGGAGTTTACGCAGATCGACATTGAGACCTCCTTTTTAACGCAAGAAGAACTGATGACCATGATGGAGAACATGGTTGCGCAATTGATGCAAACAACGCTTGGCGTAACCGTGCCGCTTCCATTTCAGAGGATTCCCTATCACGACGCGATGGCGCGCTTTGGCTCAGATAAACCGGATTTGCGTTTCGACATGGAACTGTGCGATGTCGCTCCGGTTGTAAAGGATGCTTCTTTCAAGGTCTTTGCAGACGTGCTTGCAAAAGGCGGCGAGGTCAAGGCGCTTGTCGCGCCGGGATGCGGGACGTTTAGCCGAAAAGAGATTGATGATCTCGGCAAATTTGCCGCACGCTACAGAGCGAAGGGGCTCGCGTGGATGGTCGTGGAAGAAACGGGAGTGCGCTCTGCGATCGCGAAGTTTTTCACAGAGGAAGAGCTTGCGGCGGTCGTCGCGCATACTGGCGCAAAGGTCGGCGACCTGATTCTGTTTGTGGCCGATCAAAAGAAAGTGGTGGCAGACGCGCTTGGCGCATTGCGCGTGCATCTCGGCAAGCTGCTTGGGTTGATCGATGAATCGATCTTTGCGTTTGCCTGGATCACCGATTTTCCGCTTGTCTCGTATGACGAAGAGGCGCAGCGCTTCGTGGCGGAGCACCACCCCTTTACGATGCCAAATGTGGAAGATTTGCCGCTTCTTGAGACAGATCCTGGCCGTGTACGTGCGCAGGCGTATGACATGGTCTTGAACGGCTATGAAATCGGCGGTGGCTCGATGCGTATTTATCAGCGCGATGTGCAGGAAAAGATGTTTCAGACGCTTGGATTTACAATGGAAGATGCGCGCAGTCAATTCGGTTTTTTGCTCGATGCGTTCGAGTATGGGACGCCGCCGCACGGTGGAATTGCGTTTGGACTCGATCGGATCATCATGATCTTGGCCGGGCAGTCGTCGCTGCGGGATGTGATCGCGTTTCCGAAAACGGCGTCTGGCGCGGACGTCATGGTGATGGCGCCTTCAGCGGTTGAGCAAAAGCAGTTGGAGACGCTTCATCTTGAACTTGCCATTGAAACGGAGGCTACACAGAAATGATTGATTTGCGAAGTGATACGGTGACGCGCCCGTCGGCTGCCATGCGTCACGCGATGGCGCAGGCGGAAGTCGGAGATGACGTTTACCGCGAAGATCCCACCGTGTTGAAACTTGAGGAGACGGCGGCTGAAATGCTTGGAAAAGAAGCGGCGCTGTTTGTGACGAGTGGCACGCAGGGCAATCAGATCGCGGTTCTCACACACGCGCGTCCAGGCGACGAGGTAATCCTTGAGGCGGAGTCGCACATCTTTTATTACGAGGTCGGCGCAATGGCCGCGCTCGCGGGTGTTCAGGCGCGGACACTGCCAGGGGTGCGCGGTCAGATGCCTCTTTCGCAACTCAAGAAGGCGATTCGCGGTGTCAACATTCACTATCCAGAGACTAAATTGATTTGCCTTGAAAACACGCACAACCGGGCAGGCGGCGCGATTCTCCCGCTTTCTTACATGAAGGAAGTGTACGAGCTGGCGCAGGCGCATCAGGTGCCTGTGCATCTCGATGGGGCGCGTCTCTTTAACGCTGCGGTCGCATCAGGCATCGCGGTGCGGGAATTCGCCGCCGCCGTCGACACGGTGCAGGTATGCTTGTCAAAGGGGCTCGGCGCGCCGATCGGGTCGCTTCTCGCGGGGTCGCGTGAGTGGATTGAGCGCGCGCGCAAGTGGCGTAAGGCGCTGGGTGGCGGGATGCGTCAAGCGGGTGTGATTGCGGCGCCAGGGCTTTTGGCGCTAAACACGATGGTCGATCGTTTGGCGGATGATCACAGGCGGGCAAAGCGTCTTGCCGAAGGGCTCGCGCAGATTCCTGGAGTATCCATTCGTCCCGAGGATGTCGAGACGAACATCGTGATTGCAGACATCTCAGGACTGTCGGTGGGCATGGCAGATTTCTTGCAGAGACTCGCGAAAGAGAGCGTACTGGCGACGGATTTTAGCGAGACGACGGTGCGTTTTGTCACCCATGTGGACGTGGATGATGCAGCGATTGAAGCGACGCTATTGGCTGTGTCCCGCAGTGTAAGCGCGTAAACGAAAGGGGCGTATGCGCGATGGATGAATCGATTCCGCTGGCGGAGCGCATGCGTCCGCGCTCGCTTGATGAATTCTATGGGCAGCAGCACCTTTTACGGCCGGGAACGCTGATTCATCGCGCGATGCAGGCTGGCTTTTTGCGCTCTGTCATTCTTTGGGGGCCGCCGGGCGTGGGCAAGACGACGCTTGCGAAACTGATGGCCAATCGGGCGGATGCACGGTTGATCGAACTCTCTGCGGTCTCGTCCGGCACGCGGGAATTGCGTGAGGTGTTTGCACAGGCGGATGAAGAGCGCCGTCTCTACGGCATTCAGACGCTCGTTTTTATTGATGAGATTCACCGCTACACAAAGACACAGCAGGACGCGCTGCTCCCAGCTGTCGAACGCGGGGTTGTGCACTTGATCGGGAGCACGACGCAAAACCCGCGCATGGCGCTCACGCCGGCACTTTTGAGTCGGCTGCAGATCGTTCAATTGCGACCGCTGACACAGGATGACCTGCGCTTGGCGGTAGAGCAGGCGCTTACCGATGAGACGCGCGGTCTTGGCGGGCGCGGGGTTTTGCTTGAGGATGATGCGCGGGATCTGCTCCTCGCGCTCAGTGGCGGTGACGTAAGGCGCGCCTTGACGACACTTGAGTGGGCGGTGTATCAGTCTGAGTCGTGCGACGGCGTTGTGCGCGTAAAACGCGCGACTGTGCAGCGGATTCTTGAAGAGGCGCGCGGCGCGGTGGATGAATCGACGCTCTATGACATGCTGAGCGCGTTTGGAAAGTCTCTGCGCGGAAGTGACAGTGACGCGGCGGTGTACTGGTTTATGCGGATGGTAGATGCAGGAGTCGATCCACGCATCCCCGTTCGGAGGATGATCGTGCATGCCAGCGAGGATGTCGGCATGGCGAATCCGCAGGCGCTCCTTCAGGCGATGGCGGCGTGGCAGGCGCTCGATGTGGTCGGGATGCCCGAGGCGCGCATTCCGATTGCCCAGGCGATTGTCTTTGTGTGTGAGTCGCCAAAGTCAAACAGTATCGTCGTCGCGCTTGGCAAGGTTGAAACGGCAATTCGGGCACATCCGCACGCGGCGGTGCCACTTCATTTGCGCGATAAGAGTTACCCACGTGAGGATGATGGAAATGTGACGTATCGCTACCCTCACGATTATCCGCATCATCACGTCAAGCAGGTCTATCTTCCGTCGCCGCTTGAGCGGGAAACTTTTTATGCGCCCAGTACTGAAGGGCTTGAACAGCGTGTCCATCCGCGAAAACATGGAAGGTCAATGGATGAAAAGGGAGAAAATCCTGTCTAAAATCGTATAAAAGGTTGCAGAACGCTCACAATTTCGGTTTTAGGGTATGGTATACTGGCAACGATAGGATGTATGAGTGTATCGATTCAGAGGTGTAGAGCGTGAAGATCTCGACGAAAGGTCGCTATGGCCTGCTTCTCATGGTAGACCTTGCTGTGTCAGGCGTATCTGGACCAGTATCCTTGAAGTCGGTCGCAGAGCGCAAAGGTCTATCCGACCATTACCTCGAACAGTTAATCGCACCGCTGCGAAATGCGGGAATGGTTAAAAGTGTACGCGGTGCGTACGGTGGCTATACCCTCGCACGTCCTCCTGAGGCGATTACTACGGGAGACGTGCTTCATGTATTGGAGGGTCCGATCGCGATCGTCGAAGAGACGGGAGATGGACTTGAGGCGTTCTGGCTCTCTTTGCAAGATAAAATTGATGAGGTATTGCGCACGACAACCCTTGCGGACCTTGTTGAATTGTATGGTAAAGACAGTAAGAATGGCTATATGTTTTATATTTGATACGTGAAAGAAGGGTGTTCATGGAAACCGCTTATCTTGACGCGGCGGCTACGACCCCCCTTTCTTTGGAAGTTCGTCAGAAGATGATGAAGAGCTTGGATGAAACGTCCGGAAATCCTTCGAGTTTACACCGAAAAGGACGCAGCGCTCGCCAATTGTTGGAGCGTGCGCGTGCAGAGTTGGCTCAAGCGCTTCACTGCCGCAAAGATGAGTTGATCTTTACGAGTGGTGGAACGGAAGCGGATTATCTTGGCATCACAGGCCTTGCAACGAGTAGTAAAAACCGCCATATCGTCAGCACAGCGTATGAACACCACGCGGTGCTAAGTACGCTTTTGGTAATGGAACGGCTTGGATATGAAGTATCGCTTGTGAATCCGCGCGCAGATGGACTGATTCACGCGGAGGATGTGCTTCAAGCGGTGCGCGACGATACGTGTCTTGTCAGTGTGATGTGGGTGAACAATGAGACGGGGGCCGTTGCGCCAATTGATGAACTTGGCCGTGTGCTTCGCGGACGGAGGATTCCTTTCCACGTTGACGGCGTACAGGCGCCAGCGTTTCTTCGCGTGGATCTTGACGCGGTGCCTGTGGATGCCGTGAGTTTTAGCGCACATAAACTTTTTGGACCTGTCGGTGTGGGTGCACTCTATGTTCGCGCGGGTGTGTCGTTTGATCCTTTCTATCCGCAAGGCACACAGGAGCGTGGGCGGCGGGGCGGCACAGAGAGTGTTGTGCTCGCAAGTGGGATGGCGACTGCTTTCGCTTTGCAAACAGAGCACTTTGAAGCTCGTGTCGCGCAGATAAAGGCACTGTCGGATCGATTTGTTCGACATGCATCTGCGCAAATTGATGGGGTTTTGTGGCAACTTCCGGAGATTCGTACGCCGCACATTGTAAGTGTGCGAGTGGTGGGGATCAAGGCGGATGTGCTGCTTATGAACCTTGATCTGCGTGGCGTATTTGCGTCGAGCGGGTCAGCGTGTTCAGCGGGTTCTGCAGAACCTTCTCACGTCATGAAGGCGCTCGGAATGTCGCAGCGTGAGGCGAGAGAGGTTGTGCGATTCAGTTTTTCAAGTGCAACGACCGATGCAGAAGTAGACTATGCGGTAGATGCGTTCTGTGAAGCGGTGCATCAGATTCGCTCGGGCCGATTAGGAAATGGAAAAAATGGTTATTCTGAGGATGCCAAAGCAGAATGAAAGAGGTGACTGACGTGGAACGCTGTCCGCATTGCAATTGCCGAGATATTGGAAAGATCGGCAACAATCAATTCTACTGTTGGAATTGTTTTATGGAATTTGCGCTTGTCGGGGATGAAGTGAAGATTTATCACGTGGACGAGGACGGAAGCCTTGTCGCCTGGAATCCAGAACCTCCGATGGAAGATACACCGGCTGCCGTCTGACCAGGAATGGCGCTCTGTTCGTCGGTAGTTACGGAGTTGTGCTGAGTGGTACGAGCCTTTGCCTGTATTACAACTTGGTCGGGTGTTACGACTCGTGAAGGGTGTTAGGAAAGGGCGACGAGTACTCCAACTCGTACGAGTTGGTAGGACGGATCTCGGGTGTAGACACGCGTTTCATTTCGCGATGGAGTGAACCATTCTGATAGTGATTTTTCAACGCAGCAGGACGAGTTTGTCGGAATAAAAAACTGCGATGAAAAAAGGTTCTACTGTTTCCTCCACAAAGTTGAGAAAAGCCCTTGCACTGTGAGCGCATGATATGCTATATTAACACATGTCGCACGACGCAAGGGCCTATAGCTCAGCTGGCTAGAGCGCACGACTGATAATCGTGAGGTCAGAGGTTCAAGTCCTCTTAGGCCCACCAGACAACTTGGGGATATAGCTCAGTTGGTAGAGCACCTGCCTTGCAAGCAGGGGGTCAGCGGTTCGAATCCGCTTATCTCCACCACGGAAAACCTTGATAGATCTAGGAAAATCGGACTGTACCCCCACAGGGTATGCAGTCCGATTTTGTTTTATGTCCTAGTTTTGGACTAGTTTCTTTTTGGACAAAAATGGAATCGTAGGAAGAGGTCGATTTAGTTCCGAATCGTTCACTGATGGCCTTGATGTTTACATCTTGTTCGAGAAGCATACTACCATGCGTATGACGTAGATCGTAGAGACGTATTTTAGGGAGATTCGCTTTCGCGTGGATTTTTGCGCTCGCATTTCTGTGGTAGAAGGTAGGTCTCCGCGCAGTGCGGGGATTTTATATGAGTGGCGGGTTGGCGTTCGGTTTCATAATAGCGCGGCGTTGGCCGTGGGCACCCGAATAATGAACAAGTACTATGTACCATAAACTCGCCTATTTTTCGAAACTATTCATGGTACTGTTTCACTCGTTCGGGGCTTCGTGAAACGGATATGAACTACAAACGCGACGCTGAATAATAGGATGATCAGACCGATCACCAATCGAATCGTAACAGCCTCCCTCAGAAATAGTCCACCCCAAATCACTCCGAACACAGGTACTAGGAAGGTGACGGTCAGTGTTTTCACCGGGCCAACCCTGTGAATTAAAGCAAAATAAAACAAGTAGGCAACAGCTGTACAGAATACGGCCAACCCAAGCACTGAGAAGAGCACAACTCGGGACGGAATCACGTGTGGCAGCGCGTTCAGACTAAAAGGTATGAGTAGCAAGCTTGCGGCTACTTGCTGACCAATCGCCATGTCCATGGGTCTCTCCCCTTTAAAATGCCTAGATGAGAAGACTCCGGCGATTCCATAGAAAATCGCTGCAAGCAGGGAGAATGACGCAGATCGCAAGAGGTGCGAACCCTGTTCGCTAGAACCCCCACCAACCAAGATGCCTACACCGATGATGCCCATGACTACGCCAGAAAATTTTTTCAATGTAAAGCGATCCTTTGTCCATAGCCAAGCGACTAAGGCTGTGAACATGGGGGTTGTTGCGTTGAGGATAGCCGCTAAACCGGCGCCTAGGCGCAATTCTGCATAGGAAATCAACGTAAATGGGATCGCTGCGTTTGTTGCTCCTAGTATTAAATACTGCCAACATTTGTGGAGAATTTGTATTCGATGTCGTGTTATCATTGCAAAAATCATGAGTGTGATTGCGGCTAGAAGCACACGAAGTTCGATGAGTACCAGTGGTCCAAGCGCGGGTGCGCTGATGCGCATAAACAAAAACGACCCACCCCAAAGGGCAGACAGAATCAGAAGCATTACTACATCTTTGGCCTTCACGGTGGTTCCTCCTTGAATCGATGACTTTATCATCAGTTTTATCAGTTGGAACGTATCGTTGGCTTTCGTATTCTTGTTCTTTCATCCGGCATGCCTTATCATCCCGCAACGAGGGAACTATACTTAGGCACAGAAGGAGGGAAACGCATGATAGAAGAACAATGGAATGCGATCATCAATCGTGATCCGTCTTATGATGGACAATTCTTTTATGCAGTGAAAACAACAGGAATATTTTGTCGTCCTTCTTGTAAGTCCAGGGATCCGAACAGGGACAACGTTTTAGTTTTTATGACCGTG
This sequence comes from Ferroacidibacillus organovorans, assembly GCF_001642725.1. Lineage (GTDB taxonomy): Bacteria > Bacillota > Bacilli > Alicyclobacillales > SLC66 > Ferroacidibacillus > Ferroacidibacillus organovorans. The sequence continues at coordinate 21,265 of NZ_LSUQ01000034.1, forward strand.
GATGCAGCAATGGCGGCGGGGTTTCGCACTTGCAAGCGTTGCCGCCCAGACCAGTTTCGCAGGCCAGCTGAGGAACTCGTGCACAAAACAATGGAGTATATTGAGATGCATTACTCTGAACCGTTTACGTTGGGTGGAGTGGCAGAGGCGTTGCACATCAGCCACTATCATTTGCATCATGTTTTCAAGCGATTGACTGGGTTCACACCTGTGGAATTTTTGCTGCAAGTTCGATTGGCGGAGGCGAAACGACTGCTAGAGGAAACAAACCTAAATGTCACCGAGGCGGCGGTGTCTGTAGGATTCGTAAGCGTAGCACATTTCTCGACCGTGTTCCGAAAACAAGTTGGACAATCACCTTCTGCGTATCGGAATGTAACTCGGAATTCTAATGTCAGATAAAAAACACGTCTACTGGGGTATGGGGACTGACCCCCGTTTTTGAGACAGGGATCAAAACTCCTTCTACACCTAAGCAACCAGTCGTCGGAAAGGATAGAAGGTTGACGGGCTACTGTGTTGGATTGAAGCTAAAGAAAATGTTTTTGCAACTCGAAGAAGTATGGCCAAAGGATCCCTTGCAGTGTTCCATTTGGCCTTTGAATACGATGGATGTCAGACGGTAACGGTATATATCATCGATTTTTCCCGTAATCTACAATTTTACCGAAGTCATAATGAAGATGGTTCAATGGGATTTTCTGATGCTTATTTTGTGCTGTACTCTAATGAGGCTGATTTAAGGCAACGAAAAGAGAGTGACCCAACACGAGAACGAAGAGAATTTGAAAAGCATTTGAATCTAATCGAGCCTCAAAAGAGGCTGTTTACAGCATTGAATGATGTTGTACCTGGATACGCAAATTTGATAGAGGCAAAGACGGTAGATGATAACGTGAAATCAATTATTCAATTCAACAAGTCACTCCCAAAGGTCGAACGTCACTCTGTCGAGTTGTTTGACTTCATGGTAATGTGGATGAAACAGAATGCACCTTAAGACGTTGCCTTGCTGCGTTTACGGGAGGCAAGTGCTTGGCAAGCATCACACGCCTAAACTGCATGTTCATGCAGTACGCCAAGTTTGTCACTTATGTCACACTTGGGCAGGATAGCTTCGTACTGAGTCTGACATGATATCTGATAGACTTCCAAATGCTGAGCATTTAGATCGTCCGTCTCAGAAGGCTTCGTTGTACTTCCACAGCGTAAGTCTATTCGGGGTACATAAACTTACTCAAATTGTTTGGCTTGAGTTCGATAGTTCTTCACAGTTACATGGGGCTTTTCAAACAACGGGTTCGGACAGACACGATTGTATTTCTTGATTTTGATGTTGATTTCCGCGATTTTGGCCTCCAAGTTTGGCGTGGCGTTCCTGTCCACTGCGTCAATCAGAGACTTCAGCATGTCGCGGATTTCATGCTGGAGTTCCAGCCAATGGGGAAGCACGTTTGCGTTTTTCATGACTCGAGAAAGGTAATAGTTTTCGTGAACCTTGCCTTCCAGGTTAAGAGGCTTACCTTTACCCTCCAGATTGTCAAAGCCGCCCTGTTGTGCGTGTTCTGCGATAATTTGGTCGATTGCGCTTGCATAGTGCCGTTCACGCACAATGGTCTCTGCTGCGTCCTCCCTTACATTGTCAGGTATGAAGTTCGTCGACCTTGTTTTTCCCCAGCGAATCTCCATGATTAATCCCCCTTTTGTTCACAGTAACGAATTAAGGCTAATTTAGTTTGTTAACTGTCCAATGCAGGTTTAATCAGATGATTACAACAATTTAACCGCGTACGGTGGGGCAGATCACATCAACCACCTTGATGCAGATTTCAATCATACGTGCCGTACTAGGACGAATTATCAATTCATCGAGGTTGCATCCAGTCAGTGAAGCCAACGGAACGGGCAGCCACGGTGAGATTTGGCACACGTCGGCGCAGTAGCGGAACGTTCAGTTGCGGTTCATCCATGTTGACATCACAAATATTTTTTGATTACTTTAAATAGTAACATGATTACAGTGGAATAGAAATATACAAACGCACCAGACGGAGAAAAAAGGTTGGAAACTTCATGAACTTCTATTTTAAGGAGAACGCGGTAGAACCTGCTCTATGGAGAACAAGGCGGAGATAGGGCCTCGTGGTGTAAGATGGACGAACGGGTTCAAAATGTGTGGAACAACAAAATTTTGCATAAACATACGATTAAACCGCATGGCCGTTTGTTCATCTCTATGGCGGGAATGTTGAATAAGATCACCGGTTGGGTGATCGGATGTTTTCACATTGAACCTGTTCTTCAGATGATATAGGTCACGGAGGTGAGATCGCATGGTGCGGGCAAAGATTTTTCAATCAGGGCGAAGCGAGGCGGTTCGTTTACCTAAAGAATTTCGTTTTAATTTATTGGCATTCAATTGGAGATGTGTGTTTCTTGTGTTAGCGCCATCTTTTGTTCAGTGCGGTTTGTTGTTTAACGCTGCCACTAGTCACGCCGTAACACGTACTATCTTTCGATAAAATCTGAATTGTACACGGAGTTGAAACGCGGATAAGCACGATCAAGTTCAAAACCTGCGTACTCCAAGGATAAACAAGAGTTTATGCTTTGTTCCTATGCTTATGAAGAAATCACAAACTTAGCCCTCCGATGATTTCGTCAATAACAGGTCGTGTTATACGGTCGATTTTTTTGGCGTCGTCCAAATTAATCCACTTAACTTCTATAATATCCGCATTTTCGGGTCGGGTCTTATCAAGATGAAGTGAACCACTCACGATGGTGACGCCAAAGGTGAACTTGCCTACGCACTGACGAATAAGTTTGGTGACAAACACATCATATCCGGTTTCCTCTTTCAACTCGCGAACACACGCCTCTTCTGGAGTTTCATTGGGGTCAATTTGTCCACCAGGGAAATTCCAAACGATGGCCCCGCGACTCACTTTTTGACGAACCATAAGTATTTTGTTGTCTTGTATGACGACGCCTTCAGCAATCATTCGAATCGCCTCTAACCATTTCTGAGTTATATATACTTCCTAAAGAACTGGTGAATTTTATCTTGATATTCTAGTCCATATGGTTTTAATCCGTGTTCTCCATCTGGATACTCTATGTAGGTGTGTGTTTTTTTGTACTTGCCTAGCTTTTTTACAAATTCTCTTACCTGTTCAACGGGGACGTGCTTGTCTTTGGCACCGTGGATAATCAAAATCGGGACATTGATTTCATCAGCCCAGTATGTTGCGGATCGGGCGATGTATTCATTTTTATGTGTATCTGGATGTCCAACGATTCGTTCACAAATAGGCTTCATGTCATTGCGCTTGTTGTAGCCATCAAGAAAATCAGCTAGACCAGAGATGACCGTAGCTGCTTTAATGTCGATTCCTTTTCGTAGAGCCATTTGACCTCCTCCCCATGGATAAATCCAGGGGATTCCAACTATCACTAGTTGGCTTTCCTGCTTCGTTGAAGCTTACCTTGACGCGAGGATTGCTTGCGCCCTGGTCTTACGGCTTCTCCACAGGCGATCACCGCAAGCCCTGCGGCTAAAATATTCTGTGCGGCATTGATGTCGCGATCATGCGTTTTCCCACATTCAGGGCACGTCCACTCACGGACATTCAGTGGCATTTTCGGTATGATATGACCGCAATCGTAGCAACGCTTACTGGAAGGGTAGAATTTATCGATCTTGACGACCGTTCTCCCGTGCCAGGTCGCTTTGTATTCCAGTTGGCGGATGAGTTCAGACCAACTCACATCGGCAATGGACTTGGCTAACTTGTGATTGCGAATCATATTTTTCACTTGCAAACTTTCCGCGGCAATCACTTGGTTTTCGTGAATTAACCTAGTCGTTAGTTTGTGCGTGAAATCTTGGCGACGATCCGCGATGCGAGCGTGTATTCTCGCCACTTTGATTCTGGCTTTGTCGCGGTTCTTTGAACCTTTTTGCTTTTTGGCGAGTTGGCGTTGCGCTTTTGCTAGTTTCTTTTCGTCTTTACGGAAAAACTTTGGATTGCCAATTTTTTCACCACTCGAAAGAATTACCATATGGGTAAGCCCTATGTCCAAACCGAGTTGTGTTCCTATTTTCGGAAGTGGAGTCGTTGGTTCATCTACCAGAATTGAAATATAGTAACGATTCGCGGCGTCTTTCGATACCGTCACTGAGGATGGCGTGCCAGAAAAATAGCGTGACCATCGAATATCAAGCGGCTCCTTCATTTTTGCCAGAGTGATGTTTTTACCATCCCACTTAAAAGCAGAGGACATGAAACTAGCCGACTGCTTGTTGTGTTTCTTGTGAAATTTCGGGTAATCCGTGTGTCCTTCAAAAAAGTTAAGAAAGGCGCGATCCAAATGAGCAAGTGATTGTTGTAAGGTGACGCTCGATACTTCATTAAGCCAAACCGTTTCCGGTTGCCGTTTCAAGACGGTAAGTTGAGCAGATAAATCTTTGTAATACAAGCGTCTGCCCTCCTTGTAATAGGCATCCGTCTTGAGTCGTAACCCCCAATTGTAGACATAGCGAACACACCCAAAGGTTCGAGAGAGTAATTGTCCTTGTCCTGCTGTCGGGTAGAAACGGTATTTATAGGCTTTTTGTGTCATGTTTAGATTATACCGCATAACACCTAAAAAGAAAACATTCGCCTAACAGTGAGCGCCTTATATCCCCATAGATGAATCAAGGGGTTTTACGGCGCATTTGATAAACAGTTGATCCAAAGAATGATTATCGCAGGATCAAGTCCGAGATGTGGTGTAAATTCGCCCCTCGGTAGAGATTGAGTTATGTCAACTTATCTTGGTG
>NZ_LSUQ01000035.1 GCF_001642725.1 Ferroacidibacillus organovorans
CAGGTGCACAGCGTCCTGTTCGATCAACTGCTCGACGGCGGCGTCGTGCAATTGCTCCTGTTTGGGGTTTCGATAAGCCTCGGCATCGCGCAAACGATCCGCGTGCTGCGCGCGGCGGAGACCCTGCGCGAGAAGATGAGCGCGCTTGGTTTTCTCCTCGCGGCGCTGATCCTGCTCACACACGCATTTCTCGACTTCGACTTTTCGTATGCGTACTACGAGGTGCTCTTTTGGATGATGCTCGGCCTCGCCGGAACGGTGCGCCTTGGGCAAGAAGACGCGAAGATCGCGCAAACGCCGCTTGCCCCTTTGCGCGCGCAGCGGATGGCCAGACAGCGACGCATGCAGTCGTATGCGATCACCGTCGCGCTGCTCGTGTTTTTCGTCTTTGGCGGCATGATGTCAGGGTCGCAGGTGGCGTTTGGCATGATGACGACACCTGGGTATACGAGCAAGGCGAACCTGGCGGAGGTGCAGACGAGCACCGCGCTCACGCCGTACGACGACAACGCCGAGTTTACGCTCGCGAAGTTCGACTACCAGATGCTGCAGTACGGGCAGGGTCAGGCATACGGCGGACAGGCGCTCGCGGCGCTGCGCGTGGCTGCCGCGACGGGCGCGTGGGACCCAAGCATGCTCACACAGTGCGCGGTGCTGGCGTATCAGATGGGCGATTATACGGACGCGCTGAACTGGTCGCAAGAAGCGATCGGCGTCGGCCGCTTCAACCAGTCGGCGTACGAGAACGCGATGGCGATCAAGCTGTTCGTGTCGGCGCGCGCGCTAAAGACCGACCCGGCGGGCGCAAAGCAAGGCCTGCGAGGGGTTACACAACTCTTTCAGACGCTGAACAAAGAGGCGAAGGTGAGCGATCCGGCGCTCTTCCCGGCGGAGATCCCGCTCACCGAGAACGCGACAGTGCAGGTGTACGAGGGGCTGGCGCTGGCGCTTTTGGGTCAGTACAAAGCGTCGGAGAGCACGCTCAATCCTTTCCTGACCGCCAACCGCGACCAGCCTGCGGTCAATCTGTATCTGACCGCGATGGCCATCGACGAAACGGGCTTGAAGCAGAATGTTCCACTGAAAGTGACGATGCAAGAGATGAAGAAAGAACCGGGCGCACTTCAGGAGTATCAGTTTATCAACGCAGACCGCTAAGGAGGAGGGCAGATCATGCTGCGAAGGCATCAGGTGTGGATTGGCAGGCTTTACATGGTGAGCGATGCGTTCATCGTCGTGATCGCCTTTCTCCTGGCGTGGGTGGCGCGTTTTAAGACGGCGATCCTCCCGAAGTACGGCGCGCTTCCACTGAGCGACTACCTGAAAATTCTCTACGTGGCGCTTCCCGCATTTCTGATCGTCGCAGCGCTCACAGGGCTCTACAACATCACGCGCAACCAGTCGCTGCGCCGCGTGGCCGCGCAGTTGCTTGTGAGCGATGCAATGATGGCGCTGACCGCGATGAGCGTGTTGTATTTGAGCAAGGAGCCGTATTCGCGGGCGGTCATCGCTTTGTTTGTGATCCTTACGTTTCTCTTCACCATCGGGACGCGCAGCGCCTTGCGACGCATCCTCCAGTCGTTTCGCGCGCGCGGCTTCAACCGCAAGTACATTCTCATCATCGGGGCGACGCGCGCCACCGAGCGATTCCTGGCGCACGTGCGACGCCATCCCGAGTTTGGCTACGAGATCCTCGGCGGCGTGATCGCAGATGACGGCCGCGTGGATCGCGAGTTAGCTGCGGCGACGGATGAGCAAGACGGGATTGAAGATCTCGCGCAGCACGCATTTTTTGAGCGGGAGAACATCATGTGTCTCGGCACTTCGGCAGAGTTAAGCGCGATTCTTCAGCGGCATATCGTCGATCACATCGTGCTCACCGTGCCGTACTACGCAATGGGCATGTTGCGCGACGCGGTGCAGATCGCCGAGTACTACGGCGTTCACACGCTGCTCATTCCGGATTTTGTCGACGTGCTGCCGAGTCGACCGCGTTTTGACGAGTTCGCTGGGTTGCCCATCGTCGACACGCGCTACACGCCACTTGACGAGGTGGTCAACCTCGCGCTCAAGCGCGGCTTTGACCTCGTTTTCTCGCTGCTCGTGTTGGTCGTGCTGAGTCCGCTCTTTGCGCTGCTCGCCATTCTGGTGCACAAGTCATCGCCCGGTCCGATCATCTACCGGCAGACGCGGCTCGGGAAAAACCGCAGGCCGTTTACGATGTACAAGTTTCGCACGATGGTGTTGCACGATGCGGATCAGGAAGGCTGGACGGTGGCAGACGATCCACGCCGCACGAAGGTAGGGCGCTTCATGCGCCGGATGAGCCTTGACGAGTTGCCGCAGTTCTGGAACGTCCTGCGCGGCGACATGAGTGTGATCGGCCCGCGCCCCGAACGTCCGAACTACGCCGAGCAGTTCCAGGAGGACGTCCCGCGCTACATGGTCAAGCACCGCATTCGCCCCGGCATCACCGGCTGGGCGCAGATTCACGGGCTGCGCGGCGACACGAGCATCGAGGAGCGCATCGAGTACGACCTGCGCTACATCGAGAACTGGTCGTTTCGGATGGACATGCTGATCGTCCTGCGCACCGTGGTGCACGGGTTTAGAAATCACAATGCGTACTGAGGCGGGGTGCGACGCGGCGGGCGCGGTGCAACGCTTCGCGCCGGATGAATCTCGCACGGGAGGGGGGAAGGTTCATCTCCCCCGCGTGCAGGTGCAGATCGTCACGCACGAGAGTGCGGACGGACTCGCCGCGTGTCTCGACGCGGTGCTCGCGCAAACGGTCGCGCCTGCGTGTGTGCTGATCCTCGACAACGCGTCGACCGACGCGAGCGTCACGATCGCAGAGGCGTACGCGGCAAGGCACCCGCGCGTCGTCGTGCACATCCTGCCGCACAATCTCGGCTATGCGGCGGCGCACAACCTCGGGTTTACGCGCGCGCTTGACGAGCGGATGACCCACGTGCTGACGCTTAACCCGGATGTCCTCTTGCGCGCGACGTATCTCGAAAACTGCCTTGCGGCGCTGCACGACAGAAAAGGGGAGCGTACCGGCGGGGCGACGGGGAAACTCTTGCGCGCAAACGGCGTGACGCTCGACAGCACGGGGCTTGTCATGGAGGCTTTCTTTCACGTGCGGGATCGCGGCGCAGAGCAGCGGGACGAGGGGCAGTATGACGTAGCGCGCGATGTGTTTGGCGTGTGCGGCGCGGCCGCGCTCTACACGGCGTCCTTTTTAAACGCGATGCATCACGCGGCAGGGTATGTGCTTGACGAGACGTTTTTTCTCTACAAGGAGGACGTCGATCTCTGCTGGCGCGGCTCGCTCAACGGATTTTCGTTTTTGTACGCGCCAAAGGCGGTGGCCAAACACGCGCGCGGCTGGAAAGCGGGACAGCGCCCGAACGCACTCGCTGAGACGCACTCGTTTGCGAATCAGCTTTCCATGGTGTGGGTGTATGTCTCGCCGCGCTCGGCTGGGTTTTGGGTCGCCCAACTCGTCGAGTTTGCGCGCTTTTTGCACCTGCTTGTCACGCGTCCTTCCGTGGCGCGGCAGATCGCCTCACTCTTGTTTGCGCAGCGGGCGCATCGCCAGGAAAAACGCCGCACGCTGCGAAACGCGCGCCGCAGGGAGGGAGGGTGAGGACACGGAGCGCTGAGAACGAGTTTTCGTAGGTAGAAGGTGCCTGCGATGTGATGTAGGTGATTAAACGTGGAACGTATTTGGGAGGTGCAGTCAACGCGGTGAAGGTTGCGATCGTCCACGAATGGCTGGTCAATTTTCGTGGATCTGAAAAGGTGTTGCTTGAACTTTCCAGAATTTTTCCAGATGCAACAATCTATGTGTCTGTGCTAGATCGCTCACAGTTGCCTGAGGAACTCGCGGCGCGTGAGATTCGCACGACGTTTCTTCAGCATCTTCCGTTTTCTATCCCAAGATATCAAGCCTATCTTTTATTAATGCCACTCGCCTATTCGCTATTGGATATGAAAGAGTATGACCTGATCATCACTAGCAGTCACGCTTGCGCCAACGGTGTCCGCGCAAGGCGAGGAGCATTACACATCAGTTACTGTTATACACCGATGCGCTATGCCTGGAGTGGCTATCAAGAGTATTACGAGAGCCTGCGCTCGCCGATTGCGAAAGCGGCGATGACAGTGCTCATGGCTTTTATGAGATTTTGGGATTATCATAATTCGCAAAAGGTCGATCACTATATTGCGTGCAGTCGCGCTGTTGCTGAGCGCATTGAGAAGTATTATGGGAGAAGTTCTGTCGTGATTTATCCACCTGTAGGGTTGATTCCCACTGAGCCGATTGGCTCGATCAAATCACTACTCCCTGATCTTCAAAGGGAACCTTATTATTTGTCACTGGGACGACTTGTTCCGTACAAGCGCGTGGATCTCGCGATCAAAGCGTGTGAACGAATGCAACGGCATCTCGTTGTTGCGGGGAATGGGCCAGAACTGGAACGTCTGCAAGCAGAGTCAAGCCCGTGGATTCACTTTATCACTGCGTTCTCGGATGAGGATGCAAAGGCGCTCTACAAGCATTGTTCCGGATTTATCTTTCCTGGAGAAGAAGACTTCGGACTGACCGTCGTGGAGGTTCAACGCTATGGAAAACCAGTCGTGGCCTACGCAAAGGGTGGGGCAGAGGACACTGTTATTCATGGGAAAACGGGCATCCTTTTTCAAGAGCAATCGGTCGATGCTTTGGTGGATGCATTAATTGAATTGGAGCAATCGGCGTATGATGTGGAATTTATTCGAGATCATTCCACGCAATTTTCACCAGAGATGTTTCACGCCGAGATACGTGATGCGATCAACATGCGGGTCGAATGAAATGCGGGTTATGCTCTAGGTGGTATGGGGGTTGCTGCATTGCGTATTGGCATCGATTGCCGTCCATTATCAAAGGAAAAAACGGGTATCGGATATTACCTTTGGGAAATCTTGAACCAATGGGGTAAAAGTGAAATTCCTCATGAGCTCTTTCTCTATAGCGCTCGTCATTTTGAGATTCCCCCGCAACTTGCTCGATCGAATGTTCGCATCTGCAAGCGTGTCTTTCTTTTTGAGCCACCTGAGGTGTGGATGCACACCATCTTGCCGATCCAACTTCGCAAGGATCACGTCGATGTTTATTGGGGACCAAACTATGCAATGCCTGTTTTTCCGTTTGGAGCCCCTTCTGTTTTGACCGTGCATGACATGGTCTATCGAGTATTTCCGAAGACAATGAAACGTGTAACCTATCTGCATAACCGATATGGCATGGAGTGGTATGTGAGAAAGTGTGATCATGTCATTGCGGATTCAGAGAATACCAAAAAGGATCTTATATCTTATCTTCATCTGGAATCCGACAAGATCGATGTGATTCCCCTGGGCGTATCTGAGCGATTGGATCGACCCTCAGAAGATGTGTCGGACAAACGTGCGTTAGAATCTCTGGGATTGAAGCAACATCCCTATCTCCTCACCGTGGGTACGCTTGAACCACGGAAAAATCTAGCGCGCGTTATTCAAGCGTTTAAAAGATTCCTGAATGAACAACGTTTTGAAGGCGAGTCAGAGCCTTTGCTTGTGGTCGTAGGGGCAAGTGGGTGGGGAGGTACATCTGAGAAGATTCAGCACGATCTGGATGAGTCTGTTCGCTACTTGGGATATGTATCTGACGCAATTTTGGGTGTTCTCTATCGCAATGCAGTTGGATTTATTTATATGTCTCTCTATGAAGGGTTCGGCTTGCCTCCGCTTGAAGCGATGAGGTATGGTACTCCTGTGCTCGTTTCGAATTCGAGTTCTCTTCCAGAAGTGGTTGGGGATTGTGGACTCTATGCGAATCCATATCAGATCGAGGATATCGCATTGCAAATTGCTCACTTGTATAGGGATGGACGTAATTCCGAACTCGCTTTTCGTGCGAAAATAAGGGCAGAAATGATGTCTTGGCATGCTGTCGCGAAAAATACACTTGGTTTGCTGCAAAGAGTAGTAACAAATCGTAATGTGCAGTAAACCATTTCAGCTTTAATTTTGTACGGAACACATTGAATGATAAAACAAGGATGTGCTTTTGTGTACGCTCGTCTGGTTGAATTATGGAAGTATAGAGAAATGTTATGGAGCATGATCTTGTCTGAGTTGCGCACACGTTATCGCGGGTCTTTTTTGGGATTTCTTTGGACATTTATCAATCCACTTCTTACGTTAATGGTTTACACGTTTATCTTTTCGAGGATTATGAAAGTTACGATGCCTCACTATGCTCTTTTTATGTTTATTGGGCTTTTGGCATGGAATTTGTTCGCCACGGGAATTCAATCCTCGGCCAGTGTGATCGTGAGGCAAGGATCACTTGTGAAGAAGATTTATTTTCCAAGGGAGATTCTCCCGCTTTCTGTTGTGGGAGGCAGTGTAATCAACTATTTGTTATCTCTTGTCATTTTGGTACCTTTTTTATTCATTAACGGATATTATCCGACGGTGAATTGGCTATACGTTCCACTCATCTTATTGATGGAGATGATTTTTACTGTAGGGTTAGCTTTGCTGTTATCTTCGCTCACCGTATACTTGCGAGATATTGAACATATGCTTGGGATTTTTTTGATGTTGTGGTTTTACCTTACACCAGTCATCTATTCACTTAAAATATTATCTCCAGGTATTGCTCAGATGTTTAAATTAAATCCAATGTCTGACGTTGTCTTATCCTTTCAATCAACACTGTATTACAATGAAAGCCCGCATTGGAAACTGTTTCTTTATGGATATGGAATATCGGTTGTCGTGTTGATTTTTGGTTGGTGGCTCTTTACGCGATTGAATCGCCGTTTTGCTGAGGAGGTATAAATTTGATCATGGTCAATACCGAAAAAGTGATTCGTGTTCAAAATGTATCCAAAAATTTCCGCGTTCATACCGAGAGAAACAGTACGCTCAAAGAGCGAGTGCTTTATGCAGGGCGAGCGAAGTATCGGGATTTTGTGGCTTTGCGTGATGTCAGTTTGGATGTCACGAGAGGCGAATCTTTGGGTTTAATCGGCGTTAACGGATCTGGGAAAAGCACGCTTCTCAAACTCATGAGCAAAATTCTGTATCCTGACTCGGGTACGGTGGATGTACGCGGACGTGTTTCAAGCCTTCTGGAATTGGGAGCTGGGTTTCATCCGGATTTTTCAGGCAGAGAAAATGTATTTATGAACGGTGCGCTTTTAGGTTTGTCGCGAAAAGAAATTCGGGATAAACTTGATGAGATCATCGATTTCTCAGAACTCGGTGATTTTATTAACGAACCAGTACGGAGCTATTCTTCGGGAATGTATATGCGACTCGCATTTTCAGTTGCGGTTGCTGTCGATCCAGAAATTATCTTGATTGATGAAATTCTCGCTGTAGGTGACGCAGCATTTCAGGCGAAGTGTATGAATCGATTAAGAACGCTTAGGGCGAGAGATACAACGATCATTATCGTCACTCACGATACTGCAGCAGTCGAGCGATTTTGCGATCGAGTCGTATGGATGCATGATTCACGTGTTAAAATGGAAGGCAAACCAATTAACTGCATCCAATCGTATTTAGCCACTGTATTCAAAGCGTCCAACGAAGGATCAAATGCGATGTCTTTTGAGCGTTCGGATACTAGCGAGACATCTGAAGAGATTCGTTCTTTAAATGGTACGGATTCTAGTGAAGCAATTGATGCTGGACTGCGTTGGGGTACGGGCGATGTGACGATTGATGAAGTCGTCGTCACATCAAGTGCTGGGCGTGGTCTAGTGCAATGCGGCGAACCGCTAGATATAACCATTCGATTCAGTGTTAAGCAGGGGGTGAACGATGTCGACTTTGGCATAGAGATTTTCACGGCAGACGATGTGCAATGTTATGGGACAAACACGCGATTGGATCGATATGATACGATATCCTTAATTCAGGGTAGCGGATCAATTACATTTCATTCCACAGATTTCTGTTTGTTGTCCGGTTCCTATTGGATTGATGTCGCATGCAGTGCTGCAGATACACAAGCGCATGATTATTGGAGAAGAGCCACTCAGATCCAGGTTTACTCTGATATTAACGATGTTGGACTGTGTAGGGTGCCACATGAATGGAAGCTATCGATTGATCATTGATTGTATGAAGAATGAGCGATTTTCAACCCGTGGTTATTGAATCGTTATAGAAGAAAAATGATAGAATTAGAATTGAGGATAAGAATGCATAATAAAAATGAGGTTCGCTTATATCGAGCGTTTGAAGATAGGTATCGTGGATCTCGTGAACTCATTATGTCGAGGTTACAAGTTTATATTCCATGGATTCTTCCATTACTTGATGTGTATAGTGAGCGCCAAGTGTTGGATCTAGGGTGTGGCCGCGGAGAGTGGCTTGAATTATTGAAGGAAAATGGCTTTCAGGCGGTTGGTGTTGATTTGGATCGCGGGATGTTAGAAGCCTGTGTAGAGCGTGGGCTGACTGTATCTGAGAAGGATGCGCTAACAGCATTAAGAGAACTTTCTGATGAGAGCCAGCTCATTGTTTCTGGATTTCATATTGCTGAACATCTTCCATTCGATGTATTAAGTGATCTGGTTTGTGAGGCGGTTCGTGTTTTAAAACCAGGTGGGTTACTCATTCTTGAAACGCCCAATCCGGAGAATATCAAGGTTGCCACAGCCAATTTTTATCTTGATCCGACACATCAACGTCCTATACCGCAACAGTTGCTGGTTTTCCTTGCGGAGTATTTTGGTTTTTCTAGAGTGAAAATCCTTCGTTTGCAGGAATCGAAAGAGATTCATGAAAAATCTTCTGTAGCGTTACTTGATGTGATCGATGGTGTTAGCCCGGACTATTCAATGATAGCTCAAAAAAAAGCTTCGTCCGAAATCCTAAATCGATTTGATAGATATTTTAGTCAAGAATACGGGATCACCTTGGAATCTTTAACTGAGAAATTCGAACAACGTCTTGCACATATAGAAATAAAAACTCAGGAAGCTAGTTCTTTCACACGTGAGGCGGTTGATTGGGTAATTAAAGCCCAGATTAACGCTGAACGTATTGAAAATAAATTGATTGATGCGGAATTACGAACGGAACGGGCTGAAACAAGAGCGAAAGAAGCGATTTTACGAACAGAGAAGTTCGAAGCACAAGCGAGTGAAGCATTATTAAAAATCGAACGTGCTGAAAAGAGAACACTTGAAGCTGAATCACGCGCATCGTATTTTGAAGTGAGATCGAAAGAGTTAGAGAATCGTATGAAACAAATGGAAGCTGATGTCCAAAATGCTTGGCATCATTATTCTATGGTCATAAACAGTCATTCATGGAAAACGACGTATCCTTTACGGTTAGCGGGTATAGCAGCGAGATGGTTTGTGCGGGGTAGCATTGCGTGGATAACATTTGCTCCTTCTAGCCGTCCGAGACGTATTTTGCGTATTACTTTGGTAGCGTTAAAGCGTAAAATCCAAAGTAATTATAAACTAAAGGCTATTGCCCTACGATTTCTGACACGCTTTCCTAGATTAAAAGAACGTTTAAAAAGAGTAGGGGACGATCAGCGATATTACAGTGGAGTTGGAACCGTTCATCAATCAAATCATTCAATAGAAAATCTTAATTCCAGTTCAAGAAAAATCTATAAAGATCTTAAAGCCTCAATCGAAAAAAATAAGGAGTAAAAATCATGAGAATTGTAATTGATATGCAAGGGGCGCAAAGCGCTAGTCGTCATCGTGGGATTGGCAGACTAACATTATCCCTTATCAAGGCTCTTGTCGCTAATAAGGGGGATCATGAAGTTATTCTTGCTCTAAATGGACTGTTTCCTGACACGATAGAGTTCATTCGCTCGACTTTTGATCAATTGCTTTCGCAAGAAAATATTAGAGTATGGCAGGCCGTTGGACCAGTATATTACTTGGCATCTGATTCTTCGTGGCGTCGCAGAACTGCTGAATTGATAAGGGAATCCTTTCTTGCTAGTTTAAAGCCAGATATTATTCTTATTACAAGTTTATTCGAAGGGCTAGGCGACGATGCAGTTACTAGCATTGGTGCTTTTAACAATACGATTCCAACTGCTGTCATTCTGTATGATTTAATTCCTCTAATTTATCGTGAACTTTATCTTAAAAGTCCTGAATATGAGCTTTGGTATGAACAAAAAATTGGTCATCTTCGACGCGCGGACCTTTTGTTATCTATCTCCGAATCTTCACGTCAAGAGGCGATCCGATATTTGGGAATAGCCTCTGATTCAGCTGTGAATATTTCAGCTGCGGTAGATGCTGAATTTAAACCTCTAACGTTTGAGCCATCAGATAAGGAACGTATTCTAAGTCAGTACGGAATTTCACAATCCTTTGTGATGTACACAGGCGCAGCAATTGAGCCTCGCAAAAACATAGAGGGCTTGATTCGCGCTTACGCTCAATTGCCTAAATCCTTACGCAGAAAACACCAATTGTTGATCGTATGTACTATTCAACCTGTAGATCGAGCACGATTGGTGTCAGTTGCTAAAAAATTCGGAATGGGATCGGAAGAGTTGGTACTGACTGGTTATGTCCCTGATGAGGATCTAATCAACTTATATAATTTATGTAAGGTTTTCATTTTTCCGTCATGGCATGAAGGGTTTGGATTGCCCGTGCTTGAGGCGATGTCATGTGGAACGGCAGTTATTGGATCGAATACATCTAGCGTTCCAGAGATCATTGAGAGAAAAGATGCTTTGTTTGATCCGAAGAATGATCGATCAATAACAGATAAACTGGAACAAATTTTAACAGATGAAGAATTTCTTGTTGAGTTGCAACGGCATAGTCTAAAACAGTCACAAAAATTTTCTTGGGATTTGAGTGCAAAACGTGCGTTACATGCTATGGATTCAATAAGTGAAAAGAACTGTGATAAAATGTTTTCTCTGAAACGTTTTTCGCGTCGTCCGAAACTAGCTTATATTTCTCCTCTTCCGCCTGTGCAGTCGGGGATCAGCGATTACAGTGCAAAACTCTTGCCTGAACTTGCTCGATATTATGAAATTGAAGTTATTGTTGACCAAGAGACTGTTTCTGATCCTTGGATTAGAGCGAACTGTCCGATCCGAAATTCTGACTGGTTTCTAACTCATGCAAAAAAATATGATCGAGTAATTTATCATTTTGGAAATTCGCCATTTCATCATTATATGCTTTCATTGTTAAATGAAATACCAGGAGTCGTAGTGCTGCATGATTTTTTCCTCTCGGGTATCTACAAACATTCTGGAGAAAACTATCTCAGTGATCCAAGGTGGTTGAAAGAACTTTATTGTTCACACGGATATAAAGCTGTTCAAGAGCATGCGTCAACATCTGATTTAAATCAAATTATTATGAAATATCCGTGTAATCTCAGCGTTTTAAAAAGTGCGTTGGGACTTATCGTTCATTCCGAACATCCTATTGAGTTATCTAAACAATGTTATCCTAAACTTAATTTAGATAATTGGAGAGTAATTACATTTATTAGAGATCTAAAGCAGAAACGTAAAGATATCATCAAGCATACAGAATCATATATACAAGAAAATTTAATTAGTGAATGTGTTTTGGGGCTAGTTCAACAGTACCATAATGTGGTTGAATATTTTTATTCCAACAATATTTTTAGTTCGCAGAATCTAATTGAGGCAATTGGTTTATTGGATGGATATAAACCTGATGATATGGAATGTGCTGATTTAGCGAATAATATTTCGCGAAATCAGGATAATAATTTACCCCAACGTCAATTGCTGATTGATATCTCCGAGCTAGTGGTGAGAGATGCAAAAAGTGGGATTCAGCGTGTTACGCGAAGTGTTTTAAAAGAAATGTTAGAGTCATCTTTTAGAGACTATCGTATTGAACCGGTATATGCATCAATTGGCGAGATAGGTTACCGATATGCTCGCCAATATACATTGGAGTTAATTGGATCTACATCAAATCTTATCACTGATGAACTTATTCAATATCAAAATGGCGATATTTTTATGGGACTTGATTTTCAATCACATGTTGTAGTTACGCAACGGGAGTTTTTGACGCAAATGCATAATCTTGGCGTGCAAATCTTTTTTACTGTGTATGATCTACTTCCAATATTAATGCCTCAAGTTTTCCCCACTGGTTCTGATGTTGGACATGAAAATTGGTTAAGTATTATCACGAAGTTTGATGGTGCAATATGCATTTCATCAGGGGTGGCTAATGATTTGAAAAAATGGTTACATGATAATGGAACCGAACGTTTACGGCCATACAAAATAACATGGTCACATCTAGGTGCAGATGTTGAAAATTCTATTCCTTCTATGGGATTGCCGAATAATGCAGATCAAAATTTAACTAATATTTATAGACGGAAAAGTTTTCTGATGGTAGGGACCGTTGAGCCGCGAAAAGGATATATGCAGACTGTTTTAGCGTTTGAACGGCTTTGGGCTGAAGAGATTGATGTGAATCTAATTATCGTAGGAAAACAAGGGTGGATGGTCGAAACGTTAATTGAAAAGATACGTAAGCATCCCGAACTTAATAGAAGACTTTTATGGCTTGAGGGAATTAGCGATGAATACCTCGAAAAAATCTATTCTTCTTCTACTTGTCTTATAGCAGCAAGTGAGGGGGAGGGATTTGGACTTCCGCTTATTGAAGCTGCACAACACAAGCTACCGATCATTGCGAGAGATATCCCGGTCTTTCGAGAAGTGGCGGAGGAGCACGCATTTTACTTCCATGGTAAAGATCCTATTGATCTTGCTTATGCGATTAAGGACTGGATAAAGTTGTATGATCAGGATATGCATCCAAAATCAGACGATATGCATTGGCTGACATGGAAGGAAGCCGCAAAAAATATGTTGGATATCTTACTTCAATAGCGTTATACTTATTGGGTTTCTAAGTAATTCGTTTACAAAGCAGTATGCTTAAAATGATTTGGCAATTATTTTTTAGAGCTTTAAATTAAGGGGATACTTATGAAAACAGCGTTGATTACCGGAATTACTGGACAAGACGGTGCATACCTTGCGGATTTGCTACTTAGCAGAGGATACCGCGTTATTGGTACGTATCGTCGTACGAGCGGGATCGATACATGGAGAATAAGCTACCTGGGAATCGAATCAAAGGTCGAACTGGTTTGCATGGATCTCGAAGATCTCTCTGGGATGATTCGCGTGTTAAACATATATCAGCCTCATGAGATTTACAATTTGGCAGCGCAGAGTTTTGTGAAAGTATCGTTTGATCAGCCTATCATGACGGGGCAAGTTACTGGAATGGGAGTTACACATTTACTTGAGGCAATCCGTATTGCGTGCCCCTCTGCTCGTTTTTATCAGGCTAGCACAAGTGAGATGTTCGGCAAGGTTCAGACGATCCCACAAACGGAGAAGACACCATTTTATCCACGCAGTCCCTATGGAGTGGCAAAGCTTTATGGACATTGGATGACCACAAACTATCGTGAGTCCTACAACATGTTTGCGTGTTCTGGAATTCTTTTTAATCACGAATCGCCGCTTAGAGGAATTGAATTTGTGACAAGAAAAATTACGGATGGCGTCGCAAAAATTAGATCAGGTAAAGCGGACAAAATTACACTTGGCAATCTTGAAGCAAAGCGCGACTGGGGCTATGCGAAAGAGTATGTCGAAGCAATGTGGCTCATGTTGCAACAGGACAAGCCAGATGACTTTGTCATTGCAACGGGTGAGACTTATGCGGTGCAAGATTTTGTAGAGATGTCCTTCCGTGCTGCGGGGATAAATGACTGGAATTCTTATGTTGACACTTCTTCTGCATTTGAACGTCCAGCAGAGGTTGATTTGCTCATTGGTGATGCCACAAAAGCGCGAGACATCTTAGGCTGGAAGGCAAAGACCAACGTTGAAGAACTGTCACGTATGATGATTGAAGCCGATTTGAAGCGGCACGGGGCATGATGAATCAAAAAAAGATTGTATCGATCATAACTGGCGCAAATGGCTTTGTTGGTCGCCATTTAGTCGATGCTTTGGTAGAGAAGGGAAATCAAGTGGTTGCAGTTTCTGGGCCACACTCAAATCAGAGAAGATCCTTATCGGTACATGAGAATCTTATCCATGAACATGCGGATTTATCGGAAACCGATGGATTTCGGGAAATTGTATTTAGATATCAACCTGACGAGATTTATCATCTTGCAGGCATTGCAGTAACACATGGCGTTTCGGCTGAGTCGTACTATCAGTCGAATGTGTTGGGAGCCTACCGATGGGCTGAGGTCGTGCAAAGGGAATGTGGAGATGAATGCGCTTTTCTTTTTGTGAGTTCCGCATCGGTTTATGGGAGTCTTTCTGGAGATGATATCCGATTCAAAGAAACGGATACTCTGAGACCGACATCTCTCTACGGCGCAAGCAAGGCCAGTGCAGAGGCGCATTTATGGATGCTTCTTTCCAAAGGGCTAAACTTAAAGATTGCTCGACCTTTTAATCACACTGGACCGGGACAACAGGCAGGTTTCCTCTGTCCAGATCTAGCTGCACGTATCAAGAAGGAGATTGTGAATCAGGGTACTGGTGAGTTGCAGATTTCTGTAGGTCGCATGGATGCAATTCGTGATTTTATGGATGTGCGCGATGTGGTTCGAGCGTATATCCTCATTATGGAGTCTGCGGCTACAGGGTCGGTTGTCAATGTGTGTTCGGGAATCGGAATATCTGTACGTGAGATGGCAGAGATTCTTGCGCAAGAAACGAGATTGGAACGTAGCATCCGCTATGTGCAGAATGATGCGCTTGTGAGAGGAGAGCCTGACAAAATTGTGGGTGATGATAACTGCTTGAGAAGTTTAGGAGAATGGGCACCTCGCTATACGTTAAAGGATACATTGAGGGAACTTTGGTTGAGTTTTTAGGAGTGATTTATAAAAGTATGCACATGGTATTAATTTGATCTCATTTTAGTGAGGAAAAATGATTTATTTTATACGGAAGCGTGTCGGATTTTGTAGTAGAGTGGTATACTACGAGATAATAAGTTATCTTGTTTATAAATTATTCGAAATGAGTTGATGTTGATATGGCAACATTTAATGGGCTTTTATCAATTATTATACCGGTATATAATGAAGAGGATACAGTTATTAATGTGATCCGTATGATTCAAGAAGTTCCGATAAGAAAAGAAATAATTGTTGTTGACGATTTTTCAACTGATCTGACTCGTGAAAGACTAAAGAAATTTGATTCTGAAATAATGATCGTTCTACATGATAGAAATAAAGGTAAGGGAGCGGCTATACGTACAGGTATGCAATATGCTTCTGGTGATGCACTCATCATACAAGATGCAGATTTGGAATATAATCCATCGGATATTTTGCTTCTTTTAGAAAATCTTGATGCTGAGACACCGGTGGTATATGGTTCGCGATTTTTGGGACATATGGAGAATATGAGTGGTTTGCATCGTTATGGTAATCTTATGCTTACTGGTTTAACCAATATGTTATTTGGGTTGAAGATAACAGATATGGAAACTTGTTATAAGCTGATGGCTAAAGAAGTATATTCTCAATTAGATATTCAATCTGATCGGTTCAACATGGAACCTGAAATTACTGCTAAAATTGCACGAATGGGTTATAACATTGTTGAAATTGGAATTACATATCGGGGTAGAGATTTTGCTGAAGGCAAAAAAATCTCTTGGAAGGATGGCTTCTCAGCGGTATATGCGCTATTAAAATTTAGGTTTGGAAAAATAGGTAAAAAAGTAAAAGTAGTAGAAAAGGGTATAGGTGATCATCTGTGAAAGTTTCTATTATTGGAGCTGGTTATGTAGGTGTAATTACGGGGATTGGCTTTGCATATATGGGGCATGAAGTACTGGTAATGGATCATGACGAAAATAAGATTTGTAATTTGAAAAAGGGTCAGGTACCCTTTTTTGAAAATGGTGCAGAAGATGCAATACGAGAACAGTGTTTTGAAAATAGATTAAATTTTACTTCAAACATAAAAGAGCTTATTGACTACGCAGAACTTATATTTATATGTGTAGGAACTCCTTCGATGCCAGATGGTAGTGCAGATCTTTCTGCGGTTGAATCTATCGCGCGATCAATTGCGGAATATGCAATGTCATACAAATGTTTGGTTGAGAAAAGTACTGTTCCTGCTGGGACATTTAAATGGATTCAAAGAACTTTGCGGCTATATAGTAAATCTAGTCTTGAATGCGATGTTGCGAGTAATCCTGAATTTCTTAAGGAAGGTAGTGCACTAGAGGATTTTCTCAATCCAGACAGAATCGTAATTGGAACAAACACAGATAGAGCGCGTGATTTATTGCTTGAATTATATAGAAATGTTGAATGTCCAAAAATAACAAGTGATATCGAAACAGCTGAGTTAATTAAACATGCAAGTAACTCTTTTTTAGCTATGAAAATTTCATATGCAAATATGATTGCGGACTTATGTGAAAAGGTCGGCGCTGATATACGTATGGTAACGCTTGGGATGGGTCTGGATACAAGAATCGGTAAGCAATTTCTAGGTGCGGGTTTTGGATATGGAGGTAGTTGTTTTCCAAAAGATACCCGAGCATTGGCTCATATGGCAGAGTCTGTTGGTTTAAAATTCTCCTTACTTGAAGAGGTTACGAAGATAAATCAGTATCGAGTTGAACACATTTTTAGGAAAATCCAGACCGCGTTGTGGGCTGTGCGCGATAAAAAGATTACAGTTTTAGGTTTAGCATTTAAACCTGGGACGGATGATGTTCGAGAATCACCCTCGCTTATTCTTATTGAAAGGTTAGTTGACCAAGGAGCTTTGATCTCCGCATATGATCCACGGGCAATGTCCACTGCCCGCTTAGCGCTATCGCAAAAAGCAAAAGTTAATGTTGATTTTGCATCCGACGTCTATGAAGCAATGGTTGACTCACATTTACTTGTTATTGCAACTGAGTGGCCGGAGTTTTACGATATTGTTCCAGATAAAATATTTGGATTGATGAAAACTCCGATAATTGTAGATGCCAGAAATATGTTGGTTGATATTGATTGGGAAAATCGAGGTTTTGAATATTATCCTGTAGGGATTGGGCTAAAGGGGGATTTAAAATGAAAGTATTAATTACTGGGGCAGCAGGATTTCTTGGATCGCATTTATGTGACTATTTCTTGGGTTGTGGACATTCAGTGATCGGGTTAGATAATTTCGTGACTGGAAATCTAGATAATTTGGCGATGGCATCGAAAAATAGTAATTTTTCATTCAGAGAATTAGATCTAATAAACGGATTGCCAAGTTCTCTTCCGGCAGTAGATGCTGTTCTTCATTTTGCTTGTCCTGCTAGCCCGAAAGATTATTTCAAATATCCGGAGGAAACGCTGAAAGTCGATTCTATTGGAACATTTCATGTATTAGAGAAGTCATCGCGTGATAATGCAAAGTTTATTATGGCATCTACTTCTGAAGTATATGGAGATCCTGAAATACACCCACAGCCTGAAACATATTGGGGTAATGTAAATCCTGTAGGTGTTAGGTCTGTTTATGATGAAGCGAAACGATTTTCAGAAGCTGCAACAATGGCGTTTTATCGTAATCGAAAATTAGATGTTCGCATCGCCAGGATATTTAATACTTATGGACCACGTATGCAAGTAAATGATGGTAGAGTAGTGCCAAATTTTATTTCGCAGTCTTTGAATGGTGAGAAAATAACTGTTTATGGTGATGGTCTTCAGACGAGAAGTTTTTGTTTTGTTGATGATTTAGTTCGAGGAATTTATAAATATACAACGATTGAGGATCCAAAATATCGAATTGTAAATTTAGGTAATCCTGATGAATACCAGATTTTACAATTTGCGAAAATTATAGTTAGTCTACTTGGTGATGGTTCTGAGATAAAGTTCGAACCGCTACCATTAGATGATCCTAAACAACGTAAACCGGATATATCTTTAGCGAAAGAGATGTTGGAATGGGAACCAAACATTTCTCTTTCTGAGGGGTTATTGCGTACTATTGATTATTTTCGAAAACAAATTAAGAACACGCTTTGAGAATGATTTTAAATTCATGGATTGTTACACGCATATGTTGTGGGAAGAATTTTTGCTAAAAAATTATTGTGAAATGAGGTGAAATATGAATAATGTGTTTGAGTTGTTAGACTCATTAAAAAAACATGTTAAATTTAAAATTATAATTTTTATTAGATTTTGTATTATAGGAATCATTACTGCAGGGATACAATTAATAACCTATTCAGTGCTTCTATTGATACATTTGAATTACCAGCTTGCGTCTTTTTTTGGATTATTTATCGCAACAACACTTGCCTATTTCGGAAATCGGATGTGGACTTTTCAGAGTAAGAATCAATTGTTTCGTGAGTTGATTCAATTTTATTTGTCTCGATTGATAACAGTCCCGATTAATGCATTGATTCTTTTTTTTGTTATTAGTATTTTACGTATGAATACAGTGATGGCTCAAATTTTTTCTATTGGGATAATTACTTTATTGAATTTTTATATTGGAAAGACATTCATCTTTAGGAAGGCTATTGTTTGAAGGGTGTTATAAAATAATAATAATAATAAATTTAAAATGAGGAGTGATCGCTTGGGTTACGTACGAAATAAAACTTTTGTTCATATTGGCATCATCTTAGTATATTGCATAGTATCATTTTCTATTTTTTCAAGTGTTTTATTGAATTTTAGTCAAAGTTATTTAGGTGGCGGAGCCGATCCTTTGCTTTTTATGTGGTTCATGAGATGGATTCCATTTGCAATTGATCGTGGATTAAATCCGTTTTGGACCAATTACATTTTATTCCCAAGTGGAGTAAATTTGATGTGGAATACATCTGTACCGCTAGCATCTATTGTACTTTGGCCAATCACTCACTTTTTAGGTATTTTAGCCAGCTATAATACTTTAGTCATAATAAGTTTGCCTTTATCAGCAATATCGATGTATTTCGTTTTGCGAATGTTTTCATTTGGCATAGTAGCTTCATTTGCGGGTGGTTTATTATTCGGGTTTAACCCGTATATGATTGCACAATCTCTTGGGCATACCCAACTTACATCCCCCGCATTTCTAATTCCGAATTTGTTTTGGATTCTATGGGATTTATTCGGAGGACAACGACGTTCGTCTAAATTTAATGGATTGTTATTAGGTGCGGTTGTGGTTATGATGTTACTTCTCGGAGAAGAGGTTATGACTACTGCAGCGTTGATATCAATGTTTGGTATAATTATCACCTTTATTATGAATAAAGGGATTCATGCTGTTAAAGTTGGATATATTGTACGCTCTCTTTTGTATTCATTTGGTATGATTGTTATTTTTAGTGGAGTACCACTTTTTACACAATTTTTTGGGCCGTCAATTCCCCATGGACAACTGCAACCTCCTAATGTATATGTGACTGACCTCTATAATTTTATTACACCGGGGCCATTGCAACAATTAAGCAACAGTGGTACGAATGCAATCTCGAATCGTTTTACTGGTAATGAATCTGAATGGAACTCTTATGTTAGTTTGCCTCTTATATTAATATTTTTATCATCTATTTTTTGTCTTAAGAAAAGTATTTTACTGAAATTTAGTTTTTGGATGACATTTATCGTTGCTGTTCTATCCATGGGACCATTTCTACATATTGATGGTACAATTACAAATATTCCACTTCCATGGATATTGTTCGGAGCCCTTCCATTATTAAATGATATCCTCCCTGACAGATTAAGTATATATATGTTTTTTTTCATAGCAATAATATTTGCGGGATTTATTAAACAGATAGGTAATTTTACAAAAGTTAGTCAAGTTTTGTCTATAACTTCAATTCTTTCAACGTTTATTTTTTTGATGCCATTGATTAATTTTCCTGTAACTACAGTTTTATTGCCACCTTTCTTTACAAATGAAATAAAGAGGATCATTCCTCATAACTCGACTGTGATGGTTTTGCCATTTTCGACAGGCGCACATGCTTCAGCTATGTACTGGCAACAAGCAAGTGGTTTTTGGTTTAAAATGCCAGAGGGATATGCTATTAGTCCGAATGGATTTGGACCATCAGATAATGCATTATTAGATGTTTTAAATTCAAATAGCAATTCAAATACTGCTTTAAAAATTACGCCGAATATTAGAGAAGAATCATTAGGTTACTTAGATCGCTTTGGAATAAAATATATAGTTTTAGCGCGACATTTATCCAATAGTCAGTACCAGGAAAAGGTAATCTCTAGTATTCTAAATGCAAATCCTATTCAGACTTCAGGCGTTGATCTTTGGATAATTTCTGCTAAAAAAAATATTGGTTACTATATTGGTGGGCAATATTGGGCTAGTGAATCTGAGTATAACTGGATGGGGAAAAACGCTACAATTCAAGCGTTTGGTAAAGCAGTAACAGTTAGAATTGCTGGTTTTTGGAGACCGCTTAATATACCTGTGAAAGTTGTTATAAAAGAGGATAATAATATAATGAGAGTATTTCAGATCTCCACTTCTACTAATGTAAGCTTTACGGTTGCATCAGGTAAAATTGTCACAATAAGCGCTGATAGTACCTTTATTCCTAATAATTATATTCATAATGGAGATGATAGGAAATTATCTGTTCTTTTGTCTGTATCTCACTGAATGTGTGCTGTATAAATTGAACTGGAGCATTTTCACTAACGAAGTAGAATTCATGAGATAACCACCGAATGAATAATGTATCCAATTGAGTGGTGGTGATGTGAAATGGACGTAGAGTCAATTATAAAAGCAATCGAAGTGTACATTCGGTGCAAGAAAGACTGTAGATAGTACGAACGCCTACAGGCTATTCAGCTTTGTCTACTTTGGCTTCCCGTCAAGCAAATTGCACAGATGGTATGTCGTTTACAGAACTATTCGTGCCTACAAAGACAATGGTTTCAAGGGACAGGAAATTAAGCTTGACCTGGGAAGTCGTGAGAATAGTGTAGCCGCTCACGCTGTTTGACGGTGATTTGTTCACCGCCATTGGCGGAGCGGCCGTAACGTCAATCTGCCATGGAACTGGATGTTCAACCGTCAATCACTTAGCTTCAGCTAGCTAGCTGTCCCTCGTTGCCACTCCTGGTCTGTGAGCACTCTCTGAGCGTGCCCCTCCTCAATCGCTTCACTGTCTCGAGCCGCCGCATCATACAACGCCTGTGTACACAGTTGGTTTACCACACGCGGGATACCACGGCTGGCCGTGTAAATCATTTGGATGGCACCATCAGTGAAAACGGGCATGTTGGTCCCAGTCTGCTTCATTTGGTGTCGAATGTACTGAGCGGTTTCCTCCCGCGTCATGCCTGCTAAGTGGTAGGCCATGTCAATCCGCTGAGAAATGGCTTCATATTTCTTCAAACGCAGGTTTCTCCGAATCTCCGGTTGTCCAACTAGAATCAGCGGAAATGGAGAGGTTGAGTCCATGTGCTGGTTGCGGACGAATCGAAGCTCCTGAATCATTTCCTCAGCCATGTCCTGCGCTTCATCAATCACGACAACCCACCGTCGCCCAGACGGTTCGCCTTGGCTTTGGATGCGTTCACTCCACAACTTCCTTGCCTTGCTTAATCCAAACGGCATCGCCTCGCCCAGATGGCTCAGTAATTCACCATAGAAATCTTTGGGCTTCAGTCCCAACTGGCACAGATAAATAGGCAAGTATCTCATTTCATCCAGTCCAGTCATGAGCCTGCGAATGAGCGTCGTTTTGCCACTGCCTACCTCACCGGTCAGCAGCCCAAAGGCCTGGTTTTCCACAACGTACATGAGACGAGCGATCGCTTCTCGGTGTGCTGCAGAATCATAGAGTGCTTCGCCCGTGGCGTCCCGTCTGAATGGGACGGACTGCCAATTCCACCGCTCCATTGGTGTCATTGTACGTCACCACTTTCGGCAAAACGGAGCCCTTCAGCATTGGCCCTCTGTTTCTGCTTAAGCGCTTCAAACATTGAGATTCCCGGTGCCGGTGGTGCACTAGCCTCTACCTCTTGTTGCACCCGGCGGTCATAGCGACGGGTGAGATCGATGGGCGCGGCATCCGCATACCGGTGCTCGCCGTACCAGACTTGTATTGTGGTGAGGTCAAATGGATCATAGCGCAATTGTACCTTCTTGTTGGCAAGTTCGTCGTCGACCTGGAACAGATTCCCCTGGAGTGAGACGCACCCGGCCTTATCCGCCTTTCGCTCCTCTTGCCAGTAGAAGATCTCCGTCAACTCCTGTTCGGATATTCTCCGTGCCCTGCGTGTGGTTTGTGCGGCCCGTTGCTTAGGAGCCATTCCAGTGCTGCCATGCTTGCGTTCGTGGTAATAGACGTTAACCCAGGTTTGGAATGCGTCGTTGAGGTCGTCCAAGGTTTCTATATAGCCTGAATCAATCGCTTGGTACGCTTCAGGAACAAAACTGGTGTCAATAAAACGAAATAGCCTCTCAATTTTCCCACGTCCAGCCGGTCGACGAACGGTACTGTGGGACAGATGAATCCCCACACGACCACAAATACGTTTCAGGTGGTCGGATGCAAAAACGGCACCATTGTCCACGTACAGCTGTTCTGGAACACCATGCCGTAGAATGGCCTTCTTGAGACTGTCCTCCATCCGGGGCATCTTCTCATCCCAGTAGAACTGTCCATGGACAATCAGGCGACTGTGATCATCAAGAACGGCGAAGAGAATCGCCTTCTTCCGTTTACCAGGGTTGTCTGGGTCGGGTAAGTATAGCGTGTGCTGAAAATCCGCTTGCCACAACACGTGCACGTCCTCGGCCTCAAATCGGCGAAATGTGCCTTTGTTCTGGGGTGTAATCAATAACTCCCGACGACTGAGTCCAGCCTGACGAAGATGCCTGGCCAGCGTGCTCACCGCCACAGTTCCGTGTGCAGCCGCACCTTCCGCTTCGAGCAGCAGGATGATCTGCTCAACGCTACGTTCTGGGCGCTCAGCCCGAAGTTGTGCAGCCCTGTTCAAAACGGTTTCAGGCAAGCGCATATTCCCCTTGTCATTACGCTCTTTGGGCATTAATGCCTCGTATCCCCCCTTTCTGTACAGCGCAAGATAACGCTCCAGACTTCGTACACTTACACGCCTGCTTGTGCTGCCTGGAATATCGTACTCCCGTGAGCTCACCTCACGCAGAAATACCCCAAGTTCCCCAGGTGTCAGCGGCGTCTGCCGACTCACCACGGGAGCGATGAGGCTGTACCGAAAGCTGGCAATTTGTTCTCTTGACTGAGTATTTCGGTGCGGCAGAGCCGCTGAGTTAATGAAAGAGAGCCACGATGTTACAGAGCGAGAGCCACCTCGTTAATGGAGGGAGCCATCCCCATGCGGAGATGGCCCTTTTTGATTAGGTTATTGGATTGAACTCTTCCGTTTGCGCATTGAGTCCTCTCCGTCAATCAGGATCTGATACGAGTTGTGCACGATTCGGTCCAGTATTGCGTCAGCCATCGTGTGTTCGCTTATCTTCTCATGCCAGCCCTCGGGGGAGAACTGGGAGATGAAGATAGTAGATGCGTGTTGGTGCCGGGCTTCGATGATTTCAAGTAAGTCACGTGATTCTGTAATCGTCAAAGGCACAAGCAACCACTCGTCGATGACCAATAGACTGACCTTCTTGTATTGAGCGATAGCCTTTTTGAATGTGCCCTCTCCTCGGGCTACTGCTAGATCGGTCAATAATTCGGGCAGTCGGATGTACTTGGTGGTGAAGAGTTGGCGACACGCGGCGTTGCCTAGCGCACAACCAACAAAGGTTTTCCCCGCACCTGATGCTCCCATAAGAATGACGTTGTGTTTCTCGTGTATAAAGTTTGCGGTTGATAGTCGTAGGATCTGGGTTTGGTCCAGTTGCCTGTCAGCATGATACTCAATGTCTTCAACACAGGCGTTGGGGTAACGTAACGTGGCTTTCTTGATTAAGCTGTCCAACTGATTGTTCTTACGCCGTGTCCACTCTGCATCGATGATCAGTCCGAGGCGCTCTTCAAAGGACAATGAAGCATAAGACGGGGTCTGCATTTGCTCCCGTAAGGAGTCAGCCATCGCACGCAAACGCATATCGTTGAGTTTGTTGATGGTCGTTTGGTTTAACATCGTTATTTCCTCCCGTAGTATGCCGCACCACGGGTGAATCCGTGGTGCTGGCCAGAGTTATTCGTAGATTGAGTTTCTTTAGGCAACGGCTCGGCATGTATCGTATCCTGACCTGATTTCAGAATCGTGCTGATATGTTTATAGCTCGGATTGGGCGTATAACTCAGCGCTTTTTCACAGGCAGCTTCCAACCGAATCAGTGAATAGCGATCCGCCAGTTTTAACACACCCATGCATGCCTTATACCCTTGCTGTTCGACCCGATAACCGGCGAGAATCGCTTGCACGGCTACCGTTGTGTAAGGGCCAACTTGCTTCGCCCATGATATGAACCGTTCCGTATTCCACTCCACGTACTGCTTGTGCTTGTCCGGCATGTGGTCGGACATAGTGTGATATTGACCGGAACGACCGTAGAGTCTGGGATGAGAACAAATTCGATGGTGGTTGTAAAACACTTCGATGGTGCCCTTAGTGACACGTACATCTACTTTGTGTTTGATGTATTCGTAGGGGACGCTGTAGTGCATCTTATCCACAGCGATGTGATAATTGAACTGTACAGTGGCGACTTTCCAGAGGGCGCATTCGTACATGGAAGCTGGCAGCGGCAACAGCGTATGTTTCTCCTCGTCAAGAAACGTGCTGAGTCTGCTGCCAGGCTTTTTTTGAAACGATCGACGATTAAATGCATCTAATTTCTCAGCAACTGCAGCGTTCAGTTCAGTGAGCGAGAAGAACGTCTGATTACGAAGGGCAGCTAGGATCCAAGTGGATATGTTACCTACCGTGCCTTCCACACCGGGCTTGTCCCTTGGTTTCCGGACCCGTGCAGGAACCACAGCTATCCCGTAATGTTCCGCCATTTCGTGGTACGTTTTGTTGATGACGGGTGTATACCAAGAGGATTGATCTACGCCGGTTTTGAGGTTGTCGGGCACCAGGATTTTGGTGACACCCCCAAAGTGGGCGAAGGCATTATTGTGCGCCGCGATCCAGCTTTCCTGATTCTGAGACAGGAACCCCTCCACATAAGCGTATTGACTACAAGAAAGAGCAGAGACAAAGATGTATACAGGTATTGATTCGCCCGTTTCACTGTCCACGAGCGTGGCCGTTTGCCCGGCCCAGTCAACTTCCATTTGTTCACCAGGTTTGCGCTGGATATGCATAGTGGCTTTCGTTGTTGCGGCGAACTTGCGGTAGTAGTTGCAGTACTGGGTGTACTTCAAGGGGATTTCCTGACTCAGCCTACATGACTCGCAGTATTCACTCCACAGCAAGCTGAGTGTGACGCCACTTCTGGCCAACTCCCGATGAATATGTTCGCAATCTGGAATTTTGCGCGTGGTGGTTTGTGCTCTTTCGGGGAACAGCAGGTACTGAAGGTCCGCTTCCGTTACGTCGTCCGCAAGCGGCCATGCCAATTCCAGCATGGTCGCACGGTTTAGCACCTCGGATACGGTGTTTCGCGAGCATTGACAACTAGACGCAATGCTACGCTGGCTCAATCCCATTTCCTTGAGCCGTAAAATCTCTCGATACTTGGCCATTCGGATGACCCCCCACTATTTATTTGTGTGCTGCATATGCAGCACACATCCATCCATTTTAGTGGATAGCAGTGGTTGGCTCACCGAGTAACAGAGTGGCTCTATTCGATTAACGAGGTGGCTCTAAACTATTAACCTAGTGGTCCTACGGCACTGAAATATTCACC
>NZ_LSUQ01000036.1 GCF_001642725.1 Ferroacidibacillus organovorans
CGATGAGCCAGCCATAACATCCTCCACAATGATCCCCCTTCCTCCCTGCTACGGATCACTGAGAGTATGCGCATCCTGAGCCACATCATGCGAAATTTATCCATGATTAGGCGATGTGTGGCATAATCGACACCTGCCATCGCCAAACTACACCTATGAAAAATCATCGATTCTTGGATTTCATTCAGTCGTCTGCAATGATCTGGAAACCCTCGCTTGGCTGCGCACTGGCGTGGGCAATCGCTCGATGGGCAGGATCGAATCACCCTTATCTCGCACCGCTTACGGTTGTGCTTTGTTTACAAGCGACACCCGATCGATCAGTGCAATCATCTTGGCAACGCATGGTCGGCACAGTCATCGGTGTGGCAATCGCCACCGTAATCGTAAACTGGGTCGGCGTCTCCGCGTGGACCGTCGGGATGATTGTCTTTCTCTCCATTCTTATCGGAAAGCAATTAAGATTAGATGATACGATCATTCATCAGGTTGGTGTCAGCGCCATTCTCGTCCTCGTCTTTGAAAATCACAGTGTTTCCTATGCGTTTGACAGGATTGTCGATACGGCCATCGGCATCATCGTGGCCATTGTGCTTGATCTCTTTATCTTTCCACCGCGCAAAAATCGCTCTCTCTTCACCTTTTTTGCACGCCATCTCTCACGATAACAGCCCATTGAAGTGTCTTTTAGCAATAAAATAGCGGTCTTTGCAAGGACGATAAACGTACGCGTTACACAAAATCCCGCTCACCTTCATCTTCTTACGGTTACACATTTACTTTCGACAAGCCGATTAACAGCATAAGATTTCGCATGATATGGTACGGATCTTTAACGGGTAGAGCGACAACCTTATCCAGTGGTAGCCCTTGGCGATTCCTTTTTTGTAGCCACTCTCCCACAGTGTGATCCGGATTGGGAAACACAGAAAACGTATACTGATGGAGTTTCTCCGCTATATCCTTACATTCCTGATCGCGAGTCAATGTCCACCCCAACCATGCAGCATATAGAAATTCTGTATGCACCCACCATAATTTCATATCCCACGTATCAAGGATTTGCTCTTCATACACTGAACCTGAGTTTCTGCCAAATGGGGCTCCCCCATTTAACCCGACAAAGCGGAATAGCCCGCCATACTGATCATCCCACGCAAGATTAAAGGTGTGCTTTAAAACGAGCAAACAGCGATCAATCATGTTGCGGTCCGATAATTCGTGCGCAGTCTCCATGATCATCCACATGCTCTCAGCCGTATGACCAGGCGCGATATGTTCATAGAGAAGCGTTTTTTTCCACGCATCCTTGTATAATACATCTTTGACTACATGTTCTCGGAGAACATGAGCTTGCCCATCGCATTGATTCCAGATGGCGTCGATATGGCGGAGAGTATGTTTCATCGCTGTTCCCACACGCGAGTCTCCAATTCTCTTAAAAGCCTTGTAACATTCAAAACTAAGGTTAAGCAGAATCATGGGGATTCCATGAACCGTCAATTCTTTGGGAACGATATACGGCTCAGTCACAATGTCGTCCGTTTTGACCCTCAGCAAAATGTCCTGATAAAGATTCCATGAAAAATGTAATAATTCTTTGTCACCTAACAAATCCGCATACTCAATAAGCCCGAGACACACAAAACAATCCCCATAGATACTTGCGTCCAAAGTTTTTTGTTCTCCAACATATTTAGGTGTTCCATCCTCCGAAAGTACAAACGCGCAATGACCATTGTCTAAAAATACGTGTTCAAGCAAAAAGGATGCTGTCTTTTTTGCCGCTTCCATAATTAAATCTTCATTTATGAGAAGATCTCCAGTACTTGCAAGGCGGACAAGACGAGCTGCCAACCATAGAAAACGTCCCTGCGACCATGTGTATTTATCTCGATGGATCAAGACAGTCCCATCCATGGCAAAACAAGTGTAGATGCCTCCTCTTTCTAAGTCCAAGGCGTTCTTTGTCCAAAATGGCAGGATGACATTTTCGAGATGTTCCTTATAGAAATTTACAATGGAATCAAATTGCATATGTATCTCTCCGCCCCTTTTATTTACTCAAGTGCGGGGATATCAGGTTTTCTTTCTGAATACGTAACACGCTGCGGAATGCCCCTTACATAAAAATCCTCCATCGTCTCTTTGCCATATAGATGTAGTCCGGGAGGCCCTTGATGTGCCGTGGACACCAGTGGATCGTATCCAAGCGTCGCACGATTTTGATATTCCCAATCGGCCAGATACCCATTAAGGATTTTCGCCATATCTTGATGCATCGTCCAGACATTGGTTTGTTCATAAACATCGCTCTCTCGATCAAATAGTTGCTGATCCGGATAATTCCATTCACCACTGTGCAGCGTTCGAATTAACTTCCAGCGGTCTGTGACGACGCCGCGCTGCGCAGTATACAAGCCGTGCCCAATCACAAGATGTGAACGTCCCTTCACGTTTTTCTCATCCAGATAAGGCCACAGCGATTCGCTGTCCCACTCGATCGGTTTAGCAATTTGAAATGCCTCACAGATTGTTGCAGCAATGTCAAATTGATACACCAATGCCTGACATGTGCGACCCGCCCCAGCACCTCGCGGAAACTTCACGATAAGGGGAATATGATTCACCGTATCCACAATACTCCAGTGTTCCACATAAACGCCGTGCTCCCCTAATCCTTCACCATGGTCAGCTGCAATAATGATCATCGTTTCATCAAGGATTCCTTTGCGTTCAAGCAAATCGAGAATCTGCCCTACGTGAAAATCTACATAGCGAATCTCTGCATCATATTCATTAACCATTGCCGCATACTTGTCGTAGGAATGAATACCCATCATACTGGCGGAGTGCCAAAACCGATCATTTTGATGGCGAGCAACTGCCTCATCATCAGGAAAAGCTGGAAGATCATGCTCACTCATGGCATTGACCAGCGCGTGTGGAGCATCATAGATTGCGTGAGGATCCCAATATTGTACATACAAAAAGAAATCGTCTTGCGCATTTTCCTCAATCCACGGCAATACTTGTTCATTCATTTTCCACGCCGGTGTCTGTTGAAAACGCCAGCCCCTAGGATCGTGAAATTCTTCCCACTCCATATAAAACCATGGTGATGGATGTCGACCAAAAGTGGAAAAGGCAGCCGTCCGCACACCATGCTCTCTGAGAACGGCCGGTATTGTACGTGTGTGCAAAGGCATCGCTAATCCTGTTGTACCGTGCGTCACAATACCAGTCCTAATCCCAAACGTTCCACTGATCAATGCGGCTCGCGAAGGCATGCACGGGCTGTCCGAAGTGTAGCACTGTGCAAATCGCATACTCTGCATCGCCAATCGATCGATATTCGGCGATGTGGGTCGCTTATACCCATAGCAATGTAAATGATCTGGTCTGAGGCTGTCGATATCGATATAAATGACCTTCACTGAACCCACTCCTCTAAATGTGATCCGTGCGCAGATGGGCCGATAAAAATCGGCCCGTCACATCGCCCTACAGTTTGAGTTTACTTGCGCGTAAAACGAGATCTGGAAATGCATAGGATGCATATGCGGGGACTTTTTGCAACGCTTTCATCGCAACGAAGGTAGAACCAAGCGTGTTAAACCACTTCGAGACATTCCCTGATGTATAGTACTTGAGCAAGTTTGACTCTGTTGGGAAAATGGAATCTTTCACGGATTGAGAAAGTAATGGGCCAGGAACGCCGGTCATTTGGGAAGTCCATGAAACCGCTTGCGCCATATGCCCAGATTTATAATTCACAGCCTGTAACATGGCCCATGTGAATTTTGTGAGTGCCGGAACATTACTTTTCGCAAAAGCATTTGACGCTGTCCAGATTCCAGGAAGAGAGACTTGAGGATAGAACATGCGGTCACTCGCTAGCAATTTCGAGCCCGGCGAACGATTTAACACCACCTGAAGATTCGGATCCCACCCTGCCATAATCGGAGCTCTTCCAGATAGGAAGGCCGGCGCTTCAGAGGATGGACTCGTATTCACCATGTGCACGTCATTCAGGCTTAAACCTGCTTTTTTCAACGCCTCATATAAAATGATCTCGGCCGTTGTCCCCATGGGCAACAAGACGCTTTTACCCTTTAATTGACGTAGCGTATGCACACCGGAGGATTTTGAGACGACGATTCCATCTCCAAGACCAATGCTATCAATAAAGAAGATCTTAGCCATGCCTTTCATTGGCAAAAAGGCAGCACCAGAACCAATGTAAGCGATGTTTACAGTACCTGACGCCATGGCGTCCAGTTCAGCTGGTCCGGTTTGGAATAGATCCAAATGCACGTTTAATCCAGCCTTCTTAAAGTATCCCATATGCTCGGCAACAGCCAGTGTACTGGCTCCGCCCATATTCGCCATGTACGCAACGGTGATGGATGTTGGTGCGGTGAGTCGTGCAGCCATTGCATTTGGCATGCCAGTGCCCAACGCTAAAAGCGACAGAGCGCCTGCAGACAGAATCAGATTCTTTGATTTCCCATACAGATTCACAACCATACCCCCTTTTATTTTTACTTCCTGACAACAATAGAGTCAGATCACCTCCTTAATATCTATATCAAATCATCATCCGCACGCTGTGAATGCAAGCGATTCCAGATATCATTTTTGTAATGAAGCAACTCAGAACTGAATCTCACAGAATGATTCCGAATAAAAGGTAAATCAATCTTCACTTCAGCCGTGACTCTGCCGGGTTTTGCCGCCATGACGATCACACGTTGCGCGAGAAACACCGCCTCTTCGACATCGTGCGTTATAAAGATGATGGTGGTCTTAAGCTGGCGCCAACTGGAAAGCAAATCTTCTTGCAACTGTGCCTTTGTATCTGCATCTAACGCCCCAAAGGGCTCATCCATCAAGAGAACATCAGGCTGGGCCGCATATGCCCGGGCAAGCGCGACCCTTTGTTTCATACCGCCCGACAATTGTTTGGGAAACGCATTCTCAAACTCCTTAAGGTTAACTAGGGAAAGAAATTCACCCGCCATCTCCGTGCGCTCTACTCCTTTGATCCCACGCATCGACAGGGCAAACTCCACATTCTTCCGCACGGTCAACCAGGGAAAGAGC
Source organism: Ferroacidibacillus organovorans (assembly GCF_001642725.1). GTDB lineage: Bacteria > Bacillota > Bacilli > Alicyclobacillales > SLC66 > Ferroacidibacillus > Ferroacidibacillus organovorans. The sequence continues at coordinate 5,107 of NZ_LSUQ01000036.1, forward strand.
GCGTACTGTTGGAACACTACGCCACGATCTCTTCCCGGTTTGTGTACCTCTTTTCCACTCACGACGATCTTCCCAGACGTAACCGACTCAAGACCAGCGATCATGTTGAGGAGGGTCGTCTTCCCACATCCTGTTGGACCTACCAAGCAAATAAATTCTCCCTCCTTGACCTGAAGACTGGTTTCACGAAGCGCTAAAATCTGCCTGCCTCCCACCTGATAACGTTTTTCAACTCGATCGACATGAATTTTATCGTCTCGCGCTGACATCATAGAATTTTCTCCTGCCATAAAGTGAATTTCCCCTCCAGCGCTAAAATCCCGCGATCCATCGCAATTCCCAGTGCACCTATAATCGTGATTCCGAGATAGACAACCGGCATTTCAAAGTAATTGCTCGCCTGTTCAATCATGAAGCCCAGACCATGTGATGCAGCGATGAGTTCTGCCGCAACCAACGTCGTCCATGCGGCCGCAATCCCAAGACGCATCGCCGTGAAGATATATGGAATAGAGGCAGGAAGAATAACTCGGAAAAACAGAATCCAGTCATTGCATCCCAGCACTCGCGCCGCACGAACCAACGTGACATCGACCTGTCGAACGCCTTGATAAATCGTGACTAACATAACTAAGAACGCCGCAAAAAAAATGACAAATACTTTTGCCGGCTGTCCAACGCCAAGATAAACGACAACAAGTGGAATCAGTGCTATAGGAGGAATCATTCGCAAAAACTGAAGCCATGGATTTAGAATCCAGCGAATGGGCTGATACCATCCGATAATAAATCCAAGAATCACAGCGCATAAAAGTGCCAGAATAAAGCCTTCCAGAACCCTTTCAAGACTAATAAAAACGTCAGGAATCAGTGTTCCATTCTGCAGACCGGCAATCAATGCGTAACCAACTTGAATGGGCCCGGCAACAAGGGTCGGCAACTTCAATTCAGCAACCTGCCAAATCCCTAAACCAGCGATGATGGACAGCATTCCGAAAATACGTTGAGAATATTTGGTGATTTTTGTCACCCAATCGCCCCATTTCACACTTTATCACTGCTTGTTTAAGATTCTACTTTTAGCATATTAGAGGTCTTGCACCACAGCGCGTCATGAAACACCGTAGAAGCCGCACCGATCGCTCCAGCATGAATATCCATTTCAGAACATCTGACATCCACCACATATTCCCGTTCACGCATTTTATTTTTTAAGAGAATGAGCAAGTATGGAAATAACGTTTTAGCGTGTGGTCCTCCTATGACACACGTCGAAGTATCCAGTACGGCTAAAACACTGACAATGCTTGCCGCCAGTGCCTCCATTCCCGCGTGAATAACAGCAAGTTGATGCTCACTTGCCCCGCTTAGAATATCTTGGAGTGACTTGTCATCTTCTATGAAGAGATTTTTTCGTAAGGCGTTGATGCTACCGTATTGATCGAGGCACCCTCTGGCGCCACAATAGCAGGGCAGTCCATTAGGCATATACTGAATATGACCTAATTCCATTGATTTTCCACTAGCGCCCACATATTCCTCACCGTTGACAATCAGCCCACCTCCTACGTTGTCTCCGATATATACATAAAGAAAGGTAGAAGGCACCTTACCTCGTCCCATCCAATATTCTCCTACTGCTGCCAAATGGGCGTTGTTCCCGACAATTACTTCACAGTCAACTCTTCTTTTCAAATAATCCCTTATAAGCAATTGAGATGAATCACCTGGCACAGGAAACGTAGAAACAACTTTGCCATAAAGATTTGGAATACCTACTCCAATTCCTTGCAAGTCAGAAAGCGAATAAATTCCTTCAATACCCTTCACAAGCTCATTACTCATCCCTATGATTTCATCAGCGAAAGACTCAAGATCACTAGGCAAATCCCAGTGACACTCCATGCTTCTGATAATTCTTCCCCCCAGATTCACAAGGGCGGCAAAAATACGGCTGTACTGAACTTGTATTCCAATCGTAAAGTATGCGTTTTCATTAACGATGAGTTGAGTAGGATTTGCACCTCGCTTTCGTGTAACATTTGACTGTTTCAACTCTATGACAAGTCCTTCTTCAATCAAACCTCGAACAAGATTAGATACGGTTTGCGGTACAAGCAACGTTTTTTCTGAGATATCTGCACGGGAAATCGCGCCAAACAACCGAATGTGTTCAAAAACCACAGACTTATTATATTCTTGGCCATGCCTTTGATTGGTTCCTACCAATCCTGCATTTTTTATGTTCATGGATTTTATTATATCCATTGGATTTAATAAATCAATACAATATTGAATTTTTTATATCAAATATTCGACAGATTCATGATAGGACAACTTCATAGCCATTCCCTCTTTCCCAAAACGGCTACCATGTGAGCTTGACCCGCAAACACAAGCACTCAGGCACGCAAAGTGTCCGTAACCTCAAACGGATCCCACTCGTCTATCGATCAAAACGGAACAGAAGGGTCTGGATCAAATTGAAACGCTTTGTTCGAATGTCACTTTTTGGCGCCGCGCTCGCCAGTCTATTGAGCGGGATTAACGTGCACGCACAATCCCATTTCGTGCCGGCAAGCTTCTACCCGCGCAATTTTTCGGACATGGGAGACATTGCACTCATCGCCAATACCAACGGAATTTCTGGTGGGGAACTCTACACGATCATCAACACAAGGACTGCAAATAAACATATTGTCGCAGTGCACAACGTAATGGATCACGTACTTTCAGCAACGTTTTCTCCAGACGGTGCGTGGCTGTGGACTCGTGTGAGCAGCGGCAATTCCGCGACGCCTTGGATTGTATCTGCCAACGGACGCATCCGCTACAAGCTGGCTGGAGGAGCGGAAAACCTGACTTGACTTGCGCAAGGTCACACGCTGATTTTTAGTCGCGCGAACAAAATCTACAAGATGACACCAGGAAGTAGACCTGTGATATGGCCCATCCATTTGCCGCGGAATTCCGTGATCAACGGATTGGCGTTTAGCGCAGAAGATCAAAACGCAGCTGTGAGCATTACGCGCAATTATGGCAACATTTCCAAATGGTACGATCAGATCGGCGTCTGGAATCGATCATCCGGTGCGTGGCGGCCAATGGTTACCGCCAGTGTTCCAAACGGGCTCATGCTTGGACCGTTTGCAGGAAACGGTCAATCCCTGTTCTACTGGAATGACCCCATGCATAGCGCTTCCATCTTGGCGGATGGCGTGCCTCTACACAACCTCAGCTTAAATGGAAAGAATCAGGTGGTTGGCCACACCTTCGCAACAAACCAGAGCGTGCAACCGTTTGGCGCAGACCGCGCCGTGGTATGGCAGTCTCACTCTCGTCATTTATTCGCGGGTCCAAAAACCATCGCCATTTGGCCAGACGCTACCATTCCCGTAAGCAAGGGGAGTGTCCAACTTGATCCTGCCCTGTCTTCAAGTGGAGTCTTAGCCTATGTGGTGGGAAAAGAAGAAAACAACATGATCCAATCAAATCGCAATGTGATGCGCTGGATGCAAAGTTTAAAGCTCGCAACATACAACCCGAACACGCACAAAACAAACATCATTACCACCGCCGGAAACGGTGTGATGACACCGTATTTTAACGACAACGGTTCGCGCATTGTATTCGTACGCCAAAATGCGGTGATGTGGGTCAGCGCTACAAACCGCGGTCCGACACACCTGATCGCAAAAACTGGCGCGATCAGCCCCAGTTTTCCACAATACGGGAGCCCCAATGCGTTCATGATTGCCGACGACCTGGCTGCGCCACAACACTGATGGACATCAGCTAAACACGCAGATGCCTTACTGCCGCATTTTCCACAGTGGCGCACCTCATCGGATCGTCGACCAATCCGAAAAAAAAAGCGTCCATTACGAGGACGCTTTTTGCAGTTTAAGCATATTACGAATGTGCTTCATCCTTTATTTCGCTTCGAAACCCCTCGATTGCCTCTTGTCGACGATGATTTTTTGCATCAATATCCGCGATATCCTTTGCACTCATCTCATCGCGATGCGCTTGAACAAAATCTTCGGCCTCCCTGAAGTTTTCAACCGTGTTCGAGATTGCGTGTTGAATTTTTTCTACATTGTCTGATCGGTCATCCGGTTTCGCCATTCTGTGAACACCCCTTACATAATCATCCTGCATCGATAGCGTGTGTTCGCAAGAACGTGTTTATGTATTCCTCTGCAGCTTAAGTTCACATCCGTTTGGCAACTCGCACCATGCTACGTCCAAGCGAGCCTCGTCGCACATTGCATAGCGAGAACGATCTTGGATTGCAACGCGTCAGTTCCAAAATCCGCCGTCCGAATGAATCACCTGTCCCGTGATCCACTGCGCATCATCACTCGCCAAAAACGCCACCAAGCGCGCCGCATCCTCGGGTTGACCGATTCGTCCCAGCGGAAAATTCGGTAACAAAGCAGTCTTTAGTTCCTGCGACATCCATCCAGAATCGGTCGGCCCAGGATCCACCGCGTTGACCGTGATGCCAAGCGAAGCAATTTCCGCCGCGAGAGACACCGTAAAAGCCGTAATCGCGCCCTTGGTCGCCACATAAGCAAGCTCACCGCGCATCGGCCCCTTGTCTTGGCCCGATACCATGTTGACAATCCTCCCGGCGTGCCGCTCATCAAAGCGGCGCGCAAACGCTACACATAGCAGGCAGGTTCCGCGCACATTCACCGCATAGTGTGCGTCTAGCATCTCGGCACTCAACGTTTCAAATCCGCCCTCCGTAGAGTGCGTTGCATTGTTAACAAGAATTGAAGGATTGCCAAGCGTCCTGCACACCTCGTCAAGAAGTCTCGAAGGCGATTCGGGATTCGCCAAATCCACCGCAAGATGCCCCACGCGTACGCCAAGTGATCGAAGTTCGCGAGAGAGTGCATCCGGCCAACGGTCCTCTGCCCCCCACGCCATCGTCTCATCGTAACGGCCCCAATGCGTAAAAAAGATGTCTGCTCCATCTCTGGCAAGCGTTCGACAGATCGCGGTGCCAATTCCCCGTTCCCGACTCGCGCCTGTCACAACAGCAACTCGTCCTTGCAAGCGTTTCGTCATCTCGCTCCTCCGTTCGATCCGATCGGGTATGGTAAACTAGTTCCATCATGCGACAAAATGGCCCAGCCTAAATGCAAGGGAATGATCACGCTGAAACTGGCTTCGTGGAATGTAAACGGATTGCGTTCGTGCGTCAATAAAGGCTTTCTCGAATATGTCAGTCAAACCACCCCCGATATCATTTGCCTTCAAGAGACAAAACTTCAAGAGGGGCAAATCAACCTCGAAGTAGGCGAGGACTATCTCCAGTATTTCAATTACGCCGAAAAGAAGGGGTATTCGGGAACCGCTGTACTTTCGAGAATGCCCCCCCGCTCGGTTTACTACGGCATGGAGGAGAATAGTGAACCTGAGGGCAGGATCATCACACTGGAGTTTGACGCTTTTTATCTTGTGACGGTGTACACGCCAAACGCCAAACGCGATTTGTCCCGACTCCCCTATCGACTCGAGTGGGAAGACCGTTTTCGACACTATCTCTTGCAATTGGACGCAAAGAAGCCGGTCATCGTCTGCGGAGATTTGAACGTGGCACACCAGGAGATTGACCTAAAGAATGCGAAAGCAAATCAAGGCAATTCCGGCTTCACGAATGAAGAGCGGGAAAAAATGACGGCGCTCTTGGCATCCGGTTTCACAGACACCTTTCGCTTCATGTATCCTGAGCGAACCGATGCCTACTCCTGGTGGTCGTATATGCCTAAGGTGCGGGAGCGAAACGTCGGGTGGCGCATCGATTATTTCCTCGTCTCCACAAGGCTTCGCACCGCCATCACGGATGCGCGCATCGACGCCCATGTCTTTGGAAGCGATCACTGCCCAGTAACACTTGACATGGGCGTATTTTAACGTACTTGTACGAAACATAGGGATCGATGGCGCATCGACAAAAGTTCTTCGATCATCACCATCAAGATCCGGCCGCTCTGCGGCCGGACAGATCGTTGCTCCTACGATCAGACTTGATTCCAAAAATTTCTACAGACCATATTGTTCCCGCACATATCCCATGATCCCCAGTTTCTCAAGCCGATCGACAGGAACCAGAAATGTGGCCGTGACCACACCGGGATGGCGGCCGATTTGGATCGACCCCGTGATGGTGGAGCGGTTCATGACTTCTGGGACTGACATTTCAAGCAACTCTGCCGCACGTTTTAGTGCATTTTCTGTGGCAACATTCAAGTTTTCTCCCGTTCCGACAAAAGCCACAGGTGCTGTCTCTTCGATCTCTGTGAGACCCCATTTTAAAGCCTCGGCCAGTGCCAGACGCTTTTCTTCGGCTGAGAGCGGCTTCGCGAGATAGGGCAGGTCTTCCTCATTTGGGAGCAAAATAGGCCCGTCCATCCTGAGTCCCTTCACAACATGCACCTGCAAGGTAACAATCCCTGACACATCACATGTGTGCCCAGCGATCTCGCCGTCCCCTTGCAGTGCATGCATATCGCCAACGTAAACACCGCCGCCGGGAACTTTGACAGGACAAATTAGAATGGCGCCTTCCCGCACACGACTGATATCCATGTGTCCATCCGTCTTCGATTGATTCAATTCATCAACGCTCACCGAATATTCATGGGGAGCGCCAATAAGAAAGAATCCGAAATCACCTGCATTGTGGGAGTCTGGCAATGGCCGTGACGGCGCAGTTCCGATTTGACCGAGAAATGGACGCAGCCTCGCCACTGCGCCAACAATGTCATGTGGCGCGAACGTAACGATCGGGTTTTGAATAGAGTTCGCAGGCGTTGCCATGTAATTCTTTCCATCACGCGCAATCTGCTCTGCCGCAGCCTTTGGGAGCGTAACGCCCACGCTGCGATTCGCGTCAAACGCTATCGTATAACCGTTCGCAAACTTGAACGGCGTTGCATCAGCACCGCAATTTGCGCAGCGTATGGCCGACGGTCCGATTCCTTCGATCCGAGTCTCTGGGTACATCGTTCCGCACGCCGAGCACTTTCCGGCACAGTACGGGTCACCAAGGAAATTTCCCTCGACAGTTTCATCATTTCCCGACGACGTGGCCATGGATGTGACCCGAATCGACTTGATTCGAATCGCAATCGCGTCTCCGACTTCCGCCCCCTCAACGTACACAGGTTGCGTGACTTCATGCCCTCCGCGAAGGGCTGGCGTGATCATCGGTCCCCAACACCCAGGCGCTGTGTTGGCAACAATATATCCTCCATCTTGCACGGGTCCAAGCATTGGCTTCGCCGGGTCGAGCACCCCGTTTGTAAAGTGATTGACAAACACCGTGCCACTGCATTTTTGTTCCGCCATGTTTTCTGCCTCCATAGAAATCGTCTCATTTGATCATACTTGTCTCTCGATCAATTAAGAAGAGATATAGACTGTGTGGCCTTCCAACCGTTCCTGTCGCCGCTTCCTTTGGGAGCGGTTCAAGCGCGATGAACCAGTTTGCCGCGGACAACGGTGTGTGTCACTTCCCAATCTGCGCTAACTGCGATGAGGTTGGCAGGTGCGCCAATGGAAATTCTCCCGTGTGGAAGATTCAGCAGTCTCGACTGATTCAAAGAGGTGACAAGGTTCACATCATCCGGCCGCAGCGCGTGAATGCCAAGCAAGTTCCTCACAGCCCTATCCAGCGTGAGCGTACTCCCGGCCAAAGTCCCATCCTCTAATCGAACGGCGCCATGTTTGACGAAAACCCTGCGTCCGCCAAACCCATACTCACCCTCAGGCATATCTGCCGCTTTCACTGCATCCGTGATCAGCATGGCTCGCTCAGGACCCTTGGCCCGAAGCGCAGTCTTTAGCATCAGTGGATGGACATGAATCAAATCGGCAATGATCTCCACCATCAATCGATCCTCACCGAGTGCGGTGCCGGCGAGCCCCGGTTCACGATGTCCTGCAGGACTCATGGCATTAAACAGGTGTGTGACGCTCTTTGCTCCCCACGCAATCGCTTGCGAAACTTGAGAAGACGTGGCGTTGCAGTGCCCCATTGAAACGACGACCCCTTGATCGACAGCCAGTTTGATCAGCAGTTCCGCACCTTCCATCTCCGGCGCAAGTGTCACATAGCGAATTGCGCCTTCGGATCGTGACTGCCAACGTAGAAAAAGACTTTCACTCGGTGGAATGATGAATTCTTTCGGTTGCGCTCCAGGCTTTGCGGGATTGATGAAGGGACCCTCAAGATGAAAGCCGAGAATCTCAGCCCCATTTCGAATTCGCTTGGGTTCGTATGCCGTGAAGACTTTATCCAAATCCTCAGGCGATGCCGTGACGGTCGTCAATAGGAGTCCCGTTGTACCATGTTTGGCGTGTGTCAGTGCCACCTGTTCAAACGCATCTTCCGTCCCTTCCATGACCTCGGCCCCCCCGCCGCCGTGGACATGAACGTCAATATAACCAGGCAGCAACTGACCGTCTGTCTGAATATGCGTTGCACCAATATACTGATTGCTTGCAATGTCGCCAACGGCTGTAATGATGCCATCCTCCATCTTGATCTGTTGCACGCGTCCATTCCATTCTCCACTCATGATGGTCACACTCATCGCCCTGCCTCCTGAAACATAGAATCACCTTGACATTCATTCATCGCCATCCCTAACTGTGGAAGCCCCTTCGAGCGATGCATAACCGTGTGACGAACTAAGCATACGCAATTCGCCAACCTGATCTCTATAAGAAGCAAATAACTTCTCGTTATATTCCTTGGATCCATCGAGATTGCCGCTCATGATGATCGGCGGCTGCACGCCCAGTTTTATAAAACCTGTCGCAACTTCCGCCACGATCGCCTGAACAATAAATGTTCCTATCACGCTTGAAGTGGCCGCTACCTTTACGGGGAGATCACTCAACGAAATCACTGCGTCACCGGATACACCGTGGTTGTCGATGACGAGATCCACGACATCATAGAGTTTCAAGTTTTCCGGATGACGAGAGTTCACGGCATTCGTGTGAGCCACTGAGGTAATGCCAATCACTTTTAGCCCCCGTTTTCGAGCTTCTAGTGCCATCTCAATCGATACGGCGTTACGACCCGAATTCGAAAATATAAACATGATATCTTTTGCTTTTACTGGTTGTCCCTCAATCAGCACCTCAGCTAATCCCGTCAACCGTTCCATGCGGCTGCTCTTAGGAGCGTCAATGTGAAGCATAAGAGAACTCTCCAGAATAGGGTTTACTGGCAACAGACCACCAGCGCGGAAAAACATTTCCTCAGCCAACATATGAGAGTGACCTGTCCCAAAAACGTGAAGGAGCCCGCCTTGAAGAATGCTTTCCACACACCACTGCCCGGATTGCTGAATCGATTCACCTTCCTCGTTTAACACACTCTCCAATATTTCCGTGACCGCTTCATAGTACTGACGGTAACTCATATGCACACCGCTTTCTTATCTAAGGGTACAATTCAGTAGATACAGCAATCTATGAGCAATCAACAGATTACTCATTTCTATCAGGTTTTTGTCAGTCAAAACCAATCATGATTTTACCGCGCCAGCCATTGCCCCTTCTATGAAGTAACGTTGGAAGAACAAGAAAGCTATGATGAGGGGGGCCGCTGCAATCAAGACTCCTGCGGCGAGTAAGGTCCATTGCCCCGCAGTAGTTCCATAGAGGGCGAACAATCCTCTTGAAAGAGGATACAATGAGGGTGACGCCAGAAATACAACCGGTCCAATCAAGTCGTTCCAAATTTGGATACCTGCATAGATTGCCATCGTCACCAAGGCAGGCTTAGCCAAAGGGGCAACGATGACCAGTAGGAATCGCAAATACCCACACCCATCAAGGACGGCACTCTCATCCAATTCCTTCGGAATCGTTCGAAAATATCCGACAAAGAGGAAAAAGCCAAACACCATCGCGTCTTCAATATGCAAAATCATATACCCAAGACGGTTGTTGTATAAGTTGAGCATCCGCGATTCAATAAAAAGCGGTATCAATGCTACCGGGAAAAACATTCCTGAAGTCAGCAATGCGTGAAGCTGTCGTGAACCCTTGATGTATCTTCGTGAAATGGGAAATGCGAGGGTGACACTGAATACCAGCGCAACCACAGTCGGAACTACGGTATAGACAATGGAGTTCATAAAATATGAACTCATCGAAGCCTCTTGCCAAGCCTGTGTGAAATTGCTCCAACTTATTGGAGAAGGCAAAGACATGGATTGGGTCAGGAACTGTTGCTGGCTCTGTAAAGAGATATTCACGACATAAAAGAGAGGACCAAAGTAGAATATCATCACGACAAGCCCTGTCGTAATCGAAAGTCTCAACCAATTTCTTGAAAAATCAGAACCCAGGGAATTCACGACATTGCTTCCTCCCTTCGCATAAGATATTTTTGCAGAATCAAAACAACGATGACGGTCAAGATGAACTGCAGTATTCCAATCCCGGCACCCAACCCAAGATTGCTTGAACCCTGAAAGGCTGTATTAAACATATACATGCCAAGCGTATTGGTGTTGTTAGTACCATCTGTCAATACATAAATCAGGTCATACGTCCGCAGCGATCCAGCAGCAGCAAGAATGACGTTGACAGTTACACTTGGAGCAATCATTGGAAATGTCACCTTCCAGAAATTCGTCCATCCCGTTGCGCCATCAATCATCGCCGCCTCATGCAGTTCGCGCGGCACGGTATTCATACCTGCAATGAAGACTACTGTCGTAAAGCCCAGATTTGCCCAAATCTGAACAAAAATGACGAGTGGCAAGGCCCAAGTCGTAGAACCAAAGAAAGCGGATGAGGTTCCAAAAAGGCTCAATAGCTCTGCCGCCGGGCCACCGGATGGGGCAAAGATCAATGTCCACATCAACCCGATGACCGTGACACCAAGTACAGCTGGCATAAAAACAAGCGTACGAAAAAACGTTACGCCAGGGAATTTTTTGGTGAGCGTACTCGCCATCCATAAACCCAATACGTTTTGAAGAATGATCACTCCACCCGCAAACAATAACGTATCTTCTACAGACTGAATGAAACCCTGCGCGTTGTTAACGAAAATATACACATAGTTTGCCAAACCAATAAAATTTGTTGGCAATCCGGGGATTGCCGTAAAGTTTGTAAACGAGATGATCAACGTCGATATTGAGGGAACGATCCCGAACAACAGGAACACAAGCAAACCAGGGATCATTGTGAGATAGATGACGATTCTTTGACGGCCTTTAAATACGTTACTCAAAAAGGATTTCTCCTTACAGTTGAGATCATAATGATATTGTGAAGCCGGACGGAGCCCCATCGTATAGGGGCTCCTCAAGTGCCCTTTGCTTCAGCCTATTTCGATGCCTGGTTTTGCGATTGCTGATATTCCTGTGCGAGCTTGGCAGGAGTGATTCCACCCTGCAACATCTTTAACTGTTCAGACCAGAAGTTGTTTGGTTGCAAATAATACGGCCCGCTTGGGATCAACCAATCTGATGTCTGGTTGATCACCCTGCCCGTTCCAAACCACGTACCCATAATCGCAGCCGTTTTGCTTGTGAAGTTCCCATTTTCGCTCGGCGAAATCCCTGTCATTTGTACATATTGATTGTAGATGTTCTTAGAGGCAAAGAACGCCAACCATTTTTCAGCCAAAGATTTGTGTTTACTATTGTTTAGAACGACCCAAGTCAAGTCTGGATTCGCAACAGACTGGTTATTCGAAGCTGTATTGGATCCAGGAATCGGAAAGTACCCAATCTGCATCTTTGGATTTGCTTGAAGGACTGAAGCAAGATCCCATGACCCATCGAGCAACATTGCCGCTTTTCCAGCAGCGAATTCTCCAGGCATCTGCTGCCAGTTTTCACCCGCATAGTTACTTTCGAGATCGTTCGCAGCAAAGCTTTGTTCCCTCTTGAAGGTCTCAATCATTTTCGGGTCTGTCCACTTTACCTTACCTGAGGCAAGGGCTTGACTTGCGCTTGCCGAACCGAGGCTCGGAGCTAAAAGATCCTGCATAAAAGGATACATCATGAATTGCACATACCCAGTAGCACCGCCAGCGAGACCTGTCCACACTGGAGTCACACCGTGCGATTTCAACACATTGCAAACATTGAGAAATTCGCTGTATGTTGCAGGTGCTTGAAGGTGATATTTAGCAAAGATGGCCTTGTTATAGAACAACCCTGTTTGATACACGCCCGTGACAAGACCGTAGTACTTTCCTTTGTACGCTGCCGCATTGAGATCACTCGCCTTAAAGCTTGAAACCCAAGGTTCATGATTGAGCTGCATGAAAATATGGTTTATGGCCCACTGCTGAACGTTAGTCAAGTTATTGCTGGTCATTTTTTGCGGCATTGGATCGAATGGCTGAATGGCCATAATATCCGCAGTTCCGGCTTGCACCGCTGTCTGCTGCAAGGTTTGATAACCGGCGGTATCATTCGCCGTTGTTTGGAGCTGTACTTTCACTCCGTACTTATGTTCGAATTCAGAATCTATTTTTTGAACGGCCGCTACAGCAGGGGGATTCACCCACATGATGATTTTGAGCGGACCTTTATCACTACTGACGTTGGATTGTGCAGGTGGATTGCTGGTAGCCTGTGTCGTTGTTCCACAGCCAGCAAGAACTACACCTGATAGAGCTGCTAACAAAATAGGTGAAAGCGTTTTTCTGAATTTTTTTACCTCCACAATTTATCTCCCCTTTATGAGCTGAAAAACATCCAATTTCTCTTTGTACTCACTCAAGCTGATTTACATGGACCTTTCGTCGAGGAGAATATCTCTGACGAGCAGACTGGCACCGATGACCCCCGATCGATCTCCCAGTACAGCTGGGACAATTTCAATCGATTGACGAGCCAAAGGTGATGCATAGACTGAAAAAAAGGCGCGCAATGGTTCGAACAAGACAGAACCCGCAAGGGACACGCCACCGCCAATCACAACAATGGCTGGATCAAGAATCGTGCAATAGTTGGCAATCGCTATGGCGAGAGACCTTGCAGCATCCGTGTACACCGCTTTGGCATTCGTTTCTCCACATGCCGCTAGTTCAGCAAGCGTTTTTGCAGTCACGTCGACCTTTTTGCCAATGCGTCTTTGGTAAGCCCGAATAAGCATGGGACCCGAAACCATCGTTTCTAGACATCCCTGTCTACCGCAAGCGCAAATCTCACCTCCTGGTTCGAGTATGGTGTGACCAATCTCACCGGCCACAGAATGCGCACCCTCATAAATTTTGCCGTCGAGAATCATGCCAGAACCAACACCTGTTCCTATGACGATAAACAATAAGGAAGAAAAACCTTTTGCGGCACCGAATTCACGCTCCGCAAGCGCTCCGACTCGAGCATCACCTTGAACGACACACAGAACGCCAAAGTGCTCTTCAACCCATTGTTTAAGATTTACGTTGTGAAGTCTGAGGTTTGAAGCGTAAAGGACAAATCCCTCGCTCGATTTCACGAAACCTGGAATGCCAATACCGATTGCCACAAGATTCCCTATCTCTAGATGACTCGCTTCATCCATAAGGTACTGAACAGCTTCTGATATACTCGCCAAAATCTCTTCAAGCGTATTTTCGTTTGAATACGTTTTCATATGAATGTCAATCATAGACTGTGAAGTTCCTGCAAAGACTCCCCCTTTAATTGTTGTGCCACCAACGTCTAGACCAATTACGTATGACATCCTAGCATCGAACCTCTCTCTTGCTGTCAAACCAAAAGGATGTTTCAAATTGTTAGATGTTCACTTACTGCGTTTTTTATATCTTCGCGGGTACTTGAAACCCATATTTGTTGAGCACACTTGTCAAACTTGAATAAGCGACACCCACGTACCCAGCCGTCAAAGGAAGCGAAGACACGCGAATCTTTAAATTTTTCTCGAATCCAGGAAGCAATACTTCATGTAACCCTTCTATGATCGCCGCAAACATTACATGTCCGCGTGTAATGGCATCCCCACCAAATACCACACTGTCGACATTTAAAACGTTGACGTGATTCCCGGCAACAACTCCAAGTATGTGGCCGGCATTAAACAACACATCCCGCGCAAGTACATCTCCTGCTTCTGATTGCTCCACCAAATTCTGTATACTGCCTATGCTTGAGGCATTCATTTTACGATTGTATTCCATAAGCAACGCCGGTTCCGACACAACCGTCTCCAAACAACCTCTTTTTCCACATGTACACATGTGCCCACTCTCATGAATGACAATGTGCCCAATCTCTCCTGCCATTCCAAGCGATCCCTTATAAAGTTCACGCTCAATGATCATGCCAGCCCCAACACCAGTTCCAACAGCAATGTAAAGCATATTTCTCGCATGATCAGTGTGCTCAGACCCGTAAAGAAATTCACCATAGGCAGCAGCGTTCGTGTCATTTTCCACAGTGACAGAGAGATGAAACTCTTGCTCCAAAAGTTTGCCAAGATCTAAGTCACGCCAGCCTAAGTTACTTGCCTCGACAATTTTTCCTGTCCCCAAATCCATTAATCCTGGTGTTGCAACACCAATGCCTAGCGTTTTAAAACTATTTTGTTCGCACCAACTGTGGGCACTAGAAAGAGCTTTAATCAACTCACGATAAAGATCTTCTCCGCTAACCCTCGTTTTTTCGAAAGACCATTCCCGCAACACCTGAAACGATAAGTCAAGTACACCAACTGTAATCTGTGAACCCGTCAGATCAGCGCAGATAAAGTGCCCCCCCTCCGGATTGACCTCCAAAAGAATAGGTCTCCTTCCACCAGTTGACGTTGCGTATCCAGATTCGCGGATAAATCCACTTCCCTGCAACTCGCTTGTTAGGACAGATACTGTGCTTGCTGCAAGCCCCGTCTGTTCCGAGATCTCTACTCGGGAAATTGGGCCACGATGCTGGATTGTCTGAAATATAGAGTTCATGTTCAAATCACGTAAAACCATGTTATTGGCGGCTTCCACGGCATCCCCCACTTACTTCATTCGGCGACAGAAGTTAATTACAATCAGAATATAGCCTACAAAGGGGTTTTCGTCAATAGAGCGTTGATAATATTCTGAACAAATCATAGTTTTGATGTATTATCATTAATCACCTTTAACACCTGCCATCAAAAGTGAGACTTCAAGATGATAGATGAGAAATTCGCATGATGATGATTACAATTATTCGTTTTACTCATTTCAACATAGCATCTATCATAATAATTACACGCAATTCTAAATTTTATCTATACCATAGGAGTGAATCGCAATGAATCTAGCTCAATTCCCTCGTCGTCGCTATACCGCCGGCCCTACACCCATCGAACACCTTCCGCGGTTATCGCAGGTACTCGATGGTCCACAGCTCTTTATGAAGCGCGACGACCTCCTCGGTCTCGCATCGGGTGGAAACAAGACCCGAAAATTAGAATTTCTCATCGCGGACGCGCTCAAGGAAGGCAGCGATACGGTCATCACCTGCGGAGCCGTACAGTCTAACCATTGTCGTTTGACGCTCGCTGCAGCCGTAAAGGAAGGCATGAAGTGTCACCTTGTTTTAGAAGAACGCGTCCCAAACAGTTACAATCCGCAAAACAGCGGGAATAACTTCCTTTATCATTTGCTCGGTGTGGAAGGAATCCGAGTTGTACCAGGCGGTTCAGACATGATGCTCGAGATGCAACAGGTCGCGGAAGAACTCATTGCAAAAGGCCGCAAACCGTATATGATTCCCGGCGGTGGATCCAATGAAATTGGTTCACTCGGGTATGTTGCCTGTGCGGAAGAAGTGCTCGCTCAAGCCTTCGATCAAGGTCTAAACATCAGCACAGTCGTGTGCGCCAGCGGCAGCGGTGGCACCCATGCAGGCCTTGTTGTTGGATTCTACGGAAACAGTTCTGGAATTCCTGTCGTAGGCATGAATGTCAGTCGTCCAAAAGATGTACAGGAAACACTCATTCACGACCTCGCTGTTCGCGTCGGCAACCACATTGGCATGAAAGGCTCGATTCCCCGTGATGCAGTCACCTGCTTTGACGACTATGTAGGACCAGGGTACTCATTACCCACCGCTGCAATGACATCAGCCGTTAACCTTTTGGCTAAAACGGAAGGCATTCTACTCGATCCGGTCTACACGGGCAAAGCGATGGCCGGCCTCATCGGTCTCATCCGAAAGGGGTATTTCAAAAAGAGCGACAACGTGCTGTTTATTCATACGGGCGGCTCTCCGGCACTATACGCGTATACGTCTCTGTTTTTCGAAACAGCAGATGCGGTAGTAAGCAATTCGTTAAAGATCTAAGGGGGCGGCGTTATGCAACCAAATCACTTGAATCGAGCCCTCGGACTGCTTGCGGTCATCGCGTTTGGGCTCACGAACGAGATTGCAGCTGGACTGTTTTTCGTATCAACCCAGATCCAACAGAGTTCACCGGGCGTCGGCAACCTTGTACCGTTGCTCATGTTGGTAGGTGGTGTCATTACATTCATCACCGTCGTTGCGTATCGCTATTTCTTTGCCTCAGGTTTAGTCGGCGCAGGTGGAGAATACGTAATTATCTCAAGAGCACTCAGCCCTGGAGTCGCATTCGTCGTGACGTTCCTCGCGTGGTTCGGTTTCACTGGTGCGCTCGGGACGCTCGCTTATTCAGCACCAAAATTCCTGTCTACAGCGGCATTATCCCTGGGAGCTACGGGAGTAGGTAATTTTTTCGCATCCAATGCAGGTATATTAATTGTAGGACTCATCATTCTGTGGGGTTTCTGGTTTATTCACGTTCTCGGTGTTCGCCTGGCAGGAACCTTGACCACAATTGCGATGTTCCTTGTCTTTGCTGTTGCACTCGTCATGATTGTCATCGGATTTGCTACCAGTCAGAGCACTTTTGTGACCGCTTTAACACAACACCTGCACATTTCGGTGGCCTCCATCACCGCCGCATCACCAGTCCACAATGTAAGCTACGGAGTGGCCTTTGGTTCGGCATTACCTGTTCTTTTCTTCGGCTATCTTGGTCTCTCAACCGCAACGCAGACGGGCGGTGAGGCGAAAAATGCTGTCAAATCACTGTCGAAAGCGGTCGTTATCACCGTAACGATGGTTACGGTGATTTATACCCTGTTCGCATGGGCAGTCTACCATGTCGTGCCGTGGCAGATCATCTCCGGTTTGGCCAAGATGAAAATGTCGTCCTACACAACTTCGTCCGGTTTGTTGCAGTTCCTCATGCCCCCCTGGATGTCTTCACTCCTGAATCTATGTGTTGCGCTGATTGTTGCCAAAACATTTCTGCCTATTTTTCTTGCACAATCGCGCTGGGTGTACGCTTGGGGAGAAGACGGACTGATACCGGCCGTCTTTGCAAAGACACACACCAAGTATAAAACACCTGTATTCGCCCTGACACTCAGTGCCATTTTTGGGTCACTCAGTCTCATCGAATCCATCAATCTCGGTTTCGTATTCGGCGTTAACATCCGGGTTTTATCCGTCATGCTCGTGTTTTTCTTTATGGGACTCGGGATGATCACTTTCCCACACCACGCACCAGGCCTCTCTTCCGCCAATACATCATCATTAGCAAAAAACCGCTTCATGCAGATTTTCATCGGGGTGTTACTGATGGCTATCTCTGTTTGGTTTTCCATCTCTATCACGCTATCATCAGTATCAAATCCATTATTCCTGCAACCAGCATTTCAATCTGCGATTGTCATCGTTTTAGGGATTGTCATCTACAGGATTTATCTCGCGCGACTCCGAAAGCAGGGTTCATCATCAGATGTGTTCATTCGGGAACGTGAACGGTTCACAAAACCGCCAGCACAATAAGATCGGGAGGCATCATGATGAAAACACTTGGAGTGATCGCTGGGCTCGGTCCACTTGCGGGTGCACACTTCTATCGTCGATTGATTGAGATGTCTCCCGCAGCCATGGATTCAGAACACATCCCAATCATTCTGATGGCCGACCCGACGGTACCGAGTCGCATTGAACACCTTTCGGGAACTGGGGAGTCCCCCGTTCCAAAGCTGGTGGAAATTGCGCAGAAATTGGTTCGAGCTGGTGCGGAACTGATTGCGATACCATCGACTACGACGAGCATCTATCAGGAACAAATCGCGCAACAGATGAGCGTTCCCATGATCTCGTTAATCGAAGAGGTTACTGCTGCGATTGTGAAGTCGCAGTACAGAAAAATCGGCATCATGGGTACGACACCAACGCGAACCTTCCGAGTTTATGAAGCGTCGTTTCGAAAAGCGGGACTTGAAGCGGTTTATCCGGATGAAGAAACACAATTGGAAATAACAGAAATCATCTCAGCGGTTAAAGAGGCAAGCGCCCGTCATTCAGCGTTTGACGGACGCGTTCATATTGGAATTGAGACGCTGGGTGAACGGGCGATTCAGTTGGCGCAAGGGCCGTGGAGCCGGGACGTTGACGGTATTCTCCTCGCCTGTACGGAGTTACCTGTCATCGTTCCTTCCGAAGTCTCCATTTTATCACGCCCCCCTGAAGCACTGTTTCGCTCGACCGACATCCTTGCGGCGGCAATTATTCGTGATGTTTATCCAAAGGGTGGGGTCTGATACGGTGGACTTAATGCGGCGGGGACAATCACGCGATAAACAAAAAGTCCCTCTCTCCGCAGAACAATCCTACGAATCAAGGGATCTTTTCTAATGCTTAGAGATACTGAATGCGCGGGTCAATCAACCCGTATAGTATATCGGAGATCAAGTTACCTATCACTGTGACCAACCCGATAAAAACGGTAATCCCCATGATGATCGGATAGTCTCGCGAATTCACCGCATCCCAATACAAGAGACCCATGCCAGGATAGTTAAAAACCTCCTCGACGAACAGTGCGCCGCTCAAAAGGATCGGAAGGGATAAGCCAAACAGCGTGATGAGCGGCAATATGGAGTTTCTTAGTGCGTGGACAAAGATGACGCGAAACTCACTGGCGCCCTTCATCCGTGCGGTGCGAACATAATCCTGGAGCAGCGCTTCGCGCATGGACGATCGCATGTAGCGCGCCCAACCTGCCACAGACACCAAAAACAGCGCAGAGGTTGGGAGAATCAAATGCTTAAGCCAGTCGCCAAAACCTGGGTTAGAAAGTTGCGTGTTGACGATGCCACCGGATGGAAACCAGTTCAAATCGATGGAGAAAAAGATGACCAAGAGAACCGCGAGCCAAAATGTTGGCATTGAGTAGAAAAAATAATTGATAAACGTCACGATCTGGTCGAACTTGGTGTTCTCAAAGTAGGCTTGTACGGAGCCCAAAAAGACGGCAAAAACATGCGCGGCGAGAACGGCGAACACGACAATGACGATCGTGTGCGGCAGCGCCTGTAACAGCAATTGAACGACTGGTTTGTCATACGTGTACGAGTAACCAAAGTTCCCGTGCAACAAATTTCCCATCCAGATCAGATATTGTCCGACAAGTGGTTTGTTAAGCCCAAGGGACCGCGTCAACTCTGCCGCTCTCAAAGGGGTATAGTGATTCCCCAAGAGGATGCGGACAGGGCTTCCCGGTACAATATGGATCAAAACGAAGGACAGAATGGTAACCCCCAGCACCGTGGGGATGGCCTCCAGAATCCGTCGTACCAAAAACTTCATCATGCCGCATTTCCTCCTTAGCATACACGGCCATCGCCAACTGCTGCCCCTGTGTGAAGAAGGTTAACGTTCGCGTGTTTCGATCGCACTGCGGAGTCCGTCTCCGATCAAGTTGATCGACACTTGCGCAATAAGAATGCACAGCCCCGGTGGATAAATGAGCCACCATGAATTTTGGAACATATAGTTCATGCCGTCCGAAAGCATTCCACCCCAATTGGGTGTCGGTGGCGGGAGCCCTAACCCGAGAAAACTGAGCGCGGCCATCGCTAAAATGGCATCTGCAACCTGAAAGGTCGCGGCCACGAGCACCGTGCCTAGAAAGTTCGGGAATAAATAGCGCGACATGATGCGCCAATTGCCTGTCCCAACGGCGCGCGCAGCCTCGATATACAACTGATTTTTGATCGACAGGCCTTCCGCGCGAACCAATCGGCTGACGCCAAGCCATGATGTGGACGCCAACACAAAAATCATGATCAGTACGCTCGGCTGAAACACCACATTTAAAAACAAGAGAATAAAGATCGCCGGAATCGATAAAAGAATATCGACGATTCTCATCATGATCGTATCGACGATGCCACCGATCATTCCGCTGATCATGCCGTACAGCGTGCCAAAGACCATGGCCACAACGGCGGCGGCAAATCCGACTTCAAGCGACGATTGACCACCCATCATTAATTGTGCGAGCACATTATGCCCCACGCTGTCCGTTCCTAGCGGGAAGCTCGAAGATGGCGGCGCGTCTGTTGCCAGCAGGTGCGACGTTATGGCGCTACGCCGATAAATCATAGGGCCGACGAATGAAAACAACACCAAAAGTAAAAGCATGACGACTCCGAGTACCGTCATCCGCGAGCGCCAAAATCGCTGTATAAATTTTGGTCGCTCGTCTTTGAGGTTTTGGATCAATGGTTCATCCATGGTCTGCGGTTGCTGAATCATGAGGTCTCCTTT
>NZ_LSUQ01000037.1 GCF_001642725.1 Ferroacidibacillus organovorans
GCATCAGAGTGCGCGTTGAACTTTGCCGCCTTTGAGACAGCGAGTGCAAACACGCATGCGACGAACGGTACCGTTCGTATTTACACGCACGGATTGGAGATTCGGTAGCCAGCGTCGTTTCGTGAGAATGTGGGAGTGGCTGACTGCGTTACCCACTTGTGGGCCTTTGCCGCAAACTTCGCACCTTTTGGCCATACCCCAACACCTCCTTTTCTTTTCATGATCGAAGTGTTCAGTAACTTATAGAGAATAGCATAAACGGATGCAGTGTGCAATCATGTCTGTGTTGTGCGTGGCTTCGTTTTTCTTTGCGATCTTTGCAAATGGTATAGGGTGTTGTACACTGTGGAAAAGCTTGTGAGCGGAGGGATACGATGGCGACCACGATGACGACGGAGTTTGGCAAGATTACGATTGCAGATGATGTGATAGCGACAGCGGCAGGAATGGCGGCGCTTGATTGTTACGGACTCGCCGGTATGGCTCCACGCAGGGCAATGCGGGATGGGATCTCAACGCTTCTCAATCGCGAGAATCCCGGGCGTGGCGTTGATGTTCGCTCGACGGGTGAAGGGCTCGCAGTTGATCTATCCATTGTCGTCAGTTACGGAACGAGGATTCCCGAAGTGGCGGCTAACCTGCGCGAAAAGGTCAGCTATACTTTGCGGGAGATCTTTGGCATTGAAACGGAGCGCATCAACATTAGCGTTCAGGGCGTCAAAGTGCTCGGAGATCGATAAGGAGGCTCGTGAGTGCTGCAACAAGAAGATATGGACGGCGCGCTCTTTCTTCATCTTTTGAAGGCGGGGCACGATGAACTTGAAAAAAGAAAAGATGAAGTCAATGCATTAAATGTTTTTCCTGTTCCGGATGGCGACACGGGAACAAACATGTTTCTCACGTTGCATTCGGGGCTCGAACACGTCCTTCAATGCGGGGATAAAGATGATCTGCAAAAGCTGGCGCAAGCGCTTTCTTCAGGACTTCTCATGGGTGCGCGCGGCAATTCCGGGGTGATTCTGTCCCAGTTGTTTCGCGGATTTCAGTCCGTTTTTTTGGGGCGCGGACGAAGTGATGCACGGCAGCTGGCGCAGGCGCTGACACAGGGTGTGCAGATTGCGTATAAGGCGGTTGCACGGCCAGTGGAAGGCACAATCCTTACGGTTGCACGCGAGGCGGCGCTGGGTGCGGAGGCGGCGAGTCGCAAAAAGGATGTGACGCTGCTCCACGTCATGGAGGCAGCCGTCCATCGCGGAGAGCAGGCGCTTCTCCACACGCCAGATCTCCTGCCGATTTTACGTCAAGCGGGGGTTGTCGATTCTGGTGGTCAGGGACTCCTCTACATCTACAAGGGCTTCTTGCAGGCGCTGATGAGTGAACCGTTGCTCGATCGCTCGTGGGATGATCTCGGATTTCGCCCGGCGGTCGTAAGGCGGACTGAAGCATTGCCACAGCCTGCTCTTGAAGAGCTCGCGCACGGAGAAGGAGAATTCGGTTACTGTACGGAATTTCTTATTCGGCGCAGTGATTCAGATCAGAATGTGGAAGAATCGTTGCGCGAATCCCTCATGCAACTAGGGGACTCGCTGCTCGTCGTGCAAACGGATGAATGGATTAAGGTGCACGTTCACACGCTTCACCCAGGCACCGCACTTGAGGCGGGACTCGCGTTTGGGGCGCTAAACGGGATCAAAATTGACAATATGACAGAACAGTATGCGAAACGCGTAGGTACACAGCGCGACATGGTATTGGGGCAGGCAAGCGCATCGCCACTACGCGCGAAACTCGCGCTCGCTGCAGTCGTAACAGGTGACGGAATCGAAGCGTTGTATCGTGGAATCGGAGTTCAGGCCATTGTACAAGGTGGTTCGACGATGAATCCTTCGACAGAAGAATTGCTGACCGCCATAAAGCGCATCCATGCTGATCAGATCATCCTTTTGCCAAATCATAAAAATGTGATCATGGCGGCTGAACAAGCGTGTGCTGTCATGGCAGGCAAGGTGCATGTCATTCCTGCGCTAAACATGGGGAGTGGATTGGGGGCGGCACTCGCGTTTGACGCAGAGAGACCGCTTTCCGAGAACATCGAGCGCATGACAGAGGCGGCGCAGCGCGTACAATTTGTTGCGATCACCGCATCCGTTCGCGACGCGAGTTATCAGGGTCACGCGATTGAGGAAGGCGATTACTTGGCGCTGTACGAAGGGGAAATAGCAGGAGCGAATCCTTCGCGCAGCACGCTTTATCGGGAGGTGTTGACCACCTTGTGTGAACGTAGCGTCGAGATCTGCACCGTATTTTATGCAGATGAATCGCTGCGCGAGGAAGCGTTATGCGAAGCGGATGCACTTGCGCAAGACTATCCGGAAGTAACCTTTGAAGTGCACTGCGGTGGGCAGCCGATCTACGATTACCTCATCGCGGCAGAGTGAGGGATGCCGTGTGGATAAAACGCCTTGGCAGTCGCAACCCCTAACGATGATTCCGGGGGTGGGACCGGCGCGAAGAGCGGCGCTTCACCATCTCGGAATCGATTGTGTGGCTGACCTTCTTCACTATTTTCCATTTCGCTACGATGAAGATACAAAAGAACACGAGTTTTCGGCCGAGACAGGTACCGTGGTTGTAGTCGCCTCTGTGGCAGGAGAGGCACGCGTGCGTTTCGTGCGAGGTAAGTCGCTGCTATCCCTGCCTGTTGTTATTCACGATACGCCAATGCAGGCGATTTTTTTCAATCAATCGTATCTGCGAAATCAATTTTCTGTCGGAATGACCCTGCGCTTATACGGACGCTACGACGCGACACATAAAACGCTTACGGTTACGCGCCACGAGCGACCTTCAAAACACGGCGCCTTGCGCTCCATGACACCCGTTTATGCAGTGTCATCCTCAATCTCCGTCATCACACTGAGACAAATCATGAACGCGGCGCTGCGCCGCGTTGAACCGCAACTGCGCGATGCTTTGCCGGGAGAACTCGTCGCGCGATTTCGACTGCCATCTTATTGCGCAGCGCTGCGTATGATTCACTTCCCGGATACGCTCGAAGATGTTCATCAGGCGCGACGTCGCCTTGTTTTTGAGGAGTTTTTACGCTATCAGTTCCATCTTCAGCTTTTACGTGAAACGGCCGCAAGCGAGCGTGCCGCTCCGCTTGACCCTGTTCGTTTTTATGAAGGGAGCGAATCCTTTGTTCGCGCTCTGCCGTTCCAGTTGACGGACGGGCAGCGTTCTGCACTCGCGGCGTTATCCGAAGAACTCATCGGAACGGTTCCCATGAGACGGTTGTTGCAGGGGGACGTCGGATCAGGAAAAACAGCTGTCGCCTTTGCGCTCGCGGCAGGTCTTGCGCACACAGGCCAGCAAACGGTGTTGATGGCGCCGACGGCCATTCTCGCAGAGCAGCATTATCGCGATGCGGTGCGCATGCTAAAACCCCTTGGTGTCACGGTTGCGTTAAAGACATCCGAGTCGTCAGAGTCGACCGTCAGCGTAAACCCTTTGAAGCGAGGCGAATGCACGGAGGATTTGATCATCGGGACGCACACCCTTGCCAGCCCAACGCTATCCTATCGTCGTCTGCGCCTTGCCGTGATTGATGAACAGCATCGGTTTGGCGTTGGAATTCGCCGCGCCCTGCGCGAGAAGGGGGAGGGGACGAGCGTTCTTCACTTGTCGGCGACGCCAATTCCGCGCAGCCTCGCCCTCACGCTCTATGGCGATCTCGCTGTAACGACGCTTCGCGAGCGCCCTAAAGACCGCTTGCCGATCAAGACAATGCATGTTTCAACACGTGATCAGACGCCTGTTTTTCGACTCCTGCGAACCGAGTTGATGAAGGGGCATCAGGCATACATCGTGGCACCGCGCATTCGTCCTGACGATGTGGATGAAGAGATGAAGAGTGCGGAAGAACTCTACGAGGTAATGGTCACAGAACTTGGCGCCGCGCGCATCGCGCTTGTTCATGGGCAGATGAATGACAAAGATCGGCAACAAGTGATGCGTGAATTTGTGGCAGGACATACCCAGGTTCTCGTTGCGACATCGATGATCGAAGTGGGTGTCAGCGTTTTGAATGCGACCGTGATGATCGTATACGGCGCCGAGCGCTTTGGACTCGCCACACTGCACCAATTGCGCGGACGCGTGGGCCGATCGATCTATCCGTCTTACTGCATGCTTGTCACAGATCCAGTCGGCAACAAGGCATTGGAGAGAATCGATGCGCTTCTGTCTTCGCAAGACGGATTCGCATTGGCGGAACGCGATCTGTCGCTGCGCGGTCCAGGGGAATTGCTTGGCGCGAGGCAATCAGGTCTCCCCACGTTCTCAATCGGTGATCCACTGGCTGATTTGCGCATCATGGAAGCCGCGCGCGACACCGCAGAATCGGCCCTTCGCGACCGCTCGTTTTGGCTGCTCCCAAGTTATCAAGATCTGCGCGAGTCTGTGCTTCGCGATCTTTTGCAGAAGATGGAGTAAAGAGGAGCGAGGAATGTATGAAATGGGAGGGGGCGGACATCCTAGCGCGTAGGAGGCGATGAACATGGCAGCAGGACAACATTCAAACACGTACGTCGCGAAAGGCGTGAATCGCGCAATGGAGCAATTCAAGTATGAAGTTGCGCAAGAACTCGGCATTCAAACGCCTGCCGACGGTTATTGGGGCACGATGTTGACGCGCGATACGGGGGCAATCGGAGGACATATGACACGAAAACTCGTCGCGCTTGCAGAGCAGCAGCTTGCAGGAAAACCGTTTTAATGTCGTTTTTTCTCAATCTCTTTTGAACTGATCAAAGAAACAATGAGGGGCGCTTAAAGCCCCTCTTTTTTTGTGCTATAGTAATGAACGTTCTGATCTTTTTTTGCACCCATCCATAGGCGATGATTGGTCGTTTTTGGATTCGCGTGAGGAGGCGATTCAAGGCTGTGCGCAGAGCCTTCTTCTTTGCGTTTTTTCTAACACTCCCTAAGCGAACGCTGTCATCTCTGTTGGGACGCCTCATGAGTGTCTCCGCGAGTCGCCACCTTATCCCATACTTTATTCGCTTTTATCGTGTAAACGTGTCCGAAATTGAAGGAGAGACTTCTGGCTACGCAAATCTATCCCATTTTTTTTCGCGCAAATTGGCCCCTGGCGCGCGTTCATTTTGCGGTGATGAAAACACGGTGCACAGCCCAGTTGATGCGCGTGTCGCGTCGTGTGGTGAAATTACAAACGATCAAGCGATTCAGGTAAAAGGACAATGGTATTCCGTGTCTGCACTCACAGGAATACCGTCCGCTCGCATCGAGGGCGGGGTTTATCTCACGCTCTATCTGAGTCCGCGCGACTATCATCGCATTCATGCCCCGCTTCCCGGAAAAGTCCTTGCCATCACGCACGTGGCAGGAACCCTATACCCAGTCAATCGCTGCGGAGTTCGATCGGTTCACAAGCTCTTTCTTAGGAATGAGCGAACGATCACAACGTGCCAATTTGCGAATTCTACGTATCATCTGGTGTGTGTGGGCGCGTTTGGCGTAGGTTCAATTCGCGTGACGGCACCTTTCATTGCGCACGCGTATCCGCGAAGACGTCGCGCGAAATTTCACACGCTTTTTTGCGGCTCACACGAAATTGAGCGCGGTGAAGAACTCGGTTATTTCTCTTTAGGAAGTACGGTTGTTCTCATTTTTGAAAAAAACCAGTTTGAACGAACGGTCGTCGAAGGCGATGACGTCAAAGCGGGGGATTCCATCGGTCGATTTCTCACGCTGTCAAAATCATCTCGATGATACTCACAGGGACCGCACCATGAGCGGCCCCTGTGAGTTAAATGCAAGCAAGGAATTAGCAGGCGTTGCTCGTTCCAATGCCTGGTACGAGCAGGAAGAATAAAACGAAGATGATCAAGAAAACAACCGCCCAACGCGTATATCCACCGAATGTGCCCACGTTTTTCAGCTCCTCACTCTTGATGCCTGCTGTGTAAAATCAACGTGCATCAATACACGGGAACCGTTGTGCATTGCTGCGTGTAGCCTGGGATGAGCAAGAAGAAGAGCACAAAGATGATCAGAAATACAACCGCCCAACGCGTGTATCCTCCGAATGTACCTTCCATGAGGTGACTCCTCCTTTGTTGTAGGGTGATTACATAGGTAATGGATGCATAAAAAAGGCTCATTGAAAGGTACATTCGCCCGCTTCAACACAAAAAACCCTCCTCGCCCGGGTACGCGAGGAGGGAGCTCTGTGCAACAACTTCATCTGGATTGGATGGTCCTATGTAGTGACGCACAGAGCGACTGGGAGAGGAGAAACCGGAAGAACATGTCAATCTGACACGCTCTCTGGTTGCCTTGCGGCATCGCTGCCACATCGTTAGTTTGGCCAATGGAAGTTTGTGCTATACCTTTAGGCGTGGTTTAACGCTGTGATTTTCATTGTGGTAAAGTGAGCAGAGAGAAATGTATCTTTGGATTTGAAACCTAAGGAAGTGTCACGATGCGCGTCATTGCGGGGACAAAACGGGGCAGAACGCTCATTGCTCCCAAAGGAGATGAGACGCGCCCTACCCTTAATCGAGTGAAGGAGGCACTTTTTTCGCGAATCGGTCCCTACTTTGACGGTGGAATGGGCCTCGACTTGTTTGCCGGATCAGGCGCACTTGGCATCGAAGGGATCAGTCGCGGCCTTGAAAAGGTGATTTTTGTTGACGCGCGGACGGGAAGTGTTATACGTGACAACCTCGCGCGACTGGACTGTGATTCACAGGCGGATGTGTGGACGATGGATTATCTTCGCGCACTGCATCGGCTTACTCGGGAATGTGTAAAAATTGATGTGGCATTTCTCGATCCGCCTTATGCACTTTGGCATCGCGCGCCTCTGCTCGATCAACTGTCTGACGCGTCGATTCTTCGTGAAGAGGCGACTGTGGTGGCCGAGATGGGGCGAGATAAAGACACGCCAATGGCGCACGGGTATGAATTGCTGCGCGAGTCGCTGTATGGTGAAACGAAGCTTTGCGTGTACCGCTATTGCGGAACTGCCGATTTTTTCGTGGAAGACACAATCGATTCTCAATTGGAAAGGTGATCGATCTCGTGCGCATTGCCGTATACCCTGGAAGTTTTGACCCGCTCACGCTCGGGCACCTTGATGTCGTGACGCGCGGGGCGAAGATGTTTGATCACGTCGTGGTGGCTGTCCTTGTCAATCTGAAGAAGACGCCGCTTTTCACATCCGAAGAACGCACCGCGCTGATTCGCGAGAGTGTAAAAGATCTTCCCAACGTGAGTGTCGATTCCTTTTCGGGTCTTCTCGTAAATTACTTACAAGAAAAACAGGCGACGGTGATCATCCGCGGCTTGCGCTTTATCAGCGACCTTGAAACGGAGCTTCAAATGGCATCCATGAATCGCGAGTTAATGCCAGAGTCAGAAACCATCTTCATTCCAACAAACCATGAGTTTTCTTATTTGAGTTCCAGTCTTATTAAAGAGATTGCGCGTCACCGCGGTGATGTTTCACGCTTTGTGCCGGGCAATGTTCTGCACGCGCTTCGCGAAAAACAGGAAGAGCGGTTTGGCTGAATCGGGGTGGACGATGGTGAGTAAGATGAAACTTGGCGTCGCTCTTGGCAGCGGAGGAACGCGCGGGTTTGCGCATGTCGGCGTGTTGCAAGTTTTGGAAGAAGCCGGATTTGAACTTCACGCGATTGCAGGCTCGAGCATGGGCGCGCTGATCGCCTCCCTCTATGCGACAGGAGCTCCTGTTCACCATATGGAACAACTCGCGACACATTTGCCAATCGCTCGTTGGATGGATGTCACGTTTCCGAAGATGGGCTTGGTGACAGGCGTAAAACTTCACGAGTTGATCAAAATATTGACAAAGCGAAAAACATTTGATCAGTGCAAAATTCCGCTCGCCGTTGTTGCGACTGATCTTGAACTCGGAGAACGCGTCGTACTCACGGAAGGTTTTGTTCACGACGCAGTGCGTGCGAGTATTGCCATTCCTGGGATTTTCGTTCCTCATCGGATCAATCAGCGCCTTTTGATCGATGGCGGGGTCATCGATCGCGTGCCGATTCACGCGACGCGCAGTCTCGGGGCAGACTTCGTGCTCGCGGTAGATGTGGGACTGTTCGATCGGTTACCACCGGTCAGGCATGTGTTTGACGTCATCGTTCAATCGATTGACATCATGGAGCGCGAAATTTTCCGTCATCGCATTCTCGATGCAGATTTTGTGATTCGTCCGGAACTCGCTTTGATGAGTTCCACGACGTTTCACGGCATCGCCGGGGCGATCGAGGCGGGGCGTGACGCAGCGCGCAAGGCCATTCCTGAGCTTAGGGAGAAACTGGCGAGTGTTGAAGAAGCGGCGCGCGGTCGCTCGTGATGAACGCAGCGCTTGAACGAAAGATAAGAGGTTGTGTCTCATGAACGATGTCTTTGATAAAACGAAGCGTTCGCGAAGGCGAGTAAAGATATTCCAGTTCTCGCTCCTCGCGCTTCTCGTACTAGCGGTAGTTGCACTCTACATACCGCTTCCATACTATGTTTTTTCGCCCGGACTCGCAGAAGCGGTCGCCCCGATCGTTCGGGTGCAGGGCGGCCATCGCGATGAGCGAGGAAAGTTTATGCTCACGTCGGTGTACGTCACCTACGCGGATAATATCTACGACTTTATCGGCGCGCTGATGATTCCTCACCACCAAGTGTTGAGCGTAAAGCAAGTGTCTGGTGGATTGCCAAATTCCCTCTACAATCAGATCGAGGAGTACATGATGTCGCAAGCCAAAATTGACGCGGAGGTCGCCGCTTTTCGCTATCTCCACAAACCGTATCGCCTCGCGAATCAAGGTGTCACTGTGATTGCGCTTGACGAAAAAGAGAATCCCGCGTCGCCACTCTTGCCAGGTGATGTCCTCCTGAGTGTCAACCGTGTGCGCATTCGAACAGTTGTGGGGTTGTTGGATGTCCTCGCGCGACTGCGTCCAGGTGTCTCCATTTCGGTGGATGTCTTGCGAAGTGGCAAGGTAAGGCATCTTCAAATGCACACGGTTTCACTGTCAGAAGGCGCGGCAAAACCGCACACAGGTCTTGGCATCTACCCGGCTCAAGAGACAAACTTGATCACGGCAAACCCTGTATCCATAAAGACTGGACAGCTTGATGGGCCCTCAGCTGGTCTTATGTTCTCGCTTGAAATTATCAATCAGCTCGCACCAACGGATCTTACGCGCGGTTATAAAATTGCGGGTACAGGAACCATTAATTCAAATGGAGTGGTCGGACAGATCGGCGGTGTTACCCATAAAGTCATCGCGGCGGTTAACGCAGGCGCATCGTACATGTTTGTGCCAGCTGATCGCGCGCCGGGAGATACGAATGAGGCGCATGCATTGGCGGAAGTGAAAAAGGACCATCTCAATATTACGATTGTCCCTGTCAGCACACTTGCTCAGGCAGTTTCCTTTTTAGAAAAATTGCCGCCGAAAAAGGCGACATCGTAAACGGGCGGGTCACGGGGAGGCTGTCGTTAGAAATGGCGCATTGACAGCGCACAGCGTTACCCGTATACTACTTTCTGTCGTGAATGGAGTGAAAGATCTTTTGAAAATCGCATGGTCTGATGCGGAGAGACCTGACGGAGTGCATCTCTGCGACAAGGTAGAGATGACGGAGGAATTTGACGAGGCGAGTGGTGTCGCGTCAATGGAACCACTCCTCGTGGATGTCAAAGCGGTTGCAGACGCGACTGAACTGACGCTTGCGGGTCACGTGGAAGCGCGCGTCAATTTTCGCTGTGTGCGCTGTCTTGAACCGTTTTCTTCACGCATTCTAGCATCGTTTCAAGAGGTGTTTTGCCGAACGAAATTGACCGCAGAGCAAGAAGAAGCCGAAGTGATCCACTGGGTTGATCGCGATGTAACGATCGATGCTTATGCGATTCAGGCTGTTTTGCTTGCGTTGCCGATGAACCCGCTTTGTAAACCGGATTGTCTAGGCTTATGTCCAGAGTGCGGTGTAAATCGCAATGAGGTGCGTTGCTCGTGTAACGTAGAACCGATCGATCCGCGTTGGGATGAATTGGCAAATCTATTTCAATCCGATAGGTCATCCGAAATTTCGGATAAGAAGTGAGGTGGATTCAGTGGCAGTACCACAGCATAGAACGTCCAAAACTCGGAAACGCCTTCGCCGCACCCACTTTAAATTGTCTGTGCCGGGAATGGTTGAATGCCCCGAGTGTCACGAAATGAAATTGTCTCACCGCGTATGTCCAAACTGCGGCACCTACAAGCGTAAAGCAGTTGTCGCGACGGAGCGCGCGTAGTAAGCAGAGAGGGTCTTGGCGTTTACGCGTCCATGGCACTCTTTTTTTATGATGAGCATACGGGGTGGTCTGCGCATGTCAACTCAAAAAAAGACGCGACACGAACGGCTTTTGCACATCATTGAGAGTGAACCCCTTTTAAAAGATGAAGAACTCGCAGAGCGGCTCGCAGTCAGTGTTCAGACGATTCGCCTCGATCGCTCGCAGTTGGGGATTCCTGAGGTGCGCGAACGAATGCGGCGCGCCGCGACAACTCATTTTGGGTCTCCGCGAGCGCTTGAAGTCGGTGAGGTTGTCGGTGAAATTATTGATCTTGAAATTGGACGTCACGGATTGTCCGTCTTTGACGCGGGCGCAGAGCACGCATTGTCGCGTTCGCACATTGTGCGCGGGCATCACCTGTTTGCGCAGGCAAACACGCTTGCCGCTGCGATTGTCGATGCAAAGCAGGCGCTTACGGCAAGGGTGACGGTGCGTTTTTTTCGCGTGGCGCACGTCGGTGATCGCCTGATTGCAAAGGCGACAGTCACTGGCACGCGCGCCGATTTTGTTCGCGTCGCGGTGCGAACGCGCGTTGGCAATCAAGAAGTCTTACAGGCCGATTTTCTTTTAATGCAGGGATCGGGAGAAGCGGAACGGGGGGGAGAACTTCGTGAGACTCGCCATTGATGTGATGGGCGGCGATCATGCTCCCATGGCGCCAATTGAAGGCGCTATACGGGCTGCGCTTGAACATAAGCAGGTTGAATTTATCCTGGTGGGGCGCGAAGAAGCGATTGAACAACACCGCTCGAATTTTCCATCGAACATACGCGTGAGGCATGCCCCCGATGTGATCGCGTCGGACGCGGAACCGGTGCGCTCTGTACGCCGACAGCCTGATTCTTCAATGGTCGTCGCCGCGACACTCGTTCGCGATAACGTTGTCGATGGCATGGTGTCGGCAGGAAACACAGGCGCTTTTATGGTAGCCGGATTGCTGTTTGTTGGCCGTATGCAGGGGATTGATCGTCCAGCCTTAGCAGGACTCCTGCCATCCTTTCAAGGCAATGGCGTCCTTCTGCTCGACGCGGGCGCAAACACGGATTGTACGGACGCTCACTTGTTGTCATTTGCCAAGATGGGACAGGCGTATGCGCAGGTAGCTATGAAAATTGAGCGCCCGCGGATAGGGCTTATCAATATCGGGGCTGAGCCGAACAAAGGCAATGAGGTAGTCAAGTCAGCCTATCGCTTGTTAAAACGTGAGATGGAAGGGTTCGTCGGAAACGTCGAATCGCGAGAAATGCTGCGTGATGTGTGCGATGTCGCGGTGTGCGATGGTTTTGTCGGCAATACACTCGTTAAATTTTATGAGGGCGCAGGCGCCGGTCTTTTTGATGAATTGCGCGCCATGTTTATGCAGACGCGCTTGACGCGCTTGACGGCACTTTTCTTGCGCCAAGGGCTGAAGCGGTTTAAGATGCGCTTTGACTATGCGGAGTATGGCGGTGGCCCGTTTTTAGGCGTGAACGGCATTCTTGTGAAGGCACACGGCTCATCGAGTCCGCGCGCGTTTCAAGTGACGATCAACCAGGCGATAAAAATGCATCAGAATGGTCTGATTCACGCTCTGCAAGAGGCCATCGCCAATCGACCTGAGACGGGGGAGACCTGATGAAAACGGCCTATGTCTTTCCTGGCCAAGGATCGCAATATGTTGGCATGGGTGCGGCGTTGGCAGAAATGGACCCGCTCGCTTGCGAACTGTTTGACGAGGCAGACGCGGCGCTTGGTTTTTCGCTGCGCGCGATTTTTCTTGAAGGCACGAGTGACCAGCTGCGTTTAACGTATTATACCCAGCCAGCCATTCTGACCGTTAGCGTGATCGCGTATCGCCTTGCGGTCAAACATGGATTCCCCATACCTGACTACGCGCTCGGCCACAGCCTCGGTGAATACAGCGCCTTGGTGGCGGCGGGTGTGCTCACCTTTTCTGACGCGGTTCGCCTTGTTCATAAACGCGGTCATTTCATGGATGAAGCGGTGCCGGCAGGAATTGGCGCGATGGCGGCGGTCTTGGGCGCCGACCTTCTAGCGCTTGCGTCTTTGTGTCGGGAGATTGCGAATGAACTCTCAGAAGTGGTGGAGATCGCGAATGAAAACTGCCCTGGACAGGTTGTCGTGTCTGGCCATAAGGCGGCGGTTTCTCGCCTTGTTGAACGCGCGAAAGAGGCAGGTGCGAAGCGGGCAATTCCGCTTGATGTGAGTGGTCCCTTTCACTCTTCGCTGATGGCGCCGGCGGGCGCGCGACTGGCGGCGGAGCTTGCCGGTGTCGAACTGCGCAAAGCGGCGTTTCCGATTGTGGCAAACGTTTCTGCCGAGCCGCTTACCGAGCCGGATGATATTCGCCTCGCACTGGTACAGCAAATTTCAAAACCAGTTTTATTTGAGGCGGGGATCAGGCAGCTGCTCGGACAAAGTGTTCAGACATTTGTCGAGATGGGGCCAGGCAGTGTGCTGTCGGGGCTTATAAAGAAAATTGATCGGCAAGCGACAACGCAGCGCATTGAAGATGATGGAACGTTTACGCAAGCAAAGGCGGCTATTTTGGGGGTGTCGTGATGGAGCTTCAGAACCGCGTCGCGATTGTCACAGGTGCGTCAGGTGGAATTGGTTCAGCGACCGCCAGAGAGCTTGCTGAGGCCGGAACGCGCTTAGTTTTAGCGTATCATCACGGTGGTGAGCGCGCCGAGGCGCTCGCCGCAGAGATTCGTGCGCGCGGGGGCGAATGCACCGTCGCGCAGGCGGATGTCTCGACAAAAGAAGGTGCGGGCATCCTCGCGAAAACGGCTGTTGAGGCGTATGGCGGGATCGACATCCTGGTGAATAATGCGGGTGTGACGCGTGACGGACTGTTTTTGCGAATGAAAGAAGAGGATTGGGATCAGGTCATTGACACGAATTTGAAGTCTGTCTTTCTCTGTTCCCAGGCAGCCTCAAAATATCTCATGCGCAGTGCGTACGGGCGCATCATCAACATCGGATCGGTTGTCGGTTTGACGGGCAATGCCGGGCAGGCTAACTACGTTGCGGCAAAGGCGGGGCTCGTTGGCCTGACAAAAACGCTTGCGCGTGAACTCGCGGCGCGCAAGGTTACGGTCAACGTCATCGCTCCCGGGTATATCACAACTCGCATGACCGAAAGCATTGCGCCAGAGCTGAGCGAAAAGATGGCAGAACAAATCCCGCTCGGACGTCTGGGGCAACCGGGGGATGTTGCGGCGCTTATTCGCTTTCTGGCCGGGGATCGCGCGTCGTATATAACCGGACAAGTATTGCAAGTCGACGGCGGGTTAGTCATGTAGTATACTCTGGCAAGGAGGTGACAGTATGTCCGATGTATTCGAGCGCGTAAAGCGTATTGTTGTGGACCGCCTCGGCGTGGAAGAGTCGCAGGTTGCGTTAAATGCGTCCTTTAAAGATGATTTGGGGGCCGACTCGCTGGATGTTGTGGAGTTGGTAATGGAACTGGAAGATGAGTTCGATCTTGAAATCTCAGATGAAGATGCGGAAAAGATCACAACAGTTGGCGATGTTGTACAGTACATTCAGTCTCGCGAGTAATCTTTTATTTATACGAGTCCCCGCCCCGTGCGGGGCTTTTCTGGTCATGGACGAGAATCGCGATTGCGTGAGGAATTTTGATTCGCGAAGGTATCTATGAATCACGGTGTACTGAAGGAGGAGTGACATATGTCGATGCGCCGCGTAGTCGTAACAGGAATGGGTGCAGTCACACCTGTTGGTATAGGCGTTTCCTCTTTTTGGGAATCGCTAAAAACAGGGAAGTCGGGTGTTCGCCGCATTGAATCGTTTGATGTGACGGATTATCCGACAAAAATTGCCGCAAGTATCCCTGGGTTTTCGCCAGAGGATTACATCGATCGAAAAGAAGCGCGCAGGATGGATCGCTTTGTCCAGTTTGCCGTGGCTGCGGCGAAAATGGCAATGGATCAAGCGGGTCTTGTGATTACG
This sequence comes from Ferroacidibacillus organovorans, assembly GCF_001642725.1. Lineage (GTDB taxonomy): Bacteria > Bacillota > Bacilli > Alicyclobacillales > SLC66 > Ferroacidibacillus > Ferroacidibacillus organovorans. The sequence continues at coordinate 14,369 of NZ_LSUQ01000037.1, forward strand.
GAAGAAGTGGCTCCGCGTGTCGGCGTATATATTGGTTCGGGCATTGGCGGTCTCGCAACGCTTGAAGACCAACATCGGACGCTTCTGGAACGCGGACCAAAACGGGTGAGTCCTTTTTTTATTCCGATGATGATCGGTGACATGGCGTCTGGCCAAGTATCGATTCTCTTTGGGGCACAGGGGCCAAACAGCGCGCCCGTTTCGGCCTGCGCTACGGGTTCGAATTCGATTGGCGACGCTTATCAAATGATTGCGCGCGGTGCCGCAGACGCGATGATTTGCGGAGGTGCAGAAGCGACCATTACCCCTCTGGCGTTGGCAGGGTTTTGTTCTGCCAAAGCACTGTCTGAGCGAAATGAGGAACCAGAGCGCGCGAGCCGCCCTTATGATCGCGCGCGCGACGGATTTGTCATGGGCGAAGGTGCGGGGATTCTGGTCATTGAAGAGTATGCGTTTGCCAAGGCACGCGGGGCTGAAATTCTCGCCGAAGTTGTCGGATACGGCATGAGTGGGGATGCGTATCACCTCGTGCAACCGGCGCCAGAAGGAGCTGGCGCGGCGCGCGCGATGCGTGCGGCGCTTACTGACGCACGCCTCAATCCAGAGCAGATCGGGTATATCAACGCGCACGGCACATCGACGCAAATAGGCGATGTGGCGGAGTCGCAAGCGGTTGAATCGATTTTTAAGGAAGCTGCCAAACATACGCCTGTGAGTTCCACAAAATCGATGACAGGACACTTGCTCGGTGCGGCAGGTGGCATCGAGGCGATTGCGGCGGTCATGGCGCTGCGCGAAGGGATCCTCCCTCCTACGATCAACCTTGATGAAAAGGATCCTGAGTGTCGCTTGGACTACATTCCAAATGTTGCCCGCGAGGCTACAGTGCACTATGCGATGTCAAATTCGTTTGGGTTTGGCGGTCATAATGCAACCTTGATTTTTGCGAAGACGAATGCGTGACAAGCTATGCAATCGCAGAACCGGGGAGTGTGAGAATACCGGTGGGGGCGCAACCGATCCATCGCTTGATGCAACACATAGGCATTCAATTTCAGGATGTGACGCTGCTTCAATCAGCGTTTACGCACTCTTCCTATCGCAATGAGCATCGCAAACCTGGTGCAAAAGACAATGAACGCCTTGAGTTTTTGGGTGACGCGGTGCTTGAACTGAGTGTCAGCCAATACTTGTATCGCACCTATCCTGATTCACTTGAAGGCGAACTGACTCGCATGAGGGCGGCGATTGTCTGTGAGCCAAGCCTTGTCATGTTTGCGCGAAGACTTCACTTTTCACGCTATTTGCGTCTAGGCAAAGGTGAAGAAATGTCGGGCGGAAGAGAGCGGTCAAGCCTTTTGGCGGATGCGTTTGAAGCGTTTGTGGGCGCGCTTTATCTCGATCAAGGGCATCACGGCGTAGAGCGATTTCTGACAGAGCACTTCTATCCGTTTATCCCCACACTTGAAGACGCGTGGAAAAAAGACTACAAAACAATGCTCCAGGAAGTTGTTCAACGCTTGCAAATGGGCGAACTCAGTTATGAGATCCTTGAAGAGCGTGGACCGGCGCACGATCGTGAATTTGTTATTCAGGTGAATGTGGGACAAACGGTTTTTGGGCACGGCGTTGGGCGTTCTAAAAAAGAGGCAGAACAGCGGGCGGCAGAGTCTGCCTTGATGCAGGATGTATTTCGGGAGCGCGAGTGAGCGGATGAATGTTGCCCAAGGGATGATCGGAATATCTGGATATAGCGAAGTGAACTACCTCGATAGGAGGCGTTGGGATTGTTTTTAAAGCGGCTTGATGTGCTTGGCTTCAAGTCGTTTGCAGATCGCACCGAAGTGACGGTCGTTCCCGGAGTGACGGCGGTTGTCGGTCCGAATGGGAGTGGCAAGAGCAACATTGCGGATGCGATTCGGTGGGTGCTTGGGGAACAAAGTGCCCGTTCGCTGCGCGGCGCAAAAATGGAAGATGTCATCTTTGCGGGAAGCCAAAATCGACGCGCGTTAAATTTTTGTGAAGTGAGCCTGACGCTTGACAATGCGGAAGGCAAGCTTCCTGTATCCTATGCCGAAGTGACAGTGACGCGTCGCGTCTACCGAAATGGAGACAGCGAGTATTTATTGAACCGACAAGTCTGTCGACTGCGCGATATCAGTGAACTTTTTATGGATACGGGCGTGGGTCGAGAGGCTTATTCCATTATCGGTCAAGGGCGCATCGAGGAGATCCTCTCGACGCGCAGCGAAGATCGTCGGGGTATCTTTGAAGAGGCTGCCGGGATTGTAAAATTTAAAACACGGCGCAAAGAGGCGGAGCGAAAACTCTCCGATGCGTCGCAGAATGTCACCCGCGTAAAAGATATTCTCGCGGAGCTTGAAGATCAGTTGGAGCCACTGCGAGAGCGAGCGGAGCGAGCGATTGCGTATCAGTCGCTATCGGAATCCTACCGAAGATTGCATATTGGCGTATTGACGGCAGAGGCGGCCCATTTGCAGTCGCGCAGTCACGATCTACAGTTGGCTGTTGATGAACAACAAACGGCGCTACAAAATGACCATGCTCATCTTAATGAGATAGAACAGCAAGTCAACGAAAAGCGTTCGGTGCTTGAACAGGTTGAACAGGCACTAGAGCAGGCTAATCGAGAACTCCTCGCTGTCACCGAAACGTATGAACAGGCTGAAGCGGAACGGCGTGTCGCTATGGTGAAGCAGGATGCCGCGCTCACAGCGCTTGAAGATTTAAAAAAACGTCACGAAGAAGTTGAGCAGCAACTGGAGCAATTGGAGCATGCGATCGCGGCGGCTGACGATAAACGATCTGCGAGTGAGTTGCGCGTCGCGAAGCGTCGCGTGGCACTAGAGCAAGCGCTTATGAATTCGGATGAACAAGGTGTTATGAGAGCGCTCAAGGAGCGAACGCAGGAGGCGCGCTCAACGCTAATTGAGCGGATGCGCGAGCAGGCGAATTTGAATAACGCGAAACGCGCCCTTGAAGGTGAGCGAACAGCGCTTGAGCGGCGACGAGTGCGATTGCGTGAAGAGGCAGAGGTGCTCTTGACGCAGTGGGAAGAAGCGCAGCGACACCATGTGCGCCTTCAAGAAGAGGCGCGTCAAGATGAACAGACGTATGCGCTCTATCACGAAGAATTGATGAAATGTCGCGAGAAACAGTGTGAGGAAGCGGAAAAAAGGCGAATCGTGCAGTCGCGGATGACGGAGCTTGAACAAGAGCGCGTGAGTGTTCGCTCGCGGCTCGGGGTTCTTGAGGATTTGCAAAATGATCTTGAAGGTTTTTCCGCAGGGGCAAAAGCGGCGCTCGTCGCGGCGCGCACTCAAAAGCTCGAAGGAATTCACGGCGCCATCGCAGACCTCGTGGAGGTCCCAGAAGCGTATCAACTCGCCATCGAGACGGCGCTTGGCGCCTCGGTTCAACACATCGTAACAGAGCGTGAGCGAGATGCTCGAAATGCAATCGATTATTTGAAACGAAGACAGTTAGGGCGCGCAACGTTTCTTCCGGTCGAAGTCATCAAGGCGCGGCGCATTCCGCCACAAGAATTGCAAAGGGTTCAGTCTTCATCCGGATTCGTTGGCATCGCCTCAGATTTGCTGAGTGTGAAGCCATCCTTTAAATCGGTCATCGATTCTCTGCTGGGCAATGTGATCGTCGTATGGACGTTACCTGAGGCAAACGCGATCGCACGCGTTTTAAGCTATCGGTATCGAATTGTGACGGAACAGGGTGACATTGTCAATGCGGGCGGTTCCATGACTGGGGGAAGCGTTGGTCGTCGCGGCACACCCATCTTAGGTCGAACGCGTGAGATTGAAACGCTGCGCGCGCGTGCGCAAGAGAATAAATCTGCTTTGGATGAACTTGTGCGCACGCTTAAGGACCATGATGAATCAATCGAGGTCTTGCTAAGTGATGAAAAACGCGCGACAGAACAACTTGGCGAATTTACACAGCACGCAGCGAACCGTCAAAGAGACATAGAGCGGGCTAAAAACACCTGCGGCTTTCTTGAAGAAAGGCGAACTGCACAGAGCAATGAAGAGCTTCAACTCGAGCGTGAGTCAGAAGAAATTGAAATCAAGCATAACGCGCTTGCTGACAAACTGCGCTTGCTCGATGAGCAAGTTGTACTCGCTGAGAGCGTGGTGACGGCGGTCGAGGCAGAAGCCGAAACCATCCAAGCGGAATTTGCGGGACGAAATGAAGAACTCACTGCGCAGCGCGTCTCGCTTGCAGAAGAAGAGCAAACCTTTCTTTACGATCAGTCTGAGTGTTTGCGATTGATGGAAGAACGCTCTCGCTATGTGACAAATAAGGACCGCATGTTTCAAGAGATCAGCAGGGCGATCGCGCTTCTTTCAGAGTTGCAATCCACACTGAAGAATCTGGAAAAAGACAGTGGCGGTATTGCATCTGCAAGAGAACAGCGGCAGTCGACTTTAACGGAACTACGCGAAAATCGGGTGCAGCGTTTTGAGGAACTAAGTTTACTTGAGAGTGAGATGGATCGAATTCGCGAACAGCGCGCCCGCGCAGAACAACGTTTGCACGCGTCTGAATTATCTCGCTCACGCGTCGATACAGAGCTTGAAGCTCGTCTCGGGACACTTCGAGATGATTATGGATTAGGTTATGAACTTGCGAGTGAGCGTTATCCATTGGATGAACCGCTTGCGCAAGCGAAGGCCCGTCACGGTGAATTGAAGCGAACGCTTGATACGTTTGGGGAAGTCAGTCTTGGGGCGGCTGAAGAGTATGAGCGGGTTTTAGAGCGGTATACGTTTTTGCGCGATCAGGAAGGCGATTTGGAGAGCGCGCGGATGCAACTTGGAACGCTCATTGCAGAAATTGATGACGAGATGGCCAAGCGGTTTAAGGAGACGTTTGACGAAGTTCGTCGACACTTTCAAGGGGTTTTTCAATCGCTCTTTGGAGGGGGGCAGGCTGATCTCTTCCTCGTGGACGAGAATACGCCACTCACCTGTGGAATCGAAGTGATTGCAGAGCCGCCAGGGAAGAAAATGCAGACGCTCTCCCTTCTCTCCGGAGGTGAGCGGGCGCTTACGGCGCTTGCCCTCATGTTTGCGATCCTTCGTGTAAAACCGGTCCCTTTTTGTGTATTGGATGAGGTTGAAGCAGCGCTCGATGAGGCGAATGTTTCACGTTTTGCATCCTATTTAAGGGAATTCTCTACCCATACGCAGTTCGTCGTGATCACGCACCGTCGAGGAACCATGGAATCGGCTGACGTGCTCTATGGTGTCACGATGCAGGATTCAGGCGTTTCGAAGCTAGTTTCTGTACGTGTGCTCGAAGAAGAACCAATCGAGGCGACAAATGAAGCGTGATGGACGCGTTTGTGCACGAATAGGGGATGAATGAATGGGGATTTTTGATCGCTTAAAGCAGGGTTTGACGAAAACGCGAAAAACGTTTCAAGATACGGTTGCTACACTGGTGCACAGGCGCTCCATTGATGCAGAGCTATACGATGAACTGGAAGAAAAACTGCTGGCGGCCGATATCGGATTTGATACTACTACGGCATTGCTTGAGCGGATGAAAAAAGAAGCGCGACGTCAATCCTTCCAAACCGCGGATCAGTTGATTCCAGTTTTAAAAGAAGCGATGGATGAAATTCTCACGGCGCAAGATCACGCGATGCATACGGCAGCGCAGGGTCCAACGGTCATTCTCGTGGTCGGCGTAAACGGCGTTGGCAAAACGACGACAATCGGGAAACTTGCCCACCGCTACACCCTTGAAGGCAAGCGCGTTATGATCGCGGCGGGGGATACGTTTCGCGCAGCGGCGATCGAACAATTGGCGGTGTGGGCGGAGCGGGCGAATGTCCCGCTGGTTCGACAGGCGATCGGGTCGGATGCGGCAGCCGTCATCTTTGACGCGGTGCAGTCGGCGCGCGCGCGGCAGGTTGATGTCTTGTTGTGCGACACGGCCGGCAGATTGCAAAATAAATCGCATTTAATGGATGAACTTCGCAAAATCGTGCGTATTATGAAACGTGAGATTCCGGATGCGCCGCATGAAGTGCTGTTGGTCGTCGATGCGACAACAGGGCAAAATGCGCTCTCGCAGGCGGCGATGTTTAAAGAGGTTGCTGATGTGACGGGTGTTATTTTAACAAAGCTTGACGGCACAGCGAAGGGCGGGGTTATACTTCCGATTTCTCGGGAATTGAATTTGCCGATAAAATGGATTGGCATTGGCGAGCAGATCGATGATTTGCAACCTTTTATGGCAAGTTCGTTTTCGGAAGCGCTCTTTTCGCCTCAAGAATCGTAAGAGCAAAATCGGCGTGACAAGTAAAAACACTTGACATGCCTGAAGCGTTTTTTTATACTCGTAGACGAGTGAGGTGTTCGTCTTGGACGAAATCACCACGCAACACCTGCTATACGATTTATATGGAACGTTGCTCACAGAGCGGCAACGGCAGGTACTGGAAGATCGTTTGTTCGAAGATCACTCCTTACAGGAGATTGCCGAACATCTAGGGATTTCAAGACAAGGGGTTCACGATCTCTTTTCACGCTCTATGCTTCAACTTGAAGACTATGAGAAAAAATTGGGTCTTGTACAAGAGTATATAAAAAGGCGAACGCTGCTGGTGACATTACAAAAGCGATTACTTGAGAAAAACGCGATGGATGAAGAGATGGAGCGAGTCATCCACGAACTGATGGACGAGGAGGTGGAACCGGATGTTTGAGTCGCTGAGCGGACGCTTGCAGACTGCCTTTTCCAAGTTGCGAGGCAAGGGTCGTCTGAGTGAAACGGATGTCAATGACGCCATGCGGGAAATTCGACGTGCTCTTCTAGAGGCGGACGTCAATCACGTCGTCGCGAAGAAGTTTGTGGATGCTGTAAAAGAGCGCGCAATTGGACAAGACATTCTGCAGAGTTTGACGGCCGGGCAGCAAGTGGTGTCGATCGTCAATGATGAATTGACAAGGCTACTTGGCGAAACGCAGGCGAAACTCGAACGTTCCGCGAAACCTCCTACAGTTGTGATGATGGTTGGCCTTCAAGGTGCCGGCAAAACAACCGCTACGGCAAAACTCGGACGCTTTTTGGCGACCAGTGAGCATCGCCGTCCGCTTTTGGTAGCGGCTGATATTTATCGGCCTGCGGCGATTGACCAGCTTGTCGCGTTGGGGCAACAAATCGGCGTGAGCGTTTGGGCTCCAGGCGCGACGTTGGCACCGGTCGAGATTGTTCGAACAGCGCTTGATGAAGCGCGGCGCGGTGGCTATGATTATGTGCTTATCGACACGGCTGGACGCCTTCATATTGATGATGTACTCATGAATGAACTTGAACAGCTTCAGCAACTCAGCGATCCTGAAGAAATTCTTCTGGTCGTTGATGCGATGACCGGTCAAGATGCGGTGACGGTTGCTCAATCCTTTCATGAGGCGCTAGGAATTACAGGTGTTGTTTTGACGAAGATGGATGGCGACACGCGAGGAGGCGCCGCGCTCTCTGTACGCCATGTAACGGGATGCCCAATCAAATTTGTGGGCACAGGTGAGAGACCGGACGCATTGGAACCTTTTTACCCTGATCGAATGGCATCGCGCATCCTCGGCATGGGTGATGTTCTGACGCTTATTGAAAAAGCGCAAGCTCACTTTGACGAGGATCAAGCTAAGATTTTAGAACAGAAAATGCGAAATAACGATTTTACGCTTGAAGATTTTCTATCTCAATTGCAGCAAGTAAAAAAAATGGGACCGCTTGATCAACTGATGGGAATGATTCCAGGACTTGGCGGCGCGCTGAAGCATCTCCCTCAAGGTGGGGTGGACGAAAAACCGCTTAAGCGTATTGAAGCGATTATTCTCTCCATGTCCCCCGAAGAGAGAGTGAAGCCAGAGCTCGTGGAAAAGAGTTCAAGTCGCCGCGTTCGAATTGCAAAAGGCAGTGGGACGCAAGTCAAGGATGTAAACCAGTTATTGCGACAGTTTGGTGAAATGCGCAAAATGATGAAGCAATTCTCCGCCATGGGGAAAGGCGGTAAACGAAGTATGGCAGGATTAAAAAATCGCTTGGGCGCTCCGAGGATGCCGTTTGGTGGAGGTCGCGGTAAAAGAAGTCGATAATATGCGTTTGTCGCGCATCTCGATGCGCTGCTTAAGAATGTTTCGTTCGTTAATTCTAATAAGGAGGTGAAAATCATGGCTGTTAAAATTCGACTGAAACGAATAGGTGCAAAAAAGGCTCCTTTCTATCGCGTTGTTGTTGCTGACTCGCGTTATCCTCGCGATGGACGCTTTATTGAGGAGATTGGAACATACAACCCTCTAACGGAACCTGCTCAAATTCATATCGAAGAAGAGCGCGCACTTTATTGGCTACAAACCGGAGCACAACCTTCTGACTCCGCCCGTAATTTGCTGAGCAAATTAGGGATCATGAAACAAATGCACGAACGCCGTCAGGGCAAGTAAACTGTACAAGGATGTGGGTTTCCTTGAAAGAACTCGTAGAATGGATTGCGCGTAATCTTGTAGATCACCCGGACGAAGTTCGTGTATCGCAAAAAGAAACAGATCGCACGATCGTTTATGAGCTTTCGGTACACCCCTCTGATACAGGTAAAATTATCGGCAAACAAGGTCGTATGATTAGAGCGATACGCTTAGTGACGGCTGCGGGGCACCTGCCCGAAACGAGAAGGATCCACATTGAGTTGGTTTAGTGTGGCCGTTTCGATTCGGGTGTTGTGTCCTATTTTTCTTGGACAGGCCAAACTTCGTGGGATGAAAAGAGAGGATGATGAGCAGTGATTACGATTCGACAACCGGTTGCAGTGAAAGTTATTTTGACAGAAGAAACAAAACAACAATGGCTGGCAGAACTGCGGAGATTGATCAATGCTACAATCGCCGAGTTAGAGGAACTCGAGTTTCGCGGTAAGCAGTGGTTGCGTGAGGCGAAAGAACAGGGCGAAGCGGCAATCGCGGCCACTGAAGAGCGAATTGAGTCGGAGCGAAGCCAACGCATTGAGCGTCGCGAACAGATGATTGCGCAACTAAGTCAGATTCAGCAAATGGACATTGGCGAAGAAGTCCCCAACGGGAATGTAGAAACCACTGTCGATGTAAAGGTTGGCGATTCGTGGGATACGGTTTTACTCGGCAGTGAGATTATCCTGAAGGACAATATTGTAGTAGAAATTCGCCAAAATGGACAATCGATTACTTCCTGATTCGATTGTTTCCATTTGATCGGATCAGTTCAATTTAGGCGGGACGGAAACAGGTGAGAAGATGATTGCTGTTGGGTTGATTCATGGCACTCACGGATTGAATGGCGAGTTAAAGGTAGAATCGAGAACAGATTTTCCTGATCTTCGATTTGTACCTGGTTCTCGCTTGTTTTTGCTTAAAAAAAATATTCAAGATGAAGGTTTAGCGATTCCGGTTGTCGTTGAAGCGGCGAGTGTATATAAACGTGGGTATCTGCTGTCCTTCGTTGGGTATCGTTCAATTACTGCGGTTGAAACATGGCAAGGCGGAACCTTGAAGGTTCCCGAATCGGAAATGCCGAAGTTACCTGAGGGAGAGTATTACATTCGGGATTTGCTCGAGTGTCATGTCTATGATGAGATGGATAACCGAATTGGCGTCGTAACCAATGTGCTAACTCCTGGCGCGAATGATGTTTATGAAGTGAAAGCAGATGACGGAAAGCTGCTGCTCATTCCGGCGATAAAGGAATGCATTTTGAGTGTGGAACCAGATAAAAAACGTATGACGATTCATGTTATGCCAGGGTTATTTGATGAATCGTAAGGAGTCGCACGTACTACATTTGGATATCTTGTCGCTCTTCCCAGAGGCGATTGAACCGTATCTCTCATCGAGTGTGCTTGCGCGAGCAAAGCGAACGGGCACCGTAGACATCTGCGTGACCAATTTTCGGGATTTTTCTGAGGATCGACACAAGACGGTTGATGACTACCCGTTTGGTGGAGGGGCAGGCATGCTTTTAAAGGCTCCACCGCTCTTTGCAGCGGTCGACCATGTGCGAGCACTGCGCAATTTAGAATACGCGCCACGCGTGATCATGATGACCCCGCAGGGACGCACGTTTAATCAAGCGGTTGCGCGTGAATTGAAGAAGGAACGCCATTTAATTTTCCTGTGTGGGCACTACGAAGGATTTGATGATCGCGTGCGTCAACATTTGGCGACGGATGAACTTTCAATCGGTGATTTTGTGCTGACGGGTGGCGAACTCGCAGCTCTTGTTGTCGTTGACGCAGTGGTGCGATTGATGCCGGGCGTTCTTGGTAATGAAGAAAGTCCGAAACAGGATTCACATGAAAACGGAATGCTCGAATACCCTCAATATACAAGACCACGAAAGTTTAGAGAATGGGAAGTCCCGGAAGTTTTACTCTCTGGACATCACGAAAACATCGAGGCGTGGCGGAGGCGAGAAGCGTTGGCCAACACGTGTAGAAACCGACCTGACCTTTTTATGAAACTCCCGCTTGACGAGAGGGAGCGGAGTGAGATTGTTCGCTACGTAAACGGATATGTAGAAAATTGAGTTCGTCGAAAGTACAGGGTGACTGTATCCCTGGCCCTGTCATTCAACGAACTCCCTTCATGGTATGTTGAACAGTAACCGACGGTGCAGATGGTAATGCGTGTTTTCATGTTTGATACCCGGGCTGTTTAGAATCGCTGTGATGTACGGTATAAAAATGTGGGATAAAAGGTTTGACATGATGCGCGAGGGGTGATATATTACTCCTTGTCGCCGCGAGGCTGACACGAAGAAACGAAGCAAAACGCAGTACCATGGATCCTTGAAAACTAAACACGGATACGTAACAACGTCAGCAAGATTCGGCTTTAAACGGCCAATAT
>NZ_LSUQ01000038.1 GCF_001642725.1 Ferroacidibacillus organovorans
CGACAGAAGAGATTGCATCCTTCACGCGCATCGCGGACGTCGTCATTTCTCCCGCAGAAGTGGAAACGGCGTCACTCGTCTTTGCAAGCGCGGTCACCGCGTGAGACAAGGTTTCGAATACGGCGGTTACTTCTTCCATTGCCTGTGTGCTCGCGGCGGCAGAGCGAAAATCTTCGCGGGCGCTTTGAACGGATTCTTCAGCTTGAGCGCGAATTTCGCGAATCATCTTTTCGATTTTTGCGGTCGCTTCTCGCGAGTTTTCAGCGAGTTGTCGCACCTCATCTGCGACTACTGCGAAGCCGCGCCCGTGTTCGCCTGCGCGTGCAGCCTCAATGGCCGCATTGAGCGCCAAGAGGTTTGTTTGCTCCGCAATTTCTTCTATGAGGCCGACAATCTGCCCAATTTGTGCGGATTTGTCTTGCAAAGAAACGGTTCGCGTGACGCTGATTTCCGAGTTGGCCTGTAGCATTGCGATACGCTTTGCGGAGAGTGCAACATGTTCCCGTCCCGTTTCCGTTTGTTCAACCAGTTGTGTCGCGAGTTTGGCAGTATCTGTCGTGTGACTGTGAACCGCTTCAATCAAGCGTGTGAGCGTCGAGATCTGCTCTTCAACGCGCAGCGTCTCTTGAGACTGGCGATCAGCCGATTCCGTGACGCGCGATGAAACCTCCGCGAGGTTCATGGATGCGCGTGCGATTTCAGTGGTGGTTGAACCCAATTCCTGCGAAGAAGCAGAAAGTTCCTGGGCACTCGCTTGAATGACGTTCATCAGTGAAGAAACCGCTTCTCGCAATTTCTGGAAAGACTCAGTCATCATACTTGATTCGCGGCTTCTCGGGATAATCCCGTGAAATGCGCGGAAATCGCCGTCACCCATTCGCTTTGCCCAAGCGACCAGTTGTTCAAACGCCCGTGAAATCATCAGAGGCATGATCAGGCCAATCGCCAGTGAGATGAGTATGGTGATGATGCTCCCGATCAGTTCAATCAGGTTTGTCCGCGTCATAAAAGCCTCGTAATTTGCGAGCGATACGTTTCGGGAGTGTTCGGCAAGGCTGGTCATCTCTTGCAGCGGCGCGATCAGTGTTTCCACATTGATGGAGCGCCAGATTGAAAGAGCGGCTTTTTGTTGACCAGTTGCTGTGTCCATGAGCGCATTCCCGAATTGACTCTGATAATTGTTTAGCGCCGATTGAAACTCGCGCATATCTGCTCGCAGTCGCGCAGCATACTGTGCATTGGATGTTGCAATCGCTCGATTCACAGCCGCAACATCTGCATTGAGGAGAGCCAAGTCTGTCTGCTGGGTTTGGGCAGACGCTGCCTGGAGATTTCCCGTCGGGGAAATGATGTAGCGTGCCGAATCTTCGTCAAAGCGGCGCACCGCGCTTTTGAGTGAAAGCGCTGAGACGACCACCGGATCATCTTGTGTAAATATCGACTGGGCGCTCGCCTCAAGGTTCCCCGTCGCAAAATGAATCGATAACGTTAAAATTAAATAGAGCGCGATAACAAAACTGAAACCACCGAATAAGTAAGCGCGAATCGATATTTTTAAGCCGCGCCCGTGTTCGCCTGCGCGTGCAGCCTCAATGGCCGCATTGAGCGCCAAGAGGTTTGTTTGCTCCGCAATTTCTTCTATGAGGCCGACAATCTGCCCAATTTGTGCGGATTTGTCTTGCAAAGAAACGGTTCGCGTGACGCTGATTTCCGAGTTGGCCTGTAGCATTGCGATACGCTTTGCGGAGAGTGCAACATGTTCCCGTCCCGTTTCCGTTTGTTCAACCAGTTGTGTCGCGAGTTTGGCAGTATCTGTCGTGTGACTGTGAACCGCTTCAATCAAGCGTGTGAGCGTCGAGATCTGCTCTTCAACGCGCAGCGTCTCTTGAGACTGGCGATCAGCCGATTCCGTGACGCGCGATGAAACCTCCGCGAGGTTCATGGATGCGCGTGCGATTTCAGTGGTGGTTGAACCCAATTCCTGCGAAGAAGCAGAAAGTTCCTGGGCACTCGCTTGAATGACGTTCATCAGTGAAGAAACCGCTTCTCGCAATTTCTGGAAAGACTCAGTCATCATACTTGATTCGCGGCTTCTCGGGATAATCCCGTGAAATGCGCGGAAATCGCCGTCACCCATTCGCTTTGCCCAAGCGACCAGTTGTTCAAACGCCCGTGAAATCATCAGAGGCATGATCAGGCCAATCGCCAGTGAGATGAGTATGGTGATGATGCTCCCGATCAGTTCAATCAGGTTTGTCCGCGTCATAAAAGCCTCGTAATTTGCGAGCGATACGTTTCGGGAGTGTTCGGCAAGGCTGGTCATCTCTTGCAGCGGCGCGATCAGTGTTTCCACATTGATGGAGCGCCAGATTGAAAGAGCGGCTTTTTGTTGACCAGTTGCTGTGTCCATGAGCGCATTCCCGAATTGACTCTGATAATTGTTTAGCGCCGATTGAAACTCGCGCATATCTGCTCGCAGTCGCGCAGCATACTGTGCATTGGATGTTGCAATCGCTCGATTCACAGCCGCAACATCTGCATTGAGGAGAGCCAAGTCTGTCTGCTGGGTTTGGGCAGACGCTGCCTGGAGATTTCCCGTCGGGGAAATGATGTAGCGTGCCGAATCTTCGTCAAAGCGGCGCACCGCGCTTTTGAGTGAAAGCGCTGAGACGACCACCGGATCATCTTGTGTAAATATCGACTGGGCGCTCGCCTCAAGGTTCCCCGTCGCAAAATGAATCGATAACGTTAAAATTAAATAGAGCGCGATAACAAAACTGAAACCACCGAATAAGTAAGCGCGAATCGATATTTTTTTCAAACGTAGGTCCTCCCGACCACTTCATCCATAAAGGCGTTTGCGTCAAGAATAAGAGAGACTTCACCATCCCCGAGAATCGTTGCGCCAGCAAAATAGGGAATCTTCTTCAGTTTTGCATCGAGCGATTTTAAAACAACCTCAAACTGCCCCACCAATTCGTCGACTGCGATGCCGACGACGCGTTCGCCTCGGCTGACGAAGACGACATACGCGGATGACTCGCCATTCTCCTGGCCAAATACACTGCGCGCTCTGACGATCGGCACAACCTGCCCGCGCCAAACGACGACCTCTTTGCCGTGAAGCAGCCGAGTCGGCCCGAGTCGACCGGTCTCTGAAATACTTCCGATGGGGATGAGATAAGGGTCAATGCCTATGCGAACCATCAAACCATCCATGATGGCAAGCGTCATCGGCAGGCGAATCACAAACTTTGTTCCTCGCCCTTCTTCACTATACACATCGATCTTGCCTGAGAGCGCCTCGATCTTCGTGCGCACCACATCGAGGCCTACCCCTCGTCCAGAGAGATCGCTGATTTGGTCTGCGGTAGAGAAGCCTGACGCAAAGAGCAGTTGATTGACCTGATGGTCTGTCAACACTTCATTTGAACCGACGATGCCTCGCTCGCGCGCTTTTCGCAGCACCTTTTCGCGCGGAATTCCTCCGCCGTCGTCTTCCACTTCAATAAATACGTGGTTTCCAGCTGCATAAGCGCGCAGCTCAATTCTCCCGACCGCCGGTTTCCCCGCGATCCGTCTCTTTTCAGCCGATTCAATACCGTGATCGAGGGAGTTTCTCAGCATGTGCAAAATAGGGTCGCCGATCTCTTCCACAACTGTGCGATCGAGTTCCGTAGATTCTCCCGTTACGACGAACTCAATCTGCTTGTTTAAAGATTGTGCCGTATCGCGCACCATGCGGGGAAAGCGGTTAAATACGCTCTCGACGGGGATCATCCGGATCGACATGATCAGTTCCTGAAGTTCATTAGACAGTCGACTCATGTGATCGATCGTCTCACTGAGATCGTGGTGCATCACCTCAGTTCGAATCCGTTCGAGTCGCGTCTTATCGATGACCAGTTCTGAGACCAGATTCATAAGATCGTCCAGTTTGCCAGTGTCGACTCGAATGGTACTGGTTTTACGTTTTTCGGTTTTTGCCGCCTCACCGCTGAATGACGCGATGAGATTTTCTCCTCGCGTCGCACCCTCGTCCGTTTTGAGCCACTCGCGCAACTCCACAAGACTCACTTCAAGGATGCTCTGGATGCGCGATTGAATGACGGCGGCGCTATCTTCTGCGTAACAGACGAAGAGTACTTCACGATCCATCTCTTCGGCCTCAATTTTTGTGATGTGCGGTTCACAAAAGAGGAGGTGGTCATGACCGCCAACTGCTTCAAAGACCATAAACATCCGCGCCGCTTTCATGCGGCATGCCTCGGATAACCTGATCCCGACTTCAAGGACAATTTTATGCTCTTCGAGCACCTTGGCGATCACGGTGCGAACGTGCGGATCTTCGGTGATGTTTTGATTCTCTGGAAGCAGATTACCTGTTTTTTGGTAGGTTTCGCCTGTGAGCAGCCACTCGTGAATGGAGCGTGGGATGATTTCAGAAACGCTCACGAGGGTTTCTCCCACGTCATCCATTTCATCGTGTGTCGCAAGCACTGCGGTAATCTCTCCGGAATAATCTCCCGCATCAAGGATTGTCGCGTCAGGTGTCGTCGAGAGTAACTGGTTTTGATCGATGCGCTGGAGCCATTGTTGAAAACGGGCGAGCGGCATCACACAATTTTTGTCAAAGCCAATCGTTATTTCAAAGACTCGGTATCCCTGGCGAATGGCCTCTTCGGCGACGGCACGTTCAGCCGAGTGCAGCGGACGCACAGGTTCAGGGACGGTCGCCGCTGCAGTGGACGTGGCGGCTGGTTCCTTGCGCGCGGCAGTCAGTGCGCGCAACACTTCGCTCACGTCCATGGCGCGCTCTTGACCTGACGATTCAATATCGTCAAGTAATGTTTCAAGATGATCGAGACCGTGAAGCAACGCGTCGACGACAGGCGTACTCATTGCCAACCGCCCATTGCGCACATCGTCCAAAAGATTTTCTGCGCTATGCGTGATTTCCCCCATGCGCTGAAACCCCATCGTCATGGCCATTCCTTTTATCGTATGTGCTGCGCGGAATATGGTGGGTATAACGCTAAGGTCGTTTGTTTTTTCAAGTCGCATCAGACCGTCGGACCAGGCCTGAAGATGTTCGCGCGTCTCGTCGACAAACATCGTTAAATACTCTACGCTCACAGGCTACACCTCGATAGGATAAAACGTCGAATCGAAACGAATCGTTGCAGATCTTGACTCATCCTAGTAATTCGCGTTAATGCCAGGTGTTTCCTGCTCATTCGTGATTTTTCATCGACAAAAAGGGACGTGCGAAATGGGAACCTGATGATGGGTTGAATGTGGGTATGGGATCGGTGCTGATCGCGCAAAATGAGGGTGCAATGAATCTGTGGGGGGATTTGGAATGGTTTTTCGAAGCGTAGCTATTTTTCTTGTTTGGAGTGGCTTGTCTCTTGTGAATCGTGATCAAAACGTGGCGGTTGACAGAGGTGTAAACGCCACTTACAGTGCGAGTCGCACGTCTTACGCCATCTATGCGCAAGGAAAAAATGCGGCTCACACATTGACGTTGAATCTCGTTGCGCTGGATTACAAATATGCTCCAAAAACTTTGACGGTGAATCAAGGAACGCGTGTGACGGTTCAACTTTTTAATCGGGGTAAATCCATGCACAATTGGACATTGACAAGTGGTGTTTACACTGTAAGCACGCCAAACGTAAAACCTGGTCACGCGGAGACCGTGACATTTATGGCGGACAAAAAAGGGGAATTTCCATTTTATTGCTCTGTGCGAAATCATAAAGAAATGGGTATGGTTGGGCAACTTATCATTCATTGATGACACGTAAGCCTTCACGTATAAACGCTACAACCATCGCAACCAAAATCAGATCGTCGTCAGGAATTGCCTCGCATCAATCAAATCTTATCCTTCATCGCTTCAATGACCAACTGGTCGAGTTTTACAGACAGGTCTAGCAGTTTCGGATCATCGAGGCGATTTGTTCCGTTGTACAAGGTATCCATTTCGCTGCGAATGGTGTCGATCGCAGCCTCTAACGTTGCTGTACTCATGAAGAATTCGTCCACTCCTTTTCGTTCGCTCGATCGTCTGCCCCCCACAAGATGGAATCCTCGACGTATCGTTTGGCAACATCGTGATCCTACCATGTCACACCCCGTTTGTCATCGGCTTTATTGGAGTAATTCGTAAAATAAACTAAATTTATGTCCAAAAAAGTCGAAAAATCGAAAAAGGCAAAATCCCACAGGAGGCGATTCACCTTTTTCGACAGTTACAGCAGATCGATGTGCTATTGCACCTGTGACAGTGCATGCTGAACTTTTTGTTTGACGTCGTCCGTCGTGTGTCCTTCAATCTGTTGTCTTTCAATAAGTGTGACAAAGTTGCCATCTTTTAAAACGGCAATGGATGGTGATGACGGTGCATACCCTTTGAAATAGGTGCGCGCTTTCTGTGTTGCTTCGACGTCCTGACCCGCGAAAACGGTCACCATGTGATCTGGCTTAGGGCCTTCAGCGATTGCCTGCGCCACGGCAGGGCGTGCAATTCCTGCGGCGCACCCGCAAATTGAGTTGACGACGCAAAGTGTGATTCCTTTTTCTGCAAAGGCGCTTTCTACATCATCAGAAGAGCGCAACTCCTGAAACCCAATCTCCGTGAGTTCTTTGCGCATTGGCTGAATAATTTCAAGAAAAATCGGCGAATCGTAAACCATTGTGGTAACCCCCTGTTGTAACGTTTCATTAGATTTCCTTGCTTAAAGTATACCATACATGAAAAGAGCGTTCGTCTTTAGATGAAGTCACTTCGCATCTACCTACGACTTCTGTCGGTTTGCCGTCACTTCTTTTTTCTTTTTTGTCCCCAATTTATTGCCTGCGCGATGAATGAAAATGTAGCCTACAACGAGGATCAGCACGCCTGAGATGACAAGGATCGGATGGGCAAAAAAGAGGTGGACGAGCGCTTTCCACTCCGTGCCAATCGTTGCGCCAAGAAGGACAAAGGCGGTGACCCAGATGGCCGTCGAGATGAGACTGATGACAGCGAAAATCCACGGTTTCATCTTGTTTATTCCTGCGACGTAGACGATAATCACCCGAACACCTGCGATAAAGCGTCCGAATAGAAGAATGGGTATCGAATAGCGTCGAAAGATGTCTTCGAAGCGATCGAGTTTCTCCTCCGTTAAACGAATCAGTTTCCCTACGCGCAGGAGAAGGGGGCGTCCAAGGAAAGAGCCAATGAGATACGCGATGACAGAACCTACAAACGAACCAATGGTGGCCGCGATGAGAAGAGGGATGAGTTTAAAATCCCCTTGGTGCCACATGACGCCAGAAATGACCAACGTGGTTTCGGCGGGAAATGGGATGAAAATAAACTCGAGAATCAATCCCACAAATACGCCTAAATAGCCATAATGTGCGAGAATCGTATGTGCGGACATGGTTCACCTTCCTATATTCCCCAGTCGATTTTACACGCGCTCTCGCGTGTTCTTCATCAAGAAGACGCTGTGATGGGTCAAAAAGTTCAGTGCGCCGAAAACGTTCTTGATCATTTTCAAACACGTGGAGGTTGTTTCTGTAGTTTAGGGATGTCGCAGCGCCACGTCAATGAAAATGGCGAATTTGCATAAAGTTCACAGTGGAGAAAGGCCGGTTTGTTATACTTTGCGTATCACGATCGTGATCACGATCACGATCACGATGTGTTGATTGTCACGATGAACGGAGGCTATCGCGTGCACCGAATACCGTTTTCTTATGAGAGCCGACAACAGCGAATCGATTATTTAGCAAACTCTCCGTTTGATCTCCTTATTATCGGTGGCGGGATTACGGGTGCGGGAATCGCGCGTGAAGCAGCGCTTTCGGGTCTTCACGTCGCACTGATTGAAGCGAAAGATTTTGGGAGTGGGACGAGCAGTCGCTCGACAAAGTTGTTTCACGGAGGTCTGCGCTATCTTGAGCACGCCGAGTTCTTGCTCGTGCGTGAAGGGGGCCGCGAGCGCGAGGGCATGCAACGTCTGGCACCTCATCTGGTTGAACCACTCCCTTTTTTATTGCCGATTTATCGCTCGATGAAGTATGGGAAGTTTGCGATGGGTACAGCCGTCTGGCTGTATGATCGATTGGCACAAGTGGCGGCGGATGAACAGCGCGTGATTCTGTCAAGAGAAGAGGTATTGCAATCTGAGCCAGGTTTAAATGAAGAAGATCTCACGGGCGGCATACGCTATCATGAATATCTGACGGATGACGCACGCTGTGTCGTTACGGTGATTCGTGCGGCGGAACAATTGGGGGCGTGCGCGCTCAATTATGCGCGCTGCGTGGGGCTTGTTGAGGGAGAAAAGGACGGCCTGATTCGCGGCGCGCGGGTGAATACTGAAGAAGGTGTCGAATTTGCGATACGCGCAAAGGTTGTTGTCAACGCGGCGGGGCCGTGGATTGAGTCTGTGCTCGCAATGGAGGGGGATGCCTCAAATGAGCAGAGTACGCCGCGCATCCTTCACAGTCGTGGTGTGCACCTCGTTTTTTCGCGCGAGCGACTCCCGATTACCCATGCCTTTGCGATTCAGACTCCGGACGGACGGTTAATGTTCATTATTCCGCGAGAAGATGTCACGTTTGTCGGCACGACGGATGAGGTATACGATGGTGAACTGTATCAACCGGGCATCCACGAGCGAGATGTTACCTATTTGCTTGATCTGCTCCACGGTCTGTTTCCAAATGCGCAGATCGTCGAGCAGGATATCATCGGTCAATGGTCTGGCGTCCGTCCGTTGGTGCTTGAACCGGGAAAGGAAACGAAGGACGTCTCGCGAAAGGATCAAGTCTCGATTGGGGCGCGTCACCTGGTGACGATCGCGGGCGGCAAGCTGACCGCGTGGCGTAAGATGGCTGAGGAGGTAATGGAGCACGTCTATGAAGTGATGGAACGGCAAGGGCATCCTGTCAATCCGTATCATCGGGAGCGCGCCAGTCGTCTCTCTCCTCTGGCGCCTCTTCCCGGCAGTTTGCAGATTCCCCCGAAGGGCGTGGCGGAGTGGGCGCAGTGCGAAATCGAAAAGATGGTTGAACGATACGCCATTGCGCGTGAGGACGCGTTTTGGTTAACGCGACGTTACGGGGATGAGGCAGAAAGTGTTCTTCTATGTGCCAAGCGTACGAACGGGTTGGCGAGAGTGGAGCAAAACGTCCCTCTTTTAAAGGGAGAGCTTGACTATTTGATCGAGGTCGAACTCGTCTGTCATCTTTCTGATCTTGTTGTGCGTCGGACAGGTCTTGGCTATTTCGGTGGCGACGCTGCAATGCGCGCGATATCGGCGATTGCCGATGCAATGGCGCAGCGTCTCGCGTGGGACGCGGCGCGCGTGAACGAAGAAATTGCGGCGTGCGCGGTGCAGGCGTATTGGGAAGAACGCGATTTGCGAGCGCAACGGCTCGGAACTCACGCACAGAGCATCACGGGGTGAAGGGGCGAAACAAGGTTGTCATCAGAATGGATAGAAAAAGGCGATATGCTAAGAATGTTAGAAGGGTATGATGCGCGAGATTTAGAGATTGCACTTCGTGCGGCAGACGCGAACCGTCGCGCGCGCGAGGGAGAACTCTATTTTTTGCACCATCTATTTGGCGAGCAGTTTGACTGGGAAGCGATCGAAGCAGCGGGTGAGGTAGAGATCACGCTACCGATCAATCTGCTCGTGATGAATCCAGGCCAGATGGTGCACGGAGGCGTTTTGGCGCTGCTCTGTGACAATGCGATGGGCATTGCCAGCCACGCGCGCGCCATGCGCGACGGTGTGACCGTTGAATTGACGGTACGCTATCACAAACCTGCGCGGGGCAGCAAGCTTCGCGCTGTCGGCCGTGTCATCTCGTCAGGCTCACACGTGAACAGCACACAGTGTGAGGTATATGACGACGCAGGGCAACTGGTTACATCGGCGACTGGAACCTTTTATCACAAGAAGCTGCGCTAGTTGTCCGGCATGCAAAAAAGGCAGTACCCTCACGGGTACTGCCTTTTTTCACTTTTTGCATC
The DNA here is from genome assembly GCF_001642725.1 of Ferroacidibacillus organovorans. GTDB lineage: Bacteria > Bacillota > Bacilli > Alicyclobacillales > SLC66 > Ferroacidibacillus > Ferroacidibacillus organovorans. The sequence continues at coordinate 10,046 of NZ_LSUQ01000038.1, forward strand.
AGGCGTTTGTTGTAGATCCTACAGCCGTAGACGTCGTAGTGGTTGCGTTTACGGTTGGATTCTTTGCTTTAAAGACATGATTAAGTACGTTCGGCAGCTTGGCGTCGATTTTCTGCCCAATCGTGGTCACTTGCGTAGCGGTCAGGTGGCCACTAGCCTCAGCCTTGGCGAGGCGCGCCGCGACGAGCGCCTGTGCGTCAGAGAGTAGGGTACTGCTTGATACGCCTTGTGCAGTCGCAATCTGATTGAGCGATTGGCCTGCGCGAAGGTCGGCGCGCAGCGTCTTTGCGGGCAGCTTCAAATCGCTGGCGAGCCCTTTAACGAGATCCATCGGGCTGCCTGCAAAGCCGTGACGATGCGCCCCCGTCTTATGCGCGCCCGGTTTAAAGGTGTGGGCGAGCAGGGTGGGCAGCTTGGCGTCGATTTTCTGCCCAATCGCGGTCACTTGCGTAGCGGTCAGGTGGCCACTAGCCTCAGCCTTGGCGAGGCGCGCCGCGACGAGCGCCTGTGCGTCAGAGAGCAGGGTACTGTTTGATACGCCTTGTGCAGTCGCAATCTGATTGAGCGATTGGCCTGCGCGCAGGTCGGCGCGCAGCGTCTTTGCGGGCAGCTTCAAATCGCTGGCGAGCCCTTTAACGAGATCCATCGGGCTGCCTGCAAAGCCGTGACGATGCGCCCCCGTCTTATGCGCGTCCGGTTTAAAGGTGTGGGCGAGCAGGGTGGGCAGCTTGGCGTCGATTTTCTGTTCAATCGCGGTCACTTGTGTAGCGATCAGGTGGCCACTAGCCTCAGCCTTGGCGAGGCGCGCCGCGACGAGCGCCTGTGCGTCAGAGAACAGGGTACTGTTTGATACGCCTTGTGCAGTCGCAATCTGATTGAGCGATTGGCCTGCGCGAAGGTCGGCGCGCAGCGTCTTTGCGGTGATGTGAAGATCTGCCGCCAACGCCTTTGCGTCAACACCTCCCATGAATCTGTGATGCCCATGCATGCCGTGATGTCCGTGCCGGGCGTTGCTTGATTTTGTCGCAGTCTGAGAGGATGCAGTAGGCTTTGTCGTAGCTTGGTTTGACGCAGTCGACGTCGTCGAGGTGGAATTGGTTGCGGCGAACGCGCCTGCTCCTCCGAAACCGGCCGACCCGAGAAGAGCGAGTGCTATCATGCTGATCGTGAATTTCTTTGAAGTCATGCGAATTCCTCCTTGATTTCTCTTTGATAGGGTGGATTTGGACGGGGCCCCGTCCGCTTCACATGGATCATTGTGACTTGTATCGCTTAAAATTCTCTTGAAATTTACGTTTACATATTTTCTTTACACTTTGCGCGGCGACCAAGACAAGCATTGTGAAATGATGAGAAACGTGGGACGATAGTTCCGTGATTTTAATCGGAATTCAATCATGAAGGGGTATGATTTGTGAGACTGCTATTAATCGAAGATGAAGTACGCCTCGCTAAAGCGTTGCAACAGACCTTTTCTGAGCATCACTACATTGTGGATCTCGCGCATGACGGCGCGGTAGGGCTAGATCTCGCACAAACCGACACGTATGACATCATCCTCGTCGACGTGATGCTGCCCACCATGAGTGGCTATGAGGTTGTTCGGAGACTGCGGAAAACGGGTCACGCGACACCGATTCTCATGCTGACTGCGCGCGACGCCGTGGATGATCGGGTGGAAGGGCTTGACGCAGGGGCGGATGATTACCTCGTAAAGCCGTTTGCGACAAAGGAACTGTTGGCGCGCGTAAGGGCGCTGAGCAGGCGTAGTGGTGAAATGCTCGATGTGGAAGAAGTCTCTGTGGGCGCCATCTCTATCGATTCCGTTTCCCGCTCTGTCTATGTGTCAGGAGAACCTTACAGCCTGACCGGAAAAGAGTTTCAACTCCTAGAGCTTTTTATGCGCAATCCGAATCAGGTGTTGCCAAAGGAATTGATTCTCGATCGCGTGTGGGGCGTCGAGGCACCGATGGATCGAAACGCCGTCGAGATTTACGTTCATTTTTTACGAAAAAAGTTGGACAGAGTTCGCACAGAACGGCAGATTGAACTGGCAGAGATGCCGGTCATTGAAACGGTGAGGGGGGTTGGCTACGCGTTACGCGGGGGGAAATAATCTGTTTCGCACGGCGCGCATCAAAGTTACTCTGCTTTTGGTCGCCCTCTTGGTGGGGCTGTACCTCATCATGGCAGGGGGCGTCTATGTCTGGGTTCGGCAATCGACGCTTGCGAGTCTCGACAATGTTGTGCGCTTTGAATCGTTCTCGCTTTTGTCGCGGGGGGCATTTGTACGCTTGCTCATTGCGAATGTGCCAGCCCTACAGGTTCCGATTGACCCGATATTGCCACCCTTCTTTTTTGGAGGAAACGGTTCATCGCAAAGTGGTCAGGGGCAACCGCCCTTTGCGCATAGTTTGTCGACGCGTTTGCGGGATATGCTCGATCCAAATTTTGCGATTGCCGTGTATAGTCCGACACAAAAGCTGCTCTACAGTGTAGGCACATCGATTGGCACGCCTCAGTTGTCTTTTGTGGCGTCAAAAGGACAGTCCTTTTTTACGACGCAGTGGACAGATCACGGAAAAATTTTGTTGCGCACCATGACGGTTGAGATTCGCAGGGGCGGCAATCTGCTCGGTTTCTTGAGCATCGGTTATAATGCTACGCGGGAACTGACCGTTCTCTCACGCTTGATCCACATTCTACTTGTCGTCGGCATCGGCGGCGCGCTGCTCGCTTTGCTAGGGAGTTTTTATGCGTCCGGTCGGGCGCTGTCGCCAATCGCGCGCTCTTGGGAGCGTCAACGGCAATTTGTCGGGGATGCATCCCATGAACTGCGAACGCCGCTCGCCGTGATTCAATCAAACCTCGACATCGTCCTCACCCACGCGCACGAAGGTGTGATGGATAACCTTGAGTGGCTCAATAACGCAAAGGCTGAGGCGCGACGTTTGACGCGTCTGACGGAAGATTTACTGACACTGGCGCGCGCCGATTCCACAATGACACCGCTTCGCAATGAGCGAGTGGATCTGCAAAAAATTGCCGAAGGCGTGCATGACGCGTATGCGATCTACGCAGAGAGCAAAGACATTCAGTTCCTACTCGAACGGTCTGCGGACGATGCGTATGTGACGGGCGATGCGGATCGACTGCATCAATTGTTTGTCATTCTTCTTGACAACGCGATCAAATATACGCAAGAGGGTGGGCGCGTCACTCTAAGAGAAGAAGTGACAAAGGGAACGATTGTGGTCACTGTAGAAGATTCGGGCATCGGCATTGACAAGAGCGAGCAAGGGCTCGTCTTTGAGCGGTTTTATCGGAGTGACGTGGCGCGCGAACGCGAGACGGGTGGATTGGGTCTAGGTCTCTCGATTGCCAAGTGGATCGTCGAAGCGCATCGTGGGCGCATCAGCGTAGAGAGCACGCTCGGTGTGGGCACGACGTTTCGTGTCACGTTACCGCGCGCGGCAGGCGTACACCAAGCGGTTGAACAATCGGATACTTCGAGGGTGGATTACAAGTGACGAATCGTCTGATAGTATGGTTACAGTTGGTTCTCATCGCACTCGGCATCGCTACGTTTTTCATGCGTAAATCGAAGAGATCTGCGCGAGGCGAAGATTTCTATCGCATGCGAGAAGAGATTTCGCAGGAAATTGCGAACGAGTTATCGAAACAGCGGGTAGAAGACGCGCAGCAGAGCGCCGTGTTTCGCCAGGAAATTTCCACCATCGGCTCAGAACTGAGACAGACGGTTGAAGCGCTCTCGCAGCAGATGCAGCGAACGGTTCAAGCGGGGTATCAGCAGTTGGCGGAAGCGCTTGAGCGATCGTCTGCATCCGCTCGCCGGGAACTCGCAGAGCAGAGTGAACGTACGCTGCGCCAGACGGATGAGCGACTCGCGTCGCTGCAAGGCACGGTGGATGAAAAACTTCGCTTTTTGCAGCAGAGTAACGAGCAAAAGCTTGAGCAGATGCGCCAGACCGTGGATGAGAAGTTGCATGCAACGCTCGAAAGGCGCCTTGGCGAATCGTTTCGCTTGGTCTCAGAGCGACTTGAACAGGTGCATAAGGGGCTTGGCGACATGCAGACCCTCGCGCATGGGGTTGGCGATTTGAAGCGCATGATGCAAAGCGTGAAAGTCCGCGGTACGTGGGGGGAAGTCCAGCTTCAAGCCTTGCTTGAACACGTATTGACCGAAGGTCAGTATGCGCGAAATGTTCAGGTGACCGAAGGATCGGCGGAACGTGTCGATTTTGCAATTCGTCTTCCGGGTCGATCTTCCTCGGACGAGCCGGTATGGCTGCCGCTTGACAGCAAGTTTCCTCTGGAAGACTATCAACGCCTCGTCGAGGCGCAGGAGACGGCTGATCTTGCGCGGATGGAGGAAGCGGGCAAGGCGCTTGAGCGCCGCTTGCAGCAGGAGGCAGGATCCATCGCTGCAAAATACATACACCCTCCTGCGACGACAGACTTTGCGTTACTCTTTTTGCCTACAGAAGGTCTCTATGCCGAGGCGATCAGGCGTCCTGGATTGGTCGAGCGTCTTCAGCGGGATCATCGCGTGGTCATAGCAGGGCCAACGACACTCGGCGCGCTGCTCAACAGTCTGCAGATGGGATTTCGGACGCTTGCGATCGAACAGCGGTCCACAGAAGTTTGGAAGACGCTTGGTTCAGTGAAAACGGAGTTTCAGAAATTCGGCTCCATTATCGAAAAGGTAAGGAAGAAAATGGACGCTGCGAGCAGTGAGTTTCACGGTGTGGAAGTTCGCACACGCGCGCTGCAGCGGGCGCTGCGCGCGGTTGAGGAGTTGCCTGTGACGGAGCACACCGCGCCGTCCGTTGAACTTCAAGACCTCGTTGACGATGAGGACCACGGTTTGGTTTTTGATGAAGAGTGAACTTTTTATGCGATCCACACTTGCCATGAATGAACGGTTGTAGAATACATCGGGTTGGAGGTTAACACTATGAAATTTGATTCTCTCACATATCCGTTCGCATCGCGACGAAGCGTGGTCTACGCTGAAAAAGGCATGGTTGCAACAGCTCAGCCGCTCGCGGCGCAGGCAGGCCTGCGCATTTTGATGCAGGGGGGCAACGCAGTCGATGCGGCAATTGCGACGGCCGCGTGTCTGACGGTTGTTGAACCGACTGCAAACGGAATTGGTGGTGACGCGTTTGCGATCATCTCGGTAAACGGAAAACTGCACGGTTTGAACGCGAGTGGATACGCTCCCAATGGCATCTCACGTGAAGAGGTGCGCGCGCGCGGTTTTGAGAAGATGCCTCATCTCGGCGTCTTGCCGATCACGGTTCCCGGCGCACCCGCCGGATGGGTTGAGATGTCGCGGCGCTTTGGCCGCTTGTCCCTTGAAGAAGTGCTTCAGCCGGCGATTGACTATGCGCAGAATGGCTATCCTCTCTCTCCAGGCGTCGCGCATGACTGGTCACGCGCGGCAAAGTCGTATGGCGCGTCGAGCGACAAGGCGGTTGCGTCGTGGGGAGAGACGTTTGCGCGCGGTGGATTTCAAGCGAAGCCAGGTGAGCGCGCGTATCTGCCTGATCATGCGGCAACCCTTTTGAGCATCGCGAAAACGGCGGGGGAGAGCTTTTATCGCGGTGAACTCGCCGAAAAAATGGCGGCGTTTGTGCAAGCGCACGGCGGTTTCCTCACGCGTGATGATCTGGCGACGTACGCCCCAGAGTGGGTGGATCCGATTGGTGCGACGTATCGCGGTCACACCGTTTGGGAGATTCCTCCAAACGGGCAGGGCATTATCGCACAGATGGCGCTGCGCATCCTCGATTCGTTCCTCTTTGCGGAGTTTGGCTCAGCGCATACGGTTCACGTCCAGCTTGAAGCGATGAAGATGGCATTCTCGGAGGGACTCCGCGAGATCAGCGATCCGCGCGCGATGCGGGTGTCGATCGAATCGCTGCTGTCTGACGCGTTTGCCCAGTCGCGTGCCGCGCGCATTCGCGAGTATGCGCAAGATCCAGACCCCGTGACACCGCACCCAGGTGGGACGGTCTACCTCGCGACGGCGGACGGTGACGGCCAGATGGTCTCGATGATCCAAAGTAATTATATGGGTTTTGGTAGCGGTGTCGTCGTACCTGGTACGGGGATCTCCATGCAGAATCGCGGACACACGTTCTCCCTTGATGAATCTCACGTCAATCGCTTAGAGCCTGGCAAAAAAACGTACCACACGATCATTCCCGGATTCTTGACAAAAGGCGATACGCCAATTGGGCCGTTTGGCGTCATGGGCGGATTTATGCAACCGCAAGGGCATGTTCAGGTGATCATGAACACGCTCGATTTCCACATGAATCCGCAGGCGGCGCTCGACGCGCCGCGCTGGCAGTGGACGGCGGGAAAGTCGGTTGACGTTGAACACACAATGCCGGCGCACGTGATCGAAGACTTGCTGCGGCGCGGGCACGACGTGCGCGTGCAACTCGCCGGTCGCAACTTTGGGCGCGGGCAGATCATCTGGCGTGACGAGCACGGTGTGTTTTGCGGCGGGACGGAGGCGCGTGCAGACGGCCAGATCGCGGCGTGGTAAGTGCTTGATCGCGGCTTGATCGCGGTGCCGTGCTCGTTCAGATGACTTTGTCGGTCGTCCTAGTCAGCGGAACTCTGGCTGCGTGCATACGTGCAGCAGGTTTTTAGCGGACATGCTGTGCAGAGCGGGCGGGATGCGCGGCACACCTGACTGCCCAATTGATCGATCAAGGCGTGGTAGCGATTGTAGAGAAGAACATCTGCTGGGAGACGCTCCATGAAGAAGGAACGCCACGCCTCATAGGTATCGCGCTCCGGCCCGATCGCGATACGTCTCATGATGCGCTTGGTGTAGCTGTCGATAACGAAGGAGGGCAGTTCTGCAGCGTAGAGAAGGATGTCGTCGGCGGTCTCCGGGCCGATTCCCGGGGCGCTGAGGAGATGCCTTCGCAATTCGATTGCGTCGCGTGCAAACAACCGATCGAGATCGTCGCCACACTGCGCCTCGATCCAGAAGGAAAACGCTTGCAAGCGAGCGGCTTTGCTTTGATAGAAGCGGGTCGCTCGTATGCATGCGGCGAGTTCGTCAAGCGGCGCCTCACGCAGTGCGCGGAATGTGAATCCGAACCGCTCGCGCACGAGATGGAGTGCAGTCACAGTATTTTTCCACGATACATTTTGAACGAGAATCGCCCCAATCATCATCTCTTCACGTGACGCGGCTGGCCACCAGTTTGGATCACCGTAATGAGCGAGGAGCTTGTGGTAGAGTTTGTGGAGCAGATCGCTTTGCGCGTTCGCGCTCACAGCGTGCGACGCGGCATGATCTGCGCATGGTTGTAGTGATTCATGATAGGGCATCGCCCACACCCCGCTTTCTCGAATGACAGAGTTTTGAGCAAAATTTCCTTTATCATCCACCAAAAGTTTTAAGGAATGTTTATAATAGTCTCATGGGCAGGCATCTTACTTTCGATTGAGGGGGTGCACATGATGACAGGTTCGGGTCTGGGTCCTAACAAGCGAGGCGTTATGCCTTCTTTTGCAAGCGTAGAAGAGGAGCGTCGTCACCGCAAAGAGCGGTTGGCGGGCGCTTTTCGTTTATTCTCGCTCTTTGGATTTAATGAAGGTGTTGCAGGCCATATCACTGTGCGTGATCCTGAACATCGCGATCATTTTTGGGTCAATCCGTTCGGTATGCATTTTGGCCACCTCCGAGTTTCTGATCTTTTGCTCGTAAGTCATGACGGTCAGATCGTAGAAGGCAAAGGTGCGCTTAACGCTGCGGCGTTCGCCATTCACTCGCAGGTTCATCTGGCGCGACCTGACGTGATCGCCGCAGCCCACGCGCACTCTGTCTATGGCAAAGCGTGGTCGAGTCTCGGACGTCTGCTCGATCCGATTACGCAAGACGCGTGCGCGTTTTATGAGGATCACGTCCTCTTTGATGATTATACTGGCGTTGTGTACGATCTTGAAGAAGGAAAACGCATTAGCGCGACGCTTGGGACAACAAAAGCGGCAATTCTGCGCAATCACGGGTTGTTAACGGTGGGACAAAGCGTCGATGAAGCAGCTTGGTGGTTTATCACGATGGAGCGATCGTGTCAGGCGCAGTTGCTTGCAGAAGCGGTTGGTGAGCCAGTCTTGATCGATCCCACCTATGCAGCGCTCACCGCACAACAAGTGGGTTCTCATCAAGCAGGATGGTTCAGTTTTCAACCGCTGTGGGACAAAATCTCCCGTGAGCAGCCTGATCTGTTCGAGTGAGCCAAGGAGTCGCCAATGAATGCTGGCACGTCTGTCCTGTTAAATTTTTTGATCATTATCGTATTGGTTTTTGTCGATTATTTCATGGTCCAATCCTTTTCACGCTTGCGCGAAAAGGAGACTACGGTGCGCACGATTCGCTCACTGGTGACGATCATGTTCTGCATTCTCGTCCCGATCTCGATGAAAGGGTCGCTCGACTACAATTTTGAACTTGTCCCGCTCCTGATCGGGTCGCTCTACTCAGGTGTCGAGGCGGCGGTGATACTCTTTGCGGCGACGCTCGGGATGGAGTGGATTTTGGATGGCGTCGCCCACGCAACCGGTTTTGCTGTGGCGGCAGTGGTACTCTTCCCGTTCGTCGCGGCACTTTCGGATTTTTATCTCAAACGGAGGTTGATTTGGCGAAACGTTCTTTTCATTGCGCTGTTGGCAGGCGCAACGACGCTACACGTTGCGATTCTCAGGCGAGTGACAGGGATTCGCGAAACGGATTACCTCTATCTGATGCTCTTAAACGTGGCAGTCGGCTGGGTCAATATGATGCTGGTGGAAATCTTTAGCGAACTCACGCGTATGAGAGAGCGTATCTTCGGCTATGAGAAATTGTCGTTTGCGCGCGAACTGGCCGCGGCATTCGCTCATGAGATTCGCAATCCGCTGACTGTGGCCAAGGGGTTTGTTCAGCTTTTGCGAGAGACGCCTGTCCATCAGGAAAAACATCATGCGTATCTCACGTTGGTCGAAGAAGACTTGGCTCACGCTGAACAGATCATTAATGATTATCTGGTCTACGCCCGACCTGAACTGGCAAGTATGGAAGAAATCGAAGTTACGGCAGAGCTTCGCCACGTCTCGGATCTCATGTATTCCTATGGTGTGGGGCATGGCGTCAATGTGACAGTGTACCTCCATTGTCCGGAAACGTATATCATTGGCGATCGCGGAAAACTCTATCAGGCGCTGATTAACATCATGAAAAATGGCATTGAGGCCATGAGTGAGGGCGGTACGTTGACGGTGCGCCTTTCACGCTTAAACAGACAGCTTGCGATCGCCATTCAGGATCAGGGAGTGGGGATGACGGATGAGGAAGTAAAGCGGCTAGGCATTCCATTTTATTCAAACAAGGCGAACGGAACAGGACTCGGCATGATGGTATCCTACTCAATCATTGAAATGATGAAAGGGCAGGTACATGTGATGAGTGAAAAAGGTGTGGGTACCGTTTTTACCATTTTGTTTCCAATTGCGCGTGAAGGGTGATGGCATGGAAGAACTACAGGTTTCGCAGCTCGATGGTGTGCGCCTCATTACGCTGAATCGGCCGGAACGGTTGAATGCGTTGCACGAAGCGTTGGCTGAAGAGCTCGTAAAAACGCTGGACGAAGCATCCCGTGATGACCAGGTGCGCGTTGTCGTAGTAATAGGGACTGGAAGGGGATTTTGCGCGGGTCTCGATCTCACTTCGCATACGTTCGAAGAAAGGGGACAACGGTCTCGCTTTGAGCGGCTTGATCCGCTGGGCTTTGTAGGACGTCAGGCGCTCGCGGTGACAGCGTGTGACAAGCCGGTGATCGCGGCGATCAACGGGATTGCCGCCGGTGCGGGTCTCGCTCTCGCTCTCGCGTGCGATCTTCGCTACATGGCAGACGATGCCACGCTCACGACGGGATATATTCGGCGGGGGTTGTCGCCTGACGCGGGGGTGACGTACTTTTTACCGCGGCTGTGCGGGATGACGGATGCAACGGAGCTCATCATGACCGGGCGCACGGTGACGGCGAATGAGGCGAATGGGCTGCGCATTGTAAATCGCGTGTTTGCGCGCGCGACGTTCCAGGAAGACGTCATGAAGATTGCGCACGAACTGGCGGCGGGTCCACCACTCGCCTTGACGCAGTCAAAGCGGTTGCTCGCAGGAACCTACGATCATTCTCTCGCGGATCAACTCAAACTGGAATGGACAGCGATTCACGAATGTTTTGCGTCTGAAGATGTAAGAGAGGGTGTGCGCTCTTTTCTCGAAAAGCGTCCGCCACAGTTTACAGGAAATTAATTTTTTAGCATGAGGTGAACGGATGAATCAGGTGCTGGAGCAAACATTTACTGGGAAAGTCGCGTTGGTGACAGGTGGAGGAACGGGAATTGGCAAAGGGATTGTAAAGGAACTGGCGGCGCGCGGCGCACATGTGATCATCGCCAGTCGCTCGCTGGAAAACTTGGCGCCAACCGTCGCAGAGGTTTCGGCGGAAGGAGGATCGATCGAGGCGCACATCTTGGATGTGCGAAACACCGATCAGATTGAGGCGCTGTTAAAGACGATCAAACAGACGCGCCACGGGGTGGATTTTCTCATCAATAATGCGGCAGGGAATTTTCTCGTTCCTACGCGCAAGCTTTCGTATAACGGATGGAAGACGGTTGTCGACATTGTGTTAAACGGTACGTTTTATTGTACGAAAGTTTTTGGCGAAGACATGATTGAGCGCGGTGAAGGCGGGAAGATCATCAACATCGTAGCGACATACGCCTGGCACGGTTCGCCCGGCGTGGTGCATTCGGCGGCTGCAAAGGCAGGGGTTGTCGCCTTGACGCGCTCACTGGCAGTTGAGTGGGCGCCTTATCATCTGCAAATCAATGCGATTGCGCCAGGTCCTATCGAGGGTACAGGCGGGCAAGAGCGCCTGTTTCCAAGCGAGGTTGTTGAGGCAGTGCGTCAATCGATTCCCGCCAAACGGCTCGGGCAGACGCGCGAGATCGGCCTAGCCGCAGCCTTTTTGCTCAGTCCCGACGCCTCCTTTATCACGGGAGAAGTTCTGACGGTCGACGGCGGCGCGTGGCTTGGCAAAGGAATGTTAGAGAAGTTTGCGGATGTGCCAACCTTTCGCGGCGGTGCGCCCACAGCCTAACCGACAGTGGGCTGAACACGCTGGACATTTCTACGATGCAGCTTAATCGTGTACCTTTTCGCGCGCGTGAAGCGGTGCGGCATTTCGTCCACTGCGCACAGCCATCAGTTCAGAAAGGATACTGACGGCAACCTCCTCCACGGTTTCGCTGCCAAGATCAAGACCGACCGGTGCGTGAAAAGGACCGTCGGTAAGCGACAGCTGCTGTGTTTCCAGCATCTCTCTGGTTCTTGAGAGGGGACCGAGCACGCCGATATAGCGAGGATTCGCGCGCACGGCCAGCGCAATTGACGCCTCATCGCGGGCTTGGTGGTGATTCATGACGACCCAAAACGCGTCGTTAAGCGTCGCTGGATCAACCGTGTCTGCTTCGGTCACCTGATGATTCGCATCAGGAAAGCGCTCCGCTTGGTTGAACGCGCGACGCGGATCAAGAATGGTCACCGCAAATCCGGCTTGTTGCGCCATGCCGCATAGTGGAATCGCATCGTGGCCTGCGCCGCAGATGACAAGGTGTTCAGGCTTTCGCATCGTGTCGACATAGTATGTTTTTTGTTCTGCCGTGACGCATTCGGCGCGCGTTCTTGTCTTTTCGCGCAGGCGTCCGCACTCGATCACCTCTGGTACCAAAGGGCCCTCAGCATAGATCAGATTGCCGCCTGAGAGGATGGCGCGGGAGCCGATTGGCAATTCCATGACCATTGTGACAGGGTAATCGCCGTCGAACGCGTCAAAGAGCGATTGATAGAATGGGTCATCCTTCCGGACAGGCCATACCATGATCTCGACCATGCCTTTGCAGCCGATGCCAAGACTCCAGAGTTCATTCTCGCGCAAGTCGTACTTGCACAAACGCGGTCTACCATCGCTCATCGCTTCCAGCGCATAGTTTAGCAGATCACCCTCGAGGCATCCGCCGCTCAATGTGCCGTACATGGATTCGTCTTCCGCTATCATCATTTTTGCGCCAGGCTGCCGATAGGCCGAGCCGACGACGGACGTTATCGACAAAAGGCAAGCAGACTGTCCTCGCGCAAAAACTTCCTTGATGCGCGCAGCGATCGCGCGAGCCTCCAAGAGTCTGGACAAGATACACGCCTCTTTTCGTCATGGCTTACCTGAATGCGATCGAAAAATTCGTTAAGAGGTGACGCTTTGTGCATCGTACGTGGCCTTGCAGTTTGACGAACAAAATCCATCATGCTCGTCGAGGCAGCGGTCACAACACAGATGCTGATTGTGGCAAAAATCATATTTGCAATTGATGAACCGCTCGGTTGGCGTCTCGCAGTGGTGACAGCGGCCGACGATGACCTGATCCTCTGTATGATTGATCGGGACAGATTGCCGCTCGTCAAACACATAGCACTTGCCGTCAAACCGTGCACCCTGTGTGGCTTCATCTTTACCGTACGTCACGATCCCGCCTTCGAGTTGCGCGACATTCGTAAAACCTGCCTCAAGCAGGTAGGCGGACAGTTTTTCACAGCGAATCCCGCCTGTGCAGTACGTGAGCAGTGGGCGATCTTTTGGAATCTTCAGGTGTTCATCAATCCATGCCGGGAATTCGCGAAACGTGCTCAAATCGGGACGAATCGCACCGCGGAAGTGACCGAGGTCATACTCGTAATCGCTGCGACCGTCAAGGATGATCGCGTCAGGCTGATTCATGGCGTCAAGCCACGCTTTGGGCGCGAGTCGGATCCCTGTCTTTTGTGTCGGATCGATCGGCACGGGAGAATCGAAACGAACAATTTCATTGCGAAACTTCACGCTCATTTTGGGAAAGGCGTGATCGGAGGTCGCGTCTATTTTGAAAACCATCGATTGAAAACGGGGATCTGCGCGCATCGCATCCATGTACGCAGTCGCCTGTTCGCGCGTGCCAGAGACGGTTCCGTTGATTCCTTCCGGAGCGATTAAAATGCGCCCTTTTAGCGAGAGATCCTTGCATAGATTGCGCTGCTCGTCCATGAGTGCAAGTGGGTCTTCAATCGGTGTAAAATAGTAGTAGAGAAGGATCATATAGTCCTGCTCTGCAGCGTTTTCCAGTTTGCTTGTCGTCACAGTCATCATGTCGTTCCTCGCTTCTCTGCAGTTGAACACAGGATTTGCACTGTGTTCTGTCACACCATCGTACCAGAATTCCATAGAAACGAAAACGAGAGGATGGAATGAATGAAACAAATGCCATTTCAGTCGCGCCGGAAAGTACTTTATCAAACGATGAGGGAAGGGGATCTGCTCGTCTTGTTTGCGGGGGCAGCCGTCCATCGCTCGGCAGACGCGCACTACCCGTTTTCGGTGAATCGCAATTTCTATTACCTCACGGGAATCGACGCGAAAGACGCACGGTTGGTCGCAGTCAAAACAGGGCAGGAAATTCGCGAGACACTGTACATCGCAAGACCGGATCCGGAGCGTGAAAAGTGGGACGGGTACATGCTTACGGCAGAACAGGCGAAAGACGGATCAGGCATGGAGCGAGTCCATTTTCTGGATCAGTGGTCGGCGGCTGAGGCGGAGTGGCTGATTCACGATCATGTAAAGACGATTCTCCTGGATCTCGAACCGCTCCATCCGGCACACGTTCACACGGATGCGCGCCACTACGCGAACGAAATGGTTGCGAAACATCCCTATCTGAGGGTTGATACGATTCACGATCAGCTTTGGAAGTTGCGTACGGTCAAGGATGAGGTAGAGATTGACGCGCTGCGCCAGGCGATTGCGATCACGCACGAGGGGCTCTCGCATATGCTTGCAGGCTTTAAACCGGGAGTGCGCGAATACGCCTTGCAAGCGCGCTTCGAC
>NZ_LSUQ01000039.1 GCF_001642725.1 Ferroacidibacillus organovorans
GGGAATTGGCACGACGAGAGGACCCGGTGAAACGCAGTTGGAGACGGATCGCCGAAAAATTCGTCGAGAAATTTCTGATTTGAAGCGCATCGTTACTGCAGAAGGGGAACGACGCCGGGAGAATCGCCGCCGCCGCAAGCGGCAAGGGGTGTACTCGATTGGCCTTGTTGGTTATACAAATGCTGGCAAGACGACGCTTCTACAAAGAATCTCCAAGCGCTACGGTGAACGGGAAGTGCGTAGTGGAAATGACCGCATTTTTGACACGCTCGATTTGACAAGTCGCCGCATCACGTATGAAGGTCGAACATGGGTAGTGACGGACACGGTCGGGTTTATTCGCGCACTGCCACACCATCTCGTCGACGCGTTTCGCGCGACGCTTGAAGAGGCGATCGACGCGGACGTGCTACTCCACGTGGTCGATGCGCAGGATGATGATGCGAGCGCACAGATGAGCACGGTGTATCACGTGCTCGACAAAGAATTAAAGAGTGTGGCGCCTGTCATTACGGTGTTGAATCAAAAAAGAAATTCACCGCTTGCGGTTCACGGTGATCCGAAAGCAAAGCGCGTCGTTGCTGGGGATGTAACAGATGAAGAGACGCTTGCTAAGCTTATGCGCGTAATTGACGAACTGCTTGGTGTGCGCGTTCATCTCCGCCTGCGCGTTCCTTCTGAGCGAGGCGATCTGATTGCCCGCGCGTATCGCTCAGGTTTTGTAGAAAATATGAGTGACGAGGCGGATTCGTTTCACTTTGATCTGCAAGTCGACGCGCGCGACGCGTCTCTGTTTTTGCCGTTTGTTGAGAGTGCCTATTCTGCGGAGTGAGTTAGCTTTGACGTGTTGTCAGGAGTGTGAGCATGGTACTTGAGGAACGGCGCGCCTTATGGCGCGCGATTGAAAATGAGATTGCCCCCCAGTGTGCACAAATTGATGAATTGGTTGATTTCAATCAGGAAAAGGTGTTGAACGCGTTTCAGGCGGCGCACCTTTCCGATGCGCATCTTTTCGGATCGACCGGGTACGGATACTCCGACCGGGGACGCGAACAGCTCGATTACGTTTTTGCGCGAGCGTTTGGCGCGGATCGGGCGATTGTTCGCGCGAGCATCGCCTCGGGAACGCACGCGCTTAGTATCGCGTTTTTTGGCTTGCTGCGTCCGGGAGATGAACTGCTTTACGCGACGGGTGAGCCTTACGATACGCTCGCTCCAGTCATCGGACTGCGCGGAAAAGGCATGGGTTCGCTGCGTGAGTTTGGTGTGACCTTCAATTCCGTTTCACTCACTGAAACTGGCCATCTTGATCTGGCGGGAATTCTCGCCGCGGTGAAACCGCAAACGAGGGTAATCGCGTTTCAGCGCTCGGCTGGCTATGCGTGGCGGCGCGCGCTATCGATCGCAGAACTTCGTTTGGCGTTTGCGGCGCTCCGGCGCGCGCATCCACATGTGTTCGTACTCGTGGACAATTGCTACGGTGAGTTTACAGAAGAAAAAGAGCCGACAGATGTAGGCGCTGATGTCATTGTAGGGTCACTGATTAAAAATCCGGGTGGGGGCATCGCTCCGACTGGAGGCTACATCGCCGGGACAAATGAGGCGATAGAGATGATCAGTTATCGCGTCACAGCGCCTGGAATTGGCAGTGAGGCGGGATCGTATGAGAATTATCGCTTATTTTTTCAAGGGTTATATCTCGCGCCTCACGTGGTTGGACAAGCGCTGAAAGGGTCGGTGTTTGCGGCTGCGCTGCTCGCGAAAAATGGGTATTCATGCGAACCGGCAGCGGATATTCTTCCGCGCGATCTCGTTCTTAAAATAAACCTGAAAACGCCAGAGCGACTGCTCGCGTTTTGTCGCGCGATTCAGGCGAACTCTCCGATTGACGCGCACGTCAGGCCTGAACCGTGGGCGATGCCTGGGTACGAAGATCCGGTCATCATGGCGGCAGGCGCTTTTGTACAGGGCTCTTCCCTTGAATTGTCGGCAGATGGACCTTTGCGTTCACCTTACACGGTCTATCTGCAAGGTGGACTGACGTATGCGCACGTTAAACTTGCCGTGACGGCAGCTGTCGATGCGATGTCGTCGGGAAACCTTACATAGCCCTAACTTGAGATTGACCTGTCTTGGGATGGGTGATACATTGTGATCAGAAGGAAAAGGTTCGGAGGTCCATGAATGGATGACGCGACGAGGAGAAATCTGGCTCTTTTTCCAATCGGAATCGTACAGCGATTGACCGATTTGACGGCGCGACAAATTCGTTATTATGAACAAAATGAATTGATTCATCCTGAGCGAACGGATGGAAATCAACGATTATTTTCGTTTAACGATGTTGAACGGTTATTGGAAATTAAGAGCCTAATCGATAAAGGACTCAACATCGCTGGGATCAAGGCGATGATTCATAAAAATGACCCTGGTCAGACGGGCGCGATTCAGCGACCGGAAGCGACGCCGGAGCTTACAGATACGCAACTGCATGAACTGCTCATGCGAGAAATTTCGGAAGGGCAAGACTATCCGGGAGTAAAAACGTCGATGATTCAGGGTGAATTGTCTCGCTTTTTTCATAAATCCTAACCTAAAAGGGTGAACGTTTTGCAGCGCTCGTACACGAGAGACGATATTCGTCGCATGGCTAAAGAGCAGGATGTGCGTTATTTACGCTTGCAATTTACCGATCTGCTTGGTGTCATTAAAAATGTGGAAGTGCCAATCAGTCAGTTGGAAAAAGCGCTTGACAACCGGATCATGTTTGACGGTTCTTCGATTGAGGGATTCGTGCGCATTGAAGAATCGGATATGTACCTCTATCCGGATCTGTCAACCTGGCTCGTATTTCCTTGGCAGAGCGGAGGTGGAAGCGTCGCTCGGTTGATCTGCGACATCTACCTACCGGACGGTAGTCCATTTCCTGGCGATCCGCGCGGTATCTTGAAGCGCGCGCTTGCCCACGCGGAGCGACTCGGTTTCACCTCGATGAACGTGGGGTCTGAGCCGGAGTTTTTTCTCTTTAAAATAGATGAAGCGGGAAACGCCACGACAGAAGTGAATGATCAAGGGGGTTATTTTGATCTGGCGCCAGTCGATCTTGGAGAAAACTGTCGACGAGAGATTGTATTGGTGCTTGAATCGCTCGGCTTTGAGATTGAGGCGTCCCATCACGAGGTAGCACCCGGTCAGCACGAAATCGACTTTCGCTATACAAGTGCGCTTCAGGCGGCCGATCAGATTATGACATTTAAACTGGTTGTCAAAACGGTGGCGCGGCAGTTTGGATTGCACGCAACGTTTATGCCAAAGCCGCTGTATGGTGTAAACGGCTCAGGCATGCATTGTCATCAGTCGCTCTTTATTGGAAGCAACAACGCGTTTTATGATGAGGTGGATGAACTTGGGCTGAGTCAGACTGCACGCCATTACTTGGCAGGCATTTTATATCACGCAAAAGGATTCACTGCGATTACCAATCCAATTGTCAATTCGTACAAACGACTTGTGCCGGGCTATGAGGCACCTTGCTATATCGCGTGGTCGGCTAAAAACCGCAGTCCGCTCGTTCGTATTCCGGCAGCCCGCGGCGTCTCGACGCGACTTGAGTTGCGCAGTCCAGACGCGGCGACCAACCCCTACCTCGCGATCGCATGCATGCTTCGCGCGGGGCTTGACGGGATTGAGCAAAAACGCATGCTGCCACTTCCTGTGAATCGCAACATCTACGTGATGAATGAAATGGAGCGCGTTCGCTCAGGCATCCTCAGCTTGCCTTCAAGCTTACGTGATGCGTTGGATGATTTGGCGAATGACGATGTTATTCGCGACACCCTTGGAGAACACGCGTACCGTCATTTTTATGAAGCGAAGATGATCGAGTGGGATATGTTTCGAACGACGGTTCATCCGTGGGAGAGAGAGCAGTATCTCTCGCTGTATTGAGCGAAACGTATGAACGGGCATTTCCCGTTTTTAAGGATGGAGTGAGACGTGTCACATCCTTTTTTTCTGAACTCAAAGAGACAGGGGGCAGCACCCCCTGTCTCTTTGAGTTCAAAGCGATTGGCTTTTTCCTGACATCCTTAAAAAAGATTGCGATAAAGCCCGATCACTTTTCCGAGAATGGTTACTTGATTAAAAAAGAGAGGCTGCATGGTTGCGTTTTCAGGTTGCAGTCGAATGCGTTCTTGTTCTTTAAAGAATCGTTTTACCGTTGCCTCCCCTTCATCAGACATTGCGACAACGATATCTCCGTTGTCAGCCGTTTGCTGCCGCTTCACATACACGAGATCTCCGTCAAGAATGCCCGCATCCACCATGCTTTCGCCACTGACGCGAAGTGCGAACAATTCGCTCGCTGTGCGGTGGTAGGGAGGGATGGGCAAATAATCTTCAACCTCTTCGATCGCTGTTATCGGCAATCCTGCAGTCACGCGCCCCACAAGTGGCACGCCGACAATGGGCACGGACGTTTCATCGACAATCTCTATGGCGCGCGGTTTTGTCGGATCGCGTTTAATCAATCCGCGATCTTCGAGTTTAGCGAGATGCGCATGGACGGTCGACGTGCTAGAGAGTCCCATCGCCTCTCCAATCTCGCGCACAGAAGGTGGATATCCCCGCTTTGAGACGACCTGCTTTAGATAAATCAAAATCTCATCTTGTTTTCTTAATCCGTTGATTCTTGTCAAGGAGAGAGCTCCTTTACGATTTCACACGATCATTGTCAGAATTACACTCGATTAGAATATACAAATCTGTGTGCTTTCAGGTAAATTATATCATGAATGGGTACATCACTCAAACGTGTGTTCGATGCGCAACGCGAATGATAGATATGGAAGAGGAGGGAGCGCGATCGTCTATTTCTTGTGTTGGTGCCTTGCGCTGTCTACACTCTCCTTTTTTCTTATGCTGTATGATAAACGCGCGTCAAAACGGCGTAAACGTCGAAGAATTCGCGAGCGCACTCTGCTCCTGCTCACTGTGGGAGGTGGCGGATTAGGGACGTGGATTGCCATGAGGGTATTTCACCACAAAACAAGGCACACCTCGTTTCGGATTATGGCGCCTGTCAGTTCAATCGGGTGGACGGTACTCGCACTGTACCTTCTCGATCGAGGCATTCTATGAGGCGTATAAAGCGCTGCGCCTGTCAGGATCTTGTCAGCTTTTCGGGCGATAATGCTTTTGTTGAAGTTTGCGTTGAGGTGATTGTCATGGGTATCGCTTGGAACCGAATTCCACTTCTAGCCGTCGTACTGGGCATTGGCCTTACAGCCGGATTAACGTATGCTAAGAGTGGAATTGGGTATGTTCCACTACCGCAGACGGCGCAGGGATCACAGGCGTCAGCAGCTACACAACCGCTCCTTTTGGATATCGAAAGGATGCAGCAGCAATTGAGCGCGTTACAAACCAATTACCAATCCCGTATTCAACAATTGGCGAGTGAGGGACTGATTCAACTTCAATCGTCAGGGCAGAATTAAGAGACGGGCGAAGCGCTGAGAGGTTGAGCCTTATGAAAAAGACGAACAGGGTGTCACGCGTTTTAAGTCACAGCATGTTGTGGGGGATCATCGTCGTCGCCTTTTTAACGACGTATCAGTTGGGCATCAGCGCCGTAACCCCTATGATCCATGCGATTCAAGCGAATAAAAACGGGAAAAGCGCGACGAGTTCTGCGCAGTATCGACAGTTGTCACAAACGGACAAGGCGCTACACGCGCAGTGGAATAAAGACGTCGCGTTTATTCAGTCTGTGAATGCGCAGCTTCGCTCAGCGGGACTTCCAACAGTACCCATCTCTGGACAGGTTGTCACTGCTCCCGCCGCAGTCGCTGCAGCTCCCCCTGTACAGGCGACGACAAGTGCTTCATGAGGGGGCTTTGAAAGGATCAATTTAGAGATGAAATCATTAGGGACTGTTCTATATACTGGATTCTTTAGTGTTTTGTTCATCGCGCTTGTTGTTTTCGCAACGCATACAAATGCGGGCGCCTATGCCCGGATGACGCCCTGGCTGCTCGCGCGCGCAGCCGGAATTACCGCGTATGTATTAATGACCGTCCTCGTGCTTTTTGGTTTGATTTTATCCAGTGCACCAAATAAAGAGGCGTTAAAAGGAACGAAATATCTTTTGCCGATTCACAGGCTCTTGAGCCTGTTTCTTATTTATTTTTTAGTGATTCATGTGGTGTCCTTACTCCTTGACGCCTATGCGCATGTCAATGTGGTGGGAGCGCTCATTCCTTTTACCGCAGGGTATCGTCCGCTCTACGTTGGAATCGGCACGCTCGCGCTTTACGCGACAATCTTCATGGGTGGCACGGCGCGCTTTACGCGTATTCTGCCGCGCGGCAGATGGCTGAGCGTACATCGCGTTGCACTTGTCACATGGGTTTTATCCTTTTTACACGGTGTGATGGCAGGCAGTGACAGTCGCTCGCTGACGATCCTCTATCAGGGGAGTCTGCTCGCAGTCGTTGCCATGGTCATTCTTCGCTATGTTTTTGTGAGCAGTCGCCGCAATCGAGATCAAGCACGCGGTCGTCTCTAGGGAGGATCATCATGCCGAAAATATTACTCGTCGAAGATGATGTCGAACTGGCAAACGCAGTCATAAGCCTGCTCGTCGAAGAAGGGTTTGACGCGGATTGGGTGCAGGATGGTGACGAGGCGTTGCACGCCGCACGTTCAGGCGCCTATGATGTCGCTCTCATGGATGTGATGATTCCGTCGCGTGACGGCTTTTCTGTCATTGCGCGCCTGCGCAAAGAAGGGGAGCGCCTACCTGTCATGATGTTGACAGCGCGTGACAGTCTGTCCGATCGGGTGCGTGGTTTAGAGACGGGTGCAGACGATTATTTAGTTAAGCCGTTTGCCGGCACAGAATTGATCGCGCGGTTGCGCGCACTTTTGCGCAGAGTCGGCGGTCAAGAGTGGGATGACCCTGATTTGTTGACATATGGCCCCCTCAGTTTTTCCGTCAGTGCGCGCGAACTGACGATTGAGAACACTGGGGAATTCGTTGTTCTCCCCCCCAAAGAAGCGGTTCTTCTTGAAATGTTTTTGCGTCATCCAAACCGCATTTTGACACGTTCTCAACTGATGGATCGCGTGTGGGGGTTTGAAGGGGATGTACTTGAAAATACGCTGGAATCCTACGTGTCGAGGCTTCGCAAACGATTGGAGAATGAAGGATGTCCCACGATACAAACCATTCGCGGGCTAGGGTATCGTCTGCAGAAATTACCCTGATCAGGGCGCAGCGCCTTCGACTTGCGCTCGTCAATGCGATTGTACTTTTGATGATCTGGTCGATTCTCTCTGTTTTTGTCTATATCCTTGTGGTCAATCAGACGTCGAGTACGCTTGACCAGCGTTTGGTAACCTACGCTGAACGTTTGCGCGAGACGTTTATCCATTTCCCTCTCTCAGAGCCTGGATATGAAGAACGTCTCTCTACACCGCCTAAGGTTGGGCAGACGACATTTGTCCCGTATCTTCACGAATTAAATGAGATTGCGGGTTCCGATCATGCGTTTCAGTGGGCGGTATGGCGCGCAAAGGATTGGAAACTGCTTTCAAACGGCGATGTCACGCCGCCCCTTGAAAGCGCTCTATTGATTGACGCCAAAAAAAGTGATGTCAAAGGCTTTTTCAATCTTCACGTAGGCGGGCAGACGTATCGCTGCATGCAAATCACTTCTCATCATACAGGGCTTGTCATACAAATTTTTGAAGATGTGAGCGCACAGCGCGAAGTGTTTCAACGCTTGCTGATCATACTCTTGTTTGGAGGCGTCGCGGCGGCCATTCTCTCTATCTTAGGGGGATACTCCTTGGGACTGTGGACGCTTCGTCCCCTCATGGCCGCGCGCAGAAGGGAGCGAGAGTTTACGGCCGATTTGTCACACGAGTTGCGTACACCGCTTACGGTTATGGCCACCAATCTGGAACTTCTGTTGCGCCATGTCGACGAACCGCTTGCGCAACATTTACCGTGGATTGAAGGAATTTACCGGGAAACGAAGCGGATGACGCGGATGACGGAAGAGATTTTGGATATGGCTCGACTTGAGTCGGGCGGATTTGTGGAACTCGTGGATATCGATGTGTCTGAACTTGCGGATGAAGTTTTTGCGCTCTACGAGCCGGTCGCAGTAGAAAAAGGTCTTGCGCTGACGGTTTCCCTTGAAGAAGCTGTTCACTGCATGGGGGATCGAACGCGCTTGCGGCAAATTCTTTTTATTTTGTTAGACAATGCGATTAAATACACAGATCAAGGTACGATTGTGCTGCAAACGCAAGTGCGAGGAAATTTTGCGGAGATCATCGTCCGCGACACGGGGATTGGCATCCGCTCGGAAATCTTACCGCGGGTTACAGAGCGCTTTGTTCGGGGAGAACCGTCACGCCAGCGCACGACATCAAGCGGGTTGGGTTTATCCATCGCGAGCCGCATTGTCGAGGCGCACCAGGGGCGCCTCATCCTCAAGAGCACGCCTGGCTCGGGTACGGAAGTCAGAGTGCGCTTGCCAAAAGGTTCTGCATACGCTTAGAAATAGCGCGCTTGTCACGCATCCGTTGCATATTCGACGGATGACTGGGTTCACAGCGCGAGGTTGGCGTGATAGAGTAAAGAAAGACCTCATGTAAACGCTGCCAACTATTCTAATGATTCGAGAAAATTGAATGGTTTTAAACAGCTGAGCCCCATACGATAGATTTACGCTATGGTGTCACCGATGCATTCTGAGATTGAAGGTCTTTATTCTTGATAGGGTGTGGGAGGGTACGCTTTAATGATTGAAGAAGGACAAATGTCTCACGGTTTTCGATTATATGCAGGGTCATCCCATCAAGCGTTGGCCAGTCAAGTGGCTCGCGAATTGTCGACGGATTTGGGCTCTGTCCATTTGTCCCAATTCAAAAGCGGTGAACTGTACGCTCACTTTCCAGAGAGTGTGCGCGGGGTCGACGTTTATCTCTTGCAGTCGTTTAGTCCGCCGATCAACGATCACTTTGTCGAGCTTCTGCTCATGATCGACGCGTTGAAACGCAGCTCTGCTGGACGCATCAATGTCATCATTCCGTACTTTGGTTATGGTCGACAAGAAAAGCAGGGGGAGGCTCGTGAGCCGATTTCTGCAAAGGTTTTGGCGGATGTCTTGACAACCGTAGGCGCCCACCGCGTAATTACCATTGATCTTCACGCTGCGGCGATCCAAGGGTTTTTTAATATTCCGGTAGACCACCTCAGTGCGCTCTCTGTGCTCGCCCAGGAAGTGCGCGCGATGAATCTCGTAGACGCGGTGGTGGTTTCTCCTGACGCAGGCAGGGCAAAAACGGCCGAAAAATTTGCCGCAATGCTTGATTTGCCCATGGCGATCATGCACAAGGGTCGACCGCAACATAATGAAGCTGTGATTACGCATTTGATTGGTGATGTCAAAGGAAAAACGCCGATTGTGATCGAAGACATTATCGACACAGGGGGCACGATTGTTCAGGTGGTAGAGAACTTGCTGGCAATGGGCGCGCGTCCGAACGCCGTTCTCTGTGCAACGCACGGCGTCTTCTCATCTCCGGCAGAGATTCGATTAAAACATACAGGAATCGCACAGGTTCTGGTGACAGACAGCCTCCCACTGCGATCCGAGATGAAAGGATTGCCAATCAAGGTGTTACCGATTGCCCCGCTGCTGGCAGAGGTGATCGGGCGCGTCCACAACAACCAAGCGCTCAGCTCGATGTGAATGACGAAGTGCCAACAATGCGTTGGCACTTTTTGATATCTATTTCCTATCAATCAGTCGCGCGATGTATATTGGACGGTCTTGCTTCTCCGTGCGTAAAGTTAGAAGAAAGAAAGCGCATTCACAGTTGTTTTGTGAATACGACCGATCAGACTGGGACGGGGCGTGCGAATGGAGAATCCTTTTGAGCTCGCGTTGATGACAATCGTCAGTCAGGAGTATGTAAAAAAACACATTGTTCACGGTACATCACGCTGGGTTGCATCGCCAGGGACGATGGAGGAAGTGGTCTCCCTTGTGCGTTTGGCGAGTGAGTATGGGAAATCGGTTACACCGATCGGTGCCTTGCGGCGACTAGGCACACTTTTTAAAGACGGGCAAGCGGAGCTGTGGATTGAGACGGAGCGACTGTGCTCGATCATCGAGTATTCCCCAGAGGATATGGTCATCACGGTCGGCGCAGGAATGCGTCTTTGCGATTTGCAACATGAACTGTTGAAGTTTAATCAGTTTTTACCGGTGGATCCAATTGGAGACGTTGACGAAACGCTGGGAGGCATCGTCGCTACAAACGCGTGGGGTCCGTCGCGGGCACTTTACGGAACGCTACGCGATCACGTTATCGGCACGCGCACGGTCTTGGCGAATGGAGATGTGGTTCGCACAGGTGGACGCGTTGTAAAAAATGTAGCGGGTTATGATCTCACCAAACTGCTGGTCGGCTCATTTGGTTCGCTTGGCGTGATGATCGAAATTACACTCCGTGTGCGGCCGTATCCGACGCAGCGAACAGTTACGCTTCTCTCGGGTTCTGTCGCAGATGTGGATCGCGCGCGCGCAGAATTGATGGACGCTACGCTGATTCCAAGTGTGTTTGAGTGCGTGAATACATCTTTGGCGCGCACATTGACGTCTTCGCCAGGCACTCACGGTGCGCTAGACACTGGTTCACCACTGACGCTTGCTGTAGGCTGCGATGAACCTGTGGAGGGAACCGCGTTTCAAGAGGGTGTTCTGCGCGCATGGAGTTCGTCTTATTCTCTTGAAATTCTGACGTTCACGCCCGAGCAGACCGCCGTGTTGTGGGAGGACTATCACATGACACTGCGCACGGCCGCGACCGTACTTCGCGTGCAGGGAAAGCCGTCTACACTGATCGAGATCGCGGGTACGCTTCTCGCCGCTGTGAATCAGGAACGGATGTGGTTGTCTGGGTGTATTCCTGCAGGTGTTCTGCGCTTGTTTTTTGCGGCAGACGATGACGCCGTGGCACTTGTGACAGCGTGTGTTTCGCACCTCACAGCGTGTGGATTGTCTCTCCATTACGAAAAGCTACCCACTGACCATCACGATTTTCCAAGCGTTTCTCAGGAAATCGCCATCCCGGATTCCAAACAAACCGTTCACCGACTGATCTACCAAGCGTTTGATCCCGCGGGACTCTTTTCTTCAACGCGGTTAGGAGGTGCGTGATGAGCACACAAAGTGAGTCGATGCTGCGACAGACTTCATTCCCTTATGCGGACGCGCCAGAGAAAGACAAATATTCGGTTTGTGTGCACTGTGGCTTTTGCCTTGAAGTGTGCCCCACGTACCAGGAACAATCCAATGAAAGTCATTCGCCAAGAGGACGGGTCTACCTGATTAAACTCGCGTCCGAAGGGCTAATTCCGCTTGATGAAGGTGTCATCTCTCCGGTCGAGACATGCCTTGATTGCCGCGCGTGCGAATCGGTTTGTCCGTCAGGCGTACAAGTTGGGGCTTTAATTGAAGAGGCGCGCGGCCAAGTGTTCCTTGCACGCTCCGAGCAGAAAAGAGCGTCTGGCATGCAAGCGCTTTTTCTGCGCAGCGTTTTTCCACATCCGGCGCGTTTGCACACGCTGGGGAGTCTCATGCGCTTTTATCAGCGCTCTGGAATTCAGCGCTTGACACGCGGCGTCGGGTTGTTGCGCGTCTTGCCTGTGGCGATGCGGGAAATGGAAGGCGTGTTACCAGAGGTCAGCGCACGCAGGGCGCTCACAAATCTTCCTGAGCGCATTCCTGTAAAAAACCCTAAAAGAAGTGTAGGACTTTTTACAGGATGCGTAATGGATGTCTTGTTTACGCCGATCAATGAGGCGACGGCGCGCGTCTTGACAAAAAATGAGATCGAGGTGCGCGTTCCCAAGCAGCAGCTTTGTTGCGGTGCGCTTCACGTTCATGCGGGCGATCGCGAACAGGCGAGAGAGCTCGCAAAGACGAATATTGAGGTTTTTTTGGATGCGGGTGTTGAGCGCGTTGTCATTAACGCGGCGGGGTGTGGTGCGGCGCTCAAGGAATACCCTGAATTGTTTAAAGATGACCCTGTATGGCACGAAAAAGCTGTTGAATTTTCATTACGTGTGCGTGACATCTCTGAACTTTTAGTGGAAGAGGACTTTGTAAAACCACAAGGGCACGTTGAGCGACGCATCACGTACCACGACGCGTGCCACCTTTGTCACGCACAGGGGATTCGCGCGGAACCGCGCTTGATTCTACAGTCGATTCCAGGTGTCACACTTATCCCTCTGCCCGATTCTGAGCGCTGTTGTGGGAGCGCCGGAATTTATAATTTGACACAACCGGAGATGGCTGAAAAACTTCTGGAACGAAAAATGGATGACCTTCCAAAAGAGATTGATGCGGTTGTGATGGGAAACCCAGGGTGTATGTTGCAGATTCGCTTGGGTGTTAATAGACGCCAGCGAGATCTTGACGTACTGCATACGGTAGAATTGCTCGACGCTTCTTACCAAAAGGAGGACGTCGCACATGGTAACTGAATATGTATTACGTAAACTTGAAGAGATTCTCGGGGCGTCAAACGTTCACGCGACGCCGGGACAAGTGAAGGCTTACGAGTGTGACGGGTATGTAGCATTCAAATCCCTGCCGGGCGCAGTCATTTTTCCGCAGTCGACCGATGAGGTATCACACGTTCTAAAACTATTTAGCGAGCAGCGTGTTCCGTATGTGGCGCGCGGGGCAGGAACTGGACTCAGCGGTGGGGCAACACCGACGCGCGGCGATGTGGTGATCAGTCTCGCGAAGATGGATCAACTGCTATCCCTGGATTTAGAGAATCATCGAGCGGTTGTCCAACCGGGTTTTGTCAACTTGGAGTTGACAAAGCGGGTGGCGGGAAAATCGTTTTATTATGCGCCAGATCCATCGAGTCAGTCGGTCTGCACAATTGGCGGTAATTTTGCAGAAAACGCCGGTGGATCTCATTGTTTGAAATACGGTGTGACCACCAATCACGTGACTGCGGCGACGATCGTGCTTCCTGATGGAGAGATCGTCGAAGTCGGTTCATCCTTTGGGGATGAAGACGGGCTTGATCTTCTCGGCCTCTATGTTGGTTCGGAAGGGACGCTTGGCATCGCGACGGAGATCACGGTAAAAATTCTCAAAAAACCTCAAGCCGTTCAGACGATCATGGCATTGTTTGATCGGGTCGAGGACGCTTCGGCGAGCGTTTCTGGATTTATTGCGGCAGGCATCATCCCGGCCGCCTGTGAGATGATGGATCAACTCGCGATGCAGGCGGTTGATAAGAGTCGCTACCACGTTGGCTATCCGAGTGATGTGGAAGCGGTGCTGATTGTCGAAGTCGACGGACTTGAAGCGACTGTGCGCGCGCTCTCTAAGCGCGTGATGGATGTGTGTACAGAAAACCACGTGCGCGAGGTGCGCTCCGCAAAGAGCGAGGAGGAGCGCGCGCTCTGGTGGAGCAGTCGAAAAATGGCGTTCCCGGCGATTGGAAGGATCTCGCCGGATTATATGGTGCAAGACGGTGTGATTCCTCGCTCGCGATTGGCGGAAGTGTTGAAACGGATTGAAACGATCAGCCAAACGTCAGGGTTGCGTATCGCAAACGTCTTTCACGCGGGGGATGGGAATCTCCACCCGTTGATCTGTTATGACAGCAAAAAGGGAGAGACGGATATCGCACAGGATGTGGGGAGACAGATCCTCGAATTGTGCGTGGATGTCGGGGGAAGTATCACGGGTGAGCATGGTGTGGGGATTGAAAAAATTGCGGAGATGCGGTACCAGTTTTCGCAAGAAGAGCTGACACTTCAGCAGGCGATTCGTGATCAGCTCGATCCAAAAGGGCTGTGCAATGCTGGGAAATTGATTCCCACACCGTCGCGCTGCATGGAGATGAAGGGTGCCGCAAGTCCGAGCGTGAGTTCTCTGGAACAAATTCTTAGCGCGTCTGGATCTCCTCAGGCGCGTTTGGCAAGGTGATCGAATGCGCATTGTGATTGCGCCCGACTCCTTCAAATCTGCGTGTTCGGCAGTCGGTGTGGCGCATGCGCTGGCGCGCGGCTGTCGGTTGGCGTATCCGGATGCGCAGATTATCGAACTGCCACTCGCGGACGGTGGTGAAGGGACGAAGGATGCGCTGATCGAAGCGACAAAAGGACGCGCTGTATCGATCGCTGTACGTGATGCCTACTTGTATCCGCTAGATACAGAATTTGGGATACTCGGCGATGGGAACACTGCGATTTTAGAGTTGGCGAGTGTGTGTGGACTACCGCTGTTAGCAGAAACGGAAAGAAATCCGCTGGAAACTTCAACGTTTGGATTTGGTCTCATGCTACGCGAGGTGTTACGTCAAGGGTATCGAAATATCCTGGTGGGACTCGGAGGGAGCTCAACGAACGACGGAGGAGTCGGCTTTCTAATGGCGCTTGGCGCATCCTTCCTTGACGAGCACGGAGAATCAATCGATCCGCGCGGCAAGAGCCTGCTCAAGATTGCGGCTGTCGATTTTTCAGAGCTTGATCCACGAATCAAGGATGCGAATATCACGGTGTTGTCTGATGTAGACAATCCACTCCTTGGAATGCGCGGCGCGACGCGTGTGTATGGACCGCAAAAAGGTGCATCACGCACGGCGATTGATCAACTTGAAGCGGGGATGGAGAAATTCTCATCGCTCCTTGAAGCGACGCTTCAAGGAGGATGGTCACATACTGCGGGAGCGGGTGCCGCTGGAGGGATGGGATTCGCGCTGCTTGCGCTCGGAGCGCACCTTACGTCTGGCGCCTCTTATATCGCAAACGTCGTGGATCTGCGCGAAAGGATCAAAACCGCGGATGTGGTTCTCACTGGTGAGGGACAATCGGACGCGCAGACAGCGTACGGGAAGCTTCCCGGACTGGTTGGCTTGATCGCGGCGGAATACTGCAAACCCGCGTTCTTACTCTCCGGTTCACTCGGTGACGGGTACGTAGAACTCTACGATCGATTCGCAGGAATTCGCGCCATCCAACAAAAGCCGTCGTCGCTTGCAGAATGCCTAGCACACACAGAGCGGTATCTGGAAGCGGCGGCTTTTGATGTGATTCACTCGTTTAAAGCCAATAGAGTCAAGGCGTGACACACAAAGTGCCTTGGTTGCGTGAAAGAACATGATCAATCAGGGTGTATTACGCGCTCTCTGGTTGTTTGCTTTCTGATTTTTGGCGATCCGAGATCTGTACCTTACCTAAGAACAAGGTGAGAACAGTCCCTAAGAGAACAAAGACGAGTCCGACAAGAAACACGCTGTGAAGTGATTCGACAAGCGCCTGTTTGATTGCGGGAACGACGTCACGGATGAAAACGACTGGCATTTTGCTGAGCGCGACTGGATTGAGCAGGGAAGAGTAGAGTCCCTGCGCATTCGTTTGAATCATGGCTTTCAGACTGCTGACCAGTGGATTGTTTGGAGCGTGATCAAGAAAGGGTCCAACGTTTTTTGTGAGGAGTGAACTCGATGTGCTGTTGAGTACAGCTCCTAGAATGGTCATGCCAAACGTTCCGCCGATGGAGCGAAAGAATTGACTGGATGACGTAACAACGCCGAGATCGCGCTTTGGAAAACTCTCTTGCAAGGCGGTTGTCAGAATCGGCAAGACAAGTCCCATGCCAAGTCCCAGAATGATCATCTCGCCGGAGACGGTCCACGCAGTAGAGTGGAGCGTAAGCATCGACAGGAGCAGAAAGCTTACGGCCATGATGATCATACCGAGCGCTAATTGGAGCTTTACCCCAAGCTTCATGACGAGGCGACCTCCGAGAATGCTCCCAACGATCATCGTGATCATCATCGGAGTCATCGCGGTTCCAGAGGCGGCAGGGCTTACGCCGAGAATTCCTTGAAGGAAGAGTGGTACGAACATGATGGAGCCGAACATGCCGACGCTCATCAAGAAACCGATCCCATTGATCAGGCTGAACACCTTGTTTTTGAACAAGTGAAGCGGAAGGATCGGTTCAGACGCTCTGTTCTCAATAACGCCAAAACTGACCAGTGAGACAATGGATAGCGCAAAGAGCGACAAGATCTGCCAGGAGAGCCACGGTTCATTTTTTCCGCCAAAAGTGAGCGCGAGAAGAATGCTGACGACACCGATGATCATGGTAACGATCCCGGCGATGTCAAACTTCACAGTAGCTTTGCGCTCGTGGCGGTGAAGCCCCAGTGAGATGAGAACGACGGCGATTGCCGCAACGGGAAGGTTAATGTAAAAAACCCAGCGCCAACTGGATGCGTCGACAATCCAGCCGCCAATTTGTGGTCCGATGACCGAAGAGAGCCCGAAGATGGCGCCAAAGATTCCTTGCCACTTTGCGCGCTCCTTGCCTGTAAACATATCGCCGATGATAATCATGGCCATCGGCATCATTACGCCGCCGCCAATGCCTTGAAAGCCGCGAAAGAGAATCAGTTGTCCCATGGAACCGGACATGCCGCTGAGCGCTGAACCGATCATAAAAATTAGAATGCCTGTCACATAGACGACTTTGCGTCCCAACAGATCAGCCAGTTTTCCAGCGATCGGGACAACGGTCGTGGAAGTCAGCATGTAGGCGGTTGTCAGCCAGGTCATATAGGAGAGTCCGCCTAAATCACCGACAATGCGCGGCATGGCTGTTCCCACGATGGTCTGATCAAGTGCCCCGAACAGCATGGCGATGAGAAGACCTGAGATCAGGATACCGCGATGCTTAATTCCGGCTATCGGCGCGGATGAATCGATAGAAGTGGCATCGACGCTTGACATTTGAATTCTCCTCTAAAATCGTTTATACGTCCGCTCCAGACAAAATCTGTTCTAAATTCATCGCGGCGCTCGCGTCTGCCAATTTCTTGAGCGTGGCAAGAAACCTAATGCGCTCTTCATCCGTCAATTGGGTGAGGCAATACTCGACGACGCGTTTGCGTACTTCTAAAACCTGTGAAAGTTTGTCACGGCCTTCTGAGGTAAGATGGATAAGTACCACGCGACGGTCTTTATCATCGCGCGTGCGCGCCACGTAATTGTGTTGCTCAAGTCGATCAAGCATGACGGTGATCGCGCTCGGGTTTACTTCAAGTTTGTCGGCCAAGTGTGACACGGTGCAGTGCTCATCCATTTGAATAAAGTGAAGCATGAACACCTGTCCAGGGGTTAATCCGAGGTGGACGCGTGTGAATAAATGCGGCCCTAAATTATGCATGAGGACGCGAAACGATTCATCGAAGGCTTGCTGATCGGATAGAAGGTTGATTGTGATTCACTCCTTCACGGTGAAGCAGTCGGACAATTTATTTCACCGTTGAATTATACAATACGATGATATTTATACTATGAAATTAAATGATCTGTGTCAAGAGGGATTGAGAAGAAGGGGTGTGCGAGTTGAGACGCAAGTTTTTGCAAATCACTGCGGGCATAGCGATGGCTTCAGTTGCACTTTCTGGATGTGATACACCCAATGCTGTGACAAAACCTGGAGCAGCGTCAAAACAAGTTACGTTGATACCGGCGTCTTCCAGTGTTACGCCGACAGAAATGACAGGTGTACCAGGTGCCCTATATTCGATTCAAACTTGGCCGTTTAAAGGAGCAATTGCACCGAATTACGGTACAAATCAATCCGTAAAGACATACACGGCAAATGGATTTACTCTGGCTGGTGCCCATTTTAGGTGGCCAATCACGGATCGAAACCCAAAGGACTATATTCTTGTTCCGACAACAATCCATGACGAACCCTTTCTTGTTTGGTGCCATTTATCACCTGTACTTGATGTTGGTAAGCCTGAAAATGGAAATTTTGGATACGCCTCAAATCAGCAAAAACCGACCGGCCCGTCGCAAATGTGGATGACGCCTTGGCATGCCTATGGCGGGTTTTTGAATCGCGGTGCGATTCTGATCACGAATGATCTACCGCCTGCGTTCTCATCTACGGGAAACAGCATATTTCCTTTAAACCCCAAGAATCAAACCATGCAGTCTCTCGCAGGAAGCGCGTGGACAGGGTGGTTTCAGTGGGGGAAAGTCGCTCACTCCTTCCGAGTGCCTGCGCCAAAGCCACCCGTGGCGTTGACGGTTGCCTACCCGGGGAGCCTCGCGCCAGCCTATCAAGGGGTGATTTTGACAATGAATACATCCGTCCTTGGAGCGAATCAAGGGGATGCGTCAAATTTGTATTATGTAAACTTAGCAAAACATAGGATTGTTGGATTGGCGAGTTTGACAAACGGCGGTGGAATGTTTTCTGCCATGCGAATAGTTTCGGGAATGGTTTTTACGTATTCCGCAACAGACTTGACAAGCAGTGGTCATACTCTTGCGGCAGCCTATGTGTACAACGAGGCGACTGGAAAGAGGACTACACTCAAATTGATGGATAGGTTGATACAACAAAATGGATTTGATCATTGGCGTATCCGCGGCAGCAAAATCTACGACGCAAATCATCAATGGATGGCAAACCTAAACTTGCCAATGTCGGTGGTCGGCGAACCGTCAGCCGCAACCTTTGGCATTAAATAAGTGTCAATTCTGCCTGTTAATTTTACGTCCGATAATATACATTATGTTAACAAAAATAAAGAACGTGGCGGTGTAAAATGAACGTATGTTCTTCAATCAAAAGGTTGCTCCTCCGATGGAGAGCAACCTTTTGATTGTGTTTTGATTCGTGTCCAAGGAATAGATCTCAGTCTGCGTCTGAAAGATGCAGGCGCGCCATGTATTCCTCTTTGTTCCGAAATGATCGCTCGCGGATGTACCGTACCTTTTCTTCCTTTTCTCTACGTGTTCTCCCCTTCAAATTCATCCCTGCGGCCATCATCAGGAGCGCGATTGGCACGGCTGAATTTGGATCTGTGGCCACACCAGAGAAAAGCTCCCCGAGTCCCTGCCCAAACCACCACTCAAACGCAAGCCACAGAATGGAGAGCCAATCAATCCACAGATGGCGCCAATTGTGCCACCATGCCATTCCGAGAAATAGCATGTACACAGTGAAGAACGCATTCCAGGCCACCGGGTTCCGATAGACCAGATCAACAAATCCGAACAGTGGACCGGCGAAAAAAACGGGCTGTGTTGCCGTGGCCGTCGATGCGAACTGCCCGGCCAGGTTCAACGCATTCCAAAAAGGCGGGGACGTTTGGAATGCGGCTCCGGCAAAAAACAAGAGCGCCACTGATTTGCGTGCAGTTCTTATTGCCCTGCCTTCCATCCATCCATCGAGTCCAAAGAGCAAAAGAGCAGACATCAGTGCATAGACGAAGGCTGATCCCGGTCCTCCGGCAATAAAGCTGGTACCCGGTGCGAAGATTCCGCCGAATGCTTCGCCGAACGCCCACACGATCAGACTCCAGACCAAAGACGCCCTAGTTCCCAGTCTCTGCACGTATTCCCACTTTGAAAACAGGGCTGCGCCTACAGAAAGCTGCACAAGGGTCGCCAGCGCGTTCCACAGAGGATCAGCGGTGCCCCACAAGCCATAAAGTGTTTCCAGTGCGTGGCGCAATCTATTCGGCTCACCTGTTAGCATCGGTCGCAAAACCTCCTGCAAAAAGCGAGCAGAAAACATCGCTGGCTGAGCTTGGAGAATGCCGTCTGTGATCCACAAGGATGCCAGGCTTAACCGCAGGAAATTTCGCGCCTTTAGAGACACGACCGGGGACACGGATGGAATGCTCTGGTTTGGAAGATAAATCAGCAAAATAGCCAGAAACATCACACCACCTACCGTAAACGCGTTGAAGACCGTTCCTGTCCCCGTGCTCACTTGCATCCCTCCCCTTTCAATTCCGTGAATCTTCACGCTACAATTTTCTCGGAACGGAAGTTCTCTGTCGCCTCTCCTACTCGAAAATCTCCAATCAGGCTTCTTTGAACAGATTCTCATGAGAGATCGTCGTAGTACCGGACTTGCGCACTCCCGGCTGCAGGTCAGGCGTGTTGTCCACATCAACATCGACGGCGAGCCGAATGAACAGACGCCATAGATTGCCAATACTCAACACCACGAAAATCCACCACGACAGATCCCACCAGGTCGGCAGGCCGACACTCGGCATCCAGTGCGGCGGAAACTGCGGAAAAAATCCAGTCGTCCCAGGCATGGGAGGCATATTCCAGACACCCCTTTATCATCGGGCCAAGATAACCCGAATCTATATTCAGACAATGTACAGCACGACATACACCACGACCCAAGCCAGTGTGAGATACTGCCAGAAGAGTACTGGCATCTCCAGTCCCCAGTGATTGTCAGTGCGAAATTTCTCAAACCGAGGTCGCAGCGAGGTGGACCACAGTGCCGCCGCGCCCACGAACAGTTCCAGGTACATCAGTCCAGACAGGGCGTAATACGACTGCCCATAGGAAGACCCAGGGGCCAGCCTAGAACTCGCCCACTCAACAAATCCGCCGATGAGGATAAGCGTTCCGACGATTGCACCGAACCGAAGTTGCCGCCGTGAAGCCTGAAGTTCTCCCTTGCGAAAGAGCGAGAGCGACGAACGCGCGTGAAATACGCTTCCGACCATGAGAATCGTAAGCGCCATCGCTAACCACTGATTTACCTGGGACGGAACGGCACCCGGAGCCATGAGAAGTTTTGTCATGATCAGCGTAAAAAAGTAGACGGTGTTTGACGCCACTACCAGCCAAAAACTAAAGCGGTACGCCCGCAGATCCTTCCAGTCGAGAGAACGCGCTTCATTCGCCTCTTTTCCTACTGCCATCATCGCTCATCCTTTCCTGCTGCTGCCTCTTTGTGTCTCTTCTGTCTGCGCGCCAAGGCCTTCAGCGTCTCAGCCTCAAACAGAGGCAATTCGGGATCGGCGGCCCCATAACGATAGAAACCGTCCGCCACCACCGGAATCTCGCTAAAATTCTCAACAGGCGGAGGAGATGATGTGATCCATTCGAGGGTCTTTGCATCCCAGGGGTTTTCGGCGGCCGTCACACCTTTCACCCATGAGATGGCCATATTCCAGAACGCGATGATAAACCCGATGCCTAGCAGAAAAGCACTCACAGAAATCCACAAGTTCTGATTCGCCAGATAGGCGGGATACTGAGCTACCCACCTGTTCATCCCGTGTAGTCCCACGAGAAACATCTGCAAAAAAGTCGCATTGAAGAAGACAAACACCAAGAGAGCGCCGAGCTTTCCCCACCGCTCGTTATACATTTTTCCTGTGATTTTTGGAAACCAGTAATACAGCGCCCCAAGCCAGGCGAAGATCATTCCTCCCAAAAAAGTAAAGTGAAAGTGCGCCACGACGAAAAACGTATTGTGTAGGGCTAGGTTGGCCGGCACGTCTGCAAGGAAAAATCCGGTCAATCCACCGATTGTAAAGTTGAACATACTTGCCAACACATACCACATCGGCGTGTTGAAACGGATTCGGCCATTCCACATTGTTCCAAGCGCCGAGAGAAACATGACGCCAGTCGGTATCGACACCGACTCTGTGAAGAACGAAAACGGAATCATTTCAGAGTTACGGATGCTTGTGAACATGTGGTGCGCCCAGACCATGGAGCTTAACACCGCCAAAAATCCGAGAGCGGTAATCACATATTTTTTTGCAAATAGCGTTTTACGCGACATGACGGAGGTAATTTCGAGCCATACGCCCCACGCTGGAAGCATCACGATGTAAACTTCGGGATGGCCGAACAGCCAGAACAGACTCTCCCATGCTAGCGCATACCCTCCGTGTGGATTGAAAAAATTCGTTGGAATCACGCGATCGAGTAGTCCCATCACCATGCCGGTCTGTATCTCCGGCAGCCAGATCATGCTCATGATCGCGACTGCGACTTGCGACCACGCGAAAACGGGCATCCGACCCCAGGTCACTCCAGGCGCGCGGCGATAGATCATCGTCACGAGTAGATTCAGCGAAGTGATTAAAGACGACATACTCATCGCAAAGATTCCGAGATAATAAAAACATTCATGATCCGGATTAATCGCAGGCTATTATGAAAATATCGTTTCTACCTCTTGATTTATTTCCAACTTCCAACAACAATTAAATTTGAACCCGATCAGTTCCGCAGATTTTGTGGTGGTCATACCCCGTAAAAAAAACCGAATGGACAACCCTCGAAGCACAGGCTATTGGACATACAGTCCGGGTAAAAAATTTTCTTTAATTCGGGTTGTCTTCTGGTTCAATAGACACTTTGATTGGAGGAGTCAATCTTGATAGAGTCTGTCTTGGAGAAATGKGATGTTAGGCTTTAGTGGTGGACACAGCGAATCGAGAGTGTGAAAATAAGTAAATCGATTCGAGGTGTTTATATTGGCAAAAACAACAAGATACAGCCCGGAATTTAAATTGAATACGGTGAAAATGATTTTGGAGGAGGGGCGGGTCGCCTCTCAGGTTGCACGGGATTTGGGCATTTCCGACAAGACATTATACGGCTGGATAGCGCAGTATAAAAACGACCCAAAGCATCCTTTTGTCGGATCTGGTTATCTGAAGCCGGATGCGCAAGTAACGCGGGATTTGGAGCGGG
The DNA here is from genome assembly GCF_001642725.1 of Ferroacidibacillus organovorans. GTDB lineage: Bacteria > Bacillota > Bacilli > Alicyclobacillales > SLC66 > Ferroacidibacillus > Ferroacidibacillus organovorans. The sequence goes on from NZ_LSUQ01000039.1 coordinate 22,622, forward strand.
AAAATCGTGAGTTGAAGGAGGAGCTAGAGATTTTAAAAAAGGCGCTGCGCATCTTCAGCAAAGACCGGAAGTAAGGTATCAATTCATCTACGATCACCGCTTCGACTATTCGGTTCAGAGGATGTGCAAAGTGCTTGAGGTCTATCGAAGCGGGTACTATGCATGGGTTAAGCGCCCTACTAGCGAGCGTAAACATCGTCGAATAAATCTCACCCGACGTATTCATCAAATCTTTCTTTCCTCTCGCCGTTTATACGGGAGTCCAAAGATAATGCGGGTGTTGCGAGACGAGGGTATACGTGTTGGGCAGAAAACAGTGGCTCGTATCATGCGGGAGAACGGGCTGAAAAGCCGTACGGTCCGCAAATATAAAGCGACAACCCATTCCAAACACAATCAGCCCGTGGATGACAACGTGCTGAATCAGACGTTTGCGGCGGAGCGACCAAACCAGGTGTGGATGTCGGATATTACCTATGTCTGGACCATTGAAGGATGGCTCTATGTCGCAAGTATCATGGACTTATACACACGAAAAATTGTTGGATGGAAAGCTGACTCACGTATGACCAAGGAACTCGTGATTAGTGCACTAGACGATGCGTACAAGCGGGAAAAACCGGTTGATGGTGTGTTGCATCATTCGGATCGAGGCAGCCAGTATGCATCAAAAGAATACCAAGCTCGGCTGAAAGAGTACAAGATGAAAGGCAGCATGAGTCGCAAGGGCAACTGTTACGACAATGCTTGCATTGAGTCATTCCATAGCGTCATTAAACGCGAGCTCATACATTTAGAGATGTACAAAACGCGCAAACGAGCGCAAAGAGACATCTGGGAGTACATCGAGATTTGGTACAACCGTTTGCGGATTCATTCTTCGATTGGATATAGGACTCCCGTACAATTCCAATCTATGTATTTTAAACAAGTGAACAAAAAGGCTGGCTAAATCCAAAGCTCTGCACGTCAGACTATTTTGGTATTCTCTGTTCGGGGTGTCTACTCTATTGACTTAATATCA
>NZ_LSUQ01000040.1 GCF_001642725.1 Ferroacidibacillus organovorans
GGCCTACAGCGCAGGAGTGGAGTCGCATGGGTTGAATCCGCGTGCCGTCGCGGTGATGAAGGAGGCAGGCATCGATATCTCGTCACATACGTCAAAATTGATTGATGATGAGATTCTCAATCGCGCGGATTACGTGATTACGCTTTGCGGTGATGCGGACGATCGCTGTCCCATGACACCGCCTCACGTGATGCGTCTGCATTTTGGATTTGAGGACCCCGCCAAAGCCACTGGTTCAGAAGAAGAGATCATGGCCAAATTTCGAGAGGTGCGCGATGCGATTCACGACCGCATACAAACGTTTATCAAAGAGACAATGTGACGCGCAATTGAAAATCGCTGGGGCGCTCTAGCGCAAACCGATGCGTATGGGCTAGCGGACTGTGGTGTGATCCGCTGACCCATACGCATTTATACGCGATTCATGTGTGCTACGGTAGGTAGACGCTGCCGCCAGACTTGCGAAACTCGCTCGCTTGTGCAGCCATTCCGGCGGCAATCGCCTCTTCTTCTTGTATGCCTAAATTCTCCGCGTACGCGCGAATATCTTGAGTGATCCGCATGCTGCAAAATTTTGGCCCGCACATAGAACAAAAATGGGCCGTTTTGGCAGGCTCTGCGGGCAGTGTTTCGTCGTGAAAGGCGATGGCGCGCTGTGGATCAAGGGACAAATTGAATTGATCCCGCCAACGGAACTCAAAGCGCGCTTTAGAAAGCGCATCGTCACGCTGTTGCGCGCGCGGGTGCCCTTTTGCCAGGTCTGCCGCGTGCGCGGCAATTTTGTAGGTGATGACCCCCTCTTTGACGTCATCCTTATTCGGTAAACCCAAATGTTCTTTTGGCGTGACATAACAGAGCATGGCTGTCCCAAACCAGCCGATCATCGCAGCGCCGATGGCGGATGTGATGTGGTCATACCCCGGCGCAATGTCTGTTGTGAGCGGTCCCAACGTATAGAATGGCGCTTCGTGGCACACTGCCAATTGGCGATCCATGTTTTCTTTGATCTTGTGCATTGGGACGTGGCCAGGGCCTTCGATCATCACTTGCACATCATGTTTCCAGGCGATTTTCGTGAGTTCGCCGAGCGTTTCCAACTCTGCAAACTGCGCATCGTCATTTGCGTCGGCAATGGAGCCCGGGCGCAGGCCATCTCCAAGGGAAAAGGAGACATCATACGCTTTCATGATTGCGCAGATCTCTTCAAAATGCGTATAGAGAAAACTTTCTTGATGATGTGCCAAACACCATGCGGCCATGATGGAACCGCCGCGCGATACGATCCCTGTCACTCGCTTTGCCGTGAGGGGAATGTAGCGAAGCAAGACGCCTGCGTGAATCGTGAAATAGTCGACGCCCTGTTCAGCCTGTTCGATCAGCGTATCGCGATAAATTTCCCAGGTAAGTGCGGCAGCTTCGCCGTCTACTTTCTCTAGCGCCTGATAAAGTGGCACCGTTCCGATCGGCACAGGTGAATTGCGAATGATCCACTCCCGCGTGGTGTGAATGTTTTTTCCTGTCGACAAATCCATCACCGTGTCGGCGCCCCAAAGCGTCGCCCATTTCATTTTGTCAACCTCTTCTTCAATCGACGACGCGACAGCGGAGTTGCCGATGTTTGCGTTGATTTTGACATGAAAATTTCGCCCGATAATCATAGGTTCGCACTCGGGGTGATTGATGTTTGCCGGAATGATCGCGCGTCCTTCCGCGATTTCTTTGCGAATTTCTTCTGGATCGATCCCTTCGCGAATCGCGATGAACTCCATCTCTGGCGTAATCATTCCATTTCTCGCGTAATGCATCTGGGTGACCGATTGGCCTGGTTTGGCGCGCAGTGGTTTTCGCTTTAGTAAAGAAAAGGTTTCGTGTGTGTCTTTCGCGGTTGCTTTCAAGCCGTTATCGATAGGGAGAAGTGTTCGTCCATCGTACTCATCAACATCATTTCGCTCGAGGATCCAGGGACGTCGAAGCGCAGGCAGTCCTTTTTTTAGATCGGTGACCACCTTAGCGTCTGTATAGGCGCCGCTCGTGTCATAGACGCGCAGCGGTTCGTTTGTTTCACTCCCAGATCGTCCTTGGGAGTCGGCGAGTGTTATCTCACGCATAGGGACGCGCAGATCATCTCTTGATCCTTGTACGTCAACCTTTCTACTGCACGGAAAAAACTCAATATCAGTGGTCAAGTGAATGTGCCTCCCAGATAGAAAATAAAATGACCGCCGGAATTGCTCGCGGCGGTCTGCACAGTGACGTGTGCAAAAAAAAATCCTACGCTGGCATTATCCAGATCAGGTTGACGGTCGGCGACTTCATTCGCCCTCTCAGCCCGGTTTACCGAGCTCCCGTTGATCGATTAAATTGTAAGTTCAGCATAGCACTGATCCTAAGTTGTGACAACGCTACCTTCAGATTGGTTAGGAGAGTACATCGAAAAAGCATGTCGTACGTTTGCGAGTACAGGATTGCTTTTTTGTCTGCTTGTCGCCTATGATGAATCTAGGATTTCTTAGCGAAAATAAATGTAGTCTACAATTGCATAGGTAAAGAAAAGGTGTTCATTTCAGAGACGTCCACTGCAACGCGATGGACGAACCTCTAAGCATGTGAACTTAAAAGGGAAACCGGTTAAAGTCCGGTGCGGTCCCGCCACTGTAAGGGTGAGACTCGATCATCGCTCACTGAGCATACGCTTGGGAAGGTTGACGCGTGGCTGTGAACCTGAGCCAGGAGACCTGCCAACTTCTAAACACCCGCGAAAGGTATGCAGGTGAAATGTTGAATTTCGCCATTTGCACGCTTTCGTAAACCTACGGTCGATAGGGCGGTGTTTGTGGGCGGGACTTCTCGCGTACAAGCGCTCTATCCTATCGAGGGCGCTTGTTTTTGTTTGTATGCGCAAAGAAAAAGGGGAGTAAAGCGTATGGAACGACCGCGTATTGTCATTGCGGGCGCGAATAGCGGGGCTGGAAAGACGACCGTCACACTGGGCTTGCTCTCTGCGTTTATGAGACGTCACATGATTGTTCAAGGGTTTAAGGTGGGACCCGACTATATTGATCCAAGCTACCACACTGCGGTGACAAAGCGACCTTCTCGTAATCTCGATTCATGGATGATGGGACAGGATGTGATGCGCGAAGTATTTGAGCGGGGGAGCGAAGGCGCAGATCTCTCTGTGATTGAAGGCGTCATGGGGATGTATGACGGCAAAGACCCGCTTGAAAATACGGGAAGCACAGCGGAAGTGAGTGTCCTTTTAAAAGCGCCGGTGATTCTCGTGGTCAATGTCTCTAGTATGGCGCGAAGTGCGGCGGCGGTGGTACTTGGGTTTCAAACGCTCGATCCGAGCATTCATCTCGCGGGAGTGATTGTCAACCGCGTAGGGAGCAAGGGGCACTATGAGCTGGTGAAGGCGGCCATTGAACAGGTTTGCGGGGTACCCGTCGTCGGATATCTCACAAAGCAGGAAACCTTGCGGGTTCCCGAGCGCCACTTGGGACTGATCCCGGCGCTTGAACGCGGTGAATTGGGTGATCTCTTTGACGCGTTGGCAAACGCCGTGGAGGAAACGGTGGACACGAAGCTCATCCTGCAAATTGCGCGAGACGCGCCGCCGTTTGAAGCGGTCAAACCGACTTTGTTTTGCGGAGAAAAGCGTGCCGCCACGACGACGATTGCAATCGCGCGGGATCGGGCGTTCAATTTCTATTACCCTGAGAACCTCGAATTGCTTTCTTGGTATGGCGCAGAATTGGTTGAGTTTCGCCCGCTTGAAGGGGAGCCTATCCCAGAATCGGCGTGCGGCGTGTATATCGGAGGCGGCTTCCCTGAAGAGTACGCAGAAGAACTGAGTCATAAAACGGAGGTGCGCGCGAGCTTTCAGCGCGCGGTTCAGCGAGGGATGCCACTTTTTGCAGAGTGCGGTGGATATATGTATCTCGCGGATCAACTGATTGACCGTGCGGCAGCGCCGCACGCCATGGCGGGAATTCTAGGCATGGAGATTACCATGCAAGCGCGACTGTCTGCACTTGGATATCGCGAGGTGACGGCGTGTACAGATACACTGCTGCTAAAAGCGGGAGAATGCGCGCGTGGACACGAGTTTCACTATTCGACCGTTTCTCGAAAATGGGAAGAGTCTTGGCCATTCGCGTATGAAGTTGCGGGATTGCGCGGAGTGTTTCGCGATGGATACGCGTGTGGAAACCTTCTCGCCGGGTACACCCATCTGCATTTTGCGTCAAATAAGCAGATGGCGGAACGCTTCATTGCATCGTGCGCACACTGGCGGCGCAGCGCCGCCTCTGAACCTTTGCTGTCTTTGTGACATGGTTTCGATGGATAATGTTATGAGCAGGGGGCAAACGTGTATTGGCAAAATGTCTGATGGTGATGGGTACATCGTCTAACGTAGGGAAAAGTGTATTGTGCACGGCGCTCTGTCGCATCCTCGCGCAGGACGGTCACCGGGTGGCGCCGTTCAAATCGCAGAATATGTCACTCAATTCAGCAGTGACGCCATCCGGTCGCGAAATTGGCCGCGCCCAGGCTGTTCAGGCGGCCGCTTGTGGCATTCCCCCCAGTGAGCATATGAATCCCGTCCTTTTAAAGCCGACGAGTCACACCGCGTCACAAGTGATTCTAAAGGGTCGAGTTTATGAGACGAAGTCAGCGCGCGCGTATTTTACTGAGAGAACCGGAGAAATATGGGATGCTGTTGTCGAGAGCTTTCGCGAGTTGGAGCGTCACTATGACGTTTTGGTGATCGAAGGGGCAGGCAGTCCGGTTGAGATGAATCTAAAGCCGCGTGACATCGCCAATATGCGCACCGCAGAACTTGCTGACGCCGCGGTTCTGCTTGTGGCGGATATTGATCGCGGGGGGATTTTTGCATCCGTTGTCGGAACGATGCACTTGTTGACAGAAGAAGAACGGTCGCGGGTAAAAGGGATTATTGTCAACAAATTTCGCGGTGATCCGTCCCTCTTTGACGACGGGGTGCGCATGCTTGAAGCGTACGTTGGCGTACCTGTCTTGGGTGTCATCCCCTATCTACACGAAATTGGAATTGAAGAAGAAGATTCTGTCGCACTTGAAGAGGGACGTTATCGGCAACCCCAAATGCGACAAGAATCACAAACGTGTCTGCGGATCGCCATCTTGCAACTTCCTCATCTCTCAAATTTCACGGATTTTGATCCACTGTTTCTTGAACCGGATGTGCACGCTTATTTTTGCCTCCATCCGAATGAGGTGGTAGACGCGCACGTCGTGATTCTGCCTGGTTCAAAAAACACGGTCGATGATCTCATCTGGCTTCGCGCAAACGGATTTGAAGGTGTGCTCAAACAAAAACACGCCGATGGCGCATTTATCGTGGGAATCTGTGGCGGCTATCAGATGCTGGGCGAAGAGATTCGCGATCCGGACGGTCAGGAGTCGATGATTGAGCGGATTGCAGGACTTCGCGAACTCCCCATCGTGACAACGCTTGCGCGAGAAAAGACAACCGTGCTTGTTCATGGACAAGCTGAGGGACCGTTTGCGTCAATTCCGATCACAGGTTATGAGATTCATATGGGGGAGACTGTGTCGGGTGTGGCGCACCAAGCGTTTGCGAGGATAAAGACAGGCGCGGATGGCGTGTGGCGGGAGGATGGCGCGGTCAGTTCGGATGGATTGGTCATGGGGACCTATCTGCACGGTATTTTTGACAACGATGTGTTTAGACACGCGTGGCTTGAAGCAGTTCGAAAGCGTGTGGGGAGCGACGTTCACACGCGTTCTAATGTGACAATGTCTGTTCATCGATCGCAAGCGATGGATCGACTCGCGTCGACAGTGCGGGAGCATCTCGACATGCATGTGCTCTACAAACTTTTACACAGAGAGGTTGATTTGTGATGAAGATTTACACGCGCGGTGGGGATCGCGGAAAAACTGCACTGATTGGTGGGGCGAGACGATTTAAAGACGATGCGCGCGTGGAGGCGTATGGCGCCGTGGATGAGGCCGGTTCCTTTCTTGGGCTTGCCGCCAGTTGGCTTGAGTTGGACGGACAACGCGATCTCGTTGATCTGCTCACGCAGATTCAACAGACCCTCTGGGATGTCGGGGCAGATCTGGCGGCGCCCACCTCAGAAAAGTATACCTATCGAACGCCTGAAGATGCGGCGGGTCTCATTGAGCCGCTGATCGATCGATACAAAGAAGAAGCGGATGCTGTCAAACGCTTTATTCTGCGTGGTGGAACGGTTAGCGCATCCGCGCTGCAGGTTGCCTGTACGGTCGTGCGAAGGGCTGAGCGAAGAACGGTGAGTCTGATGCAACTCGAGGAGATCCATCAACCTGCGTTGCGCTATCTCAACCGATTGTCGGATCTCTTGTTTGTGCTGGCGCGTGCGGTAAACGCGCGCGCGGAGCAAAAAGAGGTGGAATACATTCACAGCACAGAGGTGTTTCGTGACTAGGGGAATCTGTAAACAAAGACAGGCGGCTTCTCGCGGGGGAAATGTAGTGTGAATTTCCCACTGCTTGCGACAGTCAGTCTTTTGGTCGATCGTGTCGTCGGCGATCCACGAATTCTCCCGCATCCTGTGGTGCTTATGGGAAACGTCACGCGTTTCATGGAGCGGCGATTAAACAAGTGGCAATCGGATCGCGCACGCGCTCTCCAGATGAAAGGTGTTCTTCTCACTCTCATGGTCACGGGCGGCTCCTTTGTCATCACGTCGTGGACCTGCATGATCGCAGCGGCGGTTTCTCCATTGCTCGGGATTTTTGTAAACATCTGGTTGATTTCAACGACGATCGCGTGGAAGGGGCTGAATCGCGCGGGACGTGAGGTATACACTGCGCTCACAACCCGGGATCTTGATGCGGGAAGGAAAGCAGTCAGCATGATTGTCGGGCGCGATTCTGCGCAAATGAATGAGTCAGAGGTCGTCAGGGCAACGGTTGAGACGCTTGCGGAAAATGTGGTGGATGCGATCGTTTCTCCCGTGTTTTTCGCCATGCTAGGGGGCGCTCCGCTCGCCATGGCCTATCGCGCGGTGAACACCCTCGACTCGATGGTGGGGTATAAAAACGATCGCTATCGCGCTTTTGGGTGGGCATCTGCGCGGCTCGATGATGTTCTCAATTATCTACCCGCCAGAGCGACGGTTCTATTGCTCTATTTCGCTCTACTCCGCGATCGACGTTCTGCAAACAGTGCTTGGCGTGTCATGTGCAGAGATGCGCGAAAACATCCCAGTCCGAATAGCGGATTTCCCGAATCCATGGTTGCGGGTGGACTTTCTATTCAATTGGGTGGGCTGAATTATTATGACGGTGTGCCGTCACACCGAGCGCAGATGGGCGATCCGTTTCGCTCGCTTACACCCGAGCGGATTCTTGAAACGGTTCGCCTTGTCGCGAAAACGGGATGGCTCCTTTTTAGCGTTGCTGGATTGATCACACTCCTTGTGGCGGGATATTTGAACAGGACCTGATGAGGTGACTGCTGATGCATGGTGGAAGAGTCTATGAATATGCTGAGCAAAGAGGCGGCGCTCTGGATGAAATTGTAGATTTTAGTGCAAATCTGCATCCTTTGGGGCCTCCCGAGACTGTCACCCACGCTCTTCAAGTTGCACTTCATCTGGTGCGACACTATCCTGACTCGCGTCACTTGCGCGTGAAAGAGGTTTTGGCAAAACGCTATGACGTTGCGATGGATCATCTGGTTTGTGGCAATGGGGCGTCAGAGGTCTTGGAATTGCTGTTGCGCGTTCTGGCGCCTCAGCGAACGTGGATTATGGAACCAGCGTTTCGTGAGTACGAAGCAATCGCCCGCAGAGTTGGGTCGAAAATCGAACGCGTATCGATGATGGCTTTTGGCGACCGATTTTATTTTCCGCTCAATCGAATTGTGGAATCGGCGCGCACTGGAGATTGCGTCGTCTTGAATACACCTCATAACCCTTCTGGAATGCACGTTTTAAAAGTCGATGTGTCGGATGCGGTCAACACTTTATTGGACCACAATGTAGATGTGATCGTCGATGAGTCATTTATCGATTTTTTAGAGAATGAAAAGTCAGAGACTTGGCTGCGTGAGTCGACGGTGAATCCTCATCTTCACACCATCCGCTCTGCCACAAAGGTGTTTGCCATTCCAGGATTGCGATTCGGGTTTGCCGTCGTTCACCCCGATGTCGCAAAAAAAATTGAGAGCGATCGCGATGGCTGGAGTGTCAATGTTCTAGCGCAAGAAGCGGCCATCGCCGCGTATCAGGATCGCGCATGGATTCTGCGGACGCAGCAGTGGCTCGTACAGCAGCATGCTTTTATTCACTCTAGTTGGGGGATGGATGCGCGCATACACGTCTATCCGTTTGCTGTGAATTTCTTTCTTGTTACGTTCTCACACGCCTCATTAAGTCGATTTATTCAAACTGAATTACACCGAAGCGGATATATTGTGAGAAATTGCGAATCGTTTCATGGATTGGGTGCATCGCATATGCGCATTGCGATTCGCACAGCAGAAGAAAATTACGCGCTCTGGAATGCGTATTTAAACGCGATGGACGCATATCAAGATCACTCCCCAATGTCATCATCTAAACGCAGAGGGGAGTCAGCGCATACTGTGGATGATGGAGACCATAAAAAATAAACGTGAACACTGCCGTCGCGATCGATGACCACTCGATCAAGCACTTGACGAAGCGCCAGGCGCAGTGTGCTGTCATCGTACGGTGTCGATGGTGTAAATAAGAGTGCTGCACCTAGTGACACCGTGTCTTCTGAAGAAGTGGGTGCTTGTTCGATCTTTTTTTCGAGAAGGCGGTTCATCTCACTCTGCAATATCCTTTCTTGATCAATGAGGTTTCGCTGACTCTCCTCAATGAGCGCAGTGGGGAAGATACCGCGACGAAACGCTTCCAGGTTGCGTTTTTGTTCTTTTCGATTGATAGAGATTTGCATTTTTAACGCTTGCATGCGCTGTTCACTTCGATCCACCCCTAAAGAGGCGATTTCCCTACGAGACTGTTGGAACTGGAGCCACCCAGAGTCTTCCTGAAATTTCCTGTTTAACACAGCAAAAATCATTTCGCTAAGCGTGTCATAATTTGTGGCGCTGTGGTTGTCACACGCTGCCTTGTTGATCCTTTTTACTTTTGAACACACAACATACTTATAGCGCTCTCGTTCACGTTTTTTGCGCCCTGTGACAATCATGCTTCCTCCACACGATGCGCATCTCAAGAATCCGGCGAGGAGATTGGCGCTTTGTTTGACACTCTTGTTGCGCGCTTTGAATTTCATGAGATGTTGCGCGAGATCAAAGCGATCTTGACGAATAATGGGTGGATGCGCGTGAGGGATAACGATCCAATCATCCTCGCTGCGAAATTGAAGACGCTTTACGGGAAGATCAATTCTGCGAGACTTTTCGATGTCATGCATCGTCGTGCGTTTGTGCGCAATAAGTGTGCCTACGTACACTTCGTGACGGAGAATGGCGTTTACGGTTGACGCTTGCCAGGCTGTGTTTTTCTGATACTGGTGCTTGAGTGCTGTGGGAACCTGTCGATGATTGAGTGTGTTTGCAATCTCTTTTGTTCCTTTTCCAGTAAGGTACATATCAAAAATTTCGCGCACGATAGGCGCTGTTTGTGGATCGGGGACAAGCTTTTTCGCACCGTCTTTCAAATAACCGTAGGGCGTGATGTTTCCGATGTGGCGTCCGCGGCGGGCGGATTGTCGCAGGCCGCGTTGAATCGCTCTTGACATTTCTTTGCTTTTATAGGCGGCTAACATTGCGTGAACGGTAAAAATCATTTCAGAATTGCGTCCCTCGATGGCAGAATCATAGCCCTCTTCAATACTGATCAAGCGTATTCCGTATACCTGTTCAAGTCGCTTCTTTGTGTTGAATGCGTCACTCAAGTCGCGGCTGAATCGGGAGATCGCTGTAAACAAAATGACTTCAAATCGCCCAGCCCGCGCATCAACGAGCATGCGCTGTACTTCATTTCGATGCGTCATCTCAGTCCCTGAAATACCTGCGTCATTATAAATCAGAGACGGATCTGTTTTGAGTTGAATGCGTTCGGCGTGCTCTTGGCACGTGGCAATCTGATTGGCAGGGGAGTCGCGTTGGGTGTCTGAGTCTGTCGATACGCGAACATAGATCGCGGCCCTTTTGATCATGGGTCATCGGTCCAGTGAAGCGAGAGGATGTTTTATAACTCCTGTGTCGACCGATTCACAATTTCGTTTTACATCGTCTAAGGCCAGTGCAAAGATGTGGACCGCCAGTTCTTCAAAAGAAGGCCCGTGATTTCGGAGGTGAAAAGTAATGATTTTTTCGTTTGTGAGTTTGCTTTGTTTCCATTTCACGCAATCGTCAAGGGAAACATGATTTAATGTCATTGCCGTCACGCTCCAGTCTTTATAACGGTATGCGGATGCGGCCTGTCAACTTGTTAAGCGAGTTTCCATATTGACTAACTCACTAATGTCATGAAAAAGCTAAACGTAAAAGGCCGGTCGCAGGCTGTTGTTGAATTGGTCAGACTGGGTGAAATACAGATTTAGTGAGATCCCCCCGTGTTTTTTCACAGGGGGGAATTTTTTCGGTATACTGTGATAAAATTTTCCTCATAGTTAGGAATGAATTGTGGAGGTATTATGGCGAGGGCTTACGGGTTATTTATTTTGGCAGGGCTCGCTGAAATTGGCGGGGGATACCTCGTCTGGCAATGGATGAGAAATGGGAAACCGCTTTGGGTCGGCATTCTTGGCGGGGTGATTCTTTTTCTTTACGGTGTGATTGCCACACGTCAGGAGTTTGCATCGTTTGGAAGAGTGTATGCTGCATATGGTGGGGTATTTATCATCTTATCCCTTTTGTTTGGATGGGGTGTAGATCATCGACGCCCAGACATTCAAGAGTGGCTGGGCGCCGCAATATGTCTCGTAGGTGTGTCCGTGATGCTTTTACGCAAATAAATAAACCCTAGAGAAAGAGGAGAATTCCCTCTTTCTCTAGGGCAGGGAGATTCAACAAGGATTAACCGAGTTGATTGATATGTTGCCCCTTTGAAGGCTCAACGCCGTGATCGCCGTCGTGATCACTCTGCGACGCCGCGGTCTGTAAGCTATTCGCAGTCGATGTTGTTTTATTGTGGGCGTTTGGACTCGCTGCACCCTGAACTAAACCTAAACCTGTTTGTGATGATAGACTTGTTATCATTCTCTTCGCCTCCCCGTGTAAAGAGAATATGGGTGAAAAAACTTACGAGTGGCTGGACGTGTTATAGACAGACCCTGTGACAGAGGTAGTACTGTTTGCCTGCAATTGAGAGATTGAAGACTGTAAGCGACTCTCAAATTGACTGAAATCACGTTGAGTCTTGGCTGCTTGACGATCCAGTTTTTTGGTGGCCTTCTCTAATTGGTGCAGCGTTTCCTTAGAGACATTCGTTACAGTCGAATCTCTTGCGACAAGGGATGTCAGCCGTTCCGCGTCGCTCTTGAATTTTTGGAGATCCTTTGCTTCGTTACGGGTGATTTCGCGGAGTATCTCTGAAAGATGACGTTCCAAGGAAGACGGCTTTTTGCTATTTTCCTGTTTGTGATCGTGGGAGAGCGTCTCTTTCATTCGCTCAATTGTTTTTTGCATCGTGGCGAGCTCATTTTTAATTTCCTGGAGTGTCGTGGCGCTTTTCAAATTCGCCATCTCTTTTTCCAAGGTTGTCGTGTCGATCTGTGCGGGTAGGGGAAGGGCAGTTATTCCGGATAATGTTCCATTTGCGCTGGCCGTCGTCGCCAGCGTAATGGACGTTTTTGCTTGCGCGATGAGACTGTCGAGGGATTGGCGAGATGAATCTACAGTGGTTTGGTCTGTCGTCAAAGCAGTTTGTGCGGAAGCGAGCGCCTGCACGTCACTTACCGTGTGGTGTGTGTCTGCAAATGCAGGCAACGTGGTAGTGAGCAAGAATGCAGAAGTCGTTAAAAGAATCAATCGTTTCATCGGAATTCCTCCTGGCATCATTTTGCCCATCGGGGGAGAGCGATGGCAACTGGCTGGCTTGAGGCAAGTAGAATCTCTGCCTGTTAGCCCCTTTAGCTTTGCGTCACGCGTTTTCACGCATTTTGCCTTAATAGGACTATACCATAGTTTTACAGTTTGTCCAGCCCTCTAGAATTCAAATTATGTAAAAAGAATGGTTTTGTTGTTGTGCACGAGAATGCGATCTTCTGCATGCCATTTTACGGCGCGCGCAAGCACGTTTTTTTCGATGAGCCTACCGATCTTTTTGAGTGATGGAACATCATCGCTGTGTTTGACACGCGTGATATCCTGCTCGATGATTGGACCTGCGTCTAGTTCATCTGTGACATAATGTGCTGTCGCGCCAATAATTTTCACACCTCGATCATAAGCGCGTTCGTAAGGGCGAGCGCCACTAAAAGCAGGTAAAAAGGAGTGATGAATGTTAATGATTTGATTAGGATAGTGCTCTATCATTTGAGGTGAAAGAATCTGCATGTAGCGCGCGAGTACGATGAGATCGACACGTGATTCGAGGAGGCGGAGTTGCGCGTTTTCAGCGTCTATCTTCGTGTCTTTTGTGATGGGTATATAATGAAAGGGGATAGAAAACTCATGCGCTGTTTTTTTATAGAGATCGTGATTGCTGATGATCATCGCAATGTCGACAGGTAGCATATGGGTTCGCTGTTGCCAAAGAAGTTCCATAAGGCAGTGATCTTCTCGCGAAACGAAGATGGCGACACGCAGTCGTTGATTCGGATCGGTGAGGCGGTAGGTCATTCCTGAAGAAGTTTTAAGCTTGAGGAGATGGCAATTCAAATCAGTCAGTGCATGCGCCCCGTGATGGTCAAATGCGATGCGCATAAAAAACATTCCGTCCGTTGGATTTGTACTGAATTGCGCTGATTCAGTGATATTTGCGCCGATTTGATAGAGCGCGGAAGAGACGTTTGCGACGATGCCGGGCTGATCCTTGCAACTCACGAGAAGGCGGGCTTTTTCGTTGTACTGTCGCATGGGATTTTGCATTCCTTTTTGGGAATAGTTTACCATAAAAGGAACCGTTCACGAAAAGATCGGATGCGTTGACGTAGTTTACATCCGATGTGTACAATAAACGATAGTAAATAGGCGAAGGACGGTTGCTGGTGACCTTTCAAGAGGAAAGCAACGTTTTTGAGATTGAGCGGTTACTGCGAGCGATCGCGGGAACGGTTCGCAAAAAAGGACGATCGATTCTCGTTAACTTTGATATCACAATTCCTCAGTTCGACGCGTTGGTTTACGCGTTTGAATCCGGAAATGTAACGATTGGCGATCTTAGTGCAAAACTTGGTCTCGCGTACTCTACAACGACTGATCTGGTGGACCGCTTGGCGCTTCGGGGATATGTGGTGCGAGTGCGCGATGATGAAGACAAGCGCGTTGTGAGGGTGCGGGTTCAAGAGGCGGGACAGCGATTAATCGATGAAGTGCTGCGTGCGCGGCGCGCGTATTTATCAGGTGTCCTTGAGAAGCTGGCAGACACGGAACAACTTCATTTGAAGTCAGTACTCCAATTATTAGAGCGGCACCTCATCTAGCGGCGCCTTTGCAGGGGCCGTTTTTTTATGTGAACATACGATGGGGTATGATGACGAGGTGAGAGAATGCGCAATCAACCGATCGGTGTTATGGATTCGGGCGTGGGCGGAATGACCGTGGTTGCAGAGCTATTTCGCCAATTGCCCCGCGAATCCATTCTCTTTTATGGTGACTCTGCACGTTGTCCTTATGGCAATCGACCCGCAGAGGAAATTCGCGCATTCACATTCGAGGCGCTTGATTATCTCGTTTTGCAAGGTGTCAAGATGTTGGTGATCGCGTGTAACACCGCCACGGCGATCTGCCTGAGCGAAGCGCGCGAACGGTATGCCATCCCGGTGATTGGCGTCATATCGCCGGGCGCCCGCGCAGCGATTGCCGCAACGACATCCCATCGCATTGGTGTGATTGGAACGCGCGCAACGATTGAATCGGATCGGTATGCGCGAGCACTTCAGATGATTCATCCGGATTTATTTGTTGCGAGTCACGCTTGCCCGCGATTTGTAGATCTGGTAGAGTCGGGCCGCTTTGATGACCCGGCGATTCTTGATGAGATTGAAAAAGAGCTTTTGCCACTCCAATCGCGCGAGATCGATACATTAATCCTAGGATGCACACACTATCCCTTGCTTGCAGATGCGATCTCTGTTGTGATGGGGGAAAGGGTGACACTGATTAACTCTGCCGAAGAAACGGCGCGTGATGTCAGTCACTGGCTTTCTGAAGAAAATCTCATGAGGGAAGAAGGGCATCCTCCCACACACGTGTTTTTGACATCGGGAGAGATTGAACCTTTCAGGGAGATTGCGCTTCGCTGGCTTGGCTTTTCACCCTTCGTCTCACAGGTGCGTGTTTGGGAGCAGAGCTGCTTTGATTCGCCGCGCGTGAGGTAAGTGCAATTTGCTGTTTGAGTTAATGTCCTGGAGGTTTATTGATGCGAGTTGACGGACGTCACGCAGATGAATTGAGACCGATTACGATAACGAAACATTTTATTAAACACGCGGAAGGTTCTGTGTTGATGGAAACGGGTGACACCAAGGTCATCTGCACCGTCTCGGTGGAAGATAAGGTGCCGCCATTTTTACGAGGACAAGGCCAAGGTTGGGTCACGGCGGAGTATGCAATGATACCACGCGCAACGGATACACGCACACAGCGCGAGGCGCAAAAGGGCAAACTGACGGGTCGCACCATGGAGATTCAGCGCCTTATTGGTCGTTCACTGCGGGCAGTCATCGATTTAAAGGATCTTGGAGAGCGCACGCTCTGGATTGACTGCGACGTGATTCAAGCGGACGGTGGGACGCGTACAGCTGCGATTACCGGATCTTTTGTCGCGGTTGTCGAGGCGCTCGCGACACTAAAGCAGCGCGGGGTACTCAAAAAATTCCCTGTGAAAGATTATTTAGCGGCGACCAGTGTGGGCATCCTTGACGGCAACGTGGCGCTAGATCTGTGTTACGCGGAAGATTCTAAGGCGGAAGTCGACTGCAATGTGGTTATGACAGGTCGTAGAGATCTTGTCGAGGTACAAGGTACGGGTGAATCGGCTGTCTTTTCGCGTGCGCAGCTATCTGAGATGCTCGATGTTGCAGAGCGTGGTATCGCAAACCTCGTCGAGCAACAAAAGCTTGTTTTTGGGGAGTGGAATGGTTGGATTGCGGCGGCGGGCGCCTTAAAATGACGCGTACTGCAATTTTACTAGCGACAACCAATGAGGGGAAGCGCGCGGAATTCGCCGACTTGTTGGCGCATTCTTTCGCGCGTGTTGATGCATTGCCGCATGCGTTTGTGATGCCAGAAGAAACAGGTGTAACTTTTTTGGAAAACGCGCGCATCAAGGCGCATGCCGTTGCGCGTGCAACGGGACGTGTGACGCTTGCGGATGATTCGGGCTTGGTCATTGACGCGCTCGGAGGAGAACCGGGCGTCCGCTCGGCGCGCTATGCGGGTGAGCGGGCAACGGATGAAGCGAATCGAACGCTTGTTTTGGAGCGAATGAAAGCTATACCGCGCAATGAGCGGACGGCTCGCTTTGTGTGCGCGCTTGTGCTCGTCGATCCGGATGGGCAAACGATTGAAGCGCAGGGAGAATGTTTCGGGATGATTCTTGACCGTCCGAAAGGGGTGCAAGGATTCGGTTACGATTCGCTCTTTTTTGTTCCAGAGTGGGAGAAAACATTTGCCGAAGTTTCGCGAGAAGAGAAGGCGAGGATGAGCCATCGCGCCCGCGCGTTGCAATCGCTTATCGACAAGCTGGGGGAGCGTATGACGCGATTTTAAAATGAGTGTCTCATTTGCCAAAGTGGGGAGCCGCACCTTATAATAGTTCGGTATATGCAGACGAAGAAGCGTATGTTTTTAGGGAATGCGAAGCGCGGCGTCAACTTACATAGAGAAGGCGCGCGATCTGCGCCTTAGATACGGTATGGAGGTTTATGGAAATGGCAAAGTGGGAAAAGACAGCAGTGAATGTTGGCGTTCTTGAAATTGAGGTCGATGAGTCGCGAGTCGCAGAAGCGCTTGAGCGCGCATTTAAAAAAGTGGTACGGGACGTAAACGTTCCTGGTTTTCGCAAAGGCAAAGTGCCTCGCAAAATTTTCGAACGCCGCTTTGGCGTTGAGAGTCTTTATCAGGAAGCGCTCGATCTCCTTCTTCCCGAGGCGTATTCAGAGGCTGTGCTCGAGCAGGAGATTGACCCGGTTGATCGTCCGCAGATTGACATCACGCAAATGGAAGCGGGAAAACCGCTCCTGTTTAAAGCCACTGTAACGGTGCGTCCGGAAGTTACACTCGGAGAATACAAAGGCATTTCATACGAAGACAAATCGACTGAGGTAACTGATGAAGAAATCGCAGAAGAACTTGCGACGATTCAAAAGTCACACGCCGAACTTCGAAATATTGAAGACGGGCAAATTGAAGATGGCGATAGCGTCACGATTGACTTTCGCGGCACGGTCGAGGGTGAGTTATTTGAAGGCGGAGAAGCTGAGAACTACCAACTGGAGATCGGTTCCAAAACGTTTGTCCCGGGGTTTGAAGAGCAACTGATCGGACTCGCTCTCGGACAGGAGCGCGACATTGAGATCACATTCCCGGAAGACTACCACGTCAAATCGCTCGCCGGACAAAAAGCGATCTTTCATGTGAAACTTCACGAGATCAAGCGCCGCGTCTTGCCGGAACTTGACGACGAGTTTGCAAAAGATGTCAGCGAGTTTGAGACGTTCGAAGAGTATAAGAAGTCGGTTGTTGAGAACCTGGAGCACCAACGCGCACACGAGCGCGAACATGAGATCGAGAATGAGATCATTGAAAAAGTTGTGGCGGGCGCTACGCTCGAAGTTCCTGATGTCATGGTCGAACAGGAAATTGACGCGCAACTGAATGAGTTTGGGCAACGTCTCGCCCAACAGGGAATTCCGCTTGACGCGTACAAAGAATTTACGGGCGCGACGACGGAAGAGTTGCGCCAACAATTCAGGGAAGATGCAATCCGTCGCGTAAAGACGTCGCTCGTAATTGAAGCAGTTGCCAAGGCGGAGGCGCTGGAAGTTTCCGATGAAGCGGTGGATCTTGAACTGCAAAAGTTGGCTGACTCATCAGGACTGCCATTTGACCGCGTAAAGGAAATTTTCCTCACGCGCGACCCTGGGTTCATCAGCCTGCGCGCCGACTTGCAAATGAAAGCCGCGATTCGCCTCCTCGTCGAACATGGCGTCAAGGCGTAAAATTGTGTAGAATAAAGAAGATGTCGAAGGGTGAAGCTTCTTTAAGCACAGCCCTATTTGACAAGATCCATCAGTCGGGAAACTGGAGGTCATATGATGAACCTTGTACCTATGGTCATTGAACAGACCAACCGCGGCGAGCGTGCGTACGATATTTATTCGAGACTCTTGAAGGATCGAATTATTTTTATCGGCACGCCGATTGACGACTTTGTCGCGAACTCTGTCGTTGCGCAGTTGCTCTTCTTGGCCTCTGAAGATTCCGACAAGGATATCAGTATCTACATCAACAGTCCAGGCGGATCTGTGACGGCGGGGATGGCGATTTTTGACACCATGCAATATATTAAGCCGGATGTATCGACCATTTGCGTCGGACTTGCGGCGAGCATGGGGTCGCTGTTGTTGACGGCGGGCGCCAAAGGGAAACGGTTTGCACTCCCCAATAGCGAGATCATGATTCATCAACCGCTGGGTGGCGTGCGCGGGCAGGCTTCAGACATTAAAATCCATGCCGAGTGGATCCTCAAAACAAGAAACAAATTGAACCTTATCTATGCTGAACGAACAGGACAACCTCTGTCGCAGATTGAACTTGATACGGATCGCGACAATTGGATGAGTGCAGAAGAGGCTAAAGCGTACGGGCTCATCGATGAGGTGGTCTTGCGTCCGAACGCAAGATAGGGGGGAAAGGCGTGTTTAAATTTAACGACGACAAGGGTCAACTCAAATGCTCGTTCTGTGGAAAAACGCAAGATCAGGTGCGCAAGTTGGTTGCTGGACCTGGTGTGTATATCTGTGATGAATGCATCGAGTTGTGCAATGAGATCGTCGAAGAGGAACTGGGCGACGAAGAAGAGTTTGAACTCAAGGATGTGCCAAAGCCCGTCGAGATTAAATCGATTCTTGACTCGTATGTGATCGGTCAGGAACGCGCAAAAAAATCGCTGGCTGTGGCTGTTTACAATCACTACAAACGGATTAACACGGGATCAAAAAATGAAGATGTGGAATTGTCCAAGAGCAACATTCTTCTGATTGGGCCTACTGGATCTGGAAAAACACTTCTCGCACAGACGCTTGCGCGAATTTTAAACGTACCTTTTGCAATAGCGGATGCCACGTCGCTTACAGAAGCAGGCTATGTGGGCGAGGACGTTGAGAACATTCTCTTAAAGCTGATTCAAGCGGCTGACTACGATGTTGAGAAGGCAGAACGCGGTATCATCTATATCGATGAGATTGATAAAATCGCTAGAAAGAGCGAAAATCCATCGATCACGCGGGATGTCTCAGGAGAGGGTGTTCAACAAGCTCTCCTCAAAATTCTCGAAGGTACGGTTGCGAGCGTTCCGCCTCAAGGTGGACGCAAGCATCCGCATCAAGAGTTTATTCAAATCGACACAAGCAATGTCTTGTTTATCTGCGGAGGCGCGTTTGATGGCATGGATGCGCTGATCAAACGAAGATTGGGCAAAAAAGTGATCGGGTTTGGAACGTCGGAAGAATCGCGCCAAGCGGTGGCTGATAAGGCGGTTTTGTCAAAGGTCTTGCCTGAAGATCTTTTGAAATTCGGCTTGATTCCAGAATTCGTCGGCCGTCTGCCTGTCATTACGACGCTTGAAGCGCTCGATGAGGCGGCACTTAAACAAATTTTGACCGAACCGAAAAATGCTCTCGTGAAACAGTATCAGCGTTTGCTTGATATGGATTCCGTCGAGCTTGAATTCTCGGATGAGGCGTTATCTGAGATTGCGATTGAGGCAATCAAACGGAATACGGGCGCGCGCGGTTTGCGTGCGATCATCGAAGGAATCATGCTTGATGTGATGTACGATCTGCCGACGCGTACAGATGTGAAAAAATGCATCGTAACGCGTGACACGGTGGTCCAGCGCGAAGAACCGATTCTCGTGCTTGATTCGGGGCCGGTGACCGACAAGAGCAAGAAGAAGAAAAAAGAAGAGACTGCATAGCGGTTATTTCTTTAAATGTGTGTCGCAATCGTCCGCCTTTGGCGGACTTTTTTGTTTATTTCGGCCTTCTCGTGGCAAGAATGAGGATGGACAGGGTGTGCAAGAAGGCACAATTCACCACCTGACGAGGCGAGGAGGACACGGATGAATACGACCATGATGATACTTGCGATCGTGCAGGTACTTTTTGCGGGGATTGTAGGGATGTATTTTTTTAATCAATTGCGCGTGCAACAAAGCCACCGCGTTACGATTGATCGCGAATCAACGAGAGAATTAGAGAAACTTCGCAAAATGCGTGCGATTGCACTCACAGAACCTTTAGCGGAGCGCGCGCGGCCGAATTCGCTCCACGATTTGGTGGGACAGGCGGATGGTATTCGCGCATTGCGCGCTGCGCTCTGTGGCCCTAATCCACAGCACGTTCTGATTTATGGACCGCCAGGTGTGGGTAAGACGGCTGCGGCACGCGTTGTATTAGAAGAGGCGAAACGCACACCCGGTTCTCCGTTTGAAATGGATGCCGTTTTCTTTGAAATCGATGCGACGACAGCGAGATTCGATGAACGCGGCATTGCTGATCCGTTGATCGGCTCTGTTCACGATCCGATCTATCAGGGAGCAGGGGCGATGGGGATCGCTGGTATTCCGCAACCGAAATCCGGGGCGGTCTCGAAAGCGCACGGCGGTGTTCTGTTTATTGATGAGATTGGCGAACTCCACCCAATACAGATGAACAAATTGCTTAAAGTTCTTGAGGATCGTCGAGTGAATTTTGAGAGTGTCTACTATAGTCCGGATGATCAAAACATCCCGCTCCACATTCACGATATGTTTCAAAATGGGCTTCCCGCCGATTTTCGTATGGTGGGTGCGACGACGCGCAGTCCGCAGGAAATTCCTCCGGCGATTCGCTCGCGCTGCCTCGAAGTCTTCTTTCAACCGCTCACCAAAGATGAGGTGCACATCATTGTCAGGCGTGGCGCAATGAAAATTCCCCTTGAGATGGAAGACGAAGCGATCGATGTCGTGACACGTCACGCGACGAATGGTCGCGAAGCGATCAACATGGTGCAACTCGCGGCAGGTGCTGTTTTGACGGAGAAACGGTCGGTAATCACTGTAGAAGATATCGAGTGGGTCGTTCACTCGAGTCAACTTCCACCGCGCCCTGAGCGAAAAATTCCGAAGGAACCGCAAGTTGGAACGGTTAACGGATTGGCCGTATTTGGTCCTACGTCTGGCGTCCTTTTGGAAGTTGAAGCCACGGCGACCAACGCGACGCACAAAGGGCGTGGCACGCTTTCGGTGACGGGTGTCGTCGACGAAGAAGAACTGGGTGGTGGCGGACGCGTCATGCGGCGGCAGAGCATGGCTCGCTCATCGATTGACAATGTGCGAACAGCGCTTCGAAAAATCTTGCCGGTGGCTCTTTCAGACTATGATGTACATGTGAATTTCCCTGGAGGCGTCCCTGTGGATGGCCCATCGGCAGGTGTTACGATGGCCGTTGCCATTTATAGCGCGATCACGGGTATTCCGGTAGACAATACGGTCGCTATGACGGGAGAGGTGACCCTCCACGGCGCGGTGCGCCCTGTAGGGGGCGTAATTGCAAAGGTTGAGGCAGCGAGACAGAGTGGCGTCAAAAAGGTTTTGATTCCGCGCGAGAATGACCAGGCGCGTCTTCACGCAGAGGATATCGAAGTGATTCCTGTAGATACGGTCGCAGATGCACTGATTCACGCACTGTACCAATCGGGGACATCCGGACTTCGAGCGACGACGGGAAGTGCCCGCACATCATTCCCTGCCGGCGGCGCGTCGGCTCACCTATAATCTGGTAACTTGGTTCCGAAATTGCATGGAGATGGACAGTCTACTGGCGACTGTCCATCTCTTTTCCATATGTGCAGTTAGACTTTCGAGAAATCATTCGATACAATGCTCAGTGACACTGACCTAGGAGTGAACCAGATGGCGAGTGCAGACGACACGGACGAACGCATCGTTCCACTTCTTCCGTTGCGAGGACTCTTGGTGTTTCCTGCCATGGTATTGCACCTCGACGTAGGACGAGAGCGATCGGTACGGGCGCTTGATCGCGCGATGGTAGAGGATCACACCCTCTTGTTGGCAACCCAAAGGGATTCACAAGAAGATGAGCCGGACGCAGATGGCATCTTTAGCATTGGCACACTGGCACGCATCAAGCAGATGATCAAATTGCCAAACGGCACGATTCGCGTGCTCGTGGAAGGCATCAAACGCGCAGAGATTCTTTCTTTTGAGAATACGGATGATCTATTTCGCGTACAGGTGCGCGAGATGGATGAGGAAACCGTCCGGACGCCTGAGATTGACGCGCTCGTGCGTGCGCTCTCCCAACAGTTTGAACAGTATCTGAAAATATCTAAAAAACATTCTCCAGAAATTCACGCAGCCGTCGCTGATCTCGAAGATCCTGGGAGAATGGCGGATGCGATCGCTGCAAACTTATCACTCAAGATTCGTGACAAGCAGTCGATTCTTGAGGCAACGGATGTGAAGGTGCGCATCGAGCTGCTCCTTCAGATTTTGTCGGATGAGCGTGAAATTCTCGAATTGGAAAAGAAGATTGGTCAGCGCGTGCGCAAACAGATGGAGCGCACTCAAAAAGAGTACTATTTGCGCGAACAGATGAAGGCGATTCAAAAGGAACTCGGTGAAAAAGAAGGACGCACGGGTGAGGTTGAAGAGCTACGCGATCAGTTGGCCGCGCTACAATTGCCTGAAGCGGTTCTCGAGCGCGTTGAGAAGGAACTGGACCGTTTGGAACGCATTCCACCTTCGTCCGCCGAGGGCTCTGTCGTAAGGACGTATGTGGATTGGCTCTTAGGCATCCCGTGGACGAATGAGACGCCATCTGACATTGATATTCGTCACGCGCAAAAGGTGTTGGATGAGGATCACTATGGGCTTGAGAAGGTCAAGGAGCGCATCATTGAGTATCTCGCCGTAAAAAAACTGGTCGAGGTGCATCGCGGACCCATTCTTTGTCTCGTCGGGCCACCTGGTGTTGGGAAAACGTCGCTCGCCAAATCGGTTGCGCGCGCGCTCGGACGCAAATTTGTGCGCATCTCTCTCGGCGGTGTTCGCGACGAGGCGGAGATTCGCGGTCATCGACGTACATACATAGGCGCACTTCCGGGACGCTTGATTCAGGGCATGAAGACAGCGAGCGTTAAGAACCCGGTGTTCTTGTTGGATGAGATCGACAAAATGGCGAGTGATTTTCGGGGTGATCCGGCGTCTGCCATGCTGGAAGTGCTCGACCCTGAACAAAACAGCACGTTTAGCGATCACTACATAGAGCTTCCTTATGACCTTTCAGATGTCATGTTCATTACGACCGCCAATGGTGTACACGGGATTCCCCAGCCGCTTCTTGACCGCATGGAAACGATTTATGTGTCGGGGTATACAGAGGTCGAGAAACTGCGTATTGCGATGGATTATTTGTTGCCAAAACAGCGCAAAGCGCATGGACTTACAAAGGATCGACTCGCAGTGAGCGAAGAAACGATGATGAAATTGATTCGCGAGTACACGCGGGAGGCGGGCGTGCGCAACCTTGAACGGCAAATTGCGGCGCTCTGTCGCAAAGCGACAAAAATAATTGTCTCGGGAGACAAAAAACGGGTTGTCGTCTCAGTAAAGACACTCCCAACCTATCTTGGGCCTGCGCGGTTTCGCTACGGAATGGCAGAAACTCAAGATCAGATTGGTGTAGCGACCGGGTTGGCGTGGACTGAGGCGGGTGGGGATACGCTCGCCAT
>NZ_LSUQ01000041.1 GCF_001642725.1 Ferroacidibacillus organovorans
GTATTTGACCATGGCTGAAGGGCTTAAACTGGCGGCTCTCACGTTTGATCGGGATGTGTCGACATTGTCGTGTTGCGCGGGTTAACGCGCCCCATTCGCTCTAGAATGCGCTCCACAGTGACCTCGCGGATCGAGTCGACGACCCAATCTGCCTTGGAGAGATCCTGCGCGCCGGAGTTTACATTTTGAAACCCGATACACATCATCCCGGCGCGTTTGGCGGCGAGCACTCCGTGGCGTGCATCTTCGATGACGACGCAATCTTTTGGCGCAACGTCGAGTGTTTTCGCCGCTTCGAGATAGATGTCCGGCGCAGGCTTTCCATACGGCACTTCTTCTCCGCTCACGCTGGCGCTAAACGCGTGGATGATCCCAAACTTCACAAGAACGGCCTCGATCAACGGGCGGGGTGAAGAGGATGCCAGTCCGAAAGGAATGCCACGCGCACGCAAATCGTCAATCAAATCGCGAATGCCGGCGATCGGTTCCAGCGGCGTTTCTCGGATCAATTGAACCTTGTGCACCCGCTGTTCTTCTAAGATCGAGTCGAGGTTGATATTCAGTTGATGCTCTTCTGCGATACGTTTCCAGATATCGGGATTTCTCATGCCTACAAACTGTTCCATATATTCAGGGCCTTCATGGACGCCGAGCCGCTTTAAAAATTCCGCATCGACTGCGAAATGAATCGGCTCGCTGTCAATAATCACGCCATCCATGTCAAAGATCAATGCTTTCATAAAAAATCATCCACGCTCCTTATGCGCATATCATCTCATAGATTTGCTTTCACTTGCCAGCCTGCGTGTTATATTCTTTATCAAGAACCGCCGGAAGGTGGCTGGCCAATGTCAGTGCTCCGCAATCGATCTTTCTCAATCCTCCTTTCTGGTCAATTGATTTCGATGTTCGGGAGCAACGTATTTGCGCTGGCACTCCCGTGGTATGTTTATTTGTCTACCAACTCGAAACTAGCGTTAGCCACCGTTGGCTTTGTCCAATCCCTTCCTAACCTTGCTGGCCTCTTCGCAGGCGTTTTTGTCGACCGCTTTAAAAAGCGTAAAACGATGGTGGTCGTCGATCTATTGCGGTTTGGGATCTCCTTATTCATCGGGCTTATCGCCTATCTCAAATTCCCATTTCCGTGGATTGTTTTGAGCGTACTTCTGCTTCAACTCGCAGGCGTCTTCTTCGGGCCTGCCGTAACGGTTTTGATTCCACTGGTTGTAGGTGACGAGCAAGTTCCTGCGGCGATGGGGATGAATCAATCGGGTGGCGCGCTGGCCCAATTAGCAGGACAGATGGGTGGCGGCGCACTTCTTGTGGCGCTTGGCGCCCCACTGCTTTTTATCGCAAATGGCATCTCCTTCCTTGTCTCTGTCATCAGCCTGCTCTTTGTTCGGGCAGATGAGCCACCGCGCGTTGTGACGTCCAGCTCCTTTTTTCAGGAGTGGCGTGAGGGACTGCAATGGATTGGGCGATCCAAGATGATGATCCTGATCCTCTCTGCCTCGATCGTGACAAATTTTGGGATGGCGCCGTTTGACATCGCAATGACCGCCTGGGTGCGCGGCCCGCTCCACGCGAGTGCATTCTGGCTTGGACTGATTGGCGCGGCATTTTTTGTGGGCATCATTGTTGGTGGGTTCCTGCTTGGTGCAGTCACGAAAAGGGTGCCTTTGCGCACGACCCTAATGCTCGGGTTAATGATTGCGGGACTGACGATCTCTGCGGTGGGCGCGTTTCTCTCTACCTATTGGGCGATGGGACTCTTGCTGATTTGCGGTTTAAGCGTCGGAATTCTAAACGGCTCGCTCGGCGCACTCTTGGTTCGCGTGGTGATCCCTGAAATGCGCGGCCGCGTCTTCGGGTTGGTGGGTGCGCTCGCCACGATTGCAACTCCGCTCGGGTTGGCCGTTTTCGGCGGTATGATGGTGCTTGTTTCGCTTGCGCATCTTTTTATCATGATGGGTGGGCTTTGTTTTCTGGGAGGCGTTACGATGCTGCTCCCGATTCGGGATGATCTGAGTAAAGATGCACTGTCAGCTCGCTCATTGACGTCATAGCGCAGAAGATATCGTTTGAAGCTGCGACGCTTAAATTTTGGTTGGGATTTGGCAGCCCTGCTTTCGTGAGGGCTGCCGTCGCAGATCAATGACTTATGCGTATGGGTGAGTAAAGCGATTTTTGACGACGAGTGCGAGCACGGCGGCGGGTCCGTGAATCCCAATCGTCTGGTCATTCTCAATGTCTGACGAGCGGCTGGGGCCGCTGATGAAATGGACAGAGGAAGGTAGCGCCTCTCGAATTGCGGAGAGTTCTTTCAAAACTCCCCCCATGTTCGGCTTGATCTGATCGTGAAAAAGGATGACAAGGTGCACGGTTGGCAACACGGCGACCGAGCGTCCTCGCTCTGGGGCGCTCAGGAGCACAATCGTCCCGGTGTCAGCGATCGCATACGCGCAACCAGTGATGCTGACATCGACATGTTGATAGGCGTCAATACAATTCGCAGATCCCCAGACGATGGTTTGATACGGCTTTAGCACCTCTGCGAGCGCGAACTCTTCTACAAAGGCTCCACCCCAGACTCCGACGCGCTGTGGGTGTAGCGCGTCGAGCCACTCCCGTACAGTTGCCGGAATCTGTGTATCATTCTCAAGCTGGCGCACTTCTCCACCCAGCGTCTCAAGTTCACGCGCAAATTTTGCCGCGAGTTCGCGCGATTCGGTTGGCGATGGAGTGTGGGGTGACGCATCCATGGCTGCGTCGCGCACAGGCGCGACTTGTGCAGCGTGGTCGCGTCCGAGGCGTTTTGCAACCATGGTCAAAAAAGCCTGCTCATTCACGCTTTGTCATCTCCCTTATTCGCTGTGAGTGTCTGCTCAAGCGACGGCCAGCGCTCGCGAAAAGACGTCGCGACGAGCATGGGCGCCGCTCGGCTCGCTGTCCACGCCGATAGTGGACCAAACGCTGCGTCGATTTGCCCTTTTTTGACAAGGGGCATCTGCACGAGGCGTCCCGCTTTCATCATCAGGCGATAGCGGCGGTGATTCCCAAACCCCCACGCAAAACCTTTCATCAGCGCGCGCTCTTGTGGCGATGTCTTGCCAGCACGCACCTTGCGCTGTCGCAGTTTGACCAGCATCTCGTGAAGTGGAATTTTAACGGGGCACGCCTCATAGCACGCACCGCAAAGGCTTGACGCATAGGGTAAATCGTCATGCGCGTCACTCTCTTCAAGCAGGGGTGTGAGCACGGCGCCAATCGGTCCGGGATAGACGGAACCGTAGGCGTGACCGCCGATTTGCCGGTATACAGGGCAAACATTAAGACATGCCCCACAGCGAATGCAGTTGAGAACCTCCTGAAAATGTTCATCGCCCAGTTGTTTTGAGCGCCCATTGTCGAGGATGATCACGTGCAACTCCTGCGCGCCGTCGACTTCACTTGGTCTTTTTGTTCCGGTGATCATCGACATATATGTCGTTAATTTCTGCCCAGTTGCGCTTCGCGGCAGAAGGTTTGCAATCACTTCGAGGTCAGCCAAAGAGGGCAGGACGCGCTCCATCCCCATCAAAACAATGTGTGTCTTCGGCAAATTCGCCACCATGTCGGCGTTCCCTTCATTCGTAAAGAGGACGATCGTTCCCGACTCGGCAATGCCAAAATTGCAGCCCGTCATGCCAATGTCTGCCTGTAAGAAACGTTCGCGCATGCGTCGGCGCGCGAAGCTCGCCAACACTTTGGTGTCTGTCGTGAGATCGGCGCCGCCGTCTGCCGTAAACAAGTCTTTGATCTGTTCCCGGTTTTTGTGAATCGATGGAATGATGATGTGGGAAGGCGTCTCTCCCGCGAGTTGAATGATGTATTCGCCGAGATCTGACTCTACGACGTCGATGCCGGCTGCCTCGAGGTGATGATTGACCTCAATCTCTTCGGACACCATCGACTTTGACTTGATCACGGAGCGCGCCTCTTTTTGGCGAACGATCTCAAGCACGCGCGCGTTTGCCTCACGCGCGTCTGTCGCAAAATGTACCTGACCTCCCGCCGCGCGGACATGTTTTGCGAACTGACCGAGATACGCATCGAGATGGGCGATCGTGTGCGAGCGAATGGCACGCCCTTGTTCACGCAAGTCTTCCCAATGGGGGATGTGTTCTGTGCTCGATTTTTTCTTACTCCGCAAGCGGTCGACGGTGAAGCGCACCGCAGAACGCAGAAATTCATCCTGAAGTGCGCGGTGGGAACGCTCGCTCAAATCTTGTTGGGAGTGATCCACTTCTTTTGGCACATTCATCGGGATGCTCCTTCTTCGAGCAGGATGCCTTCATAGAGCAGCTCAGCGAGGTGTTTGACCTGCACAGTGCTTCCTTCGCGCTTCAGTCGTCCATCGATGTTCATGAGACAGCCCATATCGGTGCCAACAAGAAAGGAGGCGTTCGTTTCGTGGATGTGTGCAGTTTTTTCTGTGACCATTGCCGCCGAGATCTCTGCCATCTTTACGGCGAACGTGCCGCCAAATCCGCAGCAATCGGATGCGTAAGGAAGTTCGACGAAATCGATTTCTTTGACACGGGAGAGGAGTGTCTCAGGTTCGTTTTTGATGCCGAGCAGACGTGCGCCGTGACACGACGGATGGTATGTGACGCGGTGGGGAAAGCGCGCGCCGACGTCGCGAACGCCGAGGACGTTGACGAGAAACTGGGAAAACTCATACGTCTTTGCTTTGAGTTTCTCTGCGCGCGCGGCGAGACGTTCATCTGATTGGAAGAGAAAGGGATAATCGTGGTGAATCATGCCTGCGCATGACCCGGAGCCTGTGATGACATACTCCGCGTCTTCGAACGCGTCGAGAAGTGTCGCGCCAACCGTTCGCGCTTCATCGACGTAGCCGCTGTTATAGGCGGGCTGTCCGCAGCACGTCTGCGTCATTGGAACATCGATGCGCACGCCATAGCGGTCAAGGATCTTCACCATCGATTCGGCGACCTGAGGGTATAAATTGTCGATGAGGCACGTGATAAAAAGGGATGCTCGCAGTGTGACGACCTCCACGTAAGAATGACATTTCATGCAGTTGTGAACCTGCGTATGAAGATGAAAGCGCATACGATCGAAATTTGGTAACGGTATTCTATAATCGTAACATATTTACGGGGAGAATCTTTAGTGATTCTTTCATATAAAACACAAAGGGAGACTCTCAAGAAGTTCGAGTCTCCCTTTGCCCGTTTGTGCGATCACAAGGATAGAAGGTTTTATGATGTCGGGTGGTTTACGATCGCCCCGCCGATTGCACTTCTTCGTGAATCTCCGACGCGATCTGTTTTGTCGCGGCGATCTGCTCTGTCACTGCGCTGATCGAGATGTGCAGTGCGTCGAGTTGCTCACGCACCACATCCATCCCACTGAGCGTCTCGCGGACGTTTTGCTCCAGCGAGTTGGCCGTCTCACTCGCGGATGCGGCATAGCCGCGGCTCGCGGTGGCAAGTTTGCGAATCTCGTCCGCGACGACGCCGAACCCGCGCCCCGCTTCTCCTGCGCGCGCCGCCTCAATCGCCGCATTGAGACCGAGCAGGTTCGATTGCGCCGCGATATCCTGAATGGATTCGGCGGCTTGCTTTACTTCAGGTATCGTGTTCATCATATCGTGATACATTTTTTTGACGAATCGATCATTGTCCGCGATACGATTCATGCGTTCTTCAATATCGTTGATCTGCTGTTGGGCGGTTGCGGCGACCGTCATCCACTGATCGATCTGTTTTTCCACATCCATTTCGAGTAAGCGCGCGTTTTCCGTGACAATGCCATTCTCCAGGATTTTTAGCGCGCGGAGGTAACTCACAATATCCTCGCCCCACACGTCAAGATGGGCTAAGCCAAACTCCATGATCGCCTGAATCATCACCATGACGTACGCGTTTTTCACTTTGAATCGTTGGTGCGTCTGGGCGATGCGCGACGCAAGTTGTTTCAAATCGCTCTGTGTGACGGAACCGAGTGCAGTGAACACTTCGACGACCACCTGATAGAGTCGTTGGCTGCTCGACTGCTCCATGACATTTCGCATGCCGGAATGCTCTGCGGTCATTTGCAAAAATGCATTCGCGACTTCTGGCGCTCGCAGTTCGAACCATTCTTTTTTGTTTTGAAGTGCTGCCTCATCTTTGGCGGTCAGTATGGCCAATTCGCTCATCGGTCACCTCGTCCTCTCACAATCTGTGTCCATTATATCCCACCTAGAGGCACGAATCGATAGACGTTGGTTTTTCATTGAACTCTCTCAAGTAGACATCAGGTTTCTTTCTCAGAGAAGCGTGTCCACACAAGGCGTAGGATGAGCATGATGACAAACACCCACATGTCCTGGGTCAGCGAAGGATTGCCAGGCGAGAGGAGCAGCTTTCGCGCAAAGATAGTGAGAAGAAGATCGAGCAAGCGAACGGGGGAAAGGCTGCGCAGCAAATCAAGTACTTCATAGAGCAACAAGAGAGAGAAGAGGTCGTCGACAATGGAATAGAAATCGTCGAAAAGTAGTCCGGGATGGTACAAAAGCATGGACCACCGCGCCATAAATCCGATGATTCCGAGAATGAGCAACGCCAGAATCAAGAGGACGATGGCGGGGCGAATCAAATGGATCAGCTTGCGAGCAAATTGGATCAGATCGACTCTTCCTCTCCTTGGCGTTTATCTGCAACGGCGTGTCTGGGCTAAACGCGATACTCAATTCCGTGCCAGAATAAGTCTAGCACGCGTTTGGCGTGATCTTCGAGCGCGCCTTCCTGCGCTTCTAAGCTCTCTTTCGCTACACCGAGCGCGGCGAGGTACATACGCGCGTAAAGTTGAACGTCACCAGGGGTGATCTCGCCGCGCTCGGCTGCTCGTCTCATCGCTCTCGCAACCGTCTCGATCAAGCGTTCTTCTGCTTCTTTCATCGCACGAAATTGCTCATCCGTCAATGACTTTTCGCTTCCTCGCATGATCAGCTCAAGGCTGAGCGGTGTATGGATGCGCAGACGCACAAAAGCAATCGTTAACAGGCGGTCGTAGAGTGGAAGATCTGACGCAAGCAGTTGTTCCGTGCGTACGCGGACATTTTCCATGGTCGCCTGAATCGCCGCAAGAAACAGGTTTGCCTTTGATTGAAAGTAGTAGTAGACCATTGCTTTCGTCACGCCGCACGCGGTGGCGACCGTCTCGGTGCTGACGGACTCATAGCCGTGCTCAATAAACAGTTGGGAAGCGACGTTCAAGATGCGATCAGCCGTCAATTCGGTTTGTTCAGATTGTTTGGGGCGTCCTAAGCGGCGCGGTTTCTCTCGTACCGTCACGAAACACCCCTCTCTGCACCGTGCCTGGGTAAACGTTACACCTCGTCCTATTTTTGAGTATAGCATATCGTGCTGGATCGGCTGTTAAGGTTTTAAGACCACTTTGATGCAGTCTTCTTCTTTTTGATCAAACACGCGATACGCATGCGGCGCTTCTGACAGCGGCAAGCGATGGGTGATCAAATCTGTCGCCCGTAACGTCTCGTTTTCAATCATGCGAAAAAGTTCAGGCAACAAGTGAATCACCGACGCTTGTCCCATCTTGAGCGTGACGCCACGGGAAAACAGGTCGCCTAGTGGAAACGCGTTGTAGCGCGCACCGTAGACGCCGATCAGTTGAATGACGCCGCCCTTGCGAACGCATTGCGACGCGATTACGATCGCGCTGAGCGTCCCAACTTGGAGTTTAAGCGCAGATTCGACCACTTCGATCGGGTTCATCTTTCCATCGAGTCCGACACAGTCGATCACCACATCCGCACCGCCGCGGGTCATCTCCTTGATCATGTCACCTGTGTGCTGTTGCCGCTCAAAATGGATCGTTTCTACATGGTTGGTCCGTTTGGCATGCGCTAAGCGATAATCGAGTCGATCGACGGCGATGACGCGCGCGGCTCCCTCCATCCACGAGAAACGTTGTGCGAGCAATCCGACGGGCCCGCACCCCAACACGACCACGGTATCCCCTTTTTTCACGCCAGCGTTGCGCACGCCCCAGTAGGCGGTCGGCAGGATGTCTGACAAGAAGAGCAACTCTTCATCGTCGCGCTCACATGATTCGGGAACGACAAAAGAGCCGAAGTTACCGTAGGGAACACGCAAGAGTTCCGCCTGACCTCCGTCATAACCGCCAAAGGTGTCAGAGTAGCCGTAGATGGCGCCAGTCTCGTTGTGCTCATTCGAATTGTCACAGAGACCCTCCAACTGATTTTGACAGTAGATGCATGTTCCGCACGCGATGTTAAAAGGAACAATCACGCGCTGTCCGACGCGCACCCGTTCTACATCGGGTCCTGCCGCGACGACCACACCCATCGCCTCGTGACCGAGAATATACCCCTTTTGCAAGTTCGGGATCATGCCGTGAATTAAATGGAGATCGGATCCGCAGATCGCGGCAGAAGTCACCTGGATGACGAGGTCATCCGCCTTGACCAGTTTTGGGTCAGGCACATTTTTAACGTCGACATGTTTGCGTCCTTGATAGGTCACGGCGCGCATGATGAGAGCCCTCCTCGTTTTGATGTAGGATGCGTCGGCACAGGGAAATTTAACCGGCGGCAGGCGTTTCTCAGATGCATCTTGCAACGTTGTGTGCGAAAATAAGGTACGATAGATCGATACAACAACTGTCACTCGCTGCGTATGCGGATGGGGCGAACGAAGGATGGATCGTGTGAACGTAATTACGACAAACGGGGCAGCAAGCAACTATATAAAGAAGATTATTGAAGAGGATTTGCGCGAAGGTCGCGTGGCAGAAGTGGTGACGCGGTTTCCGCCAGAACCAAACGGGTATTTGCATATCGGACACGCGAAGTCGATTTGCCTGAATTTTGACTTGGCGAACGAGTTTGGCGGACGCACGCATTTGCGCTTTGACGACACTAATCCTTTAAAAGAGGATGAAGAGTACGCGCGGGCAATCGAAGAGGATGTGCGCTGGCTCGGGTATGCGTGGGATCGCTTGTGCTATGCGTCAGACTATTATGAGGAGATGTTTGAGCGCGCGAAGCTGCTCATTCGAAAAGGTCTCGCCTATGTGTGTGAACTGTCAGGCGAAGAGATTCGCGCGACGCGCGGTACGCTTACGGAGCCGGGAACGCCGAGTCCGTTTCGGAATCGCTCCGCCGAAGAGAACCTCGATCAGTTTGAGCGGATGCGGTGCGGGGAGTTTGCGGATGGGGCAAAGGTGTTGCGCGCCAAAATCGATATGGCGTCACCGAATATCAACCTGCGCGACCCGATTCTCTATCGCATCGCGCACGCGCCACACTATCGCGCAAAGAATGCGTGGTGCATCTATCCGATGTATGACTACGCCCACCCGCTAGAAGACGCGATCGAGGGTGTGACGCACTCGATTTGTACGCTCGAATTCGAGGATCATCGGCCACTCTATGACTGGGTGATTCGCGCGTGCGAGATGCCAACGGTGCCACACCAGTACGAGTTTGCGCGCTTGAATATGACGAATACAGTGATGAGCAAGCGCAATCTCAAGGCGTTGGTAGAGCAGGGGGTCGTCGACGGGTGGGATGACCCGCGCATGCCGACGATTGCAGGGCTGCGCCGGAAGGGCTATACGCCAGGGGCGATTCGGACATTCGCGCGCGAAGTCGGCGTGGCCAAGAGCAACAGCATGGTGGACGAGCGGATGCTTGAGTATTTTGTGCGCGAAGATTTGAAGCTTGTGGCGCCGCGAACGATGGCTGTGTTGCGACCGCTGCGCGTGGTTATTCTCAATTATCCTGAGGGTCAATTGGAGTGGCTGGAAGCGGAGAACAACAGTGAGAACCCGGAACTTGGCGTGCGTCAGATTCCGTTTGGGCGGGAGATCTGGATTGAGCAGGATGATTTCATGGAAAATCCGCCACCGAAGTATTTTCGCTTGACGCCGGGGCAGGAAGTGCGTTTAAAGCACGCGTACTTCATCCGCTGTGAAAAGGTCATTTACGATGCGGCGGGAAAGGTCAGCGAGGTGCACTGCACGTATGATCCGGAGACCAAATCGGGGAGCGGTTTTACGGGGCGCAAGGTAAAGGGCACGATTCACTGGGTGTGCGCGCGCGAGGCGCGCGCGGCGACATTCCAACTTTTTGAGCCGATTTACCTGACGGAAAGTGAAAATGGGGGGGATGACGGCGAACGGTTGCTCAACCCAAACTCCCTGACGCAATGGATCG
This sequence comes from Ferroacidibacillus organovorans, assembly GCF_001642725.1. GTDB lineage: Bacteria > Bacillota > Bacilli > Alicyclobacillales > SLC66 > Ferroacidibacillus > Ferroacidibacillus organovorans. The sequence continues at coordinate 10,250 of NZ_LSUQ01000041.1, forward strand.
GCTACATCGAGGCGCAGATGGTGAAGGAGAATGCGGCGTCCACGTATCAGTTTTTCCGCCACGGGTATTTTCACGAAGACTCTATGTTGAGCACGTGGTCACATCCAGTGTTTAATCGTGTGGTGTCACTAAAGAGTTCGTACGAAGTTTTGTAGCCGCCGCGAGCGTTGTTGTGTGATGGAACGCTTTCAGCCCAATCGGGGGTGGCATTCATGAAACTCTTTTTGACGAGAAAGCTTCCTCGCGAGGTGTGCGATGCAGTTCCGGCGGATGTGTCGCTTGCAATGTATGAGCATGAGGAGCAGGCGATTCCGCGTGAAGAATTGCTCGCACGCGTTGCTGGGGCGCGTGGCATCGTGACAATGCTTACGGAGCGTATCGACGAGGAGGTCATGGACGCGGCGGGACCGTCGCTCGCTGTGATTTCAACCATGTCGGTGGGCTACGAGCATATCGATCGATCGGCGGCGAATACGCGCGGGATTGTCGTGTGTCATACGCCTGATGTGCTGACGGAGACGACGGCAGATCTGGTGTTTGCCCTTTTGCTGGCGACAGCCCGACAAGTGCCGCAGGCGGAACGGGCGCTGCGCAATGGGCAGTGGGGAACGTGGCAACCGTTTCAGTTTCTCGGTATTGATGTTTATGGAAAGACAATTGGGTTGCTCGGTATGGGCGGCATTGCGCAGGCGGTGGCGCGGCGCGCGCGTGGGTTTGGGATGCGGATTCTCTATTGGAGCCGCACACCAAAACCGGATGTGGAAGAGGCGTTGGGTGTGTCGTACAGTGATCTGACCACTCTCTTGCAGACGTCGGATTTTGTCGTACCGCTATTGCCCGGCGGTGACGCGACGCGGCATTTGATCGATCAGCACGCGCTATCGCACATGAAACGAAGCGCTATGCTCATCAACGCGTCGCGCGGGAGTGTGGTGGATGAGGATGCGCTGTGCGCGGCGCTTCACGCAAAAACGATCGCCGGTGCGGGCCTTGATGTCTTAGCACAGGAGCCCATCGCCGCCAACCATCCTCTCCTGCGCGAGGCGCGTGCGGTGCTTCTCCCGCACATTGGTTCGGCAACGCTTGAAACGCGCACGCGCATGGCGCGACGGGCGCTTGAAAACGCGGTGCTCGTCATGAGAGGGGAGGCGCCGTTTGATCGCGTGTGAACGGATCTTCTTGTTCCCACGCGTCGCAATACGATTGCGCTTCTTCTGCGGATGAGAATGACGAGAGAATGTGACCTGTCCCGACATGCGCCTCTGTAAAGTCGGGCAGTTTGATGACACTGTAGTGGTTTCCGAGCTTGCGGATATGGAATTGGCCTTTTTCTGTGTTGTAGAACATTTCTCTCACTCCTGCATGATGTTTTATCGCAAAAGATGTACTTGTTCAGCAAAAAATAGTGTACCCTGAAGTAGAATCATGTATGAGATCGATTGACTTTCGCGGGAGTGAGGTGAAGGCATTCGAACGAGAAAGGATGAAACACATTGGCGATTGATGCACAAACATTTCGCGCGTCGCTGGGACGATTTGCAAGTGGCGTCACCGTCGTGACCACATCGCACGGAGAACAGCGGGCGGGATTGACGGTGTCTGCATTCAGTTCGGTCTCGCTAGAACCACCGCTCATTCTCGTGTGTATTGATAAGCGATCCTCCGCGATTGATCAGATTGACGCGAGTCAGGTGTTTGCCGTTCACATTCTGTCGGAGGCGCAGGTCGATCTTTCCAATCGCTTCGCGTCGCGCAGCGAAGATAAGTTTGCAGGGCTTGATTTTGAGAAAAGCGCGTTTGGCAATCCTAAATTACCGGACGCGCTCGTATTCCTCGACTGCCGCGTATCGCAAAAGATCGACGCGGGTGATCACTTTATCTATGTTGGGCTGATCGAAGAGGCTGAAGTTGCGGAAGAAAAACAGCCGCTCGTGTATTTTTCAGGCGGATACCGTTCGCTTATGGAGTAAAACCGGGGGAGGGATCGCAATGTCCATCACGATGAACGAATTGCGTACAAAGACGGATCCGATCGCAGAGAAGGTGGTTGCGTGGCGACGCTATCTGCATGAGCATCCGGAGGTGTCGTTTCACGAAGAGAATACGTCCCAATACGTCTACGATCAGTTGTGCGCCGTCGACGGATTAACCGTGACAAGACCCACGAAAACGAGTGTCATGGCGCGCCTTATCGGTGATCGACCAGGACGAGTGCTCGCGATTCGCGCAGATATGGATGCGCTCCCGATCCTTGAAGAAAACACGTTTGACTTTGTCTCAAAGAATCCTGGCGCCATGCACGCGTGTGGTCACGACGGCCACACCGCGATGCTGTTGGGCACAGCGACCGTGCTCGCTGGTATGCGCGAACATATCGCAGGGGAGATTCGCTTTTTGTTTCAGCATGCGGAGGAACTTTTCCCAGGCGGCGCACAGGAGATGGTCGATGCGGGTGTGCTTGAAGGTGTAGATCAGGTGATTGGAACGCACCTCTGGGCGAGTCTGCCTTGCGGTCAGATCGCGATCGCGCCAGGCCCTGTCATGGCGGCACCTGACACGTTTACGATCACGATTAAAGGGAAGGGCGGTCACGCTGCACACCCTGACCAGACGGTGGACAGTATCGCGATCGGTGCGCAACTCGTGACGAACTTGCAGCATGTCGTCGCGCGCAACCGCGATCCGCTCAAGCCAATGGTGCTCTCGGTCACCACGTTTCACGCGGGTACGGCGTTTAACGTCATTCCCGACTCGGCCACTCTATCAGGGACTGTGCGGACGTTTGACGCGTCCCTTCGCGCAGCCGCGCCGGGCATGATGGAGCGGGTGATCCGCGGTGTGACAGATGCGCACGGCGCGAGCTATGAATTCAAGTATACGAATGGCTATCACCCTGTCGTGAATGATGCAGCGCTCACTGCCCAATTGAAGGCGGCGTTTGTCGAGCAGTTTGGCGATGTGATCGTTCAGGATGCGGTGCCGTCGATGGGTGGCGAAGACTTTTCGGCGTATCAGCAAAAGGTGCCGGGATGCTTCTTTTTTATTGGTGCTGGCAACGTAGAAAAAGGCATCATCTATCCGCATCACCACCCGAAGTTTACAGTTGATGAAGACGCGCTTCCGGTCGGCGTTCAGTCGTTTGTGACGGCCGTCTTCGCACTGATGGACTGATTCGTGCGATGCATCTGTGGGCTTTACCCTTTCCATTCGGAAGGGGTTTTTATTTTTTCAGTTGTGACCTTCTCCGCGTTTATGCGAAACGTTTGCGTGCGTTCTTGCATCGTATAGAACAGGCGGAAAGAGGTGGAACTGTTGTGAATGAGTGGGTCAAGCGGTTCATGGATCTCGCGTCACCGCAACAAAAAACGAAAGATACGCAGGCAGCCGCGCAGGCGCCTGAATCTGGACAAGGAACCGCGGATGGTTTGGGTGGGCAAGGGATGCACCCCTCATTTTCGCCGTTTGCTACGCAGGCAGGCGCGACGCCTTTTGCGGCGGGCACTTCGCGGGGTGCGTCGGAACGCCCCTCTGAGGCGAAGACTGCATCCCCGTCGCTCTCGACTATGATTCGCGAGCGATTGCAAGGATTTTTGCCGAAGAAAGCGGCAGCGCTTTGGCAGGGTGGGTCAAATGGAAAGGGGGAAGGATCGCTCAGACCTGGCGGCTACTCACACCCTCCCCAGATGGGAATGAGGACTGCGGCTCCAGCGCCGCACAATGTTGGAAACGATTTGGCAAACCGGGGAATGTTTGGTTCTCAGCCATCGCAGATGCCACCGATGCAGATGCGCGTGCCTGCATCGCGCTTCGCAGATCCTTTTATGCCGCATCCTGGAATGGCGCAACGGAGGACGCCTGTACCTACTCGCTTCTCTTCGATGCAAGGTCATGGGTTTCAAACGCCAACCGTACGTCCCTATCCGCATGGCCCAGGGATGAATCGATCCGTGAGGTCGCGCATGCCTGGCTATCCGAATTTTCGGCAATCTTCATCGTTCATCGATCCGTACACAGGGCAGCCGCGCAGACCGCAGCCGCCGATGCCGCCCGGATTCTTCTGAGAGATACGAAAAACCTGTCGCGCGCGAGGCCTATTGATTTGAAATGGGTGTATGTCAGGGTGCATTTGAACCAAGAGCTACCCAGAGCATCCGCATACGTTGAAGAATGAGGAATGAAAGGAGGTTTACGCGTAATGTGCACGTATGGTCAATGTCAAAGGGCGGTTGGACAGTGGGTGCAGTTCTCGACACCGTGGGGGGCTCACCATGGGATTGTGCGTCAGGTGACACAGCAAGGTGTTTTGATGTCGGTGCCACGTACTTATGCGCCGCAGGGACTTGTGAATGGAATGAATTTCTCAGGCAAATCGGATGAAGAGCGCTTGGATCTCGCGCTCGCCGCATACGGATATGGTCCGGGGATGGGTGGACGTCCCGGTTACGGGGGTGGCTACGGCGCGCCCGGCTATGGTTGGTGGGGCGGCGGTTGGTGGTGGTGGTGGTTAGCGTTCGCTAGTTATCTCTTATACACCCCCATGAAAATGAATGAGAATGCGATCTGGATAAACGGTGATTTCTTTTATGATCGTGCGTAGCAGTTCTTTTCTTTCCTGTACCGTTGCAATCCCCCACGTCGCGCGAAATGAGCCTAGAATGGTTTTAAGCGTGGCGAGATCCAGGGATTTGGCATTCATTTGTTCCAATGCATGAATCTTCTCGGCGAATAGAGTTTCCTTGCTGCGGAGTTCGTTCAAACGATCTTTAAGGACATTTGATTCAATATCACCATTTTCAAATGCATTCATCCATCGATTTTTCCGTGAAGTGATTTTTGATATTTCATTACGTAGAGCATCCATTTCAGCCTGATCATCTGATCTTAATGTAAACGTCGACATATCACGACTTAAATCCTGATGATACTGTTCTAAGTGTGTCAAAACAGCATTTTCAAGGTGACTCTCTTTTTGCCGAGGCATATCACAAAGTCCTGAATGGATTCTCTCGACGCATGTATAATAGCGTCTAGGCTCACTTTCCAATTTATTCTTCTTGTATCGCGTATCTCCTGACATTGAATAGCCACATTTACCACAGCGCAGGATTCCTGTCAACGAATAGGTGCCCGTACCACTTCGACTCGGCATTGTTTTGCGTTTACTTCTTAGTTCCTGTGCACGATTAAAATTCTCTAGACTAAGAATTGCTTCGTGATTCCCCTCTTCGATCATTGAATTCGTTTGTCTCCTTCCCTTTAGATCTCTGTATCCATAACGCACCATGCCGCAGTAAAGCGGGTTTTGTAGAACATATTTTAGATTGTTCAATGTCCATCTTTTATTGGACGCAAGCTGTGGATGCGTAGGATCATTGAGCCACTTCAATATCTTGGGTGTGCCGCTTCCTGCCAGATAGCGATCGTAAATTTCTTTAACGATTGCTGCTTCAGCATGATTGATTTTCAGATTTCCATTGTTGTAATCATATCCAAAAGGTCGATGACCCCCTGACCATTTCCCTTGCCGAGTCATTTCAATCTGTCCCATTTTAGTGCGTTCAGCGAGATTTTCACGTTCCCACTGTGCCATCGCCCCGACGAGTGTGATAAAGAGTCGGCCGATCGCCGTTGTCGTATCATACACTTCTGTGGCGCTCCGAAATTTCGTTTGATGGCGATCGAAGTAGTCTAGAAGCGTATGGAGATCAGAAACAGAGCGTGTTAGTCGATCTAATTTATAGACAAGCACAATTTTATGATCAGAATGGTCAGCTTTTAAATCATTGAGCAAGCGCTTTAACTCAGGCCGATCCATGTTTTTGGCGCTGACGCCTTCTTCGATGTAGCTATCTTGGATGACCCAGTCTTGCGATAATGCATAGGCCTTTAACCTCTCACGCTGCGCGTCAATCGAATATCCCTCATCAGCCTGTTCATCCGTCGAAACACGTATATAAATACGCGCAAACCATGTTTCGCTCATGGCGATCACCCTAATTTTGAAGTTGGCCTCTGAAAAATAAATAGGACAGACACAGAAAAAGTGATCGCAGCATACGATACGTTAATGCCTGAACCTTAGTGGGGAGCGTGATCGTGTTGGATAACAATACATGTATATATCTTGTTATCCAGGCGAATTCCCCCTCGGAAGAAGCACTTATGCGTTTCAACGAAGAAATTCGCCGCATTATCGAACGCGCCATTCAAGATGGGCGAATTGCTACCCATGATCTTATTGATTCCAAAACGCCGTAGTTATACTAAAGATTTATAATTCCGCCAACTACGTTGGACAAGCTTATAAAAAACAATGCCCAAAAGGATTTCCTCTTACCTATCTTAGTGGCTGACGATTTGAGATACGACAGGAAATCCCTAACTTTACTTGGGCAAAAGTCCACATAAAAAAGCAGATGCCATGGATGATGATGCGGCATCTGCGTGATGAATCTTTTAAAATCGTGATTTCATAGGGTGAAACGGGAAGATAACGATAGGTTAAACCTCATACGGGTGTGAAGATCATTCGTGAACGTGTTCATCATGATTCGGATGGGGGCATTTGTTCGAAACTAATTTTCAGCATGACGTCGAGTGCGGTGGTGATTTTTTCAAGGCTCTCCAAGCTTACATTACCGATTCCACGTTCAATCATACCGACATATCGTTTTGAAAGTCCTGACGCTTGTGCCAAGGTCTCTTGGCTCATGCGCTGTTTGGTGCGGAGTTGACGAATTCTCATCCCCACTTCTCGACATAAATCACTCAGACGGGTTCACCTCGATTTATATGGATGGATCTATGGTAAAAGCTTATCATCTGTCTCTTAAAAATTCATGCATGACGGATAACTATAGTGCATATACCGAAAATCCTTTGGACACCATGTACGCCAAGGGAGTGAAGGGATGGAGAGGAATCGAATTCGTGTTCGCTCGATTCAATATGTGTACGATCCAAAGGCCGGTCGTCTGTGGCTGGATGTGTTAGCGCAAGCGCTCTATCGCTCGTGTCAAGATCATAAAATGGATACAAAGCACGAGCCCAACGAGGATGTGAATCCATGCGAATGACGGTGGCGTATTACCGAAGTTCTCTCGAACAACAGGAAAATTCCGTTCCGATGCAAAAGGACAACGCAAAACTTTATGCACAAAAGCACGGAATGACCCTTCAAGATCACTACGACGATGAGGGGAAGTCGGCACGAAAAAAATCAGAGATCGAACGGCCCGCGATGCATCGATTGCGACAGGACATCCGCTCTAATTTAATTGGGACGATTATTGTCTATAAACGGGATCGTCTGGCGCGAAGAGCGAGTGAGTACATGGAATTTTATCGTCTGTGCCGCAAATTTGACGTGAAGATCATTTTTACGTCTGGAAAGGAATACCCGGTGTTTTACTCACCGTTCGGGGAATTCATTGAACTCATTTACGCGGGAATTATTGAGCGTGAGGCGGAAGTAATCGTTGAGCGTCTACGTGAAACGCAAATCACGAATTTCGTGAACAAGAAGACGGTGGGAAATCTACCGTATGGCCTGGTGGCGATTGAAGGGAAACAAGATAAACCGGAGATTCATTTTCAGTCAGACGAGGTAAAGGAAGAGATCAAAGGGATTTATTCGGACTTTCTCCAGTGGTCGACTACGCGAGGGGAGCAAAAATTCTCTGCCTTTGTTCAGCTGCAAAATGAGAGACATCCGAGACGGGAGCGCTTGGAATCCGAGGAGGAGGAGATAGAATACGATGAAGGAGGCGCTAAGGAACCAAACGCCAGATGGACCGATACCAATTTGCGTGGTCTTTTGACGAATTCACTCTACATGGGAAAACATCGCAAAACATGGGAGGATCAAATGTACGAAGTGGATCGGCCTGAGTGCGCGATCATTTCTCCTGAAGCATGGGAAGCGACGAATCAAGCGATGAAGCCGTTTCTTGCGGTTCAACATGAAACCAAGAAACGAGAATTTGTTCTTGAGGGATTGATCGTTTGTGAATTTTGCAAACATCCTCTCGTGGGGAGAACATCGTGGCGAAAACAGGAACCGATGGATGGGTATTATTGTCCCACCAAAACGTGTCCTGTGCGTATCTCCGCAACGAAATGTGAGGAAAAAATTGATGAAGAAGTCGTGGGGTTTCTGTCCATCCTCCTAAAGGAGAATGGGGATGCATTGTATCGGGAGGTGATGGCAGAGGAACGCAGGCGAATTAAAGCGGAGATGGAGAAGCTTCAACATCAGCGGACGATTCTACAGACGCGTTTAAAGAAGGATGTATCGCAGTATATGCAAACGCGCGTGAGTATGCCTGAGATTTTTCAAACGAAAACGAATCTCGACAATCTCCATCATACGATGCACAGACTGGAGGCAGAACTTCGTTCATTGCATGCGTTTCCGCTGGGGACAAAGCGGCGAAACATCCGCATTCAAGATCTAAAGATCGAGCTGAAGCAAGGGTCGGCCGTGCGTCGGCGAGAACTACTCGCGGATCTCCTTTTGGAAGTGCGGGTCAGCAAAAATACGATCGAGGCTCTTGTGTTTCGCCACCCATTTCAAAAGGTGGTGTCCCATGTCTCTTCATGAAATCATGGAACGTTTGAGGCAGCCGGATACGCTTTTGCGTGCCGCGTTTTATGGCCGTCATTCGACCAAGAATCAAGAAATGATGATGCAAGAGAATACCGCCGAGCGATTTTGCAAGAAGTATGGTTGTGAAATCGTGGAAAAATACCTCGATCCGGATGTATCGGCTACGAAAGTGAAAATGACCCAACGCAAAGCGTTGTTGCGGATGATCAATGATGCGAGTGATGGCAAATTTGATGTCATCCTTGTGTACAGTGACAGTCGTTTGGCGCGTGATCCGATTGAACATGCTCAAATCCGCATCGCTTTGCGGGGCATCCCTGTCTTTCTGTGTGACACCGAAACCTTGTACAATCCCAAGAATGTGGAAATTTTAACGCAATTGATCCGCGATGGCGTTTCCAAATTTGAAGTGGATCAGACCTCGGAACGAACCCGGGATACGTTTCTTTACATGGTGAAACACGGTGAAGCGATCAATGGCAGGTTGCCCTACGGGTATGTAAAACGGGAGGGTCGTTTTGTTATTGAATCTTTTCAACAAGCCGAACACATTCGGTCCATTTTTATGTGGTATTCAAACGGCGACGGATTCTCGGCGATCGCGAAACGCCTGGGGTGGCTCAAAGCGGATCGCGTCACACCAAATAAAGAGCGGGTCAAGTCGATTGTCTTGAATCCCTTTTATGCCGGTTATCGTAGCATGGACAAAGTCAAAAAGAAGGCGCGCATGAGCTTTCAACCGCTCGCGCAGTGGATCATGGGTTCCGATCCTCACATCGAGCCGGTACTTTCGTTTGAAGAGTGGAGAACGTGCTACGATCTGTATGAGAAAAAACAGAAAAGGGAAATCGCGCCGAAGACTTTTAAGACACCGTTTCTATTGGCGGGGCTTCTCGTCTGTGGAGATTGCAGGAAAAGAGGGATGGAAAACTTTTTGCGCGGCCAAAATCGCCAAACACGCTCAACATTTGGAAGGACAGGATCTCGGTATTATGAATGTCCGGAATGCAGACTCTGCATGGACATGGGGGCATTGCATCAAATTCTGATCGATGACGTTTTTCATCCGTGGGTCTCGAAAAATGAGCGGCAGTGGGAGACGGCGGTCGAACGGGTGAAAGAAAAGATCGATCACGAGAAAGCGGCGTTGGCGGCGGCGATCGAACATGCAGAAATCAAGATCGTAAAGGATCAATTGGAGCACGAGGTTGCGCGCGATCACCAGAAAGGTCTCGATAATGCCAGTGAACTGTGGGGTGTGATGGACGAATACTGCCGTGTGCTCAAGGAACAGATGGACAAAACGCGAGAAGAGCAGGATGAATTAAAGCAGATGCAGCGACGCCTAAACGCGTGGGTCACCGATGAGAGCGCACTGCGAGAGGTGCGCTTGGATCTCTTGAACGAACAAGATTTCCGCAGGCTGACGCTTGCGTTGATTACCGAGGTAGTGGCGACATCGGTTGAGGATCAAACGATTGAACTGGATGTCGTAGGTCGATGGTAGGGTATATTCTGCGATGATGTTGAATCGGGGGGCAGAATGAGAGTGGGGGTGTTCTGAGAATAGATCGTTTGTAAATGACGAGAGGTTTTCGTGTCATTTTAATGAAAATGGAGAGAATACGCCGCCATTTCTTCTTCAGCTTTGTTGCCTTGGAGAACGGCAATTCATACTAGTGTAACGATGAATAGCCATGCAGCACTCAGGTTGCACCGCTATTGCAGATAAGCACCCGATAGTTGAATAACAGCAGGGGCAATTTGCTCTTGCTGTGTAGCTGAAAAATTACGGTTTGGTCACCACCAACATTATTTCGATGGCATTAATTGTAATTTCCTTACATACGAAACCCTCAGTCAGTCTGACAACAAAATCGGTAAGCGACGATCACGTGACATTAAACGAAGTACGCTCATATCCAAGACAAACGCAGACTTGTCCTGTATAACAGTTTCATGAAGCAGACCTTTTTCTAAAGCCAAGTCCATAATTCGTTTTCCACCGACAGCCTTCGTGATTGTTGCTCGACTGACTGGACGATTATTTCTCTTATCAACTAATAAGCCTTCATCATCAGCATATTGATTCAGTATTATGTGTCCAGCATGTCGGAGGGCTCGTTTGAACGTAACCTCAGCAATTCTTTCCTGAGCCTCCTCATCTTTGGTCATCATCGCTTTGACTTTGTTTTCAACCCTAGGCGATCTCTGTTTTTGAAGAATTCCAATAAATTTTTCAGCGAACTCATCTAAGTCGAACACGGTCTTGATGTCGGCAATCGTTAAATACACGAAACGGTTAAACCTCGAAAAGAACACCCCTATTTTGCCTATCTCAACGGGGAAATCTCTATCGAACTTCGATAGTATGTAGTAACCGATAAGTTGCCGCATGTGCTCAGCTTGATAACCTAAACGTCGTACCGTCTTTATATCGACCAACATGGTATCAATAACAAAATCCGCATCTGCTCCACCGACCAACGCGGACATGTCCCCGAATGTTGGATTGTACAATATGCGATTTTCCTTCTTAAAAAAAGCTTCAACATCCATCGTTTTGTCTGCAATTTGAGACAAATCATGCACTTCACGGGAGTCTACATCGTAACCGTTTTGACGGACGTATCCTGACCTGTAGTAAGCCTCCATGTAGCCCAAAAATACACAAGCCTCATACAGCCCGCGTTCATCCACATTGTCTCCCCGACTGTACTGCCTTCTGATTTCCCTGCTTATATTGTACTTTTCTGTTATCTCAGGTAATGAATCTTCCATTCCAAATTGTGTGAGCCCCAATATAAGACGACGCATCGCCTGGTCCGCGACCACGACGGGTTCTTCATAGTCTTGATTGATTCGTTGCAAATAAGCACGTAGCCAGTAATCATAAGCCATGCCGACGTTACCCGCGTTTGCACCTTGAACCAAATCTGCTACAGGGGGTATACCTTTTGGAAAGGGGGCACCATCATCATTCAGGGTTTTACATAGACCTTTGAAATTCGGCAGCGTCGAGAACAAAGATTTAACTTCGGCGTTATCACTTAACATGCTTGTCAACGACAATTTGTCCACCTCCAATATTCCGTTAACAATATAACAACGTGTCTAGGATATCATAACTGACCCACCAGAACCTCGATTTCCCGTCAAAAAACGTATTCATCTTCAGCTAACCTGCCCGAATGCGCAAGAGCCACCGTGGTGACAATCATATACGGGTTAAATGATGGTGATTTTGCAATTGCTCAACCAATGGCTGAAAACCAACGGGGACAAATTTGCCGATGTTTGTGTATCTAAAATTACAGTTGGTCGCGTATTTCAGAACGGACCGTTTACAGCTCGCGTGACAAACTGAAATCCTTTCGTGTCTTGCAACTGGCGCTGCAACTCGAAACGAAGAAGGAACACACGATAGAATCTATATTCGGCACTTTTCTGAAGAATCCCTTTGCAAGCAAGAGACGAAAGGGCGAGTGTCGTTTTGGTACGGATTTTTTCATTTATCGATTTTGGACGGGACATGAGGATTTTAAGGAACATGGACAGGCC
>NZ_LSUQ01000042.1 GCF_001642725.1 Ferroacidibacillus organovorans
GTCTCGGCCACAGCGCAAGAACAAACAGCCGCCATGGAAGAGATTGCCGCGACGAGCACCGCACTCTCTTCTCACGCTCAATCACTGCATGAACAATCGACAACATTTCAGATCTAGGAGGGATATGCATGAAATGCGTCACCTTTCGACTCGGAACAGAAGTTTACGGTCTACCGGTCGATGCAGTGCGCTCAATAGAGCGATTGGCGAAAATTCGCGCTGTTCCTTGTTCGCCACCCCATGTACTCGGCATTATGAATCTAAGGGGCGTTGTGACGTCCGTTTCTGATTTGCACACTGTGTTTTCCATGGAAAAATGCGAGCAGACCGAAGAATCCCGACTGCTCATTCTTGCAGATACAGCATTCCTGATCGACGAAGCGCTCGACGTTCTGGATGTAAATGTAGAAGACATTCGAGCACAAGAAGGACAACCCGAAGTCATTTCAGGGGTTCTTCAACACAGCAAAGATCTGATTGCCATTCTAAGTCCAGAGCAATTGGTTGAGCAACTTTAATTACGAGGATAGCGCCTCAAGGATAGATTGCGCCGCCTCCATCCCATCAGCCACACAGTCCGGAAGGCCAACACCGCGATACGCCGCGCCTGAAAAAATCACGCGCGGATACGCGCGCCGGGCTGCTTCCGTCAGTGCTGCCACGCGCGTGAGGTGTCCCACTTCATACTGTGGCATTCCTTTTTTCCAGCGTGTGACAAGAGAAAAGATCGGTTCAGGATCTGCCTTAAGCCAATGCGCCAAATCACCGCGCACGCGCGCGATGATTTCCTCATCAGGTGCGTCAACGATTCCATCCGCTTCTGCGCGGCCCACAAACGCGCGCAGTGTCACAACATCCTCATCGGCCATGTGCGGCCATTTCGACGAGACAAAAGTACACGCAGTAACGTCAGATCCCTCTCTTCGCGGTACGACAAACCCCGACCCATCCAACTGAAACAAAAAATCACGCGGGCGATAAGCCAGTGCCACCGTTGCGACAGACGCGTAACGAAACGCCTCCAGCGTCTGCCTGACGCCTTCGTCATTGACAAGTGTACAGGCGCGGTGCGCAGGGACTGCCATCACAACTGCATCACAGGAGAACTCGCATCCCTCCGCGTGTACGATCACTTCACGCATAGAATTCTCGACCGAAGTGACTACGCAACCCGTATGTACAGTGACCCCCTGCGCGTGAAGCGCTTGAAGCAGCGCCGCCGCGAGCTTTGATAATCCACTGCGCAACGTGAGAAATGCCGTTTTTGGCAGGTCATCATCCTGCACAACATTTTGGCGTTCGGCAACAAAATCTTGCAATCCGCGCAGCAGACTCCCACGGCGCACAGCCTCTTTGAACTCTGGATACGTCGCCGCCACACTCAAACGGTCAATCGGACTCGCATGGACCCCTGCAAGCACCGCTTCCGCAATTTTCTCTACCACCTCGCGCCCAAGCCGTCGGGTGAGAAGTTCTCCCATCGAATCATTCTCGCGATCCTGATCGGGCCCCATGGTCAGATCGAGCAGTGCGCGTCGCTTTCCTTCCTCACTCAAAAATGGAATCTGCTCGAATGCTTCTTTTGTAAGTGGAATGCCCATGTATGTACCCTTTGGAAAGGGATATAATTCTCCATCCGAGACGAGGTATGTCTTTCGCGCCAGTGGCCCCGTCCCGACAAGCTGTTCACGCAGACCAAGCTCCGTGCACAGATCAATCATCACACGCTTACGCGCGAGAAAGGAGTCTGGCCCCTGCTCAAACAGGTGCTGCTCGCTCTCGACCGATCGAAGCGTTCCCCCCACCTGATCGCGCGCTTCAAAAACGGTGACATCCACGCGCCCTGTCTTCATCAAGCGATAGGCGGCCGTAAGCCCTGTAATTCCAGCACCGATGACTGCGACGCGCTGCCTGCTCATCGCGCACCAGAAGGATTGATTTCGCGCTCAACGCGATGAATGGCCGCAACCAATGCATCAATCATGCGCTGATCTGCATTGAGTGAGGCGGTGCGCTCAAAGTGAATCCCTTTTTGTGACGCGTGCTGCTGCGCCTCGATATCGAGGTCGTAGAGGACCTCCAAGTGATCAGCGACAAACCCGATGGGGCAACTCAGCATCGCGCGATATCCCTTCTCGGCCAACTCACCCATCACCACAAGCAGATCTGGACCAAGCCACGGTTCGGCGGTGCGTCCAGCACTCTGCCAAGCGAACTGCCAATCGTCAATCAATAATCGCGACGCCAACGCTCGACTGGTTTCGAGCAACTGCTCAGGATATGGATCGCCAAGCGCCAGAATGCGCTCAGGCAAGCTGTGCGCTGAAAAAACGACTTTCAACTGGCGGCGTTCTTCTTCTGAAAACTTCTCAAGCGCCTCTCTTAGCCGCTCTTCGAGCGCGTCAAGAAACGCATCCTCCATATGCCAAGAGGAGACGCAGTGCAGCTTCATCAAAGCCTCTTCTGCCGCCTCCAGCGCTTCTTTTGTATAGACGCCTACACTCATCGTTGAATAGTGAGGCGCGAGGACAATCCCGACCGCCTTCTCAATTCCGTCTGCCGCCATGCGCCTCACCGCATCCGCGATAAACGGCGCGGCGTGTTTCATTCCAATGTACACTTTATAGCGTGAATCTTTCACATTCAGCGTCTGTTCTAGCTTTCGCGCCTGTTCATCCGTAATTTCATTGAGTGGCGATACACCGCCAATCGCTTTATAACGCCCAATCAACTCATCGAGCAGGGGTTGCGGCGGTTTATTGCCCCGACGAATATGCGTGTAGTACGTCTCCACTTCATCGAGGCTGCGCGGGGTGCCGTACGCCATGAGCAGAATTCCGATCGTCTTGTTCATGAGGAGGTCAACCTCGCTTCGCTAAATTCGTGAACAAACTCTGTCAATCGCCGCAGCGTGTCCATCGATGCCGTTGGAAACACGCCATGACCTAGATTAAATATAAAACCTGGTTTCTCCATGCCTTCGGTAAGAATTTCCGCTGCGCGCGCCTTGAGCACGTCAAACGGCGCGAGCAAAAGCGCCGGATCGAGATTTCCTTGAATCGCATGCGCTTGCGACACCCGTTCGCGGGCAGCGCGAATCGAGACACGCCAATCGACCCCGATCACATTCGCTTTTAGCGTCTTAAACTGCGGCAAAAGCTCACCTGTCCCCACGCCGAAGTAGATGCTCGGCGCTTCTTCTTCGCTCAATGCGTGGAAAATGCGTTGCATATGTGGAAGAATGTGCGTTTCGTAGTCTTTTGGCGAAAGACTTCCCGCCCACGAGTCAAACACTTGCACCGCGTCGGCGCCTGCAGTGATCTGCGCACGCAAATAATAAATCACCATTTCGGACAATTTCTCCATAAGGTTTGCGAAAACATCCGGCTCGCCATACATCATCGCCTTCGTGTGCAGGTAGTCTCGCGATGGACCCCCTTCAATCATATAGCTGGCGAGCGTAAACGGAGCACCGGCAAACCCGATGAGTGGCACAGCCACGGTATCCTTTACGCGCTCAATCGTTTCTAGAACATGCGGGAGTGCCTCGTGAACATCAAATCCGTGGAGAGCATCCACATCCTGTCGTGTGCGAAGCGGATGCTCTACAACGGGTCCGCGCCCCTCGACGATCTCAAAATTCACACCCATCGGACCTACTGGCACCATGATGTCTGAAAAGAGAATCGCGGCATCGACGCCGAGCTGGGCAACTGGCAAACTTGTCACCTGCGCACAAAGCTCAGGCCGCTCACAGATCTCGAGGAGACTATAATTTTTTCGAATTTCACGATACTCCGGTTGATAACGTCCTGCTTGTCGCATATACCAAACGGGCACGCGCGTTGACTTTTGCGAACGGCATGCGTCTAAAAATGGCATGGTTGACACTTGAATTCCCTCTTTTCACAATGAGACCCGATTCATACGAATTAACTATAGCACAGGCAGTCGGTCAACTCAGAGCGCGCGCGTGCCCGTCACGCGATTGTCACAGACGACGCGCGAAGACTGCGCGCGTAGAAAACGTAAATCGCGACAATTAAGAGAAACGTCCCGGTCATGATGAACACGGTGTCGATATGAAAGAGATCTCCGACATAACCACCGATAAGCGGTCCGAGGAGCGTTCCCATCTGATTGAATGTCTGGGAAATACCAAACGCTCTCCCGCGAAACGCGTCATCCGTTTTTTCCACTGTCAGCGCGTTCAATGCGGGATAAACGGCGCAAAAAAACATGCCGTAAAAAAAACGAATCGCGCCAAATCCAAAAACACTGTGAAAAAAAATCTGCGCAATGTTTCCGAGTGAACCGCCAAGTAACCCGATCAAAAGCGTCCTGCGAAATCCTTTGCGATCCCCGTAGCGGCCCCAGATCGGACCGAATACGATCCCTGAAAGCCCTGCGACCGAGAATACGATCCCTGTATCAAGCGACGCATTCTGCACAGGGACGCCCAATTGAATGACATAGAGCGGCAAAAGTGGTTCGATGGTCATGATCGCAAACGATGTGATCATCATGGCAATCAACACAGTGAGCAATCCGCGATTCTTCACGGCGAGCGAAAAATCGCCAAGGATGCTGATTTTTTTCTCTGACGGGACAAAATTTGGCTCACGCACCCAAATGATCGCGAGGACGGTCGAGATGGCAACGGATGCACCCGCGATTAGAAACGTATTCTGATAGGAAAACGCGTGACTCAAGATCCCGCCAAAAAGCGGTCCGAGGATGCTTCCGGTCGCCGTCGCTGTGGAAAGGCTAGCCAGCGCAAAGCCAACAGACGCTTTCGGTGTCGTGCTGCCAATGAGCGCTGTGGCGCTCGGAATGTACCCGCTGAGAAGACCCATGAGCACGCGAATCAAGAGCAATTCGACAGGCGTTTTGACAAACGCCATCGCGGCATAGAGAACGGTGAGGGCGATGCCCGAGCGAATGAGCATGGGCCGCCGACCGTAGCGATCTGCGAGCGCACCCCACACAGGAGAGATGAGCGCGCCCGCCAGAAAAGACGAAGAAAACACAATTCCGCTCCACAGTCCAATATTGTGGTGAATCCCCAGTTTCACAAGAAAAAGTGGAAGAAAGGGGATAACCATCGAATAACTGGCTGATGCGACGAGTGACCCGCCTAAAAGTATGTAAAGATTTGCACGCCAAGATTCCATTGCGCTCCCTCTCCCTATCATCCGCATTGAAACTGATCGCAGTCGTGGAGTATCATGGGCTTGCAGGGAAAGCATCCCCTGTGTCTTCATGAAACGAGGAGCGATGTGTGTTGTTATCTGGACAAACGGCTCAATGGATCAGTACAATCGTGATTATTCTGTTCGCCCTCTCGGTTATCGTGATTCGCTTGCGCGCCGCGCGAAAACCTACGAACGCCAAAAAAATCCTCATCCCGCCAATCGGTATGAGCACGGGATTCCTCATGTTTGTCGCACCGATTACACGCGTGCCTTTTGCCTATGCACTCGTGGCATTGCTCGTCGGGGTGCTCTTTTCCATCCCGCTCATCGCGACGTCCAAATTGGAGCGGCATGATGAGCAAATCTATCTCAAGCGCTCGCCCGCCTTTATCGTGGTTCTTCTGGTATTGCTTGTCATTCGCATTTCGCTTCACGGATACATTGAGAAGTATATAACGATTCCGCAGACGGGTGGAATCTTTTTCATCCTCGCGTTTGGCATGCTTCTTCCTTGGCGCATCGTTATGTACATAAAATATAGGAATTTCCTAAAATCTGCAGGAGACGTCGCCAAACTGCGCGAGAGCAACGCCTGACGCCTGTCGTTACGGCCTCCACACACGACCTTTGTGCGCCACGCATAACAAAGCCTGCTTTACCCCACTATAATAGCAAATTCAAAGTGGGGGTGGTTAGGTTGCCTTCAATTCTTCACCGCAGGAGATATCTACGCGGACTACTCGCCGCCTCGGCCATCATGGGGCTTAGTCTGTCCGGCTGTGGCTCGTACTCAGCGTCTACTTCAGGTGCCCTTCCCGATCGCGTTGCGCGGCCGCTAAGCCAAAACACAGGCCATCGCATGTATCACGTGTATCAAACGCACTACGACTCCCCTTCGCAAACCGTCTACATTTATACCAAACGCATTCCTCACGGCCCATTATCGGTTGCCACGTATCACTCACTCGGCAGTGAGCACACCTTAGATATGGCTTCCATTGACGGTGTGATCAACTTCGCGACATCACAGTACTCGACATCCAAAGTATCCCATGTCGTCGTTTTGAATGAAGAATCACCCGAACGCTATCGCCAGATAGCAAACGCCCGCAACGATCAGCCCACCGTAAACGCAGGGGGCGCGCTTCATCTCACAAAGGGTAGTCTTGCGCCGCATCGCTCGTTTGAGATGATTGCGCAAATCCCTGTTCCAAGCAACCCACTTCACAGCGGTGTCAGCAGTTTTGCCCCGTCCGGCCAAACAAGTGCAGATGCGCTCGGAGCGTACGGCGGTTACGGTATGAATCGCGCGTATCGTTCCTGGAATCCGCACGGTTACCAACGTTATGGAGCGCATCACTACCGCGATCCGTATGGATCTACGTCTGGGGCGCATAGCCAAAAGGGTGCGACCGGAGGCACTGGTAACGCCAAAAGCGGTTCAACTGCGACAACACCAGGCAACACAGCAGCCACTTCTGGCTCCACTGCGACAACACCAGGCAACACAGCAGCCACTTCTGGCTCCACTGCGACAACACCGAGTGGATCAACGAGCGTTGCTACAAGTTCTATCCCAATTCCACCACCTGGCGTGCACCTTGATCCGAGCATCGTCCCAGGTGCTGGCGTTAACGCCTCCTATTCTGCAAAACTCGCAGCGATCGAATCTGTCGCAGAGAGTAAACTCGGCACCCCCTACATTTGGGGACACAACGAAGATCGCGGTCAGTACGGTTTTGACTGCAGCAATTACACGGAATACGTGTTTCACCACGCGCTCGGCTACCTCATGACAACATCAAGCAAAGGTCAGTTTCTGTACGTTGGCGTCAAAGTTCCTCTGAGTTCGATGCGTCCTGGCGACCTGATCGCGTTTGATAGCGGCGCGCATGTCGGTATTTTCATTGGAAATGGGCAGATGATCCAAGAGGGTGGCGGACTCGGAAAATGCGGATACCTCCCGCTCACGCCCACATCCTACTGGTATCATCACATCTCTGCCGTGAAACGGATGTTCTAAAAAAATGTGCTACACCCGCCACGTTTACAAAGAAGCTGTCGCTACGCTCGTGCGCCGCGACAGCTTCTTTCTTTTTCTCGCGCAGTATTCCTAGGGTTCAGGCAAACATCCCGGCAACCCCGTAGAGCACTGCCGAGATAGCGCCTGCAATCGCTGTGGAGCGTAGCAGCGATCGCGCGAGTTTCATGACAGGCAGCTTCATCACGGTCGCCATCGCAACCGTATTGTCACTAAGCGGTGACGCAAAACCACCCAGTGTACCACCTGCAAACACGGCGCCTGCAATCAGCGGCAGCGAAGCGTGCATCGCGATGCCAAGCGTGAATCCAAGCGGCATCATGATACCCCATGTGCCAAAGGATGAACCAATGAAATAGGAGAGGATCGAGCCGAGGATGAAGATGGACGGTGCAATCAGCATCTTAGGGATGAGGTGCCCCACCACCTTTGTGATGTAGAGAGAAAACCCGAGTTGCGTTGACACGTACGACACCGCCCAAACGAGCAGCAATAGAACGATGACTGGCATCATCTCGTTGCCTCCGGACATCGCCCCAACCATCAGGCGACCGATCTCCTGCTTTCGAAACAGATAGAAAACCAGGGAGAGCAGGACCGTGATAAAGATTGCGGTAATCATCGCTTTTGCCGCATCCGCATGCAAAAACGCCTGAAGAACACTCCGCTGTGGCGCACTGCCATTCAAATAGGTCAAACCGATCGTGAGAAACAACAAAAGGGCAATGGGAATTACCAAGTGCAGGGCAGATGGTGTTGCCCGCTCACTCCACACATCAAGCGGCTCCTGCGGGTCTTCAGCTGAAATGGTTGTCACCGCGTCAGGAATCCCTGATACGACAGGCGAAGCAGAACGCGTGTCCCCTTCATCAGAAAGGACTGCGCGCGCACTGTGGCGCGTTTGAAAGCTGCGCAGCGCACCTGCAATAAGGATGATGACCGCAAAAAAATTAAACGGCAAACTCGCAAGAAAAAATGGATAGGCATTTGTTGCAACGCCTACATGCTTGAGGGAAACGGCGAGCAGCCCCACCATATAGCCGACAAACGCCGTTCCAATTGGGACGAGACTGATGAGCGGTGTTGAGGTTACGTCGATCGCATAGGCGAGATCGTAAGGTTTAATGCCGAGTCGGCGTCCGACTTCCTTCATGATCGGCGCAACGGTGATGATGCGAAAGTCAGGCGCCATAAAGGTTGCCAAACTAGAGAGCCATGTGATCGCGTACGCAGAGCGCGCCGTGCGAATGCGCGGTTCAAGCCACGCTGCGATGCCGTGAACACCGCCTGTAATTCGAATGAGTCCAACAAGAACGCCAAAGAGATAGAGAAACACGACCAGATGGAGATTTCCAGTAACCTGCATTTCTTGATAAAGATCGGAGAGCGCTTGATCAAACGCGTGAAAAAGGGATTTCGTCTGCAAAAATGCACCCGTAAGAAGTCCCGCGACAAGCCCTGGAATCACCTGTCGCGTGATCATACTCACCGGTATCACAACCGCAAACGGCAACAGCGAAAGCCACCCTGGGTGTATCATCATATCCCTCCTCACGCAAGTTTTTGCGCACAAAGGGAAACCTATGCACACATGGCTGTATCGCGTAAACAACGGTTCACACGCAAGAGAGGCGATTTTATGGTGAAAGCTACCACAAGACAAAAACGCGGGACAAGTATAGGTTGGACAATCGGCACCCTTGCGCTCGGAATTGTATCCGTCTTCCTTTACTACCGCTACCAACATGACGTCTCGCCGTTCATTCGTCACGCAGGAGCCTTGGGACCGATTGCCGCCGTCATCCTCATGGCGCTTCTGTGCATCATCCCATTTCCGGCAGAATTTCTGATGGTCATCGACATGCAGGTGTTTGGGGTCTGGTGGGGCATTCTGTGGGTCTGGCTTGGGGCGATGCTTGGAGCGTGGGTTACCTATTTGATCGCAAAGCGCCTGGGCGAGTCTTTTGCGCGGCGTTTCGTACCGGAAAAGCATCTGCACAAGCTCAGCGACATGGTGAAACGGCACGGGGCCATCGGACTCCTGATGGCCCGCATTATCCCGCTCATTCCGTTTGTCGTCCTGAATTATGCGAGCGCCATGCTGCCCGAGGTTCACCTGCTCGCATACCTCGTCACGACCGGAATCGGCATCATGCCGTATGACCTCGGCGCGGCGCTGATCTTCTTAGGCTTTTCCAAGCGTTGGATCGAGTGGATCATCGCAGGTGGCGTCACACTCGTGTTGATCTGGCTGATCACACTCTATTGGCAGCATCGTCACCGCCACCGCGAAGAACGTCTCAAAAACCAAGTTCATCTCAATAGCCAAGCTCAACATCCACAAGACCTGCAAGCGGCTTCCCTGCCCGATACCGCGCGACGTTTTCGAGAAACGCGCCGACGACCTCTTCCGTAAGCGATGGACCCGAAACATGCGGCGTGACGGTGACGCGTGGATGCGCCCAGAATGGATGGTCAGGCGGTAAGGGTTCTACCGCAAATACATCGAGAATCACGCGCCGCAATCGCGTTTCGTGGAGTGCAGTCAACAGCGCGTCTTCATCGAGTAGACTCCCGCGCCCCACATTGATGAGGATACTCCCAGGCTTCATCGCGGCGAGCACGTTCGCGTCGACCACCCGCTCTGTCTGTGGCGTGAGTGGCAAAGCGAGCACGACGGCGTCGCATGACGCGACAAAGGGCTGCCAGGCGTCTGCCCCGTACTGACGATCCAGTCCCTCAATTGGCAATTGGCGAAGGCTGAGTCCGTGCACTCGCATTGAAAAGGCGCGCGCCAGGCGCGCGATTTCGCGTCCGATTGAACCGAGCCCAGCCACGCCAAGCGTCATTCCCTTCAGGGTTTCTCCGCGCTTTGGCTCCCACGCGTGACGCATCTGTGCGTCACGCTGCGCGTCATACCGCTTGACCTCTGCGAGCAAATGGAGAAACACATACTCTGCCATCGGTGAACCAAACTGTTCAACGATGCGTGCGACAGGCAGCCGCTTTGGCACTCCCGCACGCGCGGCATCTTCTACACCCGCGCCCATCAATTGAACAAACGCAGGCAGCGGCTCATCAGCAGCGGCATCAACGATCAAATCAAACGGATACCGCCACGCAAAAAGGCAGTCAGCCTGCGACTGAAGTGCTTGCGCTTCTTCGCGATTGACAGCTGTCAACACGTTTAAATCAGGCGCGCGCCGGGACAACTCCTCTACATAGCGCATGACCGCCGTCTCGTGATACAAAAGAACCGTGCGAATCGAGCGCGTCAAGTGGATCCCCCTTCGAGACAAGATTCGAAATGCACCCTTGTTGTTTGGTATGATGAGAGAAACGGATTGCCTCAAGGAGGGACATCATGCCTTACTCACTCTGGCGCTCCGTGTTGGCAAACGGCATTCTGCTTCTCTTTGTGGCGCTGCTCACAAACGTGGCGAGTGGATTTTTCGCGCAGCTTCCCATGGCGATATGGTACCACCATCTCTTAAAATACGGTATCGCAATCCTCTTTAGCCTTATCGGAATCTGGCTGATCCGCCGCATCGGTCCACACGATATGTTTCGCGCCCAACACGGCCCCGGCACGGGGGGAACGGCGCGCGCCATTGAACAGCGTCCACTGCTGATTGCCGCGCGGATCATTCGCTTTATCGGCTATACGATCGTTCTGCTCGTAGCGCTCAACACGTTTAGCATTGACGTACGCAGTCTATTGGTTGGCGGCGCACTGACGGGTGTCATTTTAGGAATTGCGGCACAGTCTACCTTGTCCAATCTGTTTGCCGGGCTACTCTTGCTTACGCTTCGCCCATTCTCAGTCGGCCAGCAGATCAGCTTTCGCTCTTCTTTTTTCAGCTCCGTCGAGTATACGGGCGTAGTCGTTGACATGAACTGGTACTACACGGTCATCAAAGACAATGGACGTGAAGTAAAACTGCCAAATGCGGCGGTGATCGTCTCGGCAGTGATCGTTCATCACGGTCAAGAGAACCAAAAATTCACCTTTTCGGTTCCGCTCACTCTCCCGCTTGATTCGCTCGCAGAAGCGATCAAAACGATCGCAGGACACGAACTACCCATGCGCATCACAGAGTTTTCGAGCAGCGGTTATAGCGTCGAAGTCACGTGTCCAGCAGACGTTCGGCCTGACCTTCTGCGCAGCGCCTTGCTTGAAGCCACGTCTGCGCTTCCGAAAGAAAGTTGAGTTGTTCTTTCGGAAGGTCAGCAGGAAGTGCCGCGAGCGGCAGAAAACGAAAGTCGTCCACTTCTGCATTTGCGACAAACGGATCCTGCGCGTCAAACTCGCATAAAACAGCGATGTCAAGCGTCGCATACGCCTCTGTGACCGCGAGAATCGCGAGCGGTTTTACGCGGATTGCCGCCTCTTCGCGCAATTCGCGCACAGCCGTCTCATACGGTGATTCACCGCGTTCCTTTAAACCGCCTGGTAGTCGCCAGGCCCCTTTTTTCCGATACGTGTGGTGCAGAAGAAGCCATTTACCTTCTTCATTAAAGACCACAGCGACGACGCCGACGACATACTTTTTCTTGACGATGTAGATGATCAGGCGCGTCACAAAACCTGGTAAAACTTTGACTAGGTTGACAGCCCATCTCTTTTGCCATGTATCGTCCACTTACAAATTCCACCTTTATGGGGACTGCGTGTGGATTGCGCAGGGCATGTCCCGTATACTAACGTTGCAACAAAGCCGCACGTAAGCGATGTGAGGATTTTTGACGCAGGAGGTTACCCGTGACAAAACGTTATTACAGCTTGCGCGAAGCGAATGACCTCCTTCCCGCGCTGCGCGAACAGATTGCAGAATTAAAACGAACGCGCGAAGAAATCACCATTCGTCGCTTATCCATCGAACGCAAAAAGCGGGAGATAAAATCGGTTGCGCCAGACGAATTTTTCTTAGAAGAGGCAGAAATCGAGTTCATGCTGATCACTGCGCGGCAGCAGATTGACCACCTCGAAGCGCAGAGTATCTTCATTAAAGACATTGACGCAGGACTCATCGATTTTCTCACGAGAATAGGCGGACGCGACGGCTATCTCTGTTGGCGAAACGGCGAACCGAGCATCCGCTTCTGGCATGGAATCGAAGAAGGATTCTCAAGTCGCAAACCACTCTATGATCAAGGCGTCTAATTCGAAAAGGTCATAGGAAGATCGTGGCCTCTTTCGGATTCCTTCTCCCTGACCTTGACACAAGATTTACCCGTTCTTTTGCGCAAAATCGCGCATCAAGTCGCATAACGCGACAGACGCTGCACGCGGAACCGCGTTATATGTCGAGGCACGGCAACCACCCACCGAGCGATGCCCTGCGAGTCCGAGGAATCCTTCCTGAACGGAGCGAGCGACAAACGCCTTTTCGAGTTCCGGCGTAGGCAAGCGAAACGTAATATTCATGAGGGAGCGGCTATCTTGTGCGGCGTGTCCGCGATAAAACCCTTCGCTCCGATCGATCACATCATAAATCAGTGCGGCCTTTTCCGCATTGTTGCGCGCGAGTGCGTCGACGCTACCCTGTCTCTTTGCCCACTGCAGCACGAGCGATAGAACATAAATGCCAAACGTCGGCGGTGTGTTATAGAGCGAGCGACTTTTCACGTGCGTTTCGTAGCGAAGCATTGTAGGGACGTCTCTGTCTGCGCGTGCCAAAAAGTCCTTTTTGGCAATCACCACCGTGACGCCGGACGGACCCAAGTTCTTCTGAGCGCCTGCATAAATCATCGCAAACTTTGAAACATCTACCTGACGGGAGAGAATGTCGCTCGACATGTCTGCGACAAGTGGCGTGCCATTGCCTTCTGGCAGCGTCGCCCACTGCGTTCCATAAATGGTGTTATTGCTTGTGACATGCAGATACGCATCCGCTGCGTCATACACGATTTCCCCGGGGTTTGGAATACGCTGATAGTTTCCCTCTTTAGCGCTCGCGGCGATGCGCGTCTTTCCGAAGCGGCGCGCCTCTTCCTCCGCCTTTTCCGACCAAGATCCCGTCAGCAAAAAACCTGCTTGCTGATCCTTTGCGAGAAAATTCATCGGTATCATCGCGAATTGCAAGCTCGCCCCACCTTGAAGGAAGAGCACCTCATGCTCATCTGAAATCTGCATCAGTTCTCGTAGATCGCTGATCGCGCGATCGTGAACATCTTCATACACTTTCCCGCGATGACTCATCTCCATGATCGAGAGACCGTGTCCCTGAAAATCGACGAGATGCTCTTTCACTTCTTCGAGGACCTCTGTCGGCAGCGCAGATGGCCCCGCATTAAAATTATACGTATGTGCTCGTCGGTCTCCCACCGCTGATCTCTCCCTTATTCCCTGCTCCCTCGTATTCCATGCATTATACTATAAACTCTCCGCAAGCAAAGCAAAAACCCGGAGCGCGCAGACCGCTTCGGGTTCCCATTTTACATCACGCCTTACATCGGACCGCTGCCAGACGAGATCTCCAGACGGTCGACTGCAATGCGACGATAGAACATCTCTCTCACGCGCGTTGCATCCGATTGCAGGTGGTGTATGCGCACATGGCGCATCATCGCCATGGGAATCACGACCGTTTCGGCAGATCCAGTCGCGAGTTCCATCAGTTTTTGTCTCAACTCATCTGTCATGGCGAGTTCTACATGAAGATGACCAATACGGCTGCGTTGCACGAGGCGTCTCCCCTTTCTCGCTTTCCTCTACACCATACGCCGGAGAAAGCGGGCTGGTGCCCGTTATACACGCCCAAATTGGAAGAAAGGATTGACTTGGCGCTCTTCACCTATCGTCGTATCAACGCCGTGACCGGGATAGACGGTCGTCTCATCGGGGAGCGGCCATAACACCTCACGAAGCGCGCGCTGCAAATCAGCCGGATTCGAGTAAGGCAAGTCCGTTCGTCCAATCGAGCCAGCAAACAAGGTGTCGCCAGAGATCAGTACACCTTCTCGCGGTTCATAAAAGCATAAGCTGCCTGGGCTGTGCCCCGGAACGAGAAGAGCCGTAAAGCGATACGGCCCGACTTTGATCTCCTCGTCGTTTTTTATGTAGCGATCCGGTTCCCGACAGGTGACGGTAACTCCGAAAAATGCCTTTCCCCGCTCGGGTGCCGCTTTCAAAACGGGCAGTTCATTTTCGTGCGTATAAAGCGCCACGCCATACGTTTCGCGCGCGTCGTCATTGCCAAGGACGTGGTCGATGTGACAATGCGTATTGATGATCGCTGTGACATTCAACTGATTCTGCGCAATATACGCATAGACAGGAGACATGTCCGTGCTTGACGGATCGATCAGCAGGACATCACCGCCGGGTACGCCTACAATGTACGTATTTGTATCAAAAGCATTCATTGAAAAAGATTGAATGAGCATGGAATAAGGCTCCTCTCAGCGATTGCGTCTTCGCGCGTTTCTCAAAAACTACGGAGGGTGTGCGCGAACGCTTTTAGGTTAGAGGTGTGCCGTGTCAAGCACGATCGTCACCGGTCCGTCATTGATGAGTTCAACATCCATCATCGCACCGAACTGACCAGTGCGCACGATTAAGCCTGATTGAGCCAGCAATTCATTGAAACGTTCATAGAGTGGCAACGCCTTTTCCGGTCGCGCCGCGTCGATAAAACTGGGGCGACGACCTTTACGCGCGTCAGCGTACAAGGTGAACTGCGAAACGGAGAGAATGTGGCCGCCCACATCGAGCAAAGAGTCATTCATCTTTCCGTCAGGGTCTTCAAAAATACGGAGATTGAGAATTTTGTCTGCAAGATACGTCAAATCAGGTTCCGCATCCGTGTGCGTAAACCCAACGAGAAGCACAACACCGCGGTCAATTTCTCCGACCGTTCGCCCCGCGACCGTAACGCGCCCGCGTCGCACACGCTGCAGTACCACACGCATTCGTCCGATCACTCCCCTCTAGGCTCAACTTTCTCTGTGCACATTCGCGCTTGCGAACGGTTTTATTGAATGACACGCCGCACCGCATAAATATCTTTGACACGTTTAATACGGTCGACGACCGCTTTGAGATGTTCTGTGTTGCGAATCGCAATGCTCAAGTGGATCGTTGCCATCTTTCGCGAATCCGCTTTTCCTGTCACCGCAGTGATATCTGTGCGCGTCTCGACCACAGCATTCATCACTTCATTGATCAATCCGCGGCGATCGAGCGCCGTCACTTCAATATCCACATTGTAAGCCTGACTGGACGTAACGTCCCACTCGACTTCAATGATGCGATTTCCTTCTTCCACCATCGCGAGTACGTTTGGACAATCGGTGCGATGCACCGAAACCCCGCGCCCACGCGTCACAAACCCTACAATCTCATCTCCGGGAACCGGATTGCAACATTTTGAAAAACGTATTAAAAGATTGTCGATTCCACGAACGTGCACGCCGATCGGCGTTTTCGACTGAACGCGCTTTTTTTGTTCACGCTCGCGGTCTGCGACAAGCGGTGTGACAGGGAGTTCCCCGATCGAATCGATGATCGCTTCCTCTTTACGCATGCGATCGAGAATGCGCGTCATGATTTGCGTCGCAGACAGTGCGCCGTGGCCGACTGCCGCAAAGAGATCATCCGGTTTAGAAAAATTGAACTTTGTCATCGCTTCACTGAGATGTGTCGCGATCACCGTATGCGGATCGAGCTTGTGCTTGGCGATCTCCCGCTCAAGAAGTTCTCGCCCCTTTTCCACATTCTCATCGCGCCGCTCCCGCTTGAACCACATGCGAATCTTTGCGCGCGCCTGAGAGGATTGCGCGATTTTCAACCAGTCCTGGCTTGGGCCGTACGACAGCTTTGATGTGAGGATCTCGACGATATCTCCCGTGCGAAGTCGCGTGTCAAGGGTGACAATGCGCCCGTTCACTTTTGCGCCGACACAGCGGTTCCCCACATCGGTGTGAATGCGATACGCAAAGTCGATCGGACAAGACCCTGCCGGGAGTTCGATCACCTGTCCTTTCGGAGTAAAAACGAATACCTCATCCGAGAACAGATCAACTTTCAGCGTTTCCATAAACTCCTGCGCATCGCGAAAATCCTGTTGCCACTCCACCATCTCGCGAAACCAGGCCAATTTTTGCGCAATCGACCCGCTCGGATCGTTCGGATCGACGCGTGTGCTGTCTTTCCCCTTTTCCGTCGACGTTTTTTCCGCAGGAACTTTGTCATGCACTTTATCTGACGCTTTCTCTGCATACCCTTGTTCTTTGTAGATCCAGTGCGCCGCAATCCCATACTCTGCCGTGCGGTGCATCTCCCACGTGCGGATCTGAATCTCCACGGGTTCGCCGTTTGGTCCAATCACCGTCGTGTGCAGGCTCTGGTAGAGATTAGCCTTTGGCATTGCAATATAATCCTTAAATCGCCCCGGAACGGGTTTCCACATGGTGTGAACAATGCCGAGCACGGCGTAACAGTCTTTGACCGAATCAACAATGACGCGCACAGCGAACAAATCATAGATCTCGTTGAATTCTTTATGAAGTTCGGTCATCTTGCGATAAATGCTATAGATATGTTTCGCGCGACCACCGAGATCTGCGTGAACAGAGAGTTCGACAAGCTTTGAGCGCAAGTCGTCGATCACCTTTTGTACATACGTCTCGCGCGCCTCGCGCTTCTTGTCCATAAAATGCGCAATTCTGTAGTAATAGCTTGGATCAAGATAGCGGAGCGAAATGTCTTCGAGCTCCCACTTAATCGTGGAAAGTCCGAGACGATGCGCGAGCGGTGCGAAGATTTCGAGCGTCTCTTCGGCCGTTTTGCGTTGCTTCTCTGGAGGCCGATACTTCAGCGTGCGCATATTGTGAAGGCGATCGGCGAGCCGAATGAGCGCGACGCGAACATCTTTTGCCATCGCCAAAAACATCTTTCGCAAGTTTTCCGCTTGTTGTTGTTCACGGCTTTCAAAACGCAGCCGTTTGAGCTTTGTCACACCGTCGACAAGGCTGCGAATCTCACCGCCAAACTGATTGGCAAGCTCTTCATCTGTGACCTTCGTGTCTTCCACTACATCATGAAGGAGCGCCGCCGCAAGTGTGCGCGCGTCGAGATGAAGATCTGCCAAGATTTCTGCCACGGCGAGCGGATGCGTGATATAATCCGCGCCCGAACTCCGCTTTTGTCCATCGTGATGGAGTGCGGCATAGTAATACGCACGCGTAAGCAGCGCGCGCTCCGCCTCGTTCAGATACGGTGCCTTCTCAAAAAGCGATGTGACAGGCGAGGACGCATCAGATGCTTCAAGCTCAATCTCCGAGCTCATCCATTCCAACTCCTACGCGTACGTTATGAGCGTTTGAATCGGGTACCCCTCTAAGGTATCTCTACCTTTGAGATAGCCCAGTTCAATAAGAAATGCGAGTCCGACCACCGTACCTTGCAACTGCGAAACGAGCTCGATTGTCGTGCGAATCGTTCCCCCTGTTGCGAGCAGATCATCGACGATCAGGACGCGTTCACCCGGTACAATCGCATCCTTGTGAATTTCAAGACCGTCTTTTCCATACTCTAGGTCATAGGTTCGATTGAGCGTTTCTGAAGGCAGTTTGCCCGGCTTTCGAATAGGGACAAATCCCACACCAAGCGCATAGGCAAGTGGTGCGCCAATCACAAAACCGCGCGCCTCAGGCCCCACGACGTGATCGATCTTGAGTCCTTGTGCACGCTCAGCCAATTGGTCAATCGCATAGCGAAACGCGGCTTTATCTCGCAAAAGGGTGGTGATGTCTTTAAAGCGAATTCCCGGTTCTGGAAAGTCTTCGATGACGCGAACATACTCTTTTAAGTTCAATGATTTTGGCACCTCAATGTTGGTTAACGTATACCTTCATTATACGCATCCCGCATCCGCTCTCGCAATTGCAGCCATTTGCCTAGTGGGGCGGTCGCTCGTTATAGGGATTGATATGGATTAGCACATCGCGCAGTTCTTCATGTTTTTCTAAAAGTCGATCTTTCACGCGATGTCCGATGGCATGCCCCTGCAAGACGGTGATCGTCGGATCGACACTGATGCGTACCTCAGCAATTCCGTAGGGTCCCGACTTTCTGACGCGTAGATCATCGACGCGCAGTACACCGTCCACCGTGCGCGCAGACGAAATCATCCCTTCTGTCGCCCGCTCATCGAGCACCTCGTCAAGCAGCAGCTTGTAAGATTCCGCCGCCAGTTGATAGCCCATGCGCACAACGACGAGCGCCACAAAAAGCCCCGCGATCGGGTCTGCCAACTCCAAAAGCGGATGGTGCAGCCACTCACCAAGCAGCGCGACAGCGATGCCAAGCGCGGCAAAAAGGGACGACCACACATCGGCGCGGTGATCCTTTGCGCCAGCGATGAGCGCTGGCGAGTGATCTCGCTGGCCGAGTTTCATCTGCACGCGATAGAGCACCTCTTTGACGAGCGCTGCGGCGAGCGCGACATACAGTGCGACGGAGCTTGGGGCGCTCAAAGGAAGAAAGAAGGTGCGCACAGAGGTATAGACGACCTCAAGGCCCGCCAAGATGAGCAGGATGGCAACCAAACTGGCTGCGATCACCTCTGCCTTCCCGTGACCGTAGGGATGGTCATTATCGGCAGGTCTGCGCGCGACTTGCACACCGATGAGCACGGCGATCGAACCTGCCACATCGCTCGCACTGTGTGCCGCGTCAGCGATCAACGCCTCAGAGTGTGCCGCGAACCCGAAAAATGACTTTACGAGCGTGAGTGCGATATTGACGACAAGGCTTACATACGCCTGGCGTTGTGCAGGTTTATCCACTGTTCATCCCCCCTCCTCTAGGATGCCTCTTTCCGCCGAAAAAAGAACCGGCTAGCAACGGCGATCCGTTGTTAACCGGTAAATTGCGCACAATCAAGCAGCTTTTTGCTCACGGCGCAGCGAGCGCGAGCGCCATACAACCCAAATGGGGCTTGCGATGAAAATTGACGAGTACGCCCCGCTAATCAAACCGACCAGTAGCGCGAAGCAGAAATTGTGAATCGGATCTCCGCCAAAGAAATAAAGCATGATCGCAGCAAAAAGAACGGTCAATACCGTATTGATCGAGCGGGTCATCGTCTGCCAGAGCGAGTGATCGACCAATTGTTCCAGATCGGCGAGGCTCTTTAGCTTGGCGCCTTTCAGATTCTCTCGAATGCGATCAAAAATGACGATCGTGTCATTGATCGAGTAGCCGACGATCGTAAGCACCGCCGCGATAAAGGGGAGGTCTACAGGAATGCGCAACAGCGCAAACACCGAGATGACGATAAACGCGTCGTGCAAGAGCGCGATGATGCCAGCGATGGCAAAGCGATACTCAAACCGCAGCGCCACGTACACAACAATTCCGATGGATGCGAAAACAATCGCCCACACCGCAGTTTGCGACTGCTCCTGCGCAATGATCGGAGAAACGGAGTCGTACTGCGTTCCCACGTACCCTGGAAAGCTCGACTTTAAAATGTGATTGAGCGTGTTTTCTTGTTGGGCATTCAACTCATAACCAAGGCGGATAACCGCCATGCTGTTTTGTGTTCCAGCGGTGGTGATCGCACTTGCCCCGAGTGGCAGATTCGCTTTCGCAAAGGCGCCCGCGATCGCGCTCGTGTGAAACGTCTGCGTAAACTGCACTTGTACGCGGGAACCCGCCTTAAAATCCGTGCCTAGGTTGAGCCCAAACACGAGTGTGACAATCAGTCCAGCGACGGTGATCGCACCGGATAATAAGAAAAACCACTTTCTTCGACGAACGATGTCAAACCTCATCGCTTCGCCACCTCCTTTGTCCTTGCGCCATAGAGCCATGGATTTTTGATGAGGTTAGTACGCGTAAGGAGCATCAGCAGTGATCTGCTTAGAAAGACTGCCGTGATGAGGCTGACGATAATGGAGGCGATCAACGCAACGGCAAACCCGCGCACGGAGCCTGTCCCATAACCGTACATCACAATACCAGCAATGAGCGTTGTGACGTTCGAGTCGAGAATCGTGCGCAGCGCTTTGCGCTGTCCAGACACGACCGAGGATTGCAGCGACTTTCCGTTGCGCAATTCATCTTTGATCCGCTCATACGTGATGATGTTCGCGTCAACCGCCATGCCAATTCCGAGCACAAGCGCCGCGAGTCCTGTCAGTGTAAGCGTAATCGGAAAACCTGCAAACACGCCGAGCAAAAGCAGACTGTATGCCACGAGCGCGATGACTGCGACAAGTCCTGCGATCCTGTACATGAACAGCATAAAGAGAAAGATGAGAAGAATCGCGAGCGCCCCGGCAAGCAGTGTCGCGTGAAGCGCCGCGCGGCCGAGCGTCGGTCCGACCGATGAGGAAGAAAGTTCATGCAAAGGGAGCGGCAAGGCGCCTGCGTTAAGCAGATTCGCTAGATTGATCGCGTATTGAACGGACGGCATGTTTGAGATGACCGCTTTGCCGTTCGTGATCACAGACTGAATCGTCGCGTTTTGAATCATCTTGCCGTTTAGCCAAATCTCCATTGGCTTGCCAAGATACGCCTTCGTGACGGACGCGAGGAGCGCAGGGTTTTTAAACTGGAGAGAAACGTCCGGGTATCCATATGTAGGGTCCGACTCGTACGCCGCATTGTTCATCAAATCTTTTCCTGTCATCAGAACCTTTCCGGAGGCCGATTTGAACTGCAGGTTCGCCTCGGCGGAGAGAAACTGGCGCGCAGACGTCTGATTGAACACACCAGCCAATTCAACGCGCACGCGGTTCCCATTGTCCACCTCGATGAGCGGATCGGCGACCCCTAGGGTGTTCACGCGGTTGGTGAGCGCCGAAATTGTTGAATTCAGATCGGCTGCCGTGATGTTCTGACCATTCCCAATTTGATAGAGCACGTCAAATCCGCCCTGCAAATCCAATCCGAGCGGTATTTTGCTAAAAAGTTTTGGACCAACGCTAAAGGTCAGCCCGAAAATGATGATTACAATAAGAATCCAGGTGGTGAAACGGCCCCACTTAATCATGATGTCCTCCCGAAACGCGCAATATGGGCAGTATAGTGTATCGTCTACCGCGATTCAATGGGGCAAGATGTCGCGATAATCCTCGACATGCCCAACCTTGAATGCATTTTTCATCGTATACGTCATGTAGACGTGCGGTTGCAAACATAGAATGCGATTGACAAGCGCGTGAAACGACGTGGGCCGCTTGGATTTAGATAAGGATTGAAAATAATCCCACAAATCTTCTGGCTGCACCATGCCATAGCCGAGCATGGCAAACTCCTCCGCCTTCTCGCGCAGCAGATGGCCAATGTCCGCCGTCCACTCAAGGATGTAGGGTTCCGCTTCCGGTTCTTCTTCTGGCATTTTCAATCGCCGGTTCACAGACTCCGTCTCCAAAGGAGCTTGATCGGCGCCAAAAGCTTGCAAAGGTTCGGATGCGATTTCTTCGCGTACAGCGTCGTTCCCATACGAGACTTCCACAAAATCCTCACTTCGAGTTTCCACCGCCGCTTCAGGTAATGCGTTCGGCGGCGCAGCAGCAACGAATAGGGTTGGTACATCGCCGTGGACAGGCAAATTCGCTCCGCTCTCCAGTTTCACAGTGTGAAGATTTGTCGCATTCAATTCATCATGCCCCAACACATCTTGCACAACACGTGCAGAGATCGGTGCAAGAGGATCGCCGTCTTCAATCTCGTCCTCGTCTACACGGATGGTGAGCGTTGTCTGCGTACGCAAATCCGCAAAAGCGGCTTCGCCCACGGGCGATTCCGGAGTGGGATGAAGCACTACTTTCACGGATGCCTCCTTCTCGGTCGTGTCTTTCTCAGCTTCCTCTTCTTCGGCCGTTACCGTCGCATGTGCAAAAATTTCTTCCAACAAACTGACAATTTCAGCTTCTACCGCTTCTACCGCTTCTACCGCTTCTACCGC
>NZ_LSUQ01000043.1 GCF_001642725.1 Ferroacidibacillus organovorans
GCACCGTGGTGCGTCAAGCGTATGACGTCGAGACGGATGAGGGTGCGCGCTGCGAGATGGCGTGGGCACGCGAAGCGCCTGACGCAAAGGGCTAATCGTGTCAGGGGGCGGGAAGGCGCCGCGTGACTTGACGCGCGTACGTTTCAAGAAACGCATGGCGCTTTGGCTCCTCGTCGATGGCGCGCGTGAGCGTGGGTAGAGCGGCTACCCGCTGCGCTTCCGTCATTCGCTCATCGATCAGACTCGCAAGGATGCGATACAGTCGATGTGGGAAGGTTAGCAGCGCCTCAATCAACACATACTCGCCTTGGCTCAAAGGGCGGATGCGATTGTAGGCGAGCAGCGGTCCGACGGTGATCTCACTTGACCACATACCTTTGGCTTGCATCGCGCGACGCAAGAGATGAGCCAGATCAAGGGCGGGCGGTGCGTAGGTCATCCTGTCGAAGTCGATCAGTTGAGCGCGCCCTTCTGGATGGATGATCACATTGCGCGGCGTGACGTCAAGGTGACACAGCGCGCGCTGTTGGCGTGCGCGCTTTAGCGTATCCTGTGTGGCGGGAAGCGCAAACAGGGAGAGCGACTCTTGCGCGTGGGTCAGCGCAAAGCTGAGCGCCTCTTCTAAGCGTGCCTGAACGTCCTTTTCGAGATCGAGTGGTGGCGGATTTGCGCAAAACTGACGCAAAAAATTTGTCCGTTGTTCGAGCAAATCGTTTAATTGATACACAGCAGGTGGCTCGTATCCGGTGAGATGGATCTGCTGGCTCGCCTGGTGCAGTCGCGCGAGCGCTCGCGCGACTGCACCGACTTCGATCACGTTTTCGAACCGCGCAGTTTTCCCGTGCATCCATTGCGCCGCGTAGTAGCGTGCGCCGCGATCTGTGACAACCGGTTTTCCTGAGGGGGTTCGCAACAGTGTCGGAAGATTCAGGCCAGAGCGACTCAATTGGTCGAGACCATCCGCCATGAATGCGATTCTCTCAGGTTGCATGGCCGTTTTTTTGAGCGCATAGGCCGATCCGTCTGCCAGTTCCATGCGCCAAATGTTTGCGATTTGCGTCATGCGCACGATTTCCTGACCATACGCATCCGCCAGTGGTGACGTCAAAAGGCTATTTTCATCCCTGCGTCGGAGCGTCGCAACAAGTGTCGCATCAGATTTGCGCACCTCTGCACGTCGTGCTGAGGTGCCGACACTGGCTGTAACCGGGCGAGCAGTTTTGAATCCGCGCTGAGTGTGCAGCGCCTTCGGCCGCGGCTTGCTTGCCGGTTTTTGCTGTCGCTTCGGATGAAAATAGCGGTCCGCGATACGTTTCACGCGCTGTTCCGTCCCCCACATGCGCTTTTGTGAAAGCGGGTCCGTTGGGCTCTCGACATACGCGGTGCGCCAGGATGACGCATGGTGTTCCTCGGTGTCTTCGTCAGCGGATAGCCTTTCTTTGTCGGCGCTTTTTGGCGCAGAGCGAGGCGCCGTGCTCATTTTTGTGGGGCCTAGCATCGCGGGAGGTTTTGTCAATTCACGCCATAAACTTTTGATCCAGGGTGGGAGTTGCGATCTGTCCAATTCGCGTCCCTCCTCGTCGTGTTTCCTTATTGTATGTCGCGAGGCGGGCGACTGTCCCTGCGGAGTGAAGATCGGATTTTCAAGTTTTTGCAAACGCCAAGCGACCTGCGCATACGATGGTTCGGGGGTGACGCGAATGCGTGACGCAGTTCGTCAGACACAAACCTTTTTTCAGTTGCGCAACGATGCATGGGTGACCGGCCATCACGGAGCGCTTGAAGCGACTCACGGGATCACGAAAACACAGCTCGAAATGAAGAAACGCAAGAACATGCAAAGACAGCGTGGCGCGATCGATCGCAAGGCGATTGCGGATGTGCAGGTACTCGCTGTGACACGCGATGAATCTCAAGAAACCATCATCGTGGATGTGAGTGAACATCTTCGCATGGTCTATGAGCTTGAAGGGAAACTTCTTCACGAGCGACGCATCTACAAACACCGCTTGCATTGGCGAGGGGCGGAGCTTTATTGGCACGACCAGTTGCACGAGATCGATGACGGATTGGGTGTGGGGGATGCGTTCGAACCTGCGCCGGAAGCGGCAGACGATCTTGAGCGACACTTCGAGGAGCAGGCGCTGCGCGGGTTTCAGTATGATCGCACGCGCGCCTTTCAGTATGCGGAACGCTACTGGAATGAGCGCAACCCGGCGTATCACGACATGGGGGACGATTGTACAAATTTCATCTCGCAAGTGCTCTGTGCCGGAGGGTTTCCCATGATTGGCGGATCGCCCCGACGCGGGGAAGGGTGGTGGTACCGCCGATCAGCACACCCGGATTGGAGCTACTCGTGGGCGGTTGCCCACATGTTGGTCAGCGTACTCACGTCTGCAAAGAACCCGTTTCGCGTTAAATTGGTGAGCGATCCACGCGAGTTGCAGGTGGGTGACGTAATCGCTTACGATTGGAAAAACAGCGGCCGATTTACGCATACGACTGTTGTGGTGGACCATGACATCAGTGGCGCGCCGCTGATCGATGCGCATACGGTAGACAGCCACCGTCGCTATTTTTCCTACGAAGACAGTTATGCGTGGACACCCGAGACGCGCTATCTGCTGGTTCACTTTCTGGATTGAATTCGCTATGATGGGACAGGACCTTTTTGAACAATCATCGATAAAGAAAGGAAGGTATTTAGGTTGCACATTGTTTTATTTGAACCGCAAATTCCCCCAAATACCGGAAATATTGCGCGCACATGCGCTGCTACAGGAACGGTGCTTCACCTGGTCAAGCCGCTTGGCTTTCAGATTGATGATGCGGCGCTTCGCCGCGCTGGCTTGGACTATTGGAAATATGTCAATCTGACAACACATGAATCGCTTGAAGAGGTCCTCGCCATCGCCCAAAAAGAGGGTGCAAACACCTACTTCTTTACGAAGTTTGGCACAAAGACGTACAGTGACATCGCGTATCAATCGCAGGATTATCTGATCTTTGGAAAAGAGACCACGGGTCTACCAGATTTTGTTCGCGAGACGTATAAAGAGCAATTGGTGCGCATACCGATGGGACCTGTCATGCGTTCGCTCAATCTCTCGAACACGGTCGCGCTTGCACTGTATGAAGCGCTGCGCCAGCAGGCGTTTCCCGGGCTCACGTAATCTCCTTTGCGTGAAGCCCCCCGAGCGCGATCGCTTGCAGGGAGGGGGCGAGCGCGAGCAAGTCAACTGCCGGGTCGGCAAAGAGATGGTGCAGCGCTGTGATGCTCGTCGACCCGAATAAACTCCACGCGGCGACCTCCGCGTTCTCGACAGAAAAGATCTGTTCATCGACACCCTGCGCGATGACCTGCCGAATGGACTGAACATAATGCACGAGCATTCTCCGAAATTCGCGGTGCCTCGCTTCATCCCCCCATGTTTCGCGGAGAATAATGATGCAAAAGTCTCGATATTCTGTAAAGAAGGCGAGTTGTGCGCGCACGATTTCACGAATTTTTTCCGATGAGCTCATCTCTTCCGTAAGGTGGGAGAGTACCTTTTCGCGAAGCAGTTCGGTGCCTTCTTCCACGAGAAAGACAAACAGGTCCTCTTTGCTTTTAAAGTGGTAGTAGATGGTTCCCTTTGCCACACTGGCTTTTGCGGCGATCTCATCCATCGTAGCCTTTTCAAAGCCGCGCTCGGAAAAAACATCGACGGCGGCGCGAAAGATGAGACGTGTTTTCACTGAAGCCACTGCGTAAAGCCTCCCTTTTCATCGCCGTAGTAATCGGATTTTAAAAGAGCGGCGCAACGAGGCGGAACTCTTCGCATAAGAATAATATCACACCCTAAAAACGGTGTGGCCCTTCGTGACACTCTTGAGCCCGTATTATGATGCATGGGACCTAACCCGGAGAATAAGGGGGAAGACACGTGGACATCGTCAATCGCTTGAGCGCGTATCGCGCGAGGGAAGAGGAACTCTCATTTGAAGGGACGTTTCTCGACTATCTTGAGATCGTTCGCCGCGAGCCGAGTGTCGCGGTTTCGGCGCACACGCGGATCTATCAGATGATTGCAGCTTCTGGCATTGTAGAAGATGAGTCAGGACATAAACGGTACCCTTTCTTTGACGACGATATCTTTGGTCTTCATCTCGCGCTTGAGCGACTGGTCGAAGAGTATTTTCACTCTGCGGCAAAACGGCTTGATGTGCGCAAACGAATTCTGCTCTTGATGGGTCCGGTAAGCGGTGGCAAGTCCACCATCGTCACGCTGCTAAAACGCGGACTTGAGCGCTATTCGCGCACACCGGAAGGCGCCCTCTACGGGATCAAGGGTTGCCCGATGCATGAAGAGCCCCTCCACCTTGTGCCGCTTGAGTTGCGCCCCGAGATCGAGCGCGAACTTGGCGTTC
Source organism: Ferroacidibacillus organovorans (assembly GCF_001642725.1). Lineage (GTDB taxonomy): Bacteria > Bacillota > Bacilli > Alicyclobacillales > SLC66 > Ferroacidibacillus > Ferroacidibacillus organovorans. The sequence goes on from NZ_LSUQ01000043.1 coordinate 4,414, forward strand.
GCATAGAAGGCAACCTCTGCCCCTCCTGTCGCCTGCGACTGCAGAGCGAGTTTGATGGAAGGATCGAAGATGTGATTGTGGAGCGCATTCTCCTCTCTGAGGATGAGCGTGTAGGGATCGGGACATTCAGTCCATCCGATCCCAAATCGCAGGACATCGCTGATCTGACAGGGAGCATTGACTTTTCTACCATCTCCGAGTACGGCTCGGAGAGCGATCCCCGGGCGTACCGTTTTGACGGGGAGTTGAACAAGGCGAACCGTGGACTCATGGAGTTTCAGGAGATGCTAAAATGCGATGAAAAATTTCTTTGGCATCTGTTGTCACTCACGCAAGAAGGTAACTTTAAGGCTGGCCGATTTGCGTTAATCTCCGCCGATGAAGTGGTGGTTTGACGCCTACAACATCTCCACACGGTCGCGCGTGCGCGACTCACCCCCTGAAGCCGGCTGCAGTGCCCGCGCCTGTCGCCCCGCGCGTGATCGCCTGATAAAACCCCGCATCCTCCGCGCCGACATGCCAGATGGCCAAACCTTTTAACCCATAATCCCGCACATACGAAGCGATGGTCGTGACGGTTGCATCGCTCGGATACCATACGGTGTGTTGAACGCCTTGTGAGCTGTAGCTGATCACGCGATTTTGCGATCTCGCGTCAATGTGATAGCCATACGTGTGCGCGAGTGCGTTCCCCTGGGGCATCGAGATCTCCGTCGTGCCGTTTGCCGACCAGTCATATCCGTAATCTGCCATGCCAAGGAGAATTTTGTTTGCAGGCATTTGCGTGAGCGCGTACTTGATCACCCAATCGTCATAGGTCGCATCCTCGACGGCACCCGGTTTGGTGTTCGGATTGTGCTCGTCATACGTAATCAGCATCACCATATCCGCGCTTTTAGCAATCGCCTGCCAGTTGTAGCCGTCTTGCAGCGCGCTCGCCTTCTCAGGCACGCAGACCATCAATTTTAAATGCACGGCGTGCGCCTTTTGCGCAAAAAGCGCCACAAATTGCGAGTATGCGGACGTATCGGTTGACGCGATGTTCTCAAAATCAAGTGTGATTCCAGAGAGGTGTTCGCGGGTGGCGATTTGAACCGCCTCGGAAGCGACTGCCAGTTCTCGATGTTTATCGCTCAGAAGTTGCGTGGCAAACGCCGTATCGGATTGATTCGTCACACTGTTGTAGTTGCCGATCACCATAAAACCGCGCGAGCCGATCGTCTGCGCGAGATTTGCGAGTCCTGAGCCGGCGGAAAACGGTGTGAGCAAGTCGTGTGTTTGATCGATCGCTTGTCGGGTCTTTGCGGCGCCCTTAGGAAAGAGCGAAATGAATGGATAGCCGACGATTCCGTAAGCGTTGACCTGTGAATGCAAAGCAACATCTGCACTTTTTTGCGCGTTTGTCTCAGGCCCCGCCGAAAACATATAAAGGTAGGGCGTCGTCACGGGAGGCAAAGGTGGTGTCACATAGTGAAGATCGGGACTGGGATGGGCAAAAAGCGCGTTCGCCTTTGCGATCGACACGGCGAATGCGGCGCGCGTCTCGAACCCGAACGGATGAAACTGCCCCCCATTGGCAGTCATGAGTCCCGTCCCGAGCATCGACTGGATGAGCATCTGTTGCTGCGCGGGAAGTGTTTGAATGTCGCTCAGTGAAAATGGCCGCAAATAACTGTATACGTCAATTCCGTAGAGTTTGGAGAGAAACTGCGCCAAGAAAAGACGAGGTGCAGCCGCGTTTGGGTTTGCTGTTCCGCTGTAGAGCCCGCGCGCTTTGGCCATTGCGAGATAGAATGCATTGCTCCCCTGTGGCGTCTCATTCGCAGGCAAACTGCGAAAAGACAGCGCGAGCGCCACCGCATCGCTGTAGGTTAGGAGGGCGTTCGGCTGAAAGGATGGATCGGCGCTGTCGGGTGGGAGCTGAGCGAGGCTGTGCAGCGCTCGCGCGCGGTAGAGCGGGCTTTTTAAGAGAAGAAGAAGATTGCTGCGCGCCGCGGCAAACGCTCGCAAATGGCTGTTTTCATAGACATTGGCAAGCCCCCACGCGGCGCCATACGGATCTGCCGCGCGATCGAGCGTGAAGGCGTGGATTGCACCTTGGTAATCGTGGTGACTGTATGCAAGCCATCCTTGCCCGTTGTAGGAGATGGCTTCCGTTGGCGTGGAGATCGATAGAACAAAAGACAGTGTTGCCGCGAGTGAAAGTATTTTTTTCATAGACGAGATAACCACCTATCGTGAAATCACGGATTCTATGACTGTCATTCTATCACATCCTGTGTCGCCGCTACGTGAAGGAATGTTGTTCGGATAGACAGGCTGCCGCTCATACACATGAAGGGGGAGGGGTGTGCATGACGTGGCAAGAATTCTCAATGCATCAGCCAACGCCGATTAAAACGTATCACGTGGATGGCTGCACCATGGCGCTTTATGAATGGGTTGAAAAGGATGGACGGATGCCTTCAGTGACGTCTGAAACAGCGCAAAAGGAGGGCGTACGCGGTGGACGTCGCGAATCTCGCGCATGTGAAACGAGCGGTGTGCTATCTGCGCAAGTCGCGCGAAGATGAGCAGGCGGAGCGCCGCGGAGAAGACACCCTGGCTGCGCAGCGCGCGATGATGGAGCGCGAGGTACTGGCGCGCTTTGCGTTCTCGTGTGACGTGTGCGAGGAGGTGGCGTCAGGGGATAGCATTCGGGAGCGCCCGGTGTTTCGCGCGTTGCTGTCGAAACTTGGCGTTGAGTACCAGGCGATTGTGGTCAAGGATCTGTCGCGACTGGGGCGAGGCAGTTATGCGGATATGGGTGTGGTCTATGACTTGATCCGCGATCGACAGATTCTGATTGTCACCATGGACGCGGTTTACCATCCGGCGAATCACTCCGATCTGATGATGATCCGCTTCTTTATGTTTATCTCGCGCGAGGAGTACGAAATGATCACGTGGCGAATGCGCGAGGGGAAGGCCAGTTTGTCGCGGCAAGGGAAGTGGGTCGCAGGTTCTGTGCCCTACGGGTATCGCTATGATCAGGAGCGCCGGGTGCTCGTTCCAGAACCGGATGAGGCGCAGGTTGTGCAAATGATCTTTTCACTTTATGTGGAGCAGGGACTTGGCGCGCGTGCGATTGCGGACACGCTGAAGTCGCTTGGAATCGCCTCGCCGCGCGGGCATGCAAATTGGCGACCTGGCGTGATTCAACGAATGCTGCAAAAAGAGGTTTATCGGGGCACACTTGAGTATCGAAAGACGAAGCGAAGCAAAGCAGATCAGCGGAGGATGGCGGCGCCACTCGCCGAGCGGATCATCGTGCCAAATGCGCATCCACCCTTGATTGCGGAGGCGCTGTGGGCGCGTGTCGCGCTGCGGCGTGACGCAAAACGCAAGGGGGCGGAGAGAGGCGACGCGCTACCTGCTGTCAACGAGGGGCTGCGCGAACTGACGCGTGTTGTGCGTTGCGGTTTGTGTGGTCACTTTATGCAGTATCAAATGAATCGGCGGGCGTATCGGCAAAAAAATGGTGTAGCGACAGAGCATAGAAACGAGTACCTGCGCTGTTTTCGCTGTCGCGTGGGGGTGCGCTATCGCATGGTTGAGCGGCAACTCCTCTGCGTGATGAGTGATGTGGGCGCGGCGCATCTTGTGGGAAATGAGGAGGGAACGAACGCCTCAGATGACGAGAAGGCATATGCAGGTGTTGGGCGCATGGAGATTGAACGGCGGGTGGCGGAGCGAAAAGTGGAGCTTGAGCGGCGAATGCGCCGCGCACGCGCGTATTTGCTGGATGGCACACTCGCAAAGGATGAGTATGAACAAGAAAAAAAGGGGGTGACGGACGCGCTGCTCGCACTGGAGCGGATAAACATCGCCGCTGGTGTCGAGCGTGCGACGGACGATGTAGCGAGTTGCTGTGATTTGGGTGAGAGTGCTTTGGCGAATTCATATGAAGCTCGTGTAGGCGCCGCGCCGCATGGTGCAACCCTGGCCGATGTGTATCGAGAAATGGCGTCGGAATGGGAGAAGAATCGCCTCCTCCACTCCGTCTTTCGCGGTGCGATTCTCCGTGTCATCGGGGATGGGCGTCCGCGTGATCCGTTTCATTTGGATTTGTATGTAGACCGCGCGATTCAGAATGCGCTCGTTTTGTAATGCGATAACCGCCGATGAAGTGGTGGTTATGCGATGAAACAAAACGGACGGGCGGATGGTGTAGACGCGTGTGACGATGCAACCTATCAGACCTTCAGTGAAGTAGAAGAGCGCTTCGAGATTGTGTGGCGACAAGAAGAGAACCCTGACTGGCAAGCGCTCGCGCTTCAGTGTGCGAGTCTTGTCCTTGTCGCTTTGAGAACCCCTCAGAAAGAGGAAACGTGAGCATCGTGGGGTCATCCTTACCGTCCTAAAAGCGGCGGGCGGGATGGCCCTTTGAGATGAACCATTTGAAGTAAAATCGTCCGTCGCGTGCATTCAGAAGACGCTGTCGCGTGGTATTCTATTCTCATGCGACATTTATGGACACTGCGAGCTTTTTATCTCTTAACGGGACTATCAGGCGGTTTTTTTGGGCCGTATCTCTCTCTACTGCTTGAGCGCGACGGCTTTTCCAGCAGTGCGATTGGCGGCGCCATGTCGCTCGCGATGGTGATTGCGATCGTTGTGCAACCACTTTTTGGACTGCTGGTCGATCGCTTTCACGCGACGCGCACGACACTTGCGTTGACATTTCTTGTTCCGGCGATCTTCGCGTTTCTATACGATCAACAAAACTTTTTATTGATCGTATCGGTCTATGCACTCTCGACGCTCTTCTCTGCGCCGCAAGCGCCGATTGCAGACGCGTATGCGGTCGGTTTGGCGCGCGCGTACGGAACAACCTATGGAACGATTCGCAGTTTCGGCAGCATGGGGTACGCGCTTGGCGGTTATGCGGGAGGGTTATACCTTGAACACCTTTCGATTCATCTGCTCTGGCTGCCGTACGCGTTGCTCTGCGTGATTGGCGGCGCGATCGCTTTTTTCTTGCCGCGCGAAAAGCCGTCCTCCGTCGTGCGCGGCAGCATTCGTCAAGGGATGTCAACACTGCTCAAAAATCCGCGGTTCGTTCTCTTTTTGCTCGGTGGATTTCTGATCAGTGAGACGCTGACCGCGTTTAACACGTATTTTGTGCTAGCGTTTCACGAGATTGGCGGTTCGTTTGCGGACACGGGTATCGCGCTGTTTATCGCATCCCTGACAAACGTCCCGGCGATGCTTATTGCCGCTCGTGTCATTCGGCGCGTCGGACGCGAGAAAACTATGCTGATCGCTGCGACGGCGTATGTTGTGCGCTGGGGCGTACAGGTTCTGATCCCGATTCCGTCGGTTGCGATTGCCATTCAAGTCCTGCACGGCATTTCGTTTGGCTTCTTTTATGTTGCGGCAGTTGGGTTCGTCGCGCAGACTACGACGAGAGAACTGCAGGCGACGGGACAGAGCATTTTTGGCATGGTCTGCAACGGTCTCGCGGGCATCGGGGGAAACCTCGTCAACGGTTTTTTACTGCGCGCGGGAGGCCCGACGCTTATGTACGCGGTGTGCGCGATCGCGGCGCTTTTTGGCGCGGTGTGTTTTCTTCTGGTAATGCGGGTAAAGGATGCGGCTGTGGATACGACGAAAGCGCTGCTCGACCTGTCTCCGTGAGTTGATAGCGCCCGCGCGCGCTGCGCGCAAACCAGGTGTACGGGTTGCGATAGAGGATTGCGCCGGATCGCTCCACGCCTGATTTTGACCGCACATCGGCGACGGACGCGTCCTCCACGTCAGCCAAGACTTTTGCGATGCGCAGGGCATCTTCGCGATACGCAGTCATCAATTTTGTGCGCGTGCTTCCACCGATGTTGTAGGAGAGCGAGCGACCGCTTGCTTCGCGCACGATGCCTGCGCGCTTTTGTTTGTTCTTGCGCGTCACGTGCGCTTCTGGCTCGGTGTGCGTCGCGAGGTTTCCCGTCGCGATGTCGACGGTGATGAGCCCCAAACCAAGCCTCTTCATGACGCGCGTCGCCCCGCGAAACGTTTTGTACGCGCGCCGCCCCTTTGGCGCCGGGACGCCGACGTAGACGCCGTCACTCTGCGCCTGGCGGGCGGTTGCCTGAATGAGCACAGTCATGTTGAGCGATGTCTTCAGTTCAATGACGAGGACTTCATCGTCGCGCAGCGCAACCATATCGCAATCGTTGACTTCCGCCTGCACCTGATACCCTTGTTTGGCGAAGTGCGCGCGGATCGGTTCGTAGAGGTCGGTCTCTCTCACTTTCCCGTCATGCCTTCCCACAAGTTTCCGCGCGCAACCGGTTCGCCGTGCGCTGGGCAAACCCAGGCGAATTCACGCATCCCCACATCGCGAATGGAGCGGTCAAGCAGCGGCTTGTTCCAGGCGAGAAAGGTCGGTGATGGACGGAGTTTGCCTTTGCGCGTCATCACGAGATCGCCCGCGAGCAGCACATCGCGATAGAGCAGGCAGACGTGTCCCTCCGTGTGCCCGGGCGCTGGCAGGACTTCCATTCCACCAATGACTCGCCCTGCCTCGTAAGAGCGATCGACGGCCGGTCGATCTACCCGCATGAGTCGCGAGATGATACCGCGAATGCCTTGCGCCCGCGTCTCGCCGTGAATGTACGGGATTTCTGCGCCGGGCGCCCACAGCGTTGCGCCAGACGCTTCTTTGAGCGCTTTGGCGTTGCCGATGTGATCGACGTCCTGATGGGTTAGGAGGATGTGAGCGATGTCGGTTGGCTTCATGCCGAGTTGCGCGAGCGCCTTCACCACATCCTCTGCTTTGCCAGGCATCCCCGTGTCGATCAGGACAGGCTCTTCACCGAGGATCAGGTAGACATAACTTCCTTTCATCGCCTCTAAGAGATGGACGCCTTTGGTCAGTTCCATGTTCGTTTCACACCCTGTTTTGTAAAAGATGGATTGCGCGTATTTGCGGGAGCCGGATCATAAACATTCGTGATGGATGCGGCGGATCGTTGTACCTATCGCAAAGCGTACGGTACACGACTTTATTCTGCAAGATGGGGAGGGGTATGCGCGTGAGTGAATCCTATCCTTTTTCACGTGTCATCAACTATCTGAGGCGTTCGCGGCAAGATGTGGAGCGTGAGCGGCGAACGGGTGAAGATACGCTCTCGGAGCAGAAGCTCTTGATGGCGCGCGTGCTCGAAAAGTACGAGGTGCGTTATGACCAGGTGGAAGAGATCGGATCGGGTGACAAGATCGATACGCGTCCAGTCTTTCGCGATGTGTTGTTGAAGTTAGAAAATGGCGCGTATGACGCCATCGCTGTGAAAGAATTGTCGCGGTTGGGACGCGGATCCTATACGGATATGGGGCGCATTTACGATTTGTTGCGGAACTTGCGTCTCTACGTGATTACACCGTGGCGCATCTATGATCCACTTAATTCGAGTGACGCGCGTCACATCCGCTTTGAGCTGTTTTTATCGCGCGAGGAGTTTGAGACGACGCGCGAACGGTTGATGGGCGCACGCTACAATTACGCACTTCAGGGAAAGTGGATGGCGGGATCAACGCCGTATGGATACCGCGTCGATCCGGTCAGTCAGAAATTGATCGTGCATGAGGAAGAGGCAGAGGTGGTGCGTTATATCTTTGCACTGGCGCGCGGTGGAGACGGGCAGGCGCCACTGAGCGCCTATGGCATCGCGAAGCGGTTGAACAAGCTTGGCGTCGCAACGCCGCGCCGCCTGCGAACGTGGCATCCGGCGGTGATTGACCGCATGTTGCGAAAGGCGATTTATCGTGGGGATCTCACCTTTCATGTGACGAAACGGGTGGGGGGAAGACGGGTGATCCGCCCGCGCGAAGAGTGGATCGTCGTGCCGGGCGCACACGAGGCGATCGCGGCGGACGACGGGGGAGCGGCCGCGCGAGCGGCGCAGGGACTTGGCGGTGGTGGAACGGATGCACCTGAAACGGCGGTGGAGGCGGAGTCTGGGGACGTGCATGCGTCTGAAACGGTGGGAGATCGCCCGCTTTGGCGCAAGACTGTATTGACGGATGATGAGTGCGACGCGCTGTCTGGTTTGCTTTTGTGTGGGCGCTGTGGCGGGCGGATGCAAAGACGTGTGAGTAAACGCCACTATACATGCAGCGATGGTGCGCGCCGCATGTATCGGAGTGTCATGCTTCGCTGTAAGACGAGGGACTGCCTCAGCCTTTCTTATGCGGAGGTCGAGGCGAAGATTGTCGCGGCGATTGCGATGCTGCCGCTTGGCGACCTGCGTGCCGCACTTTCGCGCGCCCGGTGTTTGCCTTTAAATGGTGTGTCTCACGCGTTGCACGATACGCATCGCGCTGCGCTGCTGGCGCGGCAAATGCGGCATCTTGAGGCGCGCCGGGCGCGGATCTACGCGTCTTATGAAGAGGGGGTTTACAGCGCGGAAGAGTTTCGGCGCAGGCGCGCGATGATGGATGAAGAGATCGCGGGACTCGCTGCGCGCATGGATGACGATAAAAAAGACATGTACGCGGTAGGGGATTGCGACACGGATGGACGGGGCGTATCGCTGTGCGCGGATGGGGGCATGGGTAAAAATCAGCCTGAAGCTTGGGTTGAGTGTGACACGTGGGGTGGTGTATATCAGAGTCTTCCAGTGGCTTTTAGGCGGGAGATGCTGTGTGTGCTGTTTTCGGAGATGGTGTTGATTCCAAGCGCGCGAACGGCGCGGATGCAAACGGCGAAACTGCGATTGGTTGTGCGCGCGGTTGTGGAGTGAGGCATACCGCGTCTTGACTTTCAATTCGATGTATATCTATATTTATATCAATCGAAATTAAAAACGAAACCGCGGGAGTGATCGGCCATGACGAGTGAAGACCATTCGATGCTTGTGCAATTTCTCAAGGTTCTCGCGGACGAGAGCCGCTTGCGCATTCTCGGCATTCTGACGAGTCGCGGGGCGAGTGTCGAGGAGTTGGCGGCCGCGCTTTCTCTAAAACCGCCAACCATCTCGCATCATCTCACGCGGCTGCGCGAACTGGGGCTCGTGCGCATGCGCCCGGAAGGGACGGTCCATGTGTATGAATTTAACGTGGAGGCATTGCAGCGTGTCAACCTCCTGTTGAAACCGGAGAAGCTCGCGCAAATGGCGAATGTGGAAGGGGATGCATGGGAGCGCAAAGTGCTGCGTGACTTTTTGAACGGTGAAGAGGTAAAGGAGATTCCAGCGAGCCGCAAGAAACGCGCCGTGATTCTTTCGTGGCTTGTCGAAAAGTTTGACGTGGAAACGCGCTACGCAGAGGCGGACGTCAACGCGATCATCAAGCGTCACCACCCGGACGCTGCCACACTGCGTCGCGAGTTGATCGCGACACACTTGATGGAACGCGAAAACGCGGTGTATTGGCGCACGCCGCAAAAGCAGAATCTCTGATGTTAGAACTCGTGATCGTTTAGAAAGATCCGAATGACAATCACCGCGAGAATGATTGCGATGATAAAAACTGCGACTGTGCCAAATAAAAAGAAGATGCTTGTAGGCCCAAGTCCTTCGATCATTTTTGTAGCGCCGCCTTTTGAGAGAAATCCAAGATGAAACATAGAGGTCATTAGTGAATGGATACTCCAACTATACCACGAGAGTGTTGCGAGAAAAATGACAAATTTAACTCGTCGATTGCGGATAACGTTGTCAGATTCGTTGTATAGTTGGAGTACGAGCGTAAACATGAAATGGGTTGATGTATTTACAGCTCATCTTTCGGTTTGCGAAGGTTACGTGCGTTTATCGTCTGTACACACCAGGATTTGGGGGGATACCTATGCATCGCGTGAAACGATCGGATGTACCGCTGCAAGAAATGTGGGATCTCACCGATTTGTTCGAGTCGCACGCGGCGTGGGAGGCAGAACTTGACGCGATTCGCGCTGCCCTGCCGTCTGTGACGAAGTACCATGGTCAATTGGCCGAAGGAGCAGAAGGGCTCGCAGCGTGTCTGGAAGCGCGTGAGGCCCTGCAGATCCGGATGAACCGTGTCGCATCCTACGCGACATTCCGTCTGTCTACGGATAGCCTCGAACCAAATCATCAAGCGGATGCTGCGCGTGTCGCGACGCTCGATACGGAATGCTCAACGAAAACGGCGTTTATCCAGTCTGAGGTGCTGGCCCTGCCGGACGGAACCGTCGAATCGTGGATTGCGGGCGACGCGACGCTCCACGCGTTTCGGCACACCCTTCGCAATTGGCTTGAAAAAAGGCCATATCGCTTAACGGCCGAGGTTGAGTCGGCACTTCTTGGCCTCAGCCAAACACTGAGCGCGCCCCAGCGCATCTATACGCTGTCAAAAGGCGCGGACATGAGGTTTGACCAGGCTTTGGACAAGGATGGTCAGGCTCATCCGGTGCACGATGGTGGTTCGCAACTCTCCCCTGATCCGATCTTGCGCCGCAATGCGTACGCATCCTTTACGCAGGGGCTTCGCGCCTACCGAACGACCTACGCGGCGACGTTCGCTACAGAAGTAGAAAAGAACGTGACGCTCGCAAAAATGCGCGGCTATGACTCGGCCACACAGATGCTGCTGCATCCGCACAAAGTGGAAGAGTCTGTCTATCACAGCATTCACGATGTGATCCGCACAGAACTCGCGCCACATATGCGGCGATATCAAAGGATGAGACAGCGGCTTCTCGGCCTCGACAAAATGCTTTATTGCGATCTCACGGTGCAGCTTCCCGACGGGCCGACCGTCACCTATGAGCAGGGGCGGATGTGGATTTTAGACGCGCTCCAGGTCCTTGGCGAAGAGTACCACGAGATCATCCGCCGCGCCTTTACCGAGCGCTGGATCGATCGTTCAGATAACCTTGGCAAACGTTCTGGCGCGTTTTGCAACACGGTCTACGGCGTGCATTCCTATGTGTTTATGACGTGGGAGAACCACACCCGCGCTGTGTTTACGCTGGCGCATGAGTTGGGCCACGCGGGTCACCTCTCGCTCGCCGCAAAATACCAGAAACAAAGCAACAGCCGACCGCCGATGTCCTTTATTGAGTCACCGTCCACCATGAACGAACTGTTGCTCGCGCAGCACCTCTTGAAACAGTCGGATGACAAGCGCATGCGTCGCAGTGTCATCGCCGGGCTCATGGGCACATACCACCACAACTTTGTCAATCATCTGCTGGAGGGCGAACTCCAGCGCAGGATGTATCAGATTGCAGAGAAAAGGACACCGATCACGGAGCAGACACTGACGCGCGTGAAAGGGGAGATTCTGGCGGAGTTTTGGGGTGACACGGTCGAGATCGATGAAGGGGCGGCACTGACGTGGATGCGCCAACCGCACTATTACATGGGGCTCTATCCATACACGTACGCCCTCGGACTGTCCATCTCAACGGCCGCCGCACAGGCCATCGAGTCGCAGGGTGAGCCCGCGATCAAGCGCTGGATCGACGTACTCAAGGCGGGCGGCACAAAAACGCCGGCGGAGCTCGCCGGGATGGCGGGGGCAGATATCACAAACCCGGATGTGATTCGCAGCGCTGTCGCCTACGTCGGAACATTGGTGGACGCGTTCGAAGCGACGCTTGACGAATATCGCGACAAGCCCGCCGTTCAGGGCGGGGAAGGATAACGCAGGCGGCATAACCGTCTTTCCTTGCTTAGAGGGCGCTAGTTGTTGTTCGATGTATTGGCGCATGAAGCTGACTCGCCTTTGAAGGACGCCGGGCTCAGAACGACATTGTGATCGCTGCTCTTCAAAAATATCTGGCGAAACAGCCTCATTCGTGAGGCTGTTTTTTTGTCTCTTAAACCGTTAAATTTACTCTCGATCTAACTGCCGTCTCAGAATCTCCTCGTTGGCTAGAAACTCAAACAAACGCTTGCGGAGTCATCCAGTCAAGGCGCCAGAAATCGCTGGGGTGAACAACGCCCCAACCGTCAGGCGCCTGGTAACGCATTATCCGGATGTCCTGACAAAAAACGAGATCCCAGTGCCAGCGTCCGGGAGCCATCTCTTGTAAATTGTTATAAACTAGTTGCTGGCGGTTCCCGACCGCCGACTCCAACGCCATTTTCCCTCCTACGTAGGGATACAGCCACCATCCCCAGAACATAGGCCATACCATCGCCACCGCTTGGCGAAGCTCCGGATAGGGATCTAGGGATGATGGCAACCCCTGGTGCATCCATTCTTCGTCAGGAATTTCAAGATTTCCCGTAACAACGTTATAACGTTCGTTGACCAGGTCGTCCCACCAGCGGGGCCACTGATATGCGGCATCCATAAAAGTTTCGGTGTCGACGGTACCGCGAAATCCGCTTTCATGATACGGCCAGTGGTATTGTACGCCCACATGGTATCCGGCATAAGAGGTGAGGCCCGCCGCATGTTGCACGAAACACGCTGAATTTAGCATAGTGGGGGCTGACACCATCATAATACGGTCATCCGATGAGTTGGGTCGTTCCACGGGATCCTCCCTAATTAGCATCTGCCGTTAGAGTGTAGTAGCTTTCGTCGATGTAGGAATAAGCGTGCAAGTAGCTCCACTATCGAGTGTCACTGTGCCGGTTAAAGTACCCGTATAAGTAGTTTTAGACCTCAACCCAGAGAACGTGAATTGCCCACTCGCCGTGGCAGAGAAAATTGGCCCCGGTCCATCGTAGCTTTCAGATTTCCCGTTGTTCAGGGTCACCGTGACGTGTTCATATACAATGTTTCCCTGCGTGGAAACCAGCTGGTAGTTGGCGTCGATCGCTGATCTACTACCACCATTGAACATAGTCAGGCTCGCGCTACCACAACTACCATACGAAGTCGTTAAAGGCGAGATGCCAGATGACGCTATGACCATCTGCGTGGTTCCTGTTGAGCTACTAGAGCCAACAACAGGATTTGAGGCGGCATATGCTGGTCCAGCCAACATTGCTAGCCCTAGCCCCAGCGTACTAGCGACCACGACCACCTTTTGCATCCATCAGTGTGTCATATTTCTCATCTTCTAAGATGACATTTGGGAGGGTGTGTATCCCTTCCTACTAACCAAAATTCTATAGTGCTATTAATTTTTCCTCTTTTTAGCTGTCCGAAAAATCACTCGAGTTAAAGCAACTCAATTAGACCAACCCTACGTGTCTAGGATCTTGATCGTATCATCATGCCGATGAAAGAAAATATCGGAAGTTGCACTAAAAGACAGGGGTTTGTCCTCCCGATGGCTTATTCCACAAACGCGCACAAATCCTGCACCCAGTCGGTCGCGTTCGTTGGCGCGAGAATGAACGTTTCAACTTCCCCGCGTTGACGTGAGTAATCATGCACGAGACCAGTTCGCTCGTCTTCGATGCGTTCATGCGCCCGATAGGCGGCTGCTGCCACGGCCGATCGACCCGCACTGCGCCTAATGATTTGCGCCGAAAGGTGATAAATCGTCATGGTGACATCGCCTCTTTTGCTCTATGGCTTGGGAGAGAAGAGTCAATAGTCGATGGATGATTTCCGCGTTACGTACGTCGGACATTTCGTCGCAGAGTTCTAGAAATAATCGTCCAAGCGTGCGGGGATCCTGTTCGTTGCGCGTTTTGACAGCCAGGTAGATGTATCGTGCGAAGACGATGGATGTGTGCGCGATCATCGAATCGTAGGATCGCCCTTGTAACTCTTTGGCCAATCGTAGGTGAGACTTCACCATTTTGAAGAACACTTCAATATCCCATCGCTTCCCGTATAGGCGCACCACCTCCTCGTCGGCCATGGTAGTATCGGTGCACAGCAACGCCAGCCACTGCTTGGATCGTTGACGGTCACGGACGAAGACGATTTTGGCTTGTACCTCTTTGCCATTCTCATCGTTTCCGATTCCTACCACAACCGAGGCCAGGATCTTGGCACGTCCCCGGCGCTTGGTCAACAACCCATACAACTGCGGCAGGGTCACTTTTTTTCCGTCGTAGAGATAATGAAGCGTTTTGAGTGCTTTGAGCATGCAAATGACGGTCATCTTGTGCTGGACGGCTCGCAGGATCGTGGAAGGAAATGTGAACCAACTGTCAAACAACAGCACGCGTGTCTGGATGCCCATGGCTTGCGCCTGTTCCAAGAGTTCGAATAGCGTCACCGTCGCTTTGCTCATGCTCTCCCGTCGCCTGTGATACCCCGACGTTCTGCGATCCACACTCGGATTTGCCTCTTGTATGCGGTTTTCCACCTTTTCGGAGCTGAGCAACGAGAAGGCGAGAGGAACAAAGGAGTTGCCGTCTGACCAGCCTAGCGTCAACATGCGAAATCCCTTCACAAAACGATGGGCGGCATGATCGAATACCCGAGCAGCAAGTTCCACCTTCTTGCTGCGGTTGCGGCTATACAGCGAGTCATCGACAATGAGGACATCGACGCGATCTTCGGAGGTCAAGGCTTTCATCCGAGCGATCACGGCCGAGCTCAGAAGCAGGAGAAAGCGCCGCGAATTAGGGGTGGACGCGATACACCGTGTCCTTTTTGAAACCGGCATTGCGCTCCTTCTCCAGGTTCCAGGAAAGGTCACGTCCAAAGAAGACGAGGGCAAAGAGAAACTGAAACAGGCGGAGGGCAGGCACCCCTGCTTTCTTGGTGATCCGAGACTTCGAAAGAATCGAGGCAAGACGGTACTCGGAAAAGAAGGTCAAGGCGGATGCAGGGATTTGATTGGGAGATGGGTTTTCGCGTACCATGTAAGAAACACACTCACTTTCGGTAAATTGGTTGTCTCAGCAACACCATTTTACCAGAGTAGAGGGTGTTTTTCTTTTATATAACGACGCACATCCCAGACAGGGCGCGGGATAACGCGCTATTTTCGGGTGTGAAACTTGAGTAATTTCATAATGGCGCTATAGCTTCTATATATGAAAGTTTCAGGTCTGTAATGTTATTATGAGTATTAGGGGGATTGTATGACACTTAAAAATACAGATCACAGATCGATTATAATTATTCAATTTACCGCATATTTAATATTTAGTTATATTGTTGGGGGAATAAACCAGGTTAGAAATATCTATTTTGCAGTTGTGTTGATACCCGTTTTGGTTCCTGTTATTTTTACAACTGTCTACTTTTATGCGTCGGGATACATTACAAAGATTGCATTTTCCGTTCTATGTGTCATTACAACAATTGCTCTGGTCTATTTCGATCTTTGGGTAGCGCCAATATGGTTTCGTGTCATGGTCTAATTTTGGCCACGCCTCCGTTTAGTGTGGTGCTGTATGTGCAGCGTCACTCCAAGTACATGAGACCTCGCTTGTCGTCCAAGCGAGGTCTCATCGTATCTGCAAACCTACTTCCACACATCCTCTGCGATTTTGACCACGTGCCGCAGTTTTGCCCACTGCTGCTCCTCGCTGAGCAGGTTGCCTTCTTCCGTCGAGGCAAACCCGCACTGGGGGCTGAGGCACAGTTGGTTCATCGGCACGTAGCGCGCAGCTTCGTCGATGCGCCGCTTGATCGTGTCAGGGTCTTCAAGCTCTCCGAATTTCGATGTGACAAGACCCAACACCATGCGCAGATCAGGCCGCTTCACAAAGCGCAATGGCTCAAAACCGCCTGCTCGCTCGCTGTCATACTCAAGAAAGAAGCCGTCGATGTTCAGCCCGCCAAAGAGCATCTCGGCGACCGGCTCGTACCCGCCTGAGGCGATCCACGTCGAGCGGAAGTTGCCGCGGCAGATGTGCATCGTGATCGTGAGATCATCTGGGCGATCCGCAACCGCCGCATTGATCGTCTGCGCATAAAGGCGCTTCAATTGCTCGGGGTCCTGTCCCTTCGTGCGGAGCTCTGCCACTTGTTCAGTCGAACAGAAATAGGCCCACGAGGTGTCATCCAACTGTAGATAGCGGCAACCTGCATCGTAAAATGCGCGAATCGCCTGCTTGTAAGCCTGCGCGAGATCGTGGAAAAACAGCGCAGTGTCATCATAGGCGGGATGGTCGATCGTGCCGCGAAAATGCAGCATGCTCGGACTGGGGATGGTCATCTTCGCGGTGGCATCCCCGGTGAGACTCTTTAAAAACGCAAAGTGTTCGAGCATCGGATGGTGGGTGAACCCCAATTTTCCAGTTACGCGAATGCCGCGCGAACCCGTTTGCACCTGATGAAACTGGATGCCGTGGTCTGCCTCAAACGGTTCAACGCCGTCCAACCCCTCAAGAAAATCAAAGTGCCACCAGGCGCGGCGAAACTCGCCGTCTGTGACGCTCTGCAGCCCGATCTCCTTTTGAATCGCAACGATGCGCTGAATCTCTTCATCTTCGATCTGACGCAGCTGATCTGCAGACATCACGCCTGTGGCCTTCATGGCGCGCGCCTGTTTCAGCCGCTCTGGGCGCAGCAGGCTGCCGACCTGATCGGCGCGAAAAGGGGGTGACAGGCGCTCTGATGCGTGTGATGATAGGGTCATAGAAAATCGCCTTCTTTCTCGTCAACGTGATGCGCGACAGAGCAACTGTCTGCGCTTTCTATGGTTGACGATACATGAAGATGCATTTTGAGACAAATGGGAAGGATTTTGAAAGGTGAAGGAGTGAAATCGCGTGCGAGTCATCGCGATCCAGCAAGGCCGTGTGCAGAGCAGGCGGCGATTGTTCGACGGTAGTGTGTTTGAAAGCGCGTATGAAAAGCTGCCTGCAGCGGGTCCTGTGCGAATCAGTGACACGGGGGTGGGGTATGACGCGCAGGGTGATCTCGTGCGGCACGGCGGGCCGGATCGTGCAACGCTGATGTACGCGAGCGCTCACTATGACCGTTTTGAAGAAGAGTATGGCATGCGCTTGCCGTACGGGTCATTCGCTGAAAACCTGACCGTGAGCGGGATTGACGAAGTGACCGTCGCGATTGGCGACGTGTTTCGCGTGGGAGAGGCGCTTCTCGAAGTCTCTGAACCGCGCATCCCGTGTTGGAAAATCACGGAGCATACAGGTGTAAAGACGCTGTCGGAGCGCGTTCAACAAACGGGGCGCATCGGCTTTTTCCTGCGCACGTTGCGCGCCGGCGAAGTGCAGACAAACGATCCCCTTGTGCGCATCGACCGCCCGCATGACGAATTCATCGTAAGCGACGTGTATCGCCTGCTCATTCGTCCGCGGCTTACGCAGGAAGAGGCACACTGGCTGCTTGCGTGTACAAAGCTGTCGCGCAAACACCGTGAGCGCATCGCGCAAAAGTGGGCGATTGACGCGTGACTGCGCGCGGTTTTAGCGGAGATGGCGCCGTGCCAGCGTGTCGAGGTCGATCCATTTTGGCATGCACTGACATATCATTTCTGTGGGGTTGAGGATGGCCGAAAGCGCAGAGTTTCCCCTGAGAGCATGAGCCGCACCGCTTCGATTACTGTGGTGTCGCCGATGACCTGGAGCGTGTCGAATCGCTCAAGGCGGGTGGTTCCGCGCGGAACGAGTACCTCTTCATTGCGCTTGACCGAGACGATCAGCAC
>NZ_LSUQ01000044.1 GCF_001642725.1 Ferroacidibacillus organovorans
CTCCCACACGCACTTGACATCGTTCGCGTGACGGCAAAGGTCATCAGACAAAACCTTATCTGGGCGCTCTGCTATAACTTGATTGCACAAGCGATTGCTATCGACGGGTACGCACAACCCGTTCTCGCGGCAGGGGCGATGGTCTTTTCTAGCCTATTTGTATTGGGTAATTCACTCCGCATCGTCGGCTGGTCACCGTGGCGCTATGTACGTCGGATTGGCCTGACATTCGGCGTGGTTTCGATCCTTGCGCTGCTAACGTATTTTCGATTGTAGAACACATCTTGGGGGCGGCTTTATGAATCTGTGGACAGATATCCATCCGTGGAATTCCTGGCGTCCGGACGTCTTTTTTCTGGTTCTTCTCCTTGGCGTGATGTATCAGGTGGTCACTCGTGAGAAAACAAGGTCGCCGGTCTCCTTTTTTCTTGGTCTCCTTCTTTTGTATTTGGCGTTAGGTCCGCTCGCGGCGCTCGGAGAGCGCGCTTCGTTTACGGCATACATCATTCAGATGCTCCTCATGACGATGGTGCTTCCTTGGCTGCTCGTTCTCCGTCAACCCGATTTCGTCCTGCGACCACTGCTTGGCATCGGGTGGATCAAGCGCTTGGTCAGGTACGCGACGCATCCGCTTATCGCGCTGGTCTTTTTCAACGCCCTGCTCACAGCGATGCTGCTTCCCTCCGTTTTGAATCTTGTCGTAACGATAAATTGGTTGCATATCGTAGCGCAGAGCGTCACGGCGCTCGCGGCAATTTGCTTTTGGTGGCCGATTGCCAACCCGCTGCGTGAAGAGAAAGAGCTCACACGTGGACGGAAAATTCTCTACATCATCTACTCGATGAATTTCATGATGCCAATCCTTGTCGCGCTGTTTGTCTCTAATCACTCGTGGTATCAAGATTTGGCGCGCGGCGCGGGACAACTCGGAATAAACGCACTCGCCGATCAGCAGATTGGCAGTGTCGTTATGCTTTGCGCGATGTATCTCGTTTATGGAACGATCGGATCGAGAATCTACGTGCGCCAAGATCAATCGGTTTGGTATGAGTAAGGCGGTCATGCATAGAATGAGAAATTTTGAGACAAAGCTATAGGTGTAGACACATGTGGTTGGAAATTCCTGCAATGGAGGATTTTTATGACCTATAAATTGCCCCTCGCAACAACGCTGTTTCTCTTTTCGCTCTCGGTCATCGGCGCGCTTGTCGTTGGACTCAATGCGGGATTTGTCTGACCAGACTGGCCACTCTGCAACGGTTCACTGATCCCACCGTTGCATGGGCTTGTGCTCGTTGAGTACATGCATCGCTTGATCGCGCTGATTGCAAGCATTCTCATTCCGTTCAATGCAATTCACATGTGGTGGATGCATCGGAAAAATCGTTTGACGTCCCGCCTCGCACTTTTGTCTATGCTTTTTCTCGCACTGCAAGTTGCGCTAGGCGCGTTGATCGTCGTGTTCGTCCTGCCCGGCGCGTTTACAACGATTGATGTGGCGAATAGTTTCCTACTCCTCATCGTGCTGTCTGCAATGACGGCAGTCGGTTGGCGGGAGCACAGACAAAAGACGAAGCAACCGAGCGCAGAGAAGCTGCAAACGGACGCCGATCGCGCAAAACGGTTTCGCCTTCCCGTTTTTTTTGCGCTCGGAACGATCTTTCTTCAATCACTCGTGGGAGGCTATTTTCGTCACTCTGGGAACAGTCAAGCGCTGTTCGGGCAACATTCGTATTTGCTCAGTCACCATCAACGGCAGGTGCCGAGTGAATTTGAAGCGTTGTTCTGGCTGGTTGTGCACATCAGCGTTACGGCGGCTGTTTTCGCGTCCGTCGTATGGCTACTCACGGTGGCCATGCGTTTTGGACAGTATCGCGCGGGTGCGTTTGGCCTCCTTTGGCTTGTGATCTACCAGATTATCCTTGGGTTCGTGACGCTTCAAACCAAACTCTCCGTCATCTCGGACACGCTTCACTTTGCCGGAGCGAATGCGATGGTCGGAGTTGCCGGATATCTCGTGGCGCAGGTTCTCCTCGACCTATCGGCGGTGCGCATCGAGGCGCGCGAAAAAACACGGCGCAAGATGGTTCCGGCACACTCGTAATGCTTATTACAAAGGGGAATCGGGAATGAGATACCGAAAAGCGGTTGCAACGGGCGCACAGGACATGGCCGTCGATGTGCAATCGGGGGGGGCAGTACCGCGCACGATAAGAGGTGTCGTGCGCGATTTAATCAACGTGACCAAACCGGGCATCACGATGTCCAATGCGATGATGACGTTTGTAGGTATTTGGCTTAGCGCAGGCAGACACCCTGCGTTCTCGCTCGCCATGATGACACTTGCCGGCAGCAGTCTCGTGGTGATGGGCGGATGCGCGATGAACAATTTTATGGATCGGGATATCGATCAGTTGATGACGCGAACGAAAAAAAGGCCACTGCCAAATCAACGGTTGTCTGGTTGGTCGGTGATCTCGCTCGGCGCGCTGCTCGCGTTTCTTGGCGTCGCCCTGTTGTGCGTCTATGTCAATCTGCTGTCGGCTGTGATGGCGCTGATCGGGTTATTTTTCTATGTGATCGTATATACAGGACTCACAAAGCGCACGACCACGCTTAGCACCGTGATTGGAAGCGTGTCAGGTGCGATGCCGCCGCTTATCGGCTGGACGGCGATGTCCGGTACGCTTTCTACAGGAGCGTGGCTGCTCTTTCTCTTTATGTTCATCTGGCAACCTCCGCACTTTTGGGCGCTCAGCATGCGCCGGGTCAAAGAGTACGCGGCGGCAAGGATTCCTCTTTTGCCAGTCAAATATGGCTTTGCGCCAACCAAACGACAGATCGTCGCGTGGACAGTTCTCTTAGTGCCTGTATCCCTCTTGCTGTATGTCGCGCATGTCACAGATGTCTTCTACCTGATTTCCGCACTGCTTCTCGGAGGTGTTTGGATTGTCAAAGCGTTGCGCGGATTGCGCGCCAAAGATGACATCGCATGGGCCACAGAGATGTTCAAGTTTTCACTGATCTATCTCACGGGCATGGCGGCCGCGATGGTGATATGAGCGGAGCCGCACAGATCAGCGAGCTTAAAAGGTCACGTTTGCGATTGAACGACCATGCAGTTTCGCTCTTCGAGCGCCTTGATGAAGTCGACAGGCGCGTCCTGATTTGTAATCAATGCGCGCGGCTCGTACAGGCGCGCTACGGGTGAGAATGTCACTTTCCCGAATTTACTGCCATCCGCTACGATGTATCCGCTCGTAGCGGTTTTTAGCATCATGGAATCGGTTCGCCCCTCCATTAAGTTAGGCGTTGTAAACCCCGCTTGTAAATCAACACCATCCACGCCGACAAACGCGATATCCGCATTCATGTTCTGCAAGGCTTCATCTGCGAGATGACCGACTGCGGCGTAGGATCCGTTGCGCACAACGCCGCCGATCATGACGAGCGTGATGTGATCGACTGCCGCGACTTCTGCCGCAATGTTGATGGCTGTTGTCACGATGGTGATGTCCTGTTTTTTTAGGAGTTCCCGAGCGATGTGCGTGGTGGTTGTTCCTGCGCTTAGAATGACCACTTGCCCGTTTTTCACAAGTGATGCGGCAATTTTTGCGATCTCGCGCTTTTCTTGGGTGTGCGTATTCAACTTTTCTTGAAACAACAATTCGAGAGGTTGCGCTGCATTGGCGACAGCCCCTCCGCGGACGCGGCGAATGAAATTCTGTGACTCTAGAATCTCCAAATCTCTCCGCAGTGTCACTTCACTCACGGCAAACCAATCTCTCAATTGTTCAATTCGCACTTCTCCGTGTTCTTCTAAATAGGTAACAATAAAGTTGCGACGTTCAAACGCGCTGTGTCCTTCAAGTGTCTCCATGGATGTGTGATTCCCTTTCTAAGGGAGTGTCTAATCCCTTAGAAAGTATTCTAGTACAGATTAACGTATTGCGCTATGAAAAGCAGCGATCGAATGACGTTTCGAATTACTTTCGTTAGTATAAAAATATGTTTATTTTTATGTACGAAATGTGTACAAATACGATTGATTGTGATACTGTTCGAATGAAGACGGTTTCATAGTTTTGTTTATATAAACGGATGGAGAGGAAGAGTGCGATGAACGAAGAAGGTAATCAGGCCGGCAAGGGACTCGTTCGCGGAATCAGCCTTTTTCAAGCGACGGCCATCAACATGTCGCAAATGGTGGGCATTGGCCCATTCATCACGATTCCCTTGATCCTGTCTGCCATGGGAGGGCCGCAAGCGATCTTTGGCTGGATCGCAGGCGCGATTTTGGCAATGGCCGACGGGCTCGTGTGGAGTGAACTCGGGGCAGCGATGCCCGGCGAGGGTGGTTCTTATGTGTACTTGCGCGAAGCATTCCAGTATCGGTCGGGAAAAATTATGCCCTTTCTTTTTGTGTGGTCAACACTGATCGCGACGCCGCTGATCATGTCGACCGGAATGATTGGCATGGCAAACTACTTGAGCTTTTTCTGGCCTGGAATGACAGCGCTTGACACGAAACTCGCGGCTGTCGCCATCACCATCATCACCGTTGCGCTGCTCTATCGCCGAATCAATTCGGTGGGCAGAATTACGACCGTGTTATGGGCTGGCATGATTCTAACCGTTTTGATCATGATCGTGGCAGGCGCCACGCACTTTAATCCGCACCTTGCGTTTGCTTTCCCGAGTAACGCCTTTCTCCCATCAAAGTTTCTTCTGGGACTCGGTGGGGGCATGCTGATCTCGATTTACGATTACATGGGATACTATACGATCTGCTACATGGGGGATGAAGTTAAAAACCCTGGTAAGACCATTCCAAAGTCTGTCATTTTGTCGATTATTGCAGTAGGTATTATCGATATCTTTATGAATCTCGGCGTGATCGGCGTTGTGCCTTGGAAAATTGCGATGAACAGCCAGAATATCGGTACGCTTTTTATGCAGGATGTGTGGGGAAAACCGGGCGCTGCAATCATTACGCTCCTCATTCTTTGGACTGCGTTCGCGTCCGTGTACACAGGGCTCCTTGGTGCGTCTCGACTGCCCTATAACGCGGCTGCCGACGGGCTTTTTTTCCGAAGCTTCGGGAAGCTTCATGAGAAGTATAACTTTCCACACATCTCGCTGCTTGTCATGGGGTTGATCACAGCGATTTGCTGTTTCTTTAATCTCTCGCAGATCATCAACGCGTTGATGGCCGTCGCCATCGTCGTTCAGTTCATGGGGCAGGTTGCGGCGCTCACGGTGCTGCGCAAACGTCAACCCCATCTGCATCGACCGTTTCGCCAGTGGCTCTACCCGATTCCGAGTATCATCGCGTTTGTGGGTTGGGCCTACGTGCTTTATTCGTCAGGTTGGTCGGCGATTGAACTGGCGATCGGTTGGACGGCGCTTGGCGTCATTGCATTCTTAATCTGGGCGTCTCGGGAGAAGCAGTGGCCGTTTGGCGAAAAAATGATTCATGAACCCTACCTGACAGAGCAGGAGAACGCGGGATCGCAATTTTAATTGCACCATTGAATTGAGTACAGATGTGAATGCAAAAGGGAGACTGTTTTGAATGACTCATGCACGCGTGGATGATGAGTTTGCTCCATTTGTCTTGGCGTTCGATTTTGGCGGCACTAAAATTGCCATCGCGACGGCGACGCGTGACGGTGAGATGCTCCAACGCACAGATTTGAGCACGGTCGCTTACGGAGATGGAAAGACTGCGTTACACCAAGCGATTCTGGCGGGACAAGCGTTGGTTCGGACGACCACGACGCAAACCAGGGGCACCCTGGTTTGCGTAGGCGTCGCCACGATGGGAATTACCCTTAAGGATCGCGTGCTGATGGCTCCAAACGTTCCCGGATGGGCGGAACTTCGCATGGAGGACAGCTTTCAAAGTGCCTTTCCGGGTATCGCGATCCAGATTGACAATGATGTGAAGGCGGCTGCGCTTGCGGAGTTGAAAAAAGGTGCGCTGCAAGATGTGGATGTTGGATTGTTTGTGAATCTGGGTACAGGTATTGCGCTGGCGTACACACTCGAAGGAAAGGTTCTGCAAGGCGCGCACGGAGCTTCCGGGGAAATCGCCTACAACTTGCTCACCAAATTCGAACGGGCAGGCGCGCGTGATAACGTTGCGCCGCTGGAAGAATTTGCGGGTGGGAGATCCATTGGAGAGCGTGCCTCGCTCCATTTTGGTGAAAAGATGTCGGCGGGGGATCTCTTTCGCAAAGCGCAGTTTGATATGGGCGCCAAACGATGGGTAGAGGAAACTCTGCAAGAAATCGCATTTCACTTGACCAATGTAATGATCGCCTGGGATCCGGGCGTTGTCGCGTTTGGTGGCGGTTTGATGGGTGCGGGTGATCTTATTTTACCGTATCTGTCAGGATATTCAGAGCGCTTTGTTCCTTTTCCTCCGCAATTAAAAATGGCTCATTTTCGCCGCGACGCAGGGTTATACGGTGCCATCGAATTGGCACTTTTGGGATGGAGGAAACACTCATGAAAAACCACACACTCACAGAAATCAAAAACCAGCCGGCTTCATGGGAACAAACGCTAAAGATCGTCCCTCAGCAGTGGCGTGACATTGAGAAAGGGCTGACCCTCTCACCGAATACGAAGTTTCTTTTTACAGGTTGTGGCACATCGTTCTACCTCGCGCAAAGTGCGGCGCGCCTGTTCCAGACGGTGACGGGACACGACGCGTCGGCGGTTCCTGCTTCGGAGATTTTTCTAAACGATATGAGTGTGTTATCGCGCGTGGCGCCAACCGTTGTGTTTGCGATTTCGCGATCAGGCACCACGTCTGAAGTGCTGATGGCAGTCGATCACTTGGCGCAGCATCACAGAGCGGTCGACGTAATTGGCGTGACGTGCACAGCGGGCAGTACGCTTGAAAAAAATACGAGACACCACATGGTCCTCCCCCACGCAGCCGAAGAGTCGGTGGTCATGACCCAATCGTTTACGAATATGCTGCTCGCAATCCAGTGGATCGGGGCAGCGCTTGCAATGCGTACGGATCTGATCGAAGAACTCGAGAGGCTGCCAGAACTGGCTGACCAGTCTCTCGCGGGAGCTGAACACTTTGGAAAGACGTACGGGGCGGATGATGATCCGTCGTTTATTTTTCTTGGGCTTGGAGCCTATTATGGCCTTGCCGCAGAGGCGACACTCAAACTAAAGGAAATGACGCAAGTGCCGTGTGAGTATTACAACACGCTCGAGTTTCGTCACGGCCCAATCTCGATCGTGCGCGCCTCGACGCGGGTCATTATTCTGGCGGATGAAGCGCACGCAACGTATACTCAGTCCCTTGCACGCGATGTGCGGGCTGTAGAAGGGCAGGTCGTCTGTCTTACGACGCAGTCGAATAGCACGCTTGCGGCGGAGCGCGGTGTATTTGCATTGCCGGATGGACTGTCCGATTGGAGCCGCGCGGTGCTTTACATGCCAGCGCTGCACTTTCTCGCTTACGAAAAGGCGACGCAGCTCGGTTTTGATCCTGACGCGCCGCGCAACCTGAGTCAGGTGGTGATTCTATAAAGGATGAACATTCGTGTCTTTGAGAATCCACAGTTGGCCGCCGTTTATGCGGCCGCATTGGTCGAGCAAGTCATTCAATCCATCCGCAATCCGGTCTTAGGTTTGGCGACCGGTTCCACGCCAATTCCATTATACGAATCCCTGGTGTCGTTTCACCGCCAGGGACTGAGTTTCGCGCATGTGACGGCACTCAACCTGGATGAGTATGTCGGGCTTTCAGCTGACCATCCGCAGAGCTATCACTTCTTTATGAATGAACACCTTTTTCGACATGTGGATCTTCCGGAAGAGAAGCGATTTCTGCCAAATGGCGCGGCGCCTGATCTGGCACTTGAATGCGAGCGCTACGATCAGATCATCCGCGAACATCCGATCGATTTGCAGATCCTTGGCATCGGTTTGAACGGGCACATCGGGTTTAATGAGCCGGACGTTGCGCTCAAAGCGAACACGCACGTTGTGACGCTGGCGCGCGACACGATCGAAGCGAATGCACGCTTTTTTGGCGAACAAGAGCGCGTTCCGACGGAGGCGATCACGATGGGGCTGCAGCCGATCCTGATGGCAAAAAAGGTGTTGTTGCTCGCATTCGGACGTGAAAAGGCCGATGCGGTGGTGAACGCGGTGCGTGGAGATGTGCGCACCTATTCCCCGGCAAGCATTTTGCAAGTACACCCAAATGTCACGTTTATCTTAGATCGCGAAGCGGCATATGTATTGGAGGCGTAAGAGATGGGTCTTGTATCGACACATGAAATGTTTGCGCATGCGATGAGAAATGGATACGCGGTGGTCGGGTTTGCGGCGTACAATCTGGAGACGCTGCAAACAGTCGTGCAGACGGCCGAGCGGCTCGGAGCGCCACTGATGATTCAGACCACACCAAGCACGATTCAAAGCGCGGGCGTTGCGTACATCTCGGCGATCGTGCAGGTCGCGGTAAAAAACGTGCGCATTCCGGTTGCGCTTCACCTCGATCACGGCGCAACGCTTGAACAAGTTTCGGAGTGTGTGGAAAACGGTTATACCTCTGTGATGATCGACGGTTCTCATCTTGGCTTTGAAGAAAATGTCGCGCTCGTTCGCGAGGCCGTTTTGATTGCGCGCCTGCGCGGCGTGAGCGTTGAGGCAGAACTGGGTCAGGTGGGTGGCGTCGAGGATGATTTGGAGGTAGACATGGCACAAGCGCGGTACACGGACCCGGCGCTGGCGCGCGAATTTGTGGAGCGTACAGGCATCGACTCGCTCGCCGTTGCGATCGGCACAGCGCACGGCGTCTATCGCGGAGAACCGAAACTCGACCTTTTGCGACTGGCCGAAATTCGTCGGCGCGTTGACATTCCGCTTGTCTTGCACGGTGCGTCAGGCGTCCCGGATCACTTGATTCGCGAGGCGATTCGCGCTGGGATCACTAAAATGAACATCGCCACCGAGTTGAAAATTCCTTTTGCGGACGCGTTGCGCACGTATCTGATCGAACACCCTGCAGAGGCGGATCCGCGGAAATATTTCATGCCCGCGCGCGCAGCGTACGCCCGGGTGGTTGAAGAGAAGATCGAACTCGCTGGCGCAAAGGGACGCTATTAAATGAAACCGTACGTCTTGACGGTTACTGCCAACCCGGCGCTTGACAAAACCTATTTTCTCGAGGCGTTCCGTCAGGGAGAGGTCAATCGCGTGCGCCGCGTGATGAAAGCGCCTGGCGGCAAGGGAATCAACGTCTTGCGCGTCTTGCACACCCTTGGCGTAAATGCTTGCGGTACAGGGTTTTTAGGGGGAAACACGGGTGAGTGGATCGCCGCTGAACTGACACGGATGGAGATATGCCACGATTTTTACAGGATTGCTGACGAGACGCGCACCACGGTCAATGTCCTTGAAACTGGGCTTTCGGAAGCGGCGCGGCGAAGCAGCGAACTGTTGGAACCGGGGCCGACGGTTGTGGAAGATATGACCCTCTTTTTCAAGCATCTGGAACCGCATTTGTCGATGGCGGATCACGTCGTCATGAGCGGGAGCCTGGCGCCTGGTTTGCCGACAGACTTTTACGCACAATGGATCAAGCGCACGGCGCGGCGCGGCGGAAAATGTTACGTGGATACGCGTGGGGACGCGATGGTCGAGGCGATCAAGGCGCGACCGTATCTCGTAAAGATGAATCAAGTGGAGTTTGAGGAACTGCTTGATGTAAGGATGAGGGATCGCAAGGATTTTTACGATGGGCTTGAGACGCTGTGTGAAAAGGGATGTGACGTAGCGATCGTCACTTGCGGCGCAAAGGGATTTTACGCCCGCGCAGAGGATGGAAGTGTGTGGAAAGGTACCATGCCTGCGCTTGCCGCAGTCAATCCGGTGGGGAGTGGAGACGCCTTTTTCGCAGGACTTGTCGCTGCGCTTTCGCGGCATGAAGGCTTTGTTGACGCGTTGCGACTTGCGGGTGCGTGCGGTGCGAGCAATGCGCTGCGCGCTCAAGTCGCAGAAGTAGAGTATGATGAGGTTATGAAGTTAAGGGCGTGTCTGAAGATCGAAAAAGTGAGGTGACGGCTTTGGCGCAACCGTATGATCTGCCGCTGGAGGAGCTGGAGATGTATCAGCCAAAGCTCACGCGCGAGGTGGACTTTGACGCGTTTTGGGCGTCTACGTTGGGCCTTATCAAGGATGCGAATTTGCAGGTTTCCATGCGCGAGATGGACTACCCGGTGGATGGCGTGCGCGTGTATGAACTCTCGTACTGCGGGTATATGGGCGCGACGATCCGCGGTTTTTACGCGGTTCCTGATCGGGTCGGTCCGCATCCCGGCCTTGTCGTTTTTCACGGCTACAACTGGTCGTTTGACGGCGGCATCCACACTGTCGTGAATTGGGCGCTCCACGGTTACGCGACGTTTGGCATGCTGACGCGCGGACAACACAGCAGCCAGGACAATTCGATCAGTTCGCACGGCCATCAGCTCGGCTGGATGACGAAGGGAATTCTAGATCCGCAGGAGTATCATTATCGCGGCGTGTACATGGATGCGGTGTTGGCGCTTGAAGTGCTCGCGCAACAACCGAACATCGATGCGCGGCGCATCGGAGTGACTGGCGGAAGCCAAGGGGGCGGACTCTCGCTCGCGGCTGCAGCGTTGTCTGAACGCGCGGCGGTGGTTGTCGCGGATTATCCCTATCTCTGTCATTTTCGTCGCGCCATGGATGTCTCACCGACGGGGCCATACCTTGAAATCAACGAGTTTTTTCGGAGAAATACGGCGCCACAGACTGAAGAGACGGCGATGAAGACACTCTCTTATTTCGATGTCATGAACCTCGCACCGAGGATCACGTGTCCTGTGCTCATCTCCGTCGGCTTGATCGATGAAATCACACCACCCTCCACGATTTTTGCGGCATACAATCATCTGACGTGCGCGAAGCAGATTCGCGTGTATCGCTATTTTGGACACGAAGAGATGCCAGGGTTTCAGACGGAGAAGTTAGCTTATTTAAAAGCGTATCTAAAATAAGGCGCGATCGCTCAAGGAGGCGTTTGGGTTGCGCGTTGGGATCATCGGTCTTGGCGACATTGCAAAGAAAGCGTACCTCCCCATCTTGGGAACGCGCGCGGGAATTGAACTGAAAATCGCCACGCGAAACGTTGCCGTGCTTCATGACATCGGGGAGCGATACCGCATTCCGGCACGCTACTCGACGGTCGATGCGCTGCTTGAGGCGGGGATTGACGTTGCGTTTGTGCACGTCGCGACAGAGGCGCACATGCCTGTCGTAAAGGCGCTGCTTCAGGCGGGTGTTCACGTTTATCTCGATAAGCCGATTGCCAATACCTATGAAGAGGCTCGGTTGCTTGTACAGATGGCAGAACAACGTGGATGTGTGCTCAGGATTGGATTTAACCGCCGCTTTGCCCCGATGTACCGCCAAGTCAAGACGAATGAAACGCCGGATCTGATCGTGATGCAAAAAAATCGCACGTCTCTAGCAGGAAGCCCCCGCTCTGTGATTTTCGACGATTTTATCCACGTGATAGATACGCTGCGATGGCTTGGAATGAGCACCTATGATACGCTTCATGTGCGGTGGAAGATGAAAGGAAATGAGCTTGCGCACATAGTCGCGCAGCTCAGCGCGAAAGAACATACGGCGATTGGCATTATGAATCGCGAGAGTGGATTGAGTGAAGAGACGCTGGAAGTGATGCGTTCTGGAGAAAAATGGATCGTCCGCGATCTCGCAGAGCTTTCGCATTGGCGTGGTGCCGCGACGGTGACAAAGCGTAGTGACTGGCAAAATGCGTACGAAGCGCGCGGTTTTAATGCGATTGTTGAGGATTTCTTTGCAGCGGTTTCGCGCGGGAGAGATGATTTGACGCGAGACATGCTCGATACGCACCGCGTTTGTGAAGAGATCATCCGCATGATCGAAGAAAAGTGAAGGTGTGACGTGGAGGGATTGTGTGACGGTTGTCGCTGTTGTCATTTTTGTGCTTTCGCTTGGAATGGACACATTGCTGATGTCGATGTCCATTGGTGTGACAGCCTACTCAAAACGCAGTCGGTGGCGAATCGGACTGACGTTTGCCGCAGCTGAGGCGATCATGCCGCTCATTGGATTGATGTTTGGGAGAACGCTTGGAACGCTCGTCGGGCAGTGGGCGACATTGCTCGGTGGGGTCGCACTTCTCGCAATCGCCGTATGGCTCATCTTTTTTGAAAACGACGACGAAGATGGAAAACGGGCGCGCCAATGGACGGGGTGGGGGCTTCTCTTGACTGCGCTCAGCGTCAGTGTCGACGAATGGGCGGTGGGGCTCTCCATGGGATTCATGCAACTCCCGATGGGTCTCCTTGTGATCTCGGTTGCAATCCAGGCGTTCTTCTTCACATGGCTTGGCTTGACCTTTGGTGGCAGATTAAAAAAATATTTCGGAGAATGGTCAGAAAAAGCGGCGGGTGGTATGCTCGGTTTGCTAGGGTTGTGGGTTCTTATTTCGGCGCTCCGCCATATCACCTCGTGACGAATGTGTTGAGCGATATCGTCGCCGTAATTCGTCGATGCTTCCTATCGTTCCAAACCATCTCAACCCAGTTTGTTTATCTTGCTCGCGTTTACGAGGATACGATTTCCTTGGTTGTACCAGGTGACGCGCAATTCCGGATAGCGCGCGGCGAGATAGAGAGCCTGTTCTGAACTGCTTTCCACAAAATGCGTATAGCCCAGTTCGAGTGCCTTTTTGCCTTTCCAGTTCGCTCTGAATTCTGGGTTTTCTGCTACGTCGCCTTCTTCGCGAAGAACGACAGGGATGTCGATGCGAAATTTACGCAACCATTTTTCTGTACGCTCCCGATCGATTTCAGGTCTGGACGTAATGATCACGTCTCCCGGTGAAACCATGGGGGCATAGGATCCAAGGGGCATTTCATCGCGTCGCGCAAGCATTCCTGCAAGATCATCGTTATCCCGCTCGTCATGCTTAAGATCATCCAGAAATACCCCATCCAAATCCCAAGCCGTGTGTTCATATTCGTGATCAGGCAAGTCATCGGTTCTGCTTTCCCCATTGATGCGATAGCGATTCCACGGGAACAGCACTTGGAGGTCGTCGTTCTTCCAGTCGATACAAATGTATTCCGGGTTGACGAGCGCCCCCGGCACTTTACAGACGACAAGTGTGGATACGGCATAGCCAGCATTGCGCAAGAAATTTCGGCAATTCAGTAGCGTCGTCCCTTTACCGGCTGAATCCTCACAGAGCAACACCTTTGCTTGCGCGTTGGGTGCTGAACCTATCCACTCCACCGAACTGTCGGCGCGATGGTATGCGATGAAGTAGACAGGGAGTCCTGTGAGAAATGACATGTGCATGCCTGCGAATGTTCCGCCACGCAATACAATGACAATGGCGTTAAAGTTTTCAGAGCGAACGCGCTCGGCCAAGGCGTCTAATCCCAAGGTTATCGCATTATAGTCAAGATAGGCGTTGCCGAGCCATTCTGTGATATGTGTTGGCATAAATTGTACTCCTTGATTCAAAATTATTTTATAAACGTGCAAATTAGGAACCGTATGACGGCGTATACCGTGCCATGATTTTGAGATAGACTACTCTCTATGTACCAGTTTTCTTGGCGGTTTACAAGTTGCGTTTACGTTTACGCATGGTATCCTTTATTCATATTCACTTGTGACATCGGGGGAGATTCTAGGCGTTTTCGCCGGAATATTCGTTATTATTGTTGACCCCATTCTCCTTTAGAGGAGTGAGTTGAGATTCCCGAAATGCCTAAAGCAATCCTTCTTGATCTTGATGATACGATTCTCTCCTATGAAAGTGTGGCCGACGTGAGTTGGCGCGTGGTATGTAACGAAGTAGCAAAAGAGATAGCGCCTGTAACGAAAGAGGACTTGGTTAGCGCATTAAAAGCGAATGCAACGTGGTTTTGGAGTGACCCTTTGCGTCATAAAGTGGGGCGAATGGATCTTCTCGCCAGTCGCAAAACCATTGTCGACATGACGCTCACTGCTCTTGGTGTGAGTCATCCTTCTCTCGCTGAATGGATCGCAGTCCGCTTTGAAGAAGAGCGAACGCAAGCGATCGACCTTCTTCCTGGAGCTGTTGAGACTATCGAATTTTGGAGGAAGGCAGGCATAAAATTGGCGCTGCTCACGAATGGCGCTGGAATCTCGCAACGCGCTAAAATTGATCGATTTTCGCTCTCCTCCCATTTCGATCTCATCCTCATTGAGAGTGAATTTGGTGTAGGCAAGCCAGAAGAGAAAATCTATCAACATGCTCTAAATGTGCTGGACGTTTCTGCTGTCGATGCGTGGATGATCGGCGACAACGCCGAGTGGGAGGTTGTGGCACCGCAACGGATGGGCATCAAAGGCATATGGGTTAATGGAAAAAACGCGTCATGGCCGGAGGCGTTTGCGATCAAACCGTATCGAATCATTCGCAGTCTGAGTGATCTCTTGCAGTTTGAAACGATGATCGACGACACGTGAGGACGTGTTTCACATGTCGATAACGTTAACCGGGAGAGGCAGCACATCGCGCGCTGTCCTTTATTTAATCATCGAAGGGTGAGGTGTAACGATGGGGATTCGCGTAGGGATTATCGGCACGGGGTATGGCGCAAAAGTGCATGCGCCCGTTCTTTTGAAGCATCCGGATTATGAATTGGTGGCGCTTAGTGGCGTAAGGCCGGGAAGGGCGCGCGCGGAGGCAGAGCGACTATCCATCCCGCACGCCTTTGATGACTGGAAGGAGATGATCGAAGCATCCGCGTTAGAGATGGTGGTTATCGCGTCAGAGCCGATGGTACACGCCAATATGACGATCGCTGCGCTCGAGGCGGGTGTACACGTGTTGTGCGAGAAGCCGCCTGCTTTGAATCTCGATGAGGTAAAAGCGATGAAGAGGGTCGCGGATGTGCAGGATCGTCACTTGTTCATCAATTTTGAGTGGCGCTATTTACCGGAGCGCCAAATGATCAAACGTATCCTTGACGAGGGGAGCCTCGGTGACGTCATTCATGTCCACTGGCGAGATGCGCGCGGCATGCTCGATCGCATTCGCGAGGCTGAGAACACATGGCTGTGGAAGGCGGAGCGCGGTGGAGGAATGCTCGGGGCCGTCGGATCGCACATGATAGACGCGCTGCACCACTGGTTTGGCGAGATGGAGACAGTTCATGGGCAGTTGGTGCGCCAGATCAAAACGCGGCGCGGGGTACAAGGGCTTGAAGAGAGCACGGCGGATGACTCGTTTATGATTTTAGGAATGTTTCAAAAGGGCGGCACCTGCTCGGTGCAATTCATTTCGTCTGCGATCGGCGTCGAACCTCAACTCGAGATTTTCGGTACGAAGGGAACACTCGTCTTGGAGGGGGATTCGCTGCGTGTCGCGACGACTCCGTCGGCAGAATTCAAGGATGTGGGTCTTTCGGAGCGCATGGATGAGAGCGGTTTCCCTGCAGCGATCCAAGCGTACATTCATCCGCAGTGGACACTTTATACGGAGATCGCACGCGCACTGGCTGGGGAGAAACCGGACTCGCTCCCGGATTTTGATGATGCGATACGCGTTCAATCGGTGCTGGATCAACTAAGGTATTTTAACAATACATGATGCAGAAGGAGTGACAATCCTGGCCGAAGTGTTTGATACATTTGACAAAGACATGAATTGGACTGGCACCGCAACAAGAAAGGAAGTTCATCGTTTCGGATTCTGGCATCAAACATTTCACTGTTGGATCTTGCATCGTGATTTAAATGATGATTTTTTGGTACTGCAGCGCCGACATCCGTCAAAGGATATTCATCCGAACAAACTGGACGTCAGTTGCGCTGGACATTTAGAAGCACATGAATGTCCTTTGGACGGAGTTCGAGAGCTTCGAGAAGAATTAGGCATTGGTATTGCCGATATTAATTTGCGGAAAATAGGTATTTATAGACATTCAGACAGAAGTAACGGCATTGCGGATAATGAATTCTGTCATATTTTTTTTGTTGGTGCATGAAAATATGACGTTGGCAAATTATCGGCCAGCATGGGGTGAATTGAGTGGACTGTATTTAGTACGGGTGGACGATATGAGAAATCTTTGTTATAGAGTGGCAACCGAAATCTTGGTTAAAGGATTCGAGATGGATGAAAACGGTCAACACTTGAAGAGTGTATTGTGGATCACTCTTGGTGATATGATCGAATATGACATATCGTATTTTGAAATGTTGTTTGCGAACCTTGAATAGAAAATCCTTGAATTTTTCCTTTAAAGATGTCAAATGAGATCATGGCGGTGAATGGCATTGGTAGCTTTGAATCCGGAAAATCTTGAGCGTTATGAGGTGATCGACGGATGAATTCAAAACCAATCATGTTAGATTTTAAAGATCAGTTTGAAACAGAACGATTAACGATTCGATCCCCTCTTTATGGAGATGGAGCGATGGTCAACGAGGCAATTCGTGAAAGCATAGAAGAACTTCGACCGTGGATGCCGTGGGCGAATCAAGTTCCTTCTGTCGAGCAGTCCGAAGAGAATGTGCGTATCGCTCGCGTTCGATTTTTGGAACGTTCAGACTTGAGATTTCATGTCTTTCATAAAGAGACAGGAGTTTTTATCGCGTCTAGTGGTCTTCATCGAATGGATTGGACGGTCCGAAAGTTTGAAATTGGATACTGGATTCGTACCTCTCAGGGTGGAAAAGGATTCATGACGGAGGCAGTAGAAGGAATTGCGAATTTTGCTATCGATCAACTGTCTGCCAATCGTTTGGAAATTCGCTGTGATTCAAAAAACGTTCGAAGTATTCGGATGGCGGAACGACTTGGATTCACGTTGGAAGGGATCTTGCGGAGTGAGACTTTCGCTGTAACAGGGGAATTTCTGCGAGATACCATGGTGTTTGCAAAGGTTCGCGGCCAGGAATTTTGAATATAGGGAGTGCGATTTGTGAATGAGTCATATTTTGATAAGGCCAGCTTGCTCGGATGATAGGGATGCTTTAACAGATCTTATGGATGAGTACATCGTGGATTTTTATAAAAAGTCGAAACAACCCAGAGAAAGAATCCAAGACCTTATCACATTGTTGCTTGATCATCGTGATGGCATTCAATTTGTCGCACAGCAAAACGAGGAACTTGTCGGATTTGCTACTCTTTATTATTCCTTCAGTACATTGCGAGCAGGAAAAATTTCTATAATGAACGATTTGTATGTGATTGAGGGTGCTCGGGGATCAGGCGTTGCCGCAAAATTGTTTGATGCGTGCCATCACTACTCTAAAGCGCATGGTTGTGCATTCATGTCGTGGACGACTGCCAGCGACAATATAAGGGCACAGCGTTTCTATGAGAAAATGGGGGGCACCACTGGAGACTGGCTGAATTATTCGATTGAATGATGCACGCTTTCGAGCATTGAAAGATCGGCGCATCGAGATTTGGGAGAGAGGAGCGTCTAGGTTTGGATGAATTGTGATTCGCTGAAAAGGAGTGTGGAGAAGCGATATGGATGCGCTAAAACAAAGCGCTCAGCGCGTGCAGGATTTTTTGCGGGAGCATGGGTTTGCCAACGTTGTTGTCGAGTTGCCTGACAGCACGCGCACGGCGGCTGAAGCAGCGGCGGCCGTGGGGTGTTCGGTGGGTCAAATCGCAAAATCGATCCTGTTTCGCCGTGCGGACACGGACACGCCAGTCCTGGTCATCGCGAGCGGGACGAACCGCGTCAATGAAGAGCGAATCGCCGAGTGGCTTGGCGCGAAACTCTTGAAGGCAGACGCAGATTTTGTGCGCGCGCACACAGGGTATGTGATCGGCGGTGTGCCCCCGATTGCCCATGTGTCGTCCATGGCGATCGCGATCGATCAGGATCTGCTGCAATACGACGCCATTTGGGCGGCGGCGGGACATCCGAAAGCGGTGTTTCGATTGACGCCTGACGAATTGTTGGAGATGACGAAGGGGTGCGTGATGGGTGTCGCGTAGCGCGATGGGTCACTCGCCAAAGGGCGTGCCGCTTTGTACCGTAGGGGTGTTTTGCGCGGTGCGCGATCGGTGAAGTTGGATCACAAATCCAAGCGTGGCTCCCGTGACGGCACCGAGTACGATGCCAAAGCTCCCTATGTGAAAAAGGGTTGCGAGAATCGCCAGCGCCGCCCCGCACAGGGCTGCACTAAAATGTGCGAACGTGCGTTTGCCGAGAAACACCAGTGCTAGAAACAGTGCGGGAAGCGCGAAGCTCAGTGCCGCAGAGAGTTGCGCGGGAACGATGCCGCCGATCCCCGCTCCCGCCACCGTTCCCAAGAGCCATGAAAGGTAGCAGGCACCGGCAAACGGAAGCTGGTAGATGGGTACAGCTGGATTCTGCAGAATGCGGCTGCTTGCCACCGCAAACACTTCGTCGGTCATGCCAAACGCGAATGCCCACTTGCGCCTTTCTTTCCATGATGAAAAAGCGGGTCCAAGGGTCGTTCCGTATAGCACATGACGCAGGTTAACAAGCAGCGTTGTGAGGATCGTGGCGACAAAGGATTCACCCGTCGCGATGAAACTGACCAGCATGAACTGCGCGCCGCCTGCATACACGAGTGCGGAGATCAAAAACACCTCGAGAAACGACAGGCCGCTTCCTGTCGCGATGACTCCGAAGGTGACGGCGATTGGGAAGTAGGCAAAAAGGATCGGCGACGCGTCTTTGAGCGCACGTTTCGCCACATTCAGATTCGTGTCCATGGGTTGTGTCTCCTTTACACGAAGTAGCGGATAACCGCAAAACAGACGACGCCTGTCGCGACGGTGAGGAGCAAATGGCGCGTGTACCACGCCACCACACACGTGGGGAGAGCGGCGAGCAGATCAGCGCTGTGGGAAAGCGAGATGACCCGGTTGTTTTGCATCAGGATCATCGGACCGAGCAGCGCGCCGAGCACGGCTGGCGTGACAAAAGAGAGCCATGTGCGTACGCCTTCTGGCCACGCGATGCGGCTGCCAAGGCTGAGCGAGCCGGAGCGAAAGAGGTATGTGCCGATGCCGATGAGCACCGTTTCGAGCAAGACGGGGGACATGGGAATTCATCCTCTGGCGGCAATTTTATATATTATAACATATATTTGAGTGTTATAATATATGCGTGAGGTGATGAGCTTGAATCCTGAACAGTTGACCGAGCAGATTGGCCACCGCTTGCGGATGCTGCGAAAAGAGCGCGGCTTTACGCTTGAGCAATTGGCAGAGAAGACGGGCGTCAGCAAACCGATGCTGGGACAGATTGAGCGCGGAGAATCCAATCCGACGGTTGTAACACTTTGGAAGATTGCGAGTGGTCTGCACGTGCCTTTTTCTGCTTTCCTGGATGCGCCAGGCGGGCGCGCGACGGTTGTGCGTAAGCGTGAACAGGCGATTGTGACGGATGAGGATGGTCGCTATATCGTTCAGAGCTTGTTGGCTGATCGTCGCGCTGTTTCGACAGATCTTTATCAGATCACGCTGTTGCCGGGTTGCGCGCATCACGCCGAGGCGCATGGCGCCCACGTGACGGAAGGCATCTGGGTTCAGTCGGGCTCTCTTACCCTTTTGCTCGGCGAAGAAACGCATGTCCTCCAGGAAGGAGACGCCCTGTCGTTTCAGGCTGAATGCGATCACACATACGCAAATGCTGGGAACGAAGCGTGTGTGTACATCGTGCTGTTAACCTATCTGCCATCGTGAGGTTTGGAAGGGGTGTGCCGCATGCTGCTCGCGGTTTTGCATGGAGCAATGCTTTCTATCGCGCTGATTCTGCCGATCGGGATGCAAAATGGTTTTCTACTGAGCCAAGGGGCGCTGCAAAAACGGTGGGTTGGCGCGCTTCCGGCACTGATTACGGCGGGGATCTGCGATACGCTTCTCGTGGGTTTGGCTGTTTTTGGCGTGTCGGCGGTGGCACTTCACATCGTGTGGCTGCGCGATGCGTTCGGCGCTGTGGGCGTCCTTTTCTTGCTGTACATGGGGTGGGGGACATGGCGCGATCGGACGAAGGTTCATCCGGATCAATCGGCATCCGCCTGGCCTCCTGGCAGGCAGATCAAATTCGCCGCCTCCGTATCGCTTTTGAACCCGCACGCCTTGATCGATACGCTCGCAGTCATCGGCGGGAGCGCCTTGATGTACACATCGAGGGGTGATCGCTTGGCGTTTGGCGTAGCGTGCGCCGCCGTTTCGTGGTTCTGGTTTCTGGTTTTGGTCACCGTCGGGCATGTCGCTGGGCGCGCGGCGGTCAGGCGCTCGTCGCTCGGGACGATCAACGCCATCTCTGCGATCATGATGTGGGCGTCGGCCGTCTACCTCAGTTACGTCATTCTCACCTTTCACTAACTCCCTTTCATACTGTTAAACGCGGCGCGCAGCCGCAAAATGCCATCCTCAATCTCCTCTTCGCGCGAACTCGCAAATGTCAGCCGCACGGAGCCTGGATCTGCGCCGTACGCGCGACCGGGCGTGATGACCACACCGCTTTCGATCGCTACATCTAGCAGTTTTCGATCATCCACATCGACGTTCCATCTTCCCCACACGTGATAGCCACCAGTTGGCAGTGTGAATGCCAACCGATCGTCGAAGTACGCCTTTAGTGCGCTGGCCATGTGATCGCGCCGCCGCAAAAGTGCAG
>NZ_LSUQ01000045.1 GCF_001642725.1 Ferroacidibacillus organovorans
ACTTAGTTCCCCGAAGCGGTCCAATACTGCATTTGCGGGAACGCCGTAGCAGCATCCAAGTACGGAAGCACATTGTGAACACTCGGCGCAGTAACCACTAATGTCGCAACATTTTGCCCCCACAGGAACGGAAGAATGTTGGCGGTGTAATTTTCATAGGCAAAGAAGTGGCTCATGGTCTGCTGACTGGTGGCATACGGGATGTGCGTCGCTTGAATCAACTTGTCTTCCTGAACGTTGCTAAACCCGGTGCCAGACGGCGCGGTTGATGCAAACAGCTGACCGCCTGTCGGATAGAATCCTGGTCCGTTGTAATCCCAGCCGGAACCCACCGCCAATTGCCACGAGTGGTTGGTTTTATCGCTCGTCGTGCTGATAAACGAACTAAACGGCATCGGCTTTAGCGTGACGACAACGCCTTCACTCGCCCAGTCCTGCTGCATGATCTCTGCCGCGTCGGTCGATGAAGTCGTACCGCTTACGTACATCATCGTGAACTTTAATTTTTGGTTGCCTTTTGTCATGACGCCATTTTGTAGCTTCCAACCGTGCGCTTCAAGCAGTCGTTTTCCCGCCGCGAGGTTGAATGGATACGGATTTTTCGCCGCGAGGGTAGGCGAGATGAAGGTCGTTTTGGGCACGGTTGCAATCGGTCCATCAATCGGCACCGCATAGCCTTTGTAGAT
Organism: Ferroacidibacillus organovorans; assembly: GCF_001642725.1. Lineage (GTDB taxonomy): Bacteria > Bacillota > Bacilli > Alicyclobacillales > SLC66 > Ferroacidibacillus > Ferroacidibacillus organovorans. The sequence continues at coordinate 687 of NZ_LSUQ01000045.1, forward strand.
GTCTTTGCTAATGCCCGCGTTGTCGATTCCCATTTGCAACGCCTGACGAACGTACAGTTGGTCAAAGATGCTCTTCGATGGAGATCCAGGCCACATGTTCATTTCCGTCCAGAAGATGCCAAAGGGGTACTCAGGCGTCACGCTATCCCCCATCGAAGTGAGTGAGCCTTTCGATCCCAATTCGGATTGGTCCAAATAGCCGACGTTGATACTTCCCGTCTTGAGCGCGGCCAACTCTGCCGTGTTTGACGCTTCAAAGTTGAATACGACTTTATTGACTGTGCTCTTGTGGCCCGGGTAATTTTTGTTTGGAATAAGAACCCACGACTGACTCGGTGTGCCACTTTGCACTTTGAAAGGGCCATCAACGACCGTGTCAAACATGGGATTTGTCGCATTGGCGCCAAGGTACTTGATTTCCTGAGTGATGTTTTTGTATTTGTTCCAAACCGCAGAAGGCATAGGCGTCAATTGGATGATGCCGTTATACATAAACCACTGCTGGTTGGCTGGTTTGTCAAGGGTAATGGTCAATTCATACTTATTATTCGCGACGACACTCTTGATGCCGTTTGGAATGTTGCCCGTTCCGGCGCCGACAAACGGCCACGGTGTAGGCGCATTCGAAGCGGACGCCGCCTTGATCACATTCCACGTAAACAGCACGTCTTGGGACGTGACAGGCTTGCCATTGGACCATTTCCATTTCGGATTCATAAAGATGTGATAGATCGTACCCGCTGGGTTGTAGGTGATTCTGCTTGCGATCGAGGATTTCCAGTTGATCGAATAGTTGTTATTAATCCAGAGTAGAGGCTTGTACATCTGATCTACAAATTGCGTGTTGTACACACTGTCATTTGCTGCATTGGTGACGGGAAGAAACCAGTTCAAGTTGGTCTGTGACGGAAGCGCGTATTCGATCGTTCCACCCGATTTGGCGCTCGCCGCCTTCGATGCTGCAAACGACGCTGGCGCGAGTAAAAGGCTTGTGCTTGCAACCATGGCAAGCGTGACGGCAAAAGACTTGTTGATTTTCATGATTCGTTTCCCCCTTTTGAGATTTTTTCGTGCGTATGGATATACGAAAACCTTATGTTCGACGAACGGAGCTCACGTCACGGCGTCCCCCCTTTCAAAGTGCATGTTGTGGATCATGCTTGTTGAAAGACTTCAGAAGAAGGTTCTGCAAAATGGCACGCCGCAAAATGATCTTCGGCGACCTCTCGCCATTCAGGCACATCGTGTCTGCACACGTCCTGCGCCAATGGGCACCGCGTGTGAAAGACACAGCCAGACGGTGGATGGGCAGGACTCGGCAAATCGCCTTGCAGAATGGTTCGCACGCGGCGCGCGCGGGGGTTTGGTATGGGCACTGCTGATAACAGCGCGCGTGTATAGGGATGAACAGGCTGGGAAAAGAGTTTATCAGAGGATGCCAGTTCTGCCATTCGGCCAAGGTACATGACAAGCACCCGATTGCTGATGTGCTTGACGACAGACAGATCGTGCGCAATAAACATGTAGGTGAGGTTGAACTCTTTTTGTAGATCTTCCAAGAGATTGATGACTTGTGATTGCACGGATACATCGAGTGCGGCAACCGGTTCGTCAAGAATGATCAGCTTTGGATTCAGGATGAGTGCGCGCGCGATTCCGATGCGCTGCCTTTGACCACCCGAGAACTCATGCGGGTACCGACTTGCATAGGAAGGGTCGAGCCCTACGCGCTGGAGGATGGAGTAGACGCGCTGTCTTCGCGTGGCAGGATCGTAGAGTTGATGCACCTCCAGGGGCTCGGAGAGCGTTTGAAAGATGGTATAGCGAGGATTCAGCGAGGCGTATGGATCTTGAAAAACAATTTGCATTTCTCGGCGCATCGTGCGCATCTGCGCTTTGTTCAGCGCGAGAATATTTTTTCCCTCGAATTTTACTACGCCGTGTGTCGGCTCAATCAAGCGAAGAATGCTGCGTCCCATCGTCGATTTGCCGCAGCCTGATTCGCCCACAACTCCGATGGTCTCACCCGTTTGAATTTGTAGGGAGATCCCATCCACCGCGCGCACGCTGCCGTTTACCGTGTGTAAAAAGCCTTTTCGCAGTGGGAAGTGCTTCTTCAAATTGTTGATTTCTAACAAAACATCACTCATGCGTTCGCCTCCTTCGGTTTGCTCAACCAGCAACGAGACGTATGTTCTTCTCCAACGTCAAAGAGTTCGGGCGACTCCGTTTTGCATTGTTCCATTGCGTTCGCGCACCGAGGAGCGAATCGACATCCCTTTGGCATGCGCGACAGGGAGGGAACATTTCCCTCGATCGGCTGCAATCGCTCTTTGGTCACGGCATCGATTTTCGGGATGGCATTCAGCAGTCCCTTCGTATACGGATGATTCGGCGCAAAAAAAATGTCATCGACGCTGCCTTGTTCGACAATTTCGCCAGCGTACATGACCGCGACCCGATCGCACATCTCAGCGACCACGCCTAAATCGTGCGTAATCAAAAGGACGGACGTACCATAGTCGGACGATAATGTTCTCATGAGCTCCAAAATTTGCGCCTGAATGGTCACATCAAGGGCCGTCGTAGGTTCATCCGCAATCAGAAGGTTTGGATTACAGACCATTGCAATCGCGATCATGACCCGTTGGCGCATGCCGCCCGAGAGTTGATGCGGGTATTCATCCATTATCTCGTTTGGGCGAGCAATCCCCACTTTTCGCAACATCTCAAGAGCCTGTTGAAACGCGTCGCGCGCCGACAGCTTTTTGTGCAGTCGCAGCGACTCTGAGATTTGTGCGCCAATTTTATACACCGGATTCAGCGATGTCATCGGTTCTTGGAAAATCATGCTCACTTCATTTCCGCGAACTTGTCGCATTTCGCGATCCGACAGTTTCAACAAATTCCGACCGCTGTAGTGAACATTTCCATGTACTTTTGCGAGTTTAGACAATAAGCGTACCAACGCCAGCGAAGTAACACTCTTACCGCATCCTGACTCTCCGACAAGGCCGAACGTCTCACCCGCTTTTATATGAAATGAGACGTCGCGCACAGCGTAAAAATCATTTCCGTTAACGCAAAATTCAACGCTTAGTGACTCAACATCCAATACGTTCGACAATGTTACGCCCCCAAGGGTTTAGCAACTTCCATTGCACACTTGTTCCTCCATACATCCACGCTCATTCAGCGATGCGTAATTATGCCGAATACGCGAAAATAAACGACTGAATGAAATAATACGTTTAAATAAATCATCAATACAGTTGGATTATAAGCGCTTGTATGATTTGTGTAAATAGATGATTTCTTTACTAGATTAACTCGCTGAAGAGCACCGTGCATCCCTTTTACACTGATTCATTTGGGGTCTATACACGAAAAGGTGATCTCAAAAGAGATCACCTTTTCTAAAATGGCTTGTTATGCGAATGCACTGCAACCCTTTCTACCTTACCCGAGAAATCGATCGGCTGAATAGGGCATCCCCTTATTCACGGCCGCATGATGGTGGATGGCTCGGCAGACTACAGCGACGCATCAGTAAAGATCTTATGCTTCATTCCAATTCCCTTGTTCTGACCTTCGAGGTGAAGATATCCGCATCAGCAACGTAGACGATACGACGACGACGGCAACGATTGCGATCGGCAGCCAAACTGCCTGCAGATGCCACATCGCGATAAGCCCTCCGCACAGTGCAGCTCCCACACCATAGGCTAGAATCACCATCGCCCACATCGACAATGCAAGCGGCGATATCTGATTTTCCGGTTGTTGACTGTCTTTTGCGTTCGGCGTGAATCCAAATCGCTGACCGATCTTCCATACAGAGATTTCCACGAGCCCAGTTATCGTACTGGTGATCACGGTCGTCGTCACCCCATTCACGCCGACTCGTCGGGCCGTGACGCCTTGCAAGCCCATGGCGAATGCGAGAACCATCACCAACAGTTGTTTAAAATGGGTATCCAAAACGTATGGCAGTTGGCTGAGAATAGAGAACAGAACAAGTGCGGCCAGCTCGACGGTCGTCACGACGGATGCATTGGGAGTCCAACCGGATCCTTTTCGTGTCTGTCGAAAGATGACGGCAGCCACTGCGGCGCCCAACATGAAGCCTAGCAAGGCGGATGCGTAGTTGAGCGGATTGAGCTTATCCAAGTGGCTCAAAGCTAGGCCAAATAATACGGTGTTGCCTGTCATCGCGGCGGTAAAAACTTGACCAAGAAGCAGAAAGCTGATGGCATCGACACACCCTGAAGTCGCAGTGAGGAGTACGAGCATCGTGTTGTGCATGGCTGGCCTGGAGGACATGTCATCAATCCTTTTTTCGAACTTCCAAAATTAACATCTAATATAATGTATACTAGTTGTCAAATTCTTTAAATGCACTGAGCACGAGTTCTGGTCTGATCCATCTCTTCATCAGAACTAAATAACCAAATGTGCCGCTTTCCTTGCAGTACCATAAGTCACTGACTGGCGTTGTGTATCGCTTTGCTCTAAGATGAATGTTCAAGTGTTATAAGCCAAGATTCATTCGATTATCGTTCAGGATTGACACCACTGTGACCTATAACTTCATTATATCTGCAGCACCTCATTCTTTTTTGGCTTCGGCCAATTTACGAGGAATATTCCTACAAATATGAATAGCCCCCCCAAGAGAACCGGCCATCGAATAGGTTCGCCAAGAATCAACCAACCAGACAATACACCAAAAAACGGGGCGAGAAACAGAAACGCACTCGTTTTTCCGGGATCTCCGTTTTGTAAAAGATAAAACCAAATGGCAAATTGAACAATTGACGCCATCACGGCGAGCCATACCAAGATAGAGATCGATGAGATATTTATCTCAATGTGAGGTCGCTCAATAGTCACACTGCCAAGCAGGAGTAGCAATCCGCCAACGAACATTTGATATGCCGTCAGAACCCATGTGTCGATACGGGGACCCCAACGCTTGATGAGCAATGTGGCGATCGCCCAAGATACGGCGCCTAAGAAACCTAACCACGTGCCAAAGCGAAGATGCAAATGAAATCCAAGTGTCACGAAAACCCCGAGAAAGCCAAAGACCACCCCAACCCACTGAACAAAGCGGTAGCGATTTCCTACAAAAAGCGTTCCAAAAATGACGACTAGCAGCGGGTTCATAAATGTGAGAATTGACGATTCACTCGCTGTGATGGTGCGGAGGCTGATAAAAATGCAGCCCATAACCCCTGCAGTTTGAAACAGTCCAATCACGGCCATCTGTAACCACCCGATCACTGTTTTCGGGTGCTGGCGTCTTGCCACAAACAGAGACATGAGCATGCCCGCCAACGTGAATCGAATACCTACTAATAGGAGCGGTGATACATATTCCAAGCCAATCTTACCAACTGCAAAAGAAGACCCCATTAAGGCAGTAGTGATAAGAACAAGGAGCCCATATAAAAATCGATTCATAATTTACGCCCCTTCTTTTTCAGTGCCTGAGCGTATGTTCTTGCAACCCATCCATCGTACCCATCGATTCGCCATTCCGGTCAATATCCACCAAATATGCCCTTGCTGCGGCATACGCCCGTTCGCATAGCACACGCACAACATTTTCAGCCTCCACGATGGATTCATACTCAACACCATGATAGCGAAGATTGCGTCACGACGATAGATTTATGATTGAATATTAATGATTGCAATCTCGCTATATACATATAACTAGGGTAATATTACTCAAGTTACGCATCCGTGGATAAACGAAGAAGAGAGACCTTACTCCGTCGGGGATTGGTTGAACAATCGAATTGTCAACACGAGCGCTGTAACGATCCAAATTCCCCAAAATGCCCAAACCCATCCCGCCATAAATAAATAGTGTGCAGCCGAGTCAAATCCAATTTGCACCGGATTACCACCTATGCTCGAACTCGTTCCCGTGAACTTTAAGGGGGACAGCGCCTTCAGCCACGCGAAAGGATCTGCTAAGGCAGGAGGGATTTTCGGATCACTTATCGAAACACCGAAGAATGGGCTTGATGCATTGTACCCCACTATTTTATCGAGAATTGACGCGATGGCAAAAGGTAAAAAGAGACTTGCAATCGCCAAGACTGCGCCAGGAATCCAGAAGGTTACAACCGATGTAAAAAGAAACGCGGTGATCAAGGCGACGAGCATGCCTAGACTGTTTGTAATCCACCAGCCGATTACGACATCCCATGACAGAGGGGCCCCTGCCCATGCGTTCAAGAAGACGGTGATGCCTCCGCGCAAGAGTTGAATTCCGAGGACGATGGCGAACCCTAAACCGATTTTAGAAAAGATCGTTTCCGTCCGTTTGATAGGGACTTTTCGTGCGATGTACTGCAAATCGACTACTCTATCTTTGGCCCATAGAATGACGCCGAGAGCCAGCGCGATCAACGCCCATGAGACGCTGATGGACGGGTCGGAATAAGGGTGAATAGCTGAGATAGGCGCTAAAGCTCTGGAATGCGGATAGGTGAATCCGTAAATCGCCGGAACCAGTGCATACCAAAAAACGCTCTCGGCGCGATTCTGACCCGTATGATAGAAAACTGACAGTAGATTGAAAATCGGCCCAACCATCAAGACGAGCCCGACCCCGAGCAGCCAAGTACGATAGGTTTGCCATTCGCGAAATCGCGGCGCGCTGTTTTGCTTAAAGTAGGAGTGAATCACGGGTATACCCATCCTTTTTGTTCATCTAGCGCTCGCAATCTGCGTAGATCATTGATCTCCTTATCCTTTATTATTACCTTATCACCTGAGAAAGGATAGATGTTCAGGTGCATGCCCATTTTAAATCCAATAAATTTTCGCATCATGGACGAGAGGTGAAGGATCATGTGTGGACGTTACTCTTTTGTATCTTCAACGGAATTGCTAAAAGACACATTTGATCTTCAGCATATGGAATTATTCCAAAACCCTCGCTATAACATTGCCCCAGGCCAGTTCATCATGGCCATCGTTCAGTCAGACGATCACCGGACACTCACCTTTTGGAAATGGGGGCTCATTCCGTTTTGGGCAAAAGAGAACCACGCCACGTATTCATCTTTTAACGCAAAGTCTGAAACCGTATTTGATAAACCCATGTTTCGCGTTCCTGTCCGAAAGCAACGCTGCCTCATTCCGGCAGATGGCTTTTACGAGTGGAAAAGAACCGGAAAAACAAAGCAACCTATGCGTATTGTCGTGACGGATCGGCCCGTTTTTGCATTCGCTGGAATCTTTGATGTATGGCGTGATAAGGAAGGAAATACCCTTCACACGGTGTCGATTCTTACAACAAGTCCAAATGCGTTGATGCAAGACATCCATGATCGTATGCCGGTCATTTTACCTCCCGAATCCGAAGCAACCTGGCTTAACCCTACCATTCAAGATCGCGCAGTACTTGAACCCTTACTAATCCCCTACCCTGCAGATCAAATGCGCGCCTTCCCAGTCGCAAGCATGGTCAACAATGCCAAAAATGATGTATTGGCATGCGTCGAACCTTTATCTATCGAACAACCCCCGTTTTTTGATTAATATCGATTATTACGACACATCAGCATAATAATACGCAACAACAACGTTTGAATTGTGGGTACTGACTAAGAAAGGTGGCGCTTATTGATGAGACTCTACTCTGACAATCTAATCTTGAGACCATTTGAACTTGAAGATGCACACATAGTAGGATTATTGGCTGGCGACTACGAAATAGCAAAGACTACGCAAAATATTCCGCATCCATATCCAAAAGGTGCCGCCGAGGCTTTTATAAAACGCTCGCATGAAACCACCAAAGAAGGCACTCATCATGATTTTGCAATCATTCGTAAACACGACAATGAATTGGTCGGGGCGATTGCCCTTGGTATCACCCCTAGGTACAAACGAGCGGAAATGGGATATTGGACGGGTAAACCATATTGGGGGCAGGGCTACATGACAGAAGCGGCACGCAGGCTTCTTAAATTCGGATTTGAAGAACTTGATTTGAATCGTATTTATGCGTTCGCGTTCACTTCAAACCCCGCGTCTTCAAAAGTTATGAAGAAAATCGGGATGACTTATGAAGGAACCCTTGTTCAACACGTTCTCAAGTGGGATCAATATCACGATTTGGATGCCTACGGGATACTGAGTCAGACCTATCAAAAGCTCCAAGGTTAACCCATCTGCAGTCTTTAATTTTTAATAGTTTTGGGAGGGATATCTGTGATTCGATTTGCAGATGTTTCATCGGTTCATGAAACTAGGGGGAATGGTATGAATTCGACTCATTTATCCGCGGGATTTAGGAGGTTTGCTGAAAAGGAGTGCAAAGGATCCAGCAGGCTATACGAATTTTTATCCATTGAGATTTCAAGGGACACTCATTTGCTCGAATTGAGTTCGCACTGTTCCCAGGGTCAGCCTGTTCCCAACTTGTTATTTGCTTCCGTTCATTATCTCCTCTTGTCCGGAGTTGATCATGAATTGAAAGCGTTTTATTTAAGTGTCACAGGCAATCCACGTCCCTTTGAAGGATCCTTTCCACCATTCAAAAATTTCTGTCAGAACTACCGAAATGAAATGATCCGTCTTCTTCAGAGTAAAATGGTTCAAACCAATGAAATTAGACGATGCACCTATTTTTATCCAAGCTTTTGCTACATCTACAACAAAGTGCGACGCCCATTATCACTTGTTGAAATAGGAACAAGCGCGGGATTGCAGCTTTTGTGGGACAAATACAGTTACTCATATGGTACGGATAGCGTCTATGGAGACCTCAGTTCCAGTGTTCATTTGACTTCAGAATTACGAAGTGGAAATGCACTACCATTATTGCAAAAAACCCCTCCAGTTAAATCGAAGTTCGGAATTGATTTACATGTGGTCGACTTATCCAAAAAAGAAGATTATCTATGGCTAAAATCATTGATTTGGCCGGAACACAAAGAACGACTGGAAGTGTTAGAAAAAGCGGCTCAACTTTTCACTATTAACTCTGTTAACTTAATTGAGGGCGATGGAGTTTCATTACTGCCTCATGTTGTCGAACAAGTACCTGAGGATTCAGCTTTATGTATTTTTCATACCCACGTTGCCAATCAAATTCCAGATGAATTAAAGAGAAAACTAATAGATAACATCAAAGCCATCGGTACTAAAAGAGATGTATTTCATCTTTACAACAACATCTCAGACGTTGGGAAACTGCATTTAGATTCTTTCATAAACGGAGTAGAATTCAATGAAATCATCGCGGAAACAGACGGACACGGTCGTTGGTTTGACTGGTATGTAAATATGTAACGTTTGTTGCTCATACAGGAGTGTAAACGGGCAAGTCCGTCCCAAGAAACCGAAGTACCATGGGCCATCAGCGACAAGAGCGCGAGGTCGTTTTTCTCTCGCACTCTTATTGCTACCCTTTAAAAGTCCAAGTTAGAAACGAACCGGTAGCCCGGTCACGCTGCTTTGCCACGCTGCTTCCGTCAAGCGCGCCACCTGATAGCCAGATTCAGCCGTTGCGGCAGCCTCGTGTCTGCGGCCAAGAAGAAGATCGACAAAATCTTCAACAGGCGTGCGAGTCGGCGGCAATTCTTTTGCTGGTACTTCTACCAAGTCTGCATCCTGCCCTTTAGCGACCCACAGCTTCCCGTTTCGATAGAGCGCAGTTCCACGCTCCCCGTGAAACGACACATCCTCATGCCAGCGAATCGAGGCGCTGCCCACCACACTCCAGGTACAGATGGCCCCGCCTTCAAATCGCACCGTCACCGCCGAGTCGATATCCACGCCGGTACCGCGATTGTCAATCGAGGCATACACCTCCAAAGGCTTCAGACCTGTCGACCACAGCACGACATCGAGCAGATGCGAACCTGAGTCATTGAGTTGCCCCCCACACGATAGCTCCGGATCTTGACGCCATGAACCGCGCGTGGCATTGAGCCAGTGCTGTGCCCATATCGACGCTCACGTGATCAAACCCTCCATCACGGACGTACTGCCTTCTAACCATTCATTAAAAGAAGCACTAGAAAATTCAGGCTTACAGTGTTTGAATAGCAAATCGATTGTTTTGATTTTATTATGAAAAAGCATTCGACAAATCACCTGACAGCCGGAAAACCATGACGCGTTCTCCAGAACGAGTGCTAAGATCCGTATGAAAACTCAATACCTCAAAACCGATAATATTGGAAATCATTTTATTTAAGTCAGCAATACCCGATTCCACCAAGCTAGTTCGATTCCTTTTTATCGATAACAATCCTTCTTTATCACTGCAAAGGGAATATTCCGCAGGAGTTAAGATGCCGCGCAAGGTAACAATAATCATATCCCGTAAAATATCTGATTTTACAGTCAGAGATCCACGTCCAAGATAATCTTTCTCCCATTGTGTTAATGCTCTGCTGATTTCAGACTCGACCATACCTTTTGATTTATTCATGAGTATCTTCCTTTGTTATAATCTTTGATTTAACAGTGACGTTCCTATTTAGAATTAACTCTCCCAGCGCCCTTTCGGATCAATCATCGCAAGCCGAATCCATCCATTTTGAACCTTTTGGCAGAATGCGGCATCGTGGGCCAGTAATCGCTCCACGTAATGTTCCGGCGCTTCGATGATCACCAGCAATCGCAGAGGCGCGTGATAGAACTCTTCGTCGGATTTCATGACGGATTGCCAGGGAAATCCAACTAACAAATCACTTGCGTTCCCCTGCATGACACCAACACCGGCTGTCACTGTTTGTGTGACTTTGTTCCCGCTACCGTAATAATACGGCGCAACGGTCGACCCATAATACTGTAGATTTATCCACTGAGCCACGGTTGCTGGACCTGCGATAATGTTCGAAAGCAAAGAACCGTTATCATCCTTTTGCCAGTCATAGGAGTGCAAAAAGACTCTCCCGTCCAAGTCGCACGCTTTGGTCAATTGCCGGGTGCCGATGATAAATGCGGCGTTGCGTGCCAGACCCCATTCGGGACGTACCTCGCTCCAATCTTCCGCAAAACGCTGCACCTCGATCTTCGGATGTTTAAAACGAAATCCAAGTGATGGTAATCGCGATAACTGCTCCGCGTTCACGTGTTCACTTACCTTGGGCAACACCCCCCGGATTCCATCAAATGCTTCTTGTGCTGCTTCTGAAAGTTCAGGAACGTACAGCCAACGTAATTCATTGAGCGTCGTGATATGCTCGGCGGCTACAAACACCGTATCTTTCGGAATGGATATCCCATCGTTACCAAGTATTTCCCTCACTTTTGGACTGTTACACAACGTTGCTAAAACTCTGGCATTAAAACCGCCTGATGCCCCGCCACAAGCACCACAGTCTAATGCAGCGGCATAAGGGTTGTTCGTACTGTGACTCCCATGCCCGCAAATGATTACTAATGGAGAGAAGTTTTTCGTCAACCCCATCATGTTGAGCGCTTGTCGTACATAATACACTTTCTCTTCCTCAGAAAAACCGATCGGCAAGCCAACTTCCGAGTCCATATAGTCAAGCGACAGTTCCGTAGAAGGTTTTTGCAACCATTCGTGTCTCAGTTTTCTAAAGGTACGACCAGCTTTACGCGGGAAAAAACTACGAGCCAACATTTGCAGGCTGAGCCATGGACCACTTACCTCTGGTAGCAATAAGCTCGTCAGTACGTTTTGTTTCATGATTTGAAACGTATGTTTTACCGAGATTACCGTTTGTCGGCGTTGTTCATACTGTCTGAACGCAAATGCAGAAGCAGACTCCTTGATTTTGTGTTGTGGTTTAAGCATTACCGGTAAGGACGCGTGGCTGTGAGAACTGCCAAGTTTACATGTCTCAATTGGCAATCCGAAAAAGCCAGCAACGCCAAACGTCTCAAATGGACCCGCTTTTTCCAGTGCTCGACGAAAGGGCTCTGAACGCGTGTCAATACAAAATGCGACTTGTACCAACACAGGCGTTTCCGCATGGGATATGGACTGTTTCGATGTAATCATTGCTTTCAGTCGCTCTTCGTACGTTTCTTCCCAGGCTTCGAGCCAAATCCTGCGACGAAGAAATTCATCAAAATAAACAGCAAGAGTTAAGTATGCTTGTTGCTGTGAAGCAGATAAATGTGACCAAGCTTCAAGCGGCAAGTCGCCCCAATGTGCCCATGCCGCAATCAGTCGAACATGAAGCGATTGGTCTTCAGACTGTTGTTCAGGTAAGGGCAAATAAGGTTTGATTAAAGCCCATTCCAGCGTAATTCGAACAGCCAAATACTCGATTAGCAGTGACTCCTCTTCAGGCGTTTGCTGCGAACGCCACAGCATCATCCCAGCCCACCCTGGCAAGGACAACAAATGCGCCTCAAGATAGTGCTGAATTTGACACGGAGAGATTTCAAGCGCTGCCAACGCTTCCATTAAAGCATCGATTGCCTCTCTCGGACATTTTTTTAGCAGTTGATGCTGCGAATGATTCAGCGCCGGATCGTATTGCACAAGTCGGTGCCAAGCTCGATAGAAACCTTCCTCGCGACTTGGGAGTGACCAAGCTGTGTGCGATCCGTCTAAAAACAACTTGCACCACTTGATCACGTGGCGGTCTAAGTCTCGAGCCAGTTTCACACCGGTCTGTTGTTCCATGCGAAAACTTAGTGTTTGCAGCGAATGTTGCTGTTTAATTGGTAAATCGATAACACTCAGTTTTCCTATTAGATTTTTTAGTTCAGGTGCTTCTAAAAGCACAGAAGGGAGATCATCCAACTCCAGCGCAGCCCGACAGAAACGTTCTGCAACATCACGTGGCAATTGCAAGGATTGTGAATCAAGCCAGCGTTGCAGCCCTTTATCAAGCAACTTCGGATCAATTTCACCCCGATTCATCGCGTCCCTCAATAACGAAACCCCAGGATAGATATCCACGTCACGGATATCTTTGAGCCAGCGCGCGACTTCGTCAAAGAATTGGTTTTCAAGCCCCATCCAGGGACTCCTTGCCGCAAACTCGGAAATCGGTCCAAGCGGCGCAATAACCCTGCTGGCTAAACTCACCAAATTAGGAATGTCACTGGTCGAAACAAGATCAAGAACATCAGGTATTTCCATTTCCTGTTTTAAACCAAGTTGTTCTGAGAATGTCAATGTTCCATCCATCGTGTTTCACCTCCTAAAGTACTGCGCAGCTGTAGATACTCCGGATGACTTTCAACCGAGTCGCGATGGGGTTCTCCAAATCGTACGAGCCACAGATACACAATAGCGTAGAAAGTAGACGATGGATGGCGAGATAACCACGCCCCCGTCACACTACCGATCAATAAGATGAATAAAACTAAAATGATGACGGATAGATGCGGTTGGATTCCTCCTTGCGGAACGGTTCCGTGCAAAAGCACATAGAAAGTGGTAAGAACGATGCCGAAGACAATTAGCATTCCTGTAAATACGAAAAATCCCGCAAAACGCCTAATACGTCCGTAACCCATTGCCACAAGATGTGACCAAGCAAAAGACACAGACCATCCCAGGAGCAGTGCACTGATCATATCGTAGCCTTTGCCATTGACAATGAACCAAAACCCAATTCCTACAAGAAGTCCTAAAATGCCACCGATCATTCGCCATAATTGTGAAGTTGTCTTGGGAGCTACTTGCTCGTTGTGATGTACAGCAGAACCAGCTTGCAAGAAAAGGGCAGATTTGAACAGTCCATGTAAGACAGCGTGAATAATGGCTGCCAAATAAGCACCTAATGCGCATTGAATTAGCATGAACCCCATCTGCGCGATCGTTGATCCCACTAATTGGCGTTTGTAATCCACTTGGACCAAGATCGTTCCGGTTCCAAGCAATACTGAAAAACCGGAGAGCACAATCAAAACAATTTGGGCTAAATCACCGCTGAAAACGGGAGCAAAACGCGTCAGGATCATTCCGCCTGCATTCACGACACCCGCATGCATTACTGCTGAAATTGGCGTTGGAGCAACGACCAAATCTAACAACCAGCGTTGGAAAGGAAATTGGGCTGCTGGAATGACAACTGCGGTAACCAACAGCAAGGATACTCCCGTTCTGCCCCACGAGCCCAGTTGCGCCAGACTGGCTTTGGTAAGCACAAGTGAAAACTGCCAGTGTCCAGTCGCCATCGAAAGCCAGGTTATCGCGATCAACAAAATGAGCCAACTGAGTGCAAATAATCGACCAGCGCGCACAGCTGCAGTCCTTGCTACCTGCCAATCCCGATTCAACCGTATGAGCCACGTCAACCCCAAAAGTGTAACTCCCCAACATGCAAGCAGAAGGCGAAGATCGTTGCTTAGCCAGGCAACCGATGCGGAACCCGTAGTCAGTGTTAAGAGCGCAAAATATTGTCGATAATTTCGATCACCAAGTAATTGGTGAACCGAATAACGTTGTACGACGAAACCGATCGTAAGGACGAAAAACGCTGTCAACCAAGCCAAGGGATCAAGATGCCACGGACCATAAATTCGACTCGTGCTCTTCATCACAAGATTCAACAGTGCAATCAACGGAGGCAGCCCACTCACGCCAACGTGAATACGGACAAAATGCAGGGGAACACGCGGATGCAATAGGACCACAGCGCTCAACGCCAATATCGAAAGGGAAAAGAAAAATGTTGTAACGAACATCCCGTCCCCCCTATTCTAGGATTGAAATCGACAGATTTTATTCTGTCCACAAGCATAAAAAACCGACAAATCCAAAAGGTAATGGTCTTATCGTGACCATTACGCCTTGAAAATTGTCGGTTTACTATCAACTAACCAAATTGGCTTTTTGAAAAGTCTACCAAGATATCATGTTTAATTTTTCGTTTACATTTTACTCGTTATCAAGTATGCCGTCAAGTTGGGCAGCTTGATCGTAATGATTCGGGGGTTTTGTTCACCATTTACATGAGACTGCATGATATGCGAAAGTCTCATCCAATCACCTCTCCTTCGTATTCTGAGAGCCTCGCGTGATATCGCTTCTACATATCGGCAGATTTATCCGTGCACCGCCGAGAATCCCGGAACGCCGTCAAAGAGGTACAGGTTCTCCGTCTTGATGTTGTCAAAGCATGATTCCGTCACACGCTTGAGCAGTTCTACCACATGACCGGGCGCTATGACCTGTCCTTCATTGCTCAGAAACCGACATCGCCAGTGATCCGTGCAAAATGTCTCGGGCAATCCGTTCGGCCAAACCTTTACGCCGCGATTCGTAATGACCTGCAATTGCAACGACTCCATGGATACCTGGCTGAGCGCACTACCCAAGTCGTCAGGGGAACCCTGTTCCCAATCCAGGAACACATCAACGCCCACGAGACGCTTTTCCGCCTTCTTGTGATGACCGTTCTTTTGCCATAGTGACAAAGAATGCGACACCTCGTAAGAGACAGGCGTGAGCACGCTCGGCACGTCTCCCAGGCGACGGATAACTGCGGCGGCGAACTCGGCGGTGCCGGCCTTCTGCCGGCTGACCCCTTCCTTGAAAATATCGTACGTATGAATGCCGTCTTCTATCGTCTTCAACCAAGCGTTATGCACCCGCGCGGCGACCTCAGACTGTCCGATATGGACCAGCATCATGACCGCCGCAAGCAGCAGGCCCGACGGATTCGCGAGGTTTTGTCCCGCTCGTCGTGGAGCGGACCCATGAATGGCTTCGAACATGGCGCACTGCTCCCCAATATTGGACGACCCCGCCAGCCCCACCGATCCGGCAATCTGCGCCGCCACGTCGGACAGCACATCGCCATACAGGTTCGGCATGACGATGACATCGAAGTGTTCCGGCGTATCCGCCAGCTTGGCCGCACCAATGTCGACAATCCACAATTCATTTTCGATATCAGGATACGCTGCGGCCGTCTCATCGAATACCTTGTGGAACAGCCCGTCGGTAAGTTTCATGATGTTGTCCTTGACGAAGCACGTAACCTTCTTACGACCGTTGGCACGTGCATATTCGAACGCATAGCGGATGACCTTTTCCGATCCCGGACGTGTGATGAGCTTCAGGCACTGGTACACCTGATCTGTCTGCCGATGCTCGATGCCAGCATACAGATCTTCTTCGTTCTCGCGGATGATCACCACGTTCATGACCGGGTGCTTCGTGTGGACAAACGGGGAGTACGACACGCTTGGGCGGACGTTGGCATACAGTCCTAAGGCCTTGCGCGTCGTGACGTTCAGACTCTTGTATCCACCGCCCTGGGGCGTCGTAATCGGTGCCTTGAGAAACACCTTTGTCCGCCGCAACAATTCCCACGCATTCGGATCCATTCCCGTTTCAATGCCACGCAGATACACCTTTTCACCAATTTCAACCGTTTCGATCTCAATATTGGCCCCCGCTGTCTGAATGATGTCCAGCGTGGCTTTCATAATTTCAGGTCCGATACCGTCCCCGTAGGCAACCGCGATAGGGATTCGTTGCGTCATGATCTCATTCTCCATTCTTCTACCCATATTTTGTTTGGACTATTCGAATTGATCAGAAATATTCGAGCACAAATAGACTCCGGTATCGTGGTTGCTCTCGCAGCAGATGCAACGGTTCCACCACGTCACACGACCCGTAATGAGCAAAAACTCTCCTTCTTCTTGAATTCCTATCGTAGCCGCCGGTCTTCATCCCCCAAGAGAACAGGCAACCAGCGCGAGTCTGCCAGCAGGACAGAAGGTTTGATCAGGCAATTTACGAGGACCCTGTCACCCCGTGGACGTATCTATGGATTGCACCAGGAGCAATCTCCGGCAGAAGCGACGCTTAACCCATCAGACCGGGGAACGTTCTCGCGGTATTCGCAATGCGGGCAGCCGTGAATCTCCATGCAGATCAATTCCGTTTTAGCGCCACACCATTCGCACGGTAGCCCCCTGACGACATCCACCAAGCCCCATCCTGGCGTTTGGCATTCCGGACAGAGTGCCGCAAGCCGGCGACCGAGCTGCACCACAACCTCACGGAGCACCTGCTGTCGTGTCGGATTCATATGCGCACGCATATCCGTCTCCACATGCGCAAGACCGTCCTGCGAGGCATGTGCGCATCGCTCCAAGGCTTCCTTCAGTGTCTCCACCTTCGTAATTCCTTTGAACAAGAGTCCCGGTTGTAATCCGGTGTTCGGTCTGACGATCAGTCCGTGCGATGGAAAGCATGCCCGTGTGAGAAATTCCTTCAAATCTTCAAACGTTCTAGCCGCATCCTGCGCATAGTTTGTCTTGCGACTGAGGATCTGTTCCACAATCTCAATGCCCATGTCATCATCAATGAATGCCAGAAGTTCATGATCCGCAGGAATAAATAGCAACCGGGGGTCAGGACCGAAGCTCCCCTCACTCGCTAGGCCCAATGTCATTCCGGCGGCATTCATTCCCAAACGCGCCTTACGCAGGACCACTTCCCGAGGAGTGCCGTGACGCTCCACTTCGCCGCTGAACGTTCCGAGAAGATCCGTGTCCAAGCCACTCGGCACATGCAATGAAAGTCCGATCGCCTTTCGTAAAGGCTCTCCGAACACCCGCTCTTTCAGGTGTTTTGTAGCCAAAGCAGCCTCGCGTCCTTGATAGGGATGATCCCCCCTTTGTCGTTCGTTCATATCCGAAAACCCCTTCTCTACAGTCGTCTCATGAGGGTACGTACTCTTTTGGAGGTCGTCAGATTCCAGTCATACGCCTGAGCCACCCCGAGCACAGCCATTTACCCAAGAGATTTCACGCCTTATATAATTAGTGTATTTATTATCACGAATTATAAGTCGTATGTCAACACATATCGATCCATGCACACGCTTGGACAGCGCGCGGGTAAATGTAAATTGACACGGTGATCTACTAATCCGGCATCGCAAGCAATTCTAGGAGATCTTTGATGGCACGCCCGCTTTGCGCGGGATGACGCATAGGCAATTCCGGATGAATCTCGTAACGGTTCTTCCGCCCCTCCCGGAAGCGGCTGATATATCCGGCACCTTCAAGATCATCAAGAATACGCTGTACCGCCCGCTCCGTGATGCCGACGATCTCCGCAATCTCCCTGGCGGTCAAGCGGCCGTTACGAACAACACACAGCAGAACCTGCGAATGATTGGTGAGAAATGTCCACTCTGCCATGGCCGATGCCTCCAAGTGTCACTAAATTGATAACTTCCGTTTCATGATATACCAGTCCGAGGTGATACAGCCATGGAGCCGAAGAAAATCTACGAAGTGGCCATCTATTTGCGCAAGAGTCGCGATGATTCAGACGGAGAGGATAGTATCGTGGACATCTGTCGTTTCCCTTGGCTTATGGAGGCCAAAGAATGGTTCATCCTTGGCCACGGCGTCACCAAGAGAATTGCAAGACAAAACAATAAGCGTGCACTTAATATCAAGGGGATGTTTTCGCATACGGAGAAGTAGTTCGTCACGTTATCGCTCACGAAATTCACCACATTCATAAAAAGGATACGGGTCACCGATAAATGTCACAAATTCTGATTCAACCGGATCATATCCCGGCACTGAATGCCGTTCTCGTAGATGGGTTCGTCATAGTGTCGTACAAAGAAGTCGATGTCCACGCCAACGATTCGAAACCCACATTTCTGATACAGGCGTAGCTGGTCAACGCTTGAATTGCCCGTACCGATCTCGATGGTGCGAAAACCATCCTTCCTAGCGGTCTCGATGGCGTGTAGGACCAATCTTCTGCCAATCCCTTGCCCCTGAACGTCCTCCCGTACGGCAACGTTGACCAATTCAACCGT
This sequence comes from Ferroacidibacillus organovorans, assembly GCF_001642725.1. Lineage (GTDB taxonomy): Bacteria > Bacillota > Bacilli > Alicyclobacillales > SLC66 > Ferroacidibacillus > Ferroacidibacillus organovorans. The sequence goes on from NZ_LSUQ01000045.1 coordinate 19,466, forward strand.
CTCGGGGCGGGTTCCGATGAGCACGTAGACGCCGATTGCCGTGTCACTGACCTCGGCTATCCAACAGTTTCCTCGTTTGACGTAATCGGCAACAAACTTTTCTGATGGATCTGCCAATAGCAACAAATCCATCGGCGCCTGTTCCCCTTCCTCCAAACGTCGGATATGTATTGGTACAGGATGCGCTCGATGGTCAGTCTGTAACAGAACCTTATCGATTGATAAATTCATCGTTTGAGAGGATGCTTCATCCCCCATCTCCTCGATGCGGCCGACGTTCCGCAATGAACTGCCGAGTTGCAAGCGGGCATAAGCGTCATATTCTGCCGAAAGTCCGAGAGAAATTGCCTCTTTGTACAGTGGAACTGCCTGCGCCTCTTGACCTAAATAGTCCAAGACATTCGCTAGTTCAAACTTCGCTCGACCCATCGTGGGATTCGGTTCCTGTTCCAAATCATCGCCCTGCTTTCATTATCTATATTCTACTTCGGTTGCATGCGCCTGATTGCACACACGAGCACCTCATTCTCCACGAATCGCATATCGATCGGGCTGTTTGGCAAAAGTGAGAGACTGGCGGGTTGCTCCAGAGCGTCATTCAAAGCGGAGCCAGTCTCTCGTAGCTGCCAGTAGCCTCCAAAGAATGTTTCATTGTCATAGGCTTTCTGCTTCATCGCATCGTCCCTCCTCAAATTCAGTCGAACAAGCCAAGCAAAATCACGCCCACTGTAATCAATCCCGCCGCCGTAATCCTTTGACGGCCCTGTGCTTCCTTGAGAACCACAATCCCAAGAATCGTGCCGAAAACAGTCCCGATCTCCCGCATCGGAGCAAGTTGCGCGACTGGTGCCAGATGAAGTGCCAACAGGAAGAGCAGGTATCC
>NZ_LSUQ01000046.1 GCF_001642725.1 Ferroacidibacillus organovorans
GCTCACCATCATCGCCACATTTCTCGTCTGCATCGGCATTGCTGTCGCCGCTACCTCATCACCCGTCTATGCCGCGACACAGCCTTCGCCTTCGATGGTGAATCAAATTCTGCCCACCGAACAGCAGATCGGCGTGACGACCGGCGTCACCCCCACCTACCGCACGTATCCACCAGACAGGTATGCGTTTGACCTCGGATACAACCTCGTGACGTGGGAGTGGGGTGGGCTCAAGCCGAGCCTGAACGATCCGATCCCGTTTCTCGGCAACGCGATCTCCAGTTGGATTTTCATTGGCTCAGGCTTCATCACCCGGTTTGGCGTCTTCCTCTCCGAACTCGGGTTTCACACGCAACTCGTCAATGACCAGTTATCTGCCGTCACGCCGCTGCTCATCGGACTGCGCCAAAGCCTCTTCGGACGCTTTCTCCCGTTCAGCCTCATCGCGCTCGGCTTTTGGGTCGTGAAGAAAGGGATGTTCGACAACCAACCGGCGCGGGTCTGGTCGGGCGTCCTCGCGAGCGTCGTCGTACTGGCAGGTGGACTCTTCTTTATGGCGAACAGCGGCCCCGACATCCGGTTTCTCTCGACCGCGATGGACGAGTTATCACAGGTGACCATGGGGTCGCTCGCAGAACCATTTCAGCAAGTGGAGGGAACATCCTCCATGACGCCCGGGCAGGCGGCAGACACGGAACTCGTGATCACGGCCAATCAGGTTTGGGATTTGCTCGTGACCCGCCCCTGGGTGATTGGAGAGTTTGACCAAACGGACGCGCAACCCATCTTGGTCACGCCTGCGGAGGCGACGGCGATTGAGAAAACCGCCGCTACCGACAACGTCTCCCTGCCCGTATCCCCCGGCGAAGACTGGATGGTTCTGATGCGCGACTATCCGGATGGGTCACAGCAGCGCACCATCCTTGCCACAACCCTTGGGGATCCGTCCATTAATCACGCGGGGCATGCGGACATGCCGAACGTCCTCGGCGCGGGAAGCGTGGTACCAAGAATGGTCATCGCGCTGTTCTCCCTCGTCGCCTCTCTCGCCTTCCTACTTTTTGCTGCCGTGATTGCCGGGATGCTCATCGCGGCACAGGAATTGGCGCTCGCGCTTATTCTCGTCTCCCCCATCGTCTTTTTACTCGGCGTTCTGCCAGGACGCGGGTTTGGGTTGGTGCGTGCGTGGCTGGGCTGGCTGATTGGGGCGCTAGGGACGAAAGTGGTGTACGGCTTGTATTTCGGCCTGACGCTCCTGCTCGCCGACGTCGTGACCAAAACGACCGGGCTACTCATCCTACAGCAGGTGCTCGTGTCCCTTCTGTTCTTTCTCGCCTTCCTGTTTCGCAAGCGGGTGCTCGGCGCCATTCTCTCGAAGGTCGGCGCACCCACACCCCACGAGATGCTGCGAACATCCGTGGTATACGTTCGCGATCACTTGCGTGAGACCTCGACGTCCGTCAGCCGCACCAGTGGGTTTGCCAAGAACGTATACCGGAAATTCCGTCCCAAAGGTCCCGGGCAGGACGGCGGTGACGACGGATGAAGCGCCCCACGAAACACATCGTCGGTTGGGTCATCGCGGCACTTGGCGGCTGGGGAGTCGCCATTGCCATTTTGTTGTTCCTGCTCCTGCTTGTGACCCTTGGGGCTGTCATCTCCTCCAGCGACAACGCCCTGCCCTTTTCATCGACTACGTCGGTTGAACCCATCCCACCTCAGTTGGTTTCCCTCTACCACGCAGCAGGCGCCAAGTACCACGTGCCTTGGGCGATTCTTGCCGGGATTAATAAGGTGGAAACGGACTTTGGCCGCGATTTGTCCGTCTCATCGGCAGGGGCCATTGGCTGGATGCAGTTCGAGCCAGCGACATGGGCACAGTACCGCGTCGATGCGGACGGCGATGGTAAGGCGGATCCTTACGACCCGGTGGATGCCATCTTCACCGCTGCGCACTATTTGGCCGCTTCTGGCGTGGCGAAAAATTCCGAACAGGCTGTGTTTCAGTACAACCACTCGACCGACTACGTGCGCGAGGTACTGCGGTTAGCGGAAATCTACCAAGCGTGGAACCCACTCAGTTCCGCTTGGGTTTGGCCTGTAGCCGATACGGGAGACCGGGTTTCGGCGACCACGGATGCAAGCGGTGAACCGCTGAACGTGATCATCCACGCTAGCCCAGGTGTGACCGTGCGTGCCATTCACGGCGGCACGGTGACGGCAGTCACAAACAGCGAAGTCTCGCTCGATCTCGGCGATGGACTCACCGTCATGGAGCATGGCCTGCGACCGTCGGTTTCGCGCGGGATGGTGGTCGCGGCGGGCATTGCGCTCGGCACGGCGGCCACACGCGGCGTCACGGCGTCGATTGAGGAGACGGGTGCGCCATTGCCGCTCCTGTGGTTTGTGAGCCCGTCTGCGCCGACGCTGGCCCCCACACCGCAGCTTGTGCCGAGGCTACCAGTACCCAACGCGCCGTAGTCCCTCAACATCGTGCTCGAATCAGAGACAAGTGGTAGAGGGAAAAGCCCTTATCGTTGCTTCCCCCCTGTTCCGGAGCTATGATGACACACTGCGAAAGGAGGACGACATCATGCCCGATCAGGATTTGAAAGACAAAGTGCGCCGCGTGCGCAAGGAAGGGCGTTTGAAGGTCCAGAGCAAAGCAGAAGCACTCGAACTCATCACCTACGCCCAAATCATGTATGGCTACCCATTTCGGATCGAGGGCCACACAAGTTTCTATTACCTGGTCGTCGACGGGGACGACGAACGGCCATCCGGCGCGAATTGAGACCGCGATAATCAGCGGTCCCAACCCAGGGGAGGAGGTGAAACTCATGGATAAGCAGACCTTGGAAGACCTGGTTTGGCGCGTGCGGCAGGAAGGGGCCATTCAGTTGACCGAAAAATCGGACGCGCTCGAACTCCTGCACTACGCGAGAATGACGTACCGATTCAACTTCCTGGTCGGATTCAACGTGTATGGTTGTCGGGTGATGGATGAGCGCAGGTGACAATCGCCGCTACGCGCTCTGTCGAAACTCGAAAGGAGAAATAGGATATGGACAAGATACTGGTGCCAAGGCCCGTCTTTGAGGGTCTGGAAGCGATTCGTCAATCTGGAGCCGTCAACATGTTCGACTTTGGGTCGGTGCTGCGAATGGCCGAGATGTTGACCCAGAAAGATGCGGCAAGGTGGCTGTTGAATCACAAACGGGAATACCTTCAGGGCGTGCTTTACGGCATTGAACCGGAAGAATGAGAAATTCGGGAGGTGTTTCAAGTATGCAATATGAGTTCACTGTCAAGCCTAGCCATTTTGGCGGGACGTGGTATGAGGGAACCGTGGACGGATATTACGTACACGCCCGTGTATTCGAGGAGCCGTCCAAGTTTGGCATCAACGATGGCAGAATCTCCACCCTGATGGTCGTTCCCAAAAAAGGGGACGGCCTCTTTCATGCCCTGGTCAACTATGATCGCGGCTGGGATGGAGGTCTGCCAAAGGCCCAATATCGCTCGGTGGTGGAGCACGTCTATGCCTGCTTTCACGATCACGATCTCGACTGGAAGCTCGAAGAACGCAAGCATCATGGGCAGATGTTCTGAGCGTCGCAGCGCCCTGCATTTTGCCTTGACTGGGAGGGTATTCGATGGGCAAGCCAATGTTTATCTGTTCGAGGGGTCACTACTCCATCCTGAATCCGACACTCGTGACGGTTTCACCTGTCGGGATCGCGATCCGCTGTTCAGTGTGCCAAGAGGTGACGCTCATTTCACTTCATGAAACCAGCCCCGAAAATCCACCCAACGTGGGTGGTAACGACGGATGACCTTATTGCCCCTCCCGCCCACTCATGCCAGTGCACACGTGAGAGTCCAGAAAGACCGTTAGAAAAGTAGATTGATCCGTCCAACTCCTGCCGTTGACTGTCCACCAGCACCGAGCTAAGTTGGACATCCAAGCGGGGCTCCATCACGGGACAGATGTTGCGTCATGGGATGGAGCCGACCGCGGAGGGCAGCGGCACGGCATGTGGCGCTTGTGCCAATCGACCGATATCGGTACGGGAGTGGGTGCTCATGGAGCAAAAGAAAATCTACGAAGTCGCCGTCTACTTGCGCAAGAGTCGTGACGAAGCGAGCAAGGACGAAGATGTCCTACTCAAACACGAAACAGCGCTGACCGATTTTGTCCGGAAGAACAACTGGCGATACGTGATTTACCGCGAGATCGGCAGTTCCGACAGCATCGACTTTCGCGAGGAGTTCAAGCGTCTCCTCAAAGACGTCGAGAATGACTTTTACGACGCCGTGGTCGTCATGGACTATGACCGACTCAGTCGCGGCGACAAAGAGGACCGCGCCCGCGTTGAAAAAGTGCTGAAACTCTCCAATACGCTGGTCGTCACTCCCAATCGCGTGTATGACCTGAACGACGAAGATCAGGAACTGATCACCGACATCGAGGGCGTCTTCGCTCGCTACGAGTACCGCATGATTAAGAAGCGGTTCCAGCGCGGCAAGAAGATTGGCGCGCGTCTCGGCCACTGGACCAACGGTCCCGCACCTTTCCCCTACGCCTACGACGCCGAAGCCCGATCACTTGAGGTGGATGAGCAAAAACTTGAGATTTATCAGTTCATCAAGGAGCGATTGCTGCGCGGCAGTACATGCGCCAGCATCTGCTGGGAATTGAACCGGATGGGTGTCCCCTCTCCCAAGGGCAAGCTGTGGCAGGAGAGTGTGGTCTACCGCCTCGCACTCAATGAGGTTCACCTCGGACGTGTGATATACGGCAAGACCAGCGGCGGACTGCACAAGAATCGTAAGACCGCCCCGTTCCGGGTCAATCCACGCGAGAACTGGGTTGTGGTCGAAAACGCACATCCAGCGGTAAAGACACCGGAGGAACACGCCGGGATCGTCAAGCTGCTCGAACAGCGTCGAATCCAAACGAAGCGCACCCGTCACGGCACCTACGTCTACTCGGGACTCGTGTTCTGTGGCAAGTGCGGCTCCTCCCTGCAGTTTCAGCCCAAGGAGAATGGCCGGATTCTCGTCAAGAAGTGCCAGAAAGTCGATCCGTTCGGGATTCGCTGCGGCAACCCCGGCGCCGATCTCGAACACGTCGAGGTCGCAGTGATAGAGAGCCTGCGCGAATATGAGGAGGAAATCCGGTCAAGACCGATACAAGTGTCGACGCCCGATATGACCCCGCAAACGGTACTGCGACTCAAGGAAACGGAACTTGAAACCCTGCACGAAGGCATCCTTCGGCTCAAGGACCTGTATGTGTCGGCGGACTTGACCAAGCAAGAATACCGCACCCGGTTGGATCGTCAAAAGGATCTCATCGTGAAAAAGGAGAACGAGATTCAGCAGTTGAAGGAGATTGTGCAGGTTGGTGGACCCGTATCTGATCAGGAGCGGTTGCAGCGAATCGAAGAACTGGAGAATGTTTGGCAGCATCTCGATACCAAACCCGAGGAGAAAAATCGGTTGTTTAAACAGATTATTGAACGAATCGAATATGCGCGAAACGGCTACGGAATTAACGTACAAGTTAAATTCCGCTAGGTTACTTGCTGAATTTTACTTTTTGGTTCCCCCATCTGTAATTCTCATGTTCAAAGGAAGGATGTGTTCAAAACTGTAGGGCATAGTTGCATCACAGTCCCGAAGGTTGATTACAACCAAGACGAATGAGTTGTGCCTTGAGATTATTGATGGTTTGGGCCGACACATCATAGTCATTTATTGCTTGCTGAAGCAGTACAGTAATGTCGGCACAGTGGTAGCACGGGTACGATGTCCCTTCTAGTGCATACGCGATTAATTCAAACGTTTCGCTCGGTGCTATGGAAATCAGGTTTTTTGATTTTATTTCGTATATCAAACGAGTTTGGTTTACACCGGGAGACGGACATCGTCTGATTAACTCGATGGATTCTAAGTATAATTCCGGTACATCTCCGAATTCGCAAACCCAATGAATCATCGCTTTCGACTCTCGTACAGAAACTGGTCGGGGCAGTCCTTGGCACCTTTGATTCCAATAGTCTCGCAACCATCGATTCCAAAGTTTTGATTTGGTTTCCGGCGACATTGATCCAATAATCCACCCTATCTGTTCAGACCAATGCACTCTCCCGTCTTCTCCTACTTCGCCGAGAAATCTATCCGCCCACTCCGGATGTCCATCTCCAGGCCAAAACAACGCAAGTGCAGCCATGTGATTAAAAAATTGCCGCCTTACAATATTCGAATCATCCTGGGACAGTAAAGTGAATCCCTGCTCATAATAAGGCAGCAAAATTGGAATCAATGCGAGTGACCATTGACCTGCTGCAAGATATCCATGCCACATCTGCTGTGGCAAGTCTTCGTCTGTATTTGCCCAAGAGAAACGAGGAACGACATGTTCCTTCGCCCACTGCTCATCGATTGAAAACAAAAACCCCATCTCATGAGCCACGATGACTCTACCTGCAATGTCCGCTTGTGTGTCACCCTGAAGCAGATTAAGAAACATGGACAAATAGCGTTCCATTAAGGTTTCCCAGTCTTCTAACCGATGTTTTGCGAAATATCCCAGGATTTCAATCAAAATTCCTGCTGCCTTGCCAGCAGCGTGAGACAAAGCGAACAAATACCAGCTATGTTCACTTAGAGTCAAGTCAACGCTCGAGTCGCTAGACTGTCTCGTTTGTTCTAAAATTCGGAACGTAACTTCTTCAATTCTCGAGAGATGAATCCCTAAGATGGTATTCTGGGAGCCTTTCAAGCCATCCATTAGCAGATTTGCCACACCATCGGCAATGAGGTCAATTCGTTCATGGCTTTGAATAAGAGTTAAGACCGAGCCCCACTGGTCACTGGATAATTCAATCCTGCTCCATCCAAAGAGAATTTCCTTCCACAGTGGATGACCCCACTCGTTAGATTGCCTAAGATGTTCAGCCCATGACCACGTTATTTCAAAATCTTGTTTGACTGCTCTTCCAATCGTCTCGGTAAAAAAACCGAAACTGTCATGCTCCACAAGCTTGATGACTTCGTCTGGGGACATCTTCAGCAATTCATCTATTGGGATTCCCCATCCCTGACTAAATGTTTGAATAGCACTTACCGCAGACACATTCTGATACTCGGACGGCCTAAAATCAGGATATATCTTCAATGATCTTCGATAAGCCCTTAACGTCGGTTCATCATTCGGTAGTAACTGCGCACTAAAATGAAGTATGGAACAGACATTATACAAGACTACTTCCTCGATATTCCCTCTTTGCATCGCTTCAAGCGCGGTTCGTAAAAAGCGTGATCGAACACTCTTTTTTGCGGCTCCATAACAGGCATTCAGGAGTTCGAATACGTCGTGGCATAACATCGGTGAACTCAATAAACTGGGGTTACACAAAAACGAAAGTTTTTCATCGACACCTACAAACGCCGCCGACTGTAGAGCATAAATGGACAGCCGTTTCAGAAGTGGACTGGAGCAGGCAATCCATTCATTGATTAAAGACCGGCCTTGTACTTCATCATTCGCGGCCAGATGTTCAATCACGTCGCATGCAGCATCGATCAAAACGTCGAAATCATGTCCAAACTCTTGGCGTTCACTGGGCCTGATACTTCGGCGCGTATACGAGACCGGGTCAAAAGAATCGTTTGCCTGACCTGTCGATCGAAGCATCATGTGAACCGCTTCGATATTACGAGCGATTAACATTCTGATTTGGATGACGTTTTCCGTAAGAGAAGGCTGGATAACGTTTTGCCATGCATCGTGTAATTGGTAGCTCTCCGAATGAAGGGAGGGTTCAATTCCGTAGTCCCTCTCCTCGTTAAAACTGGGTATCAACACTGATGATGGTTGCGTCAAATAGTCGAACAGCGCGATGCATGTTCTACCGTCATGACGAATACTTGATGATTGAAATAAACCTACCAATTGCGCACTCCTTTTACCAACTGGAGCCGTAGATATAAGGAAATGCACCCAAGAAGCCAGAATGTGTGGTTCAATTAAAACATCATCTTCAGTCATATAGGAAAAATGCCATACGAGGATCGACCACAGTGTTTGGTCAATTTGACCACCTTTTCGCTGTATAAGCGCCAAAACTTTGCTTGAATCCGCACTGGTGGCCCTTTGCCCTAGCCAGTTTGCGATAGCGGTCGATAGGTCCCCCCATTTGTGGGTCGATTCAAATATCGAATCCAAAACACTGTTCGAATCAAACCAAGTAATCCACGACATGGTTGAGGCTCGCTCCAAGATTAGCTGTAAAACGCCTGCCTCATTCATGTGCCACAAGAGCATGTCTACCGTGGCAGGATCGGTTGGTGGCGAATCGAAAGCCATCACTCTTTCAACAAATACCTTTGTCTCCAAATAACCATTATTCATAAACCCGGCCCATGCTTCTAGACAATGGGAGAGGGCTGAATGATTGTGATGGTCACCGAGCGGATAGAATAGCGGTTCAATCCCCAAGTAATGCCACTTGGCTTCTTCCCCCATAGGCGCTAACGCATATCTTTGGGTGCTAGGTGGTAGACCACGAGCCAGATACTGCATGATTACATCGTCATGACTGTACCCGACGAACAGAACATCGTAGTGTAAAAAAACATCGGTAATAAAACGTCTTGCCCAGCCCTCTGTTAAGTAGGCAGAACCGAAATCGTGGTCATCAAGAACAAGGCTTGCGTGATCACGTACAGCACTTCCATGCAGGTATACAATTCCCTTAAAATTGCTGCCAACAGGTAGCGCAGGGGCATAATAAGTCAGTGTCTCATCTGGAAACAAAACCTGGGCGGAAGTAGAAAAATGCTGGTCAAAGTTAGTAGTAACAATACGGCAGCTTTCGGCGTCTCGAAACAAACGAAGAAGATTCCGATGCAAATCGTTGGGCTGAGAGGACGGATCTCCGATAACATTTCGGACAATTTGGTGAGTTGGAGCACCTGCTTCCTTCAAACGACCTAGAAAACGGTCCAAGGGCTCGTCCGTTATCTGCTGAGAACTCCCCGACATCTCCAATACGCGTTGAACAAGACCTTTAAACGAAGGGAAGCACGTTGGGCATGCCATTGATACCCCTGCCCCAGCAAAAATAACCAGACGTCCGCTCAAAAGCGCGTGAATTAAGCGTTCGGGAATTTCAACCTCATTGGTTACCCTCATCATTGTGACCTCCAAAGTTTGGTCGAATCAACCGTGAGATACCTCAATCTCGAGTGGAGCGCCATGTGAAATCCTCCTGTGGCTCATTCGGAACTGCGTTGGCCCGCGGGCTTTACCGCGCTTATCATCAATACCGGCGGTCGGCGCCGTTCTTCAGCCAGATTCGGTCTTCTTTCCAAAGCCTCTTGCATTGCCTCTGGCTCAAGTACACGCTCGATAACAAATCCCTGATCTATAAGCTCATTGAGCAAAGTTGAGAGTTGTCGGTGGTATTTAATCACGCCTTCAATGAACCATGTTTGCTCACGTATGCCTTCCTCTGCATAGTTGTCAATGGACCAGTAAAGCTTACGGCCGTCAGTATCCTTTACCCAGTGCCCACAGCTTGGTAACTTGGCTGTCACAATCGGATGCTCACATAAGTAGACAAACTCCCCCCTGGTCGCAACCATCTGTAGACCTCTATCAGAAGACCGGTATAGTCTGCCACATAATGCATGACAAATGAACTAACTACAAGATTGAAAGCATTGTCCTGAAACTGAACTTCCTCAATGTCCATTTGTATATACTCTATATTGTCACCCGCGTTTTGCGCACGAGCATAACTGATCATCTTCTCGGAGATATCCACGCCTACAATCCGCTTTTCGGCGGAATCTGCACAGTAGGCGGCGAACTGGCCCATTCCACATCCGAGATCCAACACTTCCAAACCCGACAATGCGGGTAAAAGTGAGCGAATGGCGGGTTGCTCCAGAGCGTCATTCAAACCGGATCCAGTCGCTCGTAGCTGCTTGTAGCCTTCAAAGAATGTTTCATTATCATAGGCTTTCTGATTCATCACATCGTCCTTCCTCAAATTCAGCCGAACAAGCCAAGCAAAATCACACCCACTGTAATCAATCCCGCCGCCGTAATCCTTCGACGGCCCTGTGCTTCCTTGAGAACCACAATGCCTAGAATCGTGCCGAAGACAGTTCCGATCTCCCGCATCGGAGCAAGTTGCGCGACGGGTGCCAGATGAAGTGCCAACAGGAAGAGCAGGTATCCACCTGGTGAAATTACGCCGCCCACGAGGATCGTCTTCCAATTTGCTTTCCACTCAGCTTGAATGGCACCCGATTGCGTCGCCAGCCAGGACAAGGCAATCAGGTTCCCTAGATTGCTGGCATCATTCAATGTCACGACTGGAATGTAATGCAGGGTAATCTTGTCGAACGTTGTATATGCCGCAATCGACAACCCAACCTCCAATGCGAGCCAGGTTGCCTTTGGGGCAAGACTTGGCCCATCTAAACGCCCGCCAAATCGCCAGTTTCCTAGAATCCAGATACCGACCACCACACCTGCTACACCGATCCATCCTAAAATCGACAATTGCTCGCCAAGCACAAAAACGCCAATCAGTGGTACTAAAAGAGGGCTCACACCACGCATCAAAGGATACACTTGTGATAAGTCTCCAGCATTGTATGTCTGGGACAATAAGACGACGTAGACGCCGTGTAATGTAACGGTAACCGTAAGCAACAGCCATCCCACGAACGGTATGTGGTGGCGCCAAATGGCCGTGAGTGCAAAAGGTAGATACAACAACACAGCTACCCACTGGATTGACCAAAGAAACACGACTTTGTTTACGCTCTGCTTCGTAAATAGGTTCCAGACTGCATGCAGCAAACCGGATGTGACTACGAGAAAAATGACAGTCGAAAACAAAATGAGCCTCCGATCGGGAATTGGCCATATCTGGCCTCACCCTGCCCTGAAGGTCTATTCAATTGCTTTCAGATTATCAGATCGATTAGATAGGTACAATCGCTTGTGTTCATCTTTCACCGAGAAGCCATGACTGAATCTTCATCCGTTCAGCCAGCGTCCCTGAGTGGAACTCAAATTGCGTACCATCGGGATCGAGAAAATTGACGGTCCAACCTCCGCCACGCTCCACTGGAGCACGGATAATTGGAACATTCTCCGATTTCAAAGCATCAACAGCGGCGTGCAATTCATCTTGCGGAGTATACTGCGCCACGTGATCCACGCCGAGGTGCGGCCTATCCGTCGTCTTCATGGCGTTCGGTTCAATCCCATAGACTTGAAAGCCCTTAGCCTCATAATGCGCATTCGCGACGTCGTTATCCTTCACAACGGAGAGACGAAGTTGCACCAAGCCATCCAATTGCCGTGCCCGCTGAATCAAGTCAGCGCCCTATCCCCCATGATCCCATGCCCCCGAGCATCAGGTGACACAAACAGAGCGACCACGTTCGCGATGTGTCGTGCCTTGTTGCTCGCTCTCGAACAAGTGTCACCGTTCCCACCAGCTGATCTGATGCATCAGTCCCGTAGCCGTTCCGTGCGAATGCATCTGACCATAGGTGGCCTGGCCAGGAATGAATCTCTCTCCGTCGCAAAAAGTCATGACCATGAATCCCTGCCCCGATGGTGTCAAATGAAGTTGAGCTCCCTGATGCATCCGAATTTGTGGACAGGGTAGCCCCTGGCTATGTAGCTCAGACTGCCAACGAAGCGCTCGAACGAAAGCCGATTCATCATACAATCGATATCTGTCCGAATAATAACTCTTGAGCAGAAAGACGCCATGCATGGTATCCAACTTCCATTTTCAATTCAGCCATCCACGAACAACCGATTGCGCATCAAGAATAGTGAACCCGAACCATTTCTGACTGATCTCGCAATGTTCATCAAACTCATGATCATCGGGTCGCAGTTTCATTCACCGACTTTCAAGTTCTTGTCATCAATCTTTATGACTTCAGAAAATTTTCCAAATACTCCGCGAATTGGTCCGACTCCTCAAGAAATGGGTAGTGATTGCTCTCTTCAAACACGGCAATTTCTGAGTTTGGCATTTGCTTGCAAATCTCTTCTGAACAGCGGATCGGACACTGAACATCGTGCCTGCCGCACATCACCAATGTTCGAATCCTCACATTTGCTAGTTCCCTAGTCAAATCGAATCTCGGAAAATCACTTTTAGAGAAATGTTCCAACCTCGAAGTTGCCACACCTTTTCGGATGGCTCCTCCAAAATACTGAGCGTAGTTCTCTGACTTAAACAGAGACAGTTTCGTTATATCCTGACTATACGTTTGCTTTTTCTCTGTTGCGATATCAGGCTGCAACTGTAGGTGTCGTAACTCCTGCATCCGACTGAACAGCGGGTGATCTGGGTGGTAAATGCAATCTGGCTGGCCTGCATAATCCTTCGATGCTGCGGCTCCAACTACAATCAGCGCCGAAAGAGATTTCGGGTGTCGAACCGCATACATCAGGCCCAACATTCCCCCCGTCGAATGGCCGGCAAACTCCCATTTTTCGAATCCAAGAAACTGTCGAATGGCCTCCAAATCTTCCACCGTCTCGTCCATGTCCAGTTCTGCCGGATTACTTGCCTTTGGCGACTGTCCAGCCTCTCTTAAATTCACGAGAAACACCTTTCTATGAAGTACAAATAGGTTGGCGAAACGGTCTCCGGTTTCATTGAATTCAGAGTAAAGATGCGTTATGCAAAGCGGTTCCCCTTCTCCACGTACAAACACTTCAAACGTTCCGCGATCCGTTGGGATCATTGCTCGCTCCCACATGGACACCCTACCTCCCTATAGGCTATCATCCGTCAACGACTCGTCAGCAACTCGATCCCTCCTTTGGATGTTCATGAACCACACGCACCTTCGGCCATTTCTTCACAATTTGTTTGTCAGCGAGACGCTGTTCGAAAATCTGCTCAGTCACTCGCCGAGGATTTCTACGACATACCAACTCAAACAAATCGTTCAGTCCACACGGTGCAACAATGAGAAACTCATCATCATCATCAAGAAGACGGACGGCGACGCTCGTTGCTGTTTCTGGCCAAGTCCCAACCCCGTCTTCACTCGAAGCGAGTGATTCAACGGGGAACCCAAACTTTCGCTCGTACCACAAGTGAACAGCCGCCTGATTCCTTGCCTGCCAAGGCATCTTCGGCATGAGATGATACAACGTCCGCTCAATCTCCAAGTCTCTGTTCGATTGTAAGTTCGTCGGATCAAAATACGCCACGTCGATATCATTCAGCGGTGTCGGCGTAGAATCATCGTGTAACCAGTCCCACACCAGTGTGCGAATGACACCACCACCAACCAGCCAATCAGGCGGATTGCATTCACGCACCACACACAAGGCTCGCATGAACCAGTCTGTTGCGCGCAACAATGCACGTAAATCGTGCTCATATTGACGATTGTCGGTCATGGCGCCACTACCTCTACCTTGAGTCGGTCGGGATCCTCAAAGAACACTGCGTAGTGTTCCGCTCCACCCGCATACGGGTTTCTGTCTTCATACAAAATGTGGATCCCCCTAGCCCTCAATAGAATCGTGAGCTCGTCCACCTGTTGACGAGATTGTGCGATGAAAGTCAATCTCTCGGGAACCTGCAAGCAATTTGTAATAGATGACCGTCTCATCAAACTGCCCATCCGCTGATCGAGCATACTGTGGAATTCGTCCGACCTCCACGAACCCCAGTGAGCGGTATAACGTATTGGACGGGTCTCCCGCACGAGTATCCAGAACAAGCAATGACCGACCCGCTTCCACTGCCGCTCGTTCCGCCACATCCATCAACTGCCTTGCAATTCCCAATCGCCTTTTCTGCGGATGAACCATCAGTTTGGCGATTTCCGCCCTGTGCGCACCGTTTTGTTTCATGGTCAGATGCAATTGCACCGTACCTACGATTTCACCATCATAATCGGCCGTCCACAGGCGAACACTTGGTTCGAGGAGATGTTCCCAATACAATTTTGCATCCGCGTCATTCAGCGGTGGCAAAAAACCGATGGATGCCCCATCGGCTACAACTTCAATCAATAAGGAACAGAGCGAGTTCAAATCTTCTGGATTCCACTCCGTAACCTCAACGATATGCAATCCATTGGCCAATGAAATACCTCCATCGTTTGCTATAATTGAATTTTCCATGTCGCTTGGATGGCTTACTTTTCATCCGATTTTGCAGGTCGATCCCTTCGATCCATCAATGTGGCCAAACACTTTTTCATCGTGTCCTCCCCATTACGATTGTTGCTATGATTAATATAGAAAGTTTACCGCATGCGCCGAGCAAGTGGTATCGTAAATAGAGTGAATCATACAAATCCCCACAGAATGGAGGAACTAAAGGATATAAAGCATCATCATTACATCACAGTACTTATCATTTCATTAGGAGGAACGTCATGGGCCGGAAGTCGGAGAACTTCTCGTCGGGGCAAATCTCAAAATGATTGTGGGTTGCCAGTTTCGTTTTTGTTCAAAAAAACTAGTCCAGAACTAGGTCAGTGTATTTTTAAATCTCCATTGTGACAATGATGTGCGAAGAAAACGCTTACTAAAGCGAGGATGGACTGAGGAACAAGTTATCGAGTATCAAAACTTTGCACAGTGGCTTTTGAACAATGCAAGCTCCAGATTCGACCCACAGATGCCCACGATAGATACGTCCAATACTCTACTTGATGAAGTAGCGTCCGACCATTGCAGGCTGGATTCAGGCCCTTGTTTCTTGAACAAACGGAGGCGTTAGCGTAATAAGCAACTTGGTCAAATTTATCTACTTTAGGATCTGAAACTTAGCATTCACGTGTTCTCCTTCGGGTCAAAAAGGCATATCTTTGGGACATCTGACGCCTCACGCATACTCTCTTGCAAAGAAAATTACCGCCCCTGCCTTCATTAAACATCCCTCCCACGACTTTGAAAGCAACGCCGAAAAGCGATAGACATTGCCCCCAACGAACTACTTATTTACAAGATCAATCTGATTGTTCATAGATTTTCGCTCCTGAAATATTGGGCATCTGAATAAAGGTCGACGAATATTGTGCTATGATTTATTCAATCTAAAGTGCAAAGGGGTACGCTTGTGTATTGTGTTCAGCCCAGTCCTAAATCAAAAAAATCAGGGGATTATTTGTTTTTCAACCCCCAATTAAAGGGAGATCTGTAAAAGTGGCGAATTTAGTAACGAAACGTCTTCGCATGGTGTCGTGGAATATAGAATTGGTGCAGGCAGCAATTGAGGACAAGTCAAAATTGTCCCGATTACTAGGGCTTGAAGTACCTCACGATTTTCCAAGTGAGCCGGTTCGTGAATTCGTATTACCAATGACATTGGAGGCGCTTGAACGGGATCAAAGCATCGGGCAATGGAGTGGCATGATCGTCAATGTTTCTGATGCTATTTTGATTGGAACCATGGGTTTCAAATCCTCGCCTGATGAATTTGGGAATGTGGAAATTGGCTACGACATAATCTCAAAGTACCAGGGGCACGGATATGCTACAGAGATGGCTCAGGCGTTGATTGAATGGGCTTTCCATCAACCTAACGTTAATCGTGTTACTGCGGAGTGCCTGGTCACTAACACACCATCTGTACGTGTGCTTGAAAAAATCGGCATGAAAAAGATATCTCAAGTGGAAGAGATGATTTATTGGGAAATCGCTAAGCGGTGATATGAATCATGACGTAATTTGTAGACTTTAGACTTTAAAACTTACCATTCTCCCCTCACGATTTCGCTAACAGCGCCGAAATTTGCGTCCTCATCATGCATTCCCCCGTCACTTCATCTCGCGTAAATGACACAACTGCTCCTCCATCTAAACTACCTCCCTACGCAACCGCACCTCCGCCACACGTCCAAAACCGTCCCCTGTGTGTTTCAAATTCAAACGTCCAAAAACACCTGAAGGTCAGCGGTTTCCACAGTTCTCACTTTATGTGGAACATTGCTGTTTCGTGGCAGACCAGAGCACGCTTAATTTTGACCTGGGCAAAACCCAGGCATAGCCATCTGGCATCGTGCTCCTGATGAATCATAGTCGATAGGCGAAAGCCCATTGACGTGTGCATATGCTAAAATAGTAGAGTCTAAGGCTAGCCTGATACACACTGGAAGTCCGAACACAACTCGAAGTCCAACGGGGGTGCCGGCATGCCAAGCGCAGCCAAGAATCGGATCCGGATCGAAGAGTTATTGAGATTACCGAATATTTGGAGTGTCGTTCCGTCGTGGTCTAGGCAGCAAATTGCATATTTCAGCGACGAGACCGGGCGGTTGGAACTGTACGTGATGGATTTACATACACGCCATGCCCGACGAGTGACGGATGGTCAAGCGCCAAAACACCTGATGGCCGGGTTTGTGTGGACACGCGATGATCAGGCGATCGTATTTGCGAAAGATACGGATGGCGATGAACAACACAACTTGTATCGGTTACACCTTCTGGACGGTTCAGTCATCCAACTGAATGATGATCCGAAAAGTCAAGACTATCCGGGAACCGTGGCACAAGATAACCGCTCCATGCTCGTCAACTCAAATCGAAATGGACAAATGAATGTATTTCGCTTCTCCTTTGAAGACCGCGGATGGACGCAGTTGACGCACAGCAGTACGCCTGCCGGTGGCGCGACCTGGAGTTCTGACGGGCAGCAAATTGTCTACATGACGAATTTATCTAGCAATCTGCGAAATCAGGACTTGTACATCATGGATGCGCATGGTGGTCCGTCAGAATTGCTCTGGCATCTACGAGATGGCTCGCGTGAGAGCATCGCAGATTGGCACACGGATGGATATCGGCTGGCCGTAAGCTCTGATGAGACAGGGGTCAATCGACCCGCAGTCCTGAACATCGAGACACGCGATGTTCAATGGTTTGGTCCCGGAACGGCTGATGAGTATGCGGCGGCCTTTTCAAAGAACGGACGTTGGCTTCTGACGATGCGCAGCGAAGAGTCAGCGATATTTCCCATTTTGTACGACCTTGAAACTGGCGAAACCAAGACGCCCAGGTTGCCGGAGGGCATCTCATACAATGTAAATTTTGTACTTGAGGATACAAAACTGCTGATCTCACAATCCGCGTCGAATCGTCGCACGCAAATCCTTCTCTACGACATCGCGACAGATTCGTTTGAAGTGCTGTGTCCCGCGGCGTATGGTGACATGGATCCTGACTGGTTCGTGGCGGATCAACACGTGTTCTATCCATCGAGCGACGGCGTTTCCGTGCCTGCCTTGCTGTGCGTGCCTCAGGATATCGAGCCGGGAGCACTATTGCCCGCCATTCTTTATATTCACGGGGGTCCGACGGGTCAGTTTTATCGCAATTTCGACGCGCAAGTACAGACCCTTGTGGATCAGGGCTACGTCGTTCTTATGCCGAACATTCGAGGATCCACAGGGTACGGCGTGGCTTGGCGCGATGCGTGTCTGCAGGACTGGGGTGGCAAAGACTTGGATGATGTCGTCGCAGGCGCGACGTATCTAAAGAGCCTTGGCTACGTTGATCCTCAGCGGATCGGCATCTACGGTATTTCATATGGCGGTTACATGAGCTATATTGCGGCCGTGAAAGCGCCAGATGTATTTGCGGTGAGTGCGCCGTTCGTAGGGATTTCAGACATCGAGCAATTGTACGCGGAGAGCATGGAGCATTTTAAATACTACCTGCGCCAGCAAATGGGAGATCCCGATACGCACCGAGATCTATGGCGAGATCGTAGCGCCGTCACACACGTCGATGCCTTGCGCGCGAAGATGCTCATCGTCCACGGTGTGAACGATCCCCGTTGCCCGATCAGTCAGGCTCGCGGATTTCGCGAACGGATGCTCGCACGCGATTTGCAGGAGGGTCTCGACTTTGCGTATTACGAATTTGAAGAGGGGCATGGCGCGTTCGGCGACAGTGAGGGCGAGATTCGTAACTTCAAGCTCTTGCTCAATTTCCTGGAGCGTCATCTCTAACATTACGTGTGGTCAGAAAAGCAGGAGCCTTCTCACGCGAAGGCTCCTGCTTCGATTAGGAAAGTCCATAATTTTGTGGAAAAATATTCCCCAATCATACACCAACTCCCCCTATCTACGACCCCTTGTTTGTTGTTACATCTCGCCTTGCTGTTAAAGCTTTTCCCCGCAGACTTACTAGGGTATGGATATGCCTTTTATGGGGTACACGCTGTAGTAAATCCCCCCAGATTTGTTTGTAGCTATGATGACTTGACCGTTGGTGAAGGCTACAAAGTCACCGTTCCCTATTCCAATACACTTGGCAGGCACTAACAGTCCTATCGTAGTCCCGCCTTGTTTCGTTTGCTCCATCACATTTATGGACAAAAAAGGTGGGATGAAATTGCTCTTCACTTGTCGATAGACTCCTGCCCACGAATAACCAAAATTATGATTTTTCCCATAATTACTCAGAGCGCCATACCACACCTGATTCATTTGTGGAAGGCTGGTGTAAACGTTCGTTTCTCCATAATTCAAACTATAGTTTGCCCCTACGGTCGGGTTAGCTTGCTCAGTAATTTTAATATCACGCAAAAACCACGATGGAATCGACGGTTTAGGTGCCAACGAGGAGGAAGAGATTTTAATGCCCGCCAAAGGAACTAGGTAATTCGCAACTGCCTGCGCAAACGATTCAAGGGGGTGTGCTGGATTCGGTTGTAGGACAATCCATGTATTCCCCTGAGTGAGTGCCAAAAATCGAATCACAGCGCCACCAGTGTAATTGACTTGCCACCATCGCGCTTCAATGCCGTTACCAAGTTTCACTTTCTGTTGAGC
The DNA here is from genome assembly GCF_001642725.1 of Ferroacidibacillus organovorans. Taxonomy (GTDB): domain Bacteria; phylum Bacillota; class Bacilli; order Alicyclobacillales; family SLC66; genus Ferroacidibacillus; species Ferroacidibacillus organovorans. The sequence goes on from NZ_LSUQ01000046.1 coordinate 18,871, forward strand.
GATCCATGAAGCTTTTTGACCATCCGCTTTAAACCAGTTCGTCAATTCATCGAAATCATTGGTACTCAACACTGCCATGTCATTAAAATTCAATTCCACCACATGGTTCTTTCCGGTAGCGTTAAGCAGACGGTAAACCCCGCTCGGCCCACCCATTTTGGTCGGCAAATAAGTCGTTTTGACGCCTTGATCCTTTGCAATGTTCTTCATCTCATTTATTTGGCCTAACGTGTAGTGAAGATTAACCAAGCCGTACTGTTGACTAATCGATGTTGGTGCCGCCGTGCGCTTCACCACCGGTGTCTGTGATTGCTGTATATCTCTAGACGCAAATAAATTGCCGCAGCCCATAAGGACGATCCCCGCACCAAGAACGACTGAAACGATGAAAACTTGATTTTTCATACTGAAATCCCCCAGGTTAGAAAAGCTACTCTGTCCTATAGACGAAGAAGGAGTCGACAGTGTTACACAAATAACAGTGCCTACTTTCCCCAGTCGCAAAGATATCATTCAGCCCGATTCCGAAACTCACGATATTGAAATGAGTGTCTATCATGGCTAACATAAATGATTAAAAATTGATTTTCAGTTTGACCACTCCACGCCACTCCTGCCATAAAACCCCATGTAAGCCAGTTGATTGTACTAAATCTAAATAAGTAACCTATTTCCATCGTTGAACGTCTATTTACTGGAAAGGAGGGCTACGACAATGAAAAAACGTATGGATCTAATCATTGTGATGCTGGGGTTTTCGGGGTTATTGGGGTGTGGAACCAATGCTCCATCTCAAAACGCCTTACCCACCGGCACGGTCTTGGGTTGGAATAACCATCTTTACAAAGTTGTCCATTCAGTTACTCAGCGTGACGTGGGCAAGGAAATTGGAACAATTTCGTATCACGGAAAGGTATCAGGTTTATTTACCGTATTCGAGCTTCCAGGTTCGAAACGATACAAGTCAATTGTTTTCGAATCGCCGACAAAGCAATACGATCAGGCAAATATCGTCGAGACGCGACAGATATTGCCCCCTATGAACTACTTCGGTGTATAATTATTTGAAAGATAAATCTGATTGTTTATATCAACGGGCAGTAGTGTTTCGGAAGGCGAAGACACTGCGATAAGTTGAGTCCGTATAATTGGTGTAAATTCAGTGGAC
>NZ_LSUQ01000047.1 GCF_001642725.1 Ferroacidibacillus organovorans
AATGGAATTCATGAGGCGATTATCTCAAGAGATCGCACGCGTCGATAGGTGGTACAAGTTTGACGCTTACTATGGATGTGATTTCTGAAACCATTGATCGCGTAGATGCAGACACACGCAATCGACAATTTTCTGCGAAACTTCACAGTATTATTGCGACCAGCCTCATTAGTCATGGCGTGGACTTGGAAAGAATCAATGCGTTTTTTATGGCGGGTATGCCATCCAAACAGTCAGAGTACATTCAGGCGAGTAGTCGGTCCGCACGCTCTCACGCTGGAATGGTTTTTTGTGTTTTCCGACCAAACGATTTGCGGGAAAGGTCACAATACCAATACTTCATCCAGAATCACACTTTCTTGAATCATTTGGTTGATCCTGTTCCCATAAATAGACTGACATCCAAAGTCATTGAGCGTACCGTGCCTGGACTGCTTGCAGGTTTGCTGCTGTGTGTGCATTCACAACGATTCTCATCAACGATATATAACTGCAAGGCGTACAGGGACTACTGTGCGGACATGACGACGAAAGGCATTGATGTCCGGAGGGAACTCATCGGCCAACTTCAACGAATGGTTGGTGTGGATTGGAACTACTTCCCCCTTGTTGCAAGGCAGAAAGCGGATGCCGTCATAAATAGCCAATTTGATTACTGTGAACATCTTCTACAGTCAAGTGCTGGGGAGTTGAAAATTAAGGACGAAAGAGTTCTGAACCCATTGACCAGTTTTCGCGATATCGAGGAGGGAATCCCTCTTATGCCTGCCACTGAGACAGGATGGATTTTTGCAAGTGTTGAGACCAGTTTCCACCAATCACAAGGGAAGTGAAGTTGATGACTGAACTAAATGAACGTCGAGCCAGAAGTCAGGTCTTCTTCAAATACTTGCCTGGCTCTGTATTTTACGCGAATCGATTTTGGCGGAAGGTAGATGAACTGGATTTAAGGGAATTTACGCAGTCACGTGAATATTTGGTAAATGAAGTGCTGCAGTTTAAAAACAATTGGTCGGCGAACAGTCAACTATCGGTCGATGTATATCCAGATCGATCAGACAGCTTTTTCTTTGGCGAGGTAACTCGTGTTACGTACAGTCTTTTTCCGCTTGTATTCTACTGTAACAAATGTTCAAACACACATTCCTATAGAACCCTTAATGAAATTCGTGTATCTAACCCTAAACTGAACTGTCAGTATTGCAAACAGGGTAGGCTACAACAATATCCATATGCGTTAATTCACCAGAATGGTGACATTCAACCCTTGCGAGTCAAGTTATTAAGTGGGAGTGATTGGAGTAGTCAACATAACGGCCTTAAGATGAATGATACGAGGCGATTCACCACAGCTACTTGGGTTGACTATAAGCGGCGCATCTCTTTGGGGTCACTTGGAACGCGAGCGACGACACTGCCAAGAGTTCCGGGTTCAAAGGCGTTTCTTTCCGGAACAAATCTTGGCGATGGCGACGTGCATTATCCTGTGATTAAGTCCTTTGTGAATCTTCAAAATGATATTTTAGAAAAGCGTAAACAACAAGATGAATTTCCTCAAATTCAACTAGCGGCACTACTTCAACTTGAATCATTAGATATTGAACACTTTTCTCGTAACTTTGAAAAGGGAACTGAGAAGGATGTCTTAAGCGACATTATGAAGTTGGCGAAAGACTCTGACCGCGAAGTGCTGCTTAGATTACTGGGGGAGAAAGGAATTAAGCTGGATGCGGACAGCAATGGGATCGAGGATGAGGTAAACGCCCTGTTTGGAGGGAACGCACCGCGCGAGAGAGTGATGTCGGACAGGTCATTGCACGAGTTTGTCTTCACTTGGTACGAAAACAATGGACTTAGCTTAGCGAGTAGTATGCACGAGGCGCAACAGGAACATGACGCGGTACGCGAGGCTCAAGTCGCGAGGGCCCAAACAGAGGCCCAAAATCTTGGGGTTTCCTCATTAATGCTGGTGGAGAAACTTCCTGTCTTGACGTTGGGATTGGGATTTACTCGCAAGACGTACGACCGTGAAGAAGCGATATTAAATCCATTCCGGCAGCGCATTGATGGAAAAGAACGAGTCGTAATTCCAGTGTTGAAGAATGAAAATGAAGCAATTGTTTTCAAACTCGATCCGCAGCGTATTTTGGCATGGCTGCATGTGAACGGCACTACAAATCCCCCGATCTTGACAGCAAGCACACAACAGGGGGCGCACGCTTATTTATATGAACGATTTGTTTATTCTTCCGTTCCAGATGACGAAATCTCAAGGATCGTCTTAAGAGACTGTATAGGCAGCGAGAACTATTTGATTTCTGTAATGTCGTTTCGACTTTTACACACAATTCTACATTTGTTGTTACAGGCAGGGAAATCAGTATTGGGACTAGACATCGACAGCATTTCGGAATATCTCTTTCCCAGTGCGTTATCGGGGGCGATATACGTCTCTAAATTACAAGGAGGCGGAATGGGCGCACTCGTTTCAGCATTTGAAAGCGACCTATCTAGGTGGCTCCGAAATGCTTACGATAAGTCTCAGTCATGTTTATATGATCCAGTGTGTCACGAGCACGGCGGGGCGTGCCATGCCTGTCAATACGTGAAATTTTCGTGTAGATACTTCAATCATGGTTTGAGCAGGAACTTGTTGACCGGCGGCATAATCCCTGACTATGATAAGTACCACACGTTCATAGGCTATTATTCTTCGAAGGTAGATGAGGTAATTTCGCAGTGGACAAACAAGCTGTGAATGTTGTAAGGATAGTACAGCTCGCCCAAAAGTATCGGGTTGAAAGTCATATTATGCGTTGGGCGGGCATCCTCCGCTTTTTTGCTTACGCATTTCCGGATGGGTTCACTATAAATGACTGGAATAATTTTGGGATGGAAACTGTGGATAAGGACATTATCCACGGATTTCTGCATGTTCTCGTGGATACTGATTTTATCACCGAGCTACAATTGGTCTACAAGGTAGTTCATGATAACGAACTTCAGAGGTTGCTCGAACTTGCCGACGTGGTTCTTCGTACCCAAAAGACATTGTACAAAGTACCAGAGAGTCGTATGTTGTGGTCAATTCCAATCGGGACAGATGTGCCAACAAACATTGTATCGTCGTTTCACTACATTAATTCTTGGATAATCGAGACCGCTCAACGAGCAACGCGCCGTCTTTTAATTGTGTCACCTTACTACACGGAATCGGGAATGAAAGTGTTGGAGCCAACGATGCTAGCTTTGCTGAGGAATCGTCCGAATGTATCAATGGAGTTTGTGGTGAGTGACGTGGCACAAGAGGCGAATGCAAAGGCATTCCGTTACCTTCTGGATTTCGTTGGTCATTTGCACCAAAAACAAATCCGAGTTTATCAACCGTCAAGTGTGACGAATGAGAGCTTATGGTTTCATGCAAAATTCTTGGTGGCGGATGGAGAGAGCGGCTATTTGGGGTCGGCAAATTTCTCGAAACGAGCCCTTGACGACCAATTTGAATTGGGAGTGTCCTTAAGCAGGAGCCAGGCGGAAACCTTGGAAAGACTAGTTGATTACTGGATACAATGTGGGAGTCTTGTCCAGTGCGGATTCCTATAATTACCACATGAGCCTAGGGGTTGATGTTTCCGCACACCATGAGATGCTGTCGTGCTATAATGACGCACAGCTGGTGTTTACAGTATTTCGAGGAGAATCGTGATGGCGTACCCTTTACATAGTGAGTTTCCACCGATCTATACAACGACATATGGACAAGCATACTGTTGTGATTCGGCAACATTCCTTAAGACTCTTCCGTCCGAATCGATTGATTTAATTGTGACTTCTCCGCCGTTTGCACTGATTAAGAAAAAAAGCTATGGCAACGAGTCAACTGCCCAGTATGTGGATTGGTTCATCAATAATTTTGCTGAAGAACTTATGCGAGTACTCAAACCGGAGGGCAGTTTGGTCATCGATATAGGCGGGACTTGGAATAAGGGGGCACCAACAAGATCCTTATACCACTTTCAACTCCTAATTCGATTATGCGAGGATATTGGCTTCCATCTGGCCCAAGAGTTTTATTGGTACAATCCGGCGAAAATGCCTAGTCCGGCCCAATGGGTGACGATCGAGCGCATTCGTGTGAAAGATGCTGTAAACGTTGTATGGTGGTTATCTAAGTCTGAACGTCCTAAAGCAAATAATAAACGAATACTGACACCCTATAAGAAGAGCATGAAGCAACTCTTGAAATCTGGCTACAATGATGGACCCCGACCGTCAGGACACAATGTGTCGAAAAAGTGGGGAATTGACAACGGGGGTGCCATACCACCGAACTTGTTGAATTATCATGACGTCGATTTATCCCTAGTGGATAATTTGCTCGAGATCGCGAATACGCGCTCGTCTGATCGATATTTGTCCGCTTGTCGAACCCTTGGAGTAAAGGCACACCCGGCGAGGTTCCCGCGACAGTTGCCTCAGTTCTTTATCGAATTTCTTACTGACCCTGGCGATCTTGTGTATGATCCATTTGGCGGTAGCTGTGTGACAGGAGAGGTTGCGGAAGAGCTTGAACGCCGTTGGATTACATCGGAAATTGACCCGTCATACGTGTTATCGTCAAAGTATCGTTTTTTTGATTTAGAGAGCAGCCCCGAAGACGAAGAAGACTAATCACCTTTTGCCTTAGGATTCACTGTTGTTTTATTTACTTCAATATTCGACAATCGGGATACCACGTCATTTTGCACATTTCCTTTTGGGAACAGCATTCGGTATCTCTGTGTCAACAACCATAATCTATTGATGAGTGCAGGCTATCATCGCTATACTATGAGTTAAAGAGCCAAACGAAACGTAGGGGATTGATTATGTTTACATCACTTGAAATCTGCGCGGGTGCTGGTGGACAGGCCATGGGTCTTGAACGGGCTGGGTGGAATCATGTTGGCCTGGTTGAGATAGAAGCTGCCGCATGTGCGACGCTCAGCCTGAACCGCCCTCATTGGAACGTCATAGAAGGAGATCTATTTGAGTTTTCCGGCAAGGACTATAAAGGGATCGATTTGTTAGCAGGTGGTGTGCCATGCCCGCCGTTTTCGAAGGCAGGCAAGCAGCTTGGACATGCCGACGAGCGTGATTTGTTTCCTGAAGCGATCCGGCTGGTTGACGAAATTCGTCCCAAGGCAGTTATGCTCGAGAATGTCCGTGGGCTTTTGGATGCGGTTTTTGATGATTATAGAAAAGACATTTTGGATGATTTGCGCAAACTGGGATACGAGGCCGAGTGGCGCCTTTTGAACGCATCGGATTTCGGAGTACCCCAATTGCGCCCGCGTGTAATATTTGTAGCAATCCGAAAGGATTTGGCTGGAGAATTCGAGTGGCCTCAACCACTTGGCATTCGACCGCCAACCGTCGGAGAGGCACTGCACGACCTGATGGCCGAACGTGGCTGGCGTATTGCTCATCGCTGGAAAGAGTGGGCGAATGACATTGCTCCCACTTTAGTCGGCGGTTCCAAGAAGCACGGAGGCCCTGACTTGGGGCCCACACGCGCCAAGCGAGCATGGGCAACACTTGGGGTGGATGGGCATGGAATCGCAGATAGCGCACCTGAACCCGAGTTCATTGGTTTGCCACGGCTCACTACACGGATGGCTGCACGCATTCAAGGATTCTCTGATGAATGGCAGTTCTCAGGACGGAAGACCTCTACGTATCGGCAAATCGGAAATGCATTTCCACCTCCGGTTGCAGAGGCGGTGGGGAAACAGATTTTGCAGTGCCTGAAGGCCAGTACAGGTTCTGGTCTCGTAAAGGTGGTCGGGTGATGACAGAGGCTCATATTGCACAGGCTCGGAAAAATTACCACGCAGATTTATTGCGTTCGGTTTTGACTATAAACAAGAACGGAGTCCCGACTAACGCCGACAAGGACAGCAAGCTGTCGGTTCGGATAGCGCAGGGAATTGCAGAACAACTTGAGTCGACGACGGGAGAGCGGTTGGCGGGCCAGACCAGTGGCAGTGAATTTGAACTCATCAACGCACAATTTTTGACGAATACGTTCATGAGGCTTGAACACATGCGTCCTGGAAAGTGGGAAATCAAACGGATCGGTAACCGCAATCGAATGGCGATTGCCGCGTTCGAACAATACGAGCATCTGATAGCTCTGGAGAGGGCAGCCAAGTATGATCCAGGATTGGCTGCAGCCTTGGGAAGTGATTACACAATTACTCCGGACGTTATTATCATTCAGCACTTGTTGTCTGATGGAGAAATAAACTCCCCCTTCCCTGTGGTAGACGATACGGTGAGTCGCCATGCGGCAATTCGCGAATCAAATGGCGGTAATCCATTGCTACATGCCAGTATTTCATCGAAGTGGACGATTCGATCCGACCGGAGCCAGAATAGCCGGTCGGAAGCACTCAATTTGATTCGCAATCGAAAGGGGCACTTACCACATATCGTCGTTGTTACCGCAGAGCCACTGCCCAGCCGTCTGGCGTCAATCGCACTTGGAACTGGGGATATTGACTGTGTGTATCATTTCGCGTTGCATGAATTAAAGGCATCAGTCGAGGCGGCAAACGCCGATGATGCACTCGAGATGCTTAATATTATGGTGGATGGCAAGCGGCTCAAGGACATATCGGATTTACCTCTGGATTTAACGCTTTAAAGACAGCACTTGCAGTTTAGCGAAGGTGCTCCAGAATCTGCAGAGTCCGGAACACGGAATTTCCGGCATCGTAGCTCACTTCTCGTGCTTTCGCACGAAGCTCATTGACTCGGGCGGTGTAGTTCTGATTGATCACCAGTTCGAGCGAAGGGACACCTTCAAGGGCTTTCGTGATTTTTCCTACAGGGACATATGGGGACCAAAACTGAAACTGTAGAGTTGGGAAGTCGGTGAGGTGAAGTCCTGCGTAGGAACGCTGGAATTCGTGTTTTTTGATGATTCGTTCTATTGTTTCCTCCGTGCCGCTCCCGTACAATGCACCCAAAATGTGCGTCGTGACTTCACATAAGTAAGCCGTTTTGCTATTAAAGTCGAAACCAACCACATCCAGTTCTCGCAAGCCGTCCTGTCCGCCGCCTGGTACCCTCACGTTGTAATCTATAAATTGGCAACCCACAATCATTTTGAGATATGCTCCGACGAGAAGCTCTCCGACTTCCGGTTCCATGACGTTACTCCTAATGGAATGATAGGTACTATGATGTAATAATGATGCCATATATTCTTTGGTTCTTCCATTCTGTGTTGTGGCCGTGTTACGAGCCACTCTATTTGAGATACCACTTGCTCGGCACATACGGTAAACTTTCTACATCAAACACACCGACGACCAAATGGGGAGGATCCGATGACAAGGCTGGTTTGGTGACGGATCGTCGACCGAGTTTTGCACATTTCGTTTTTAACACGGGCTGAAAATAAATGGGCACATGATTGGCGACATTGATGGACCGAATGGATAGACCTGCGAGATTAAATGATGACGAGCCATCCAAGCGACATGGTAAATTCAATTATAGCAAACGATGGAGGTATTTTATTGGCAAATGGATTGCATATCGCTGAGGTTACGGAGTGGAATGCAGAAGATTTGAACTCGCTCTGTTCCTTATTAATTGCTGTTGTAGCCGACGGAGCATCCATCGGCTTTTTGCCACCACTGACGCGTGCGGATGCTCGTTTGTATTGGGAACATCTCCTCGAACCAAGTGTTCGTTTGTGGGTGGCCCTCTACGATGGTGAAGTGGTAGGGACGGTCCAATTGCATCTGTCCATGAAACAAAACGGTGCGCACAGGGCGGAAATCGCCAAGTTGATGGTTCATCCGCAGAGAAGGAGACTGGGAATTGCAAGGCAGTTGATGGACGTGGCAGGGCGATCGGCAATGGAAGCGAATCGCTCATTGCTTGTTCTAGACACTCGTGCCGGGGATCCGTCCAATGTTTTGTACCGCTCACTAGGGTTCGTGGAGGCCGGACGAATTCCACAGTATGCCCTATCAGCGGATGGGCAGCTTGATGAGACGGTGATTTACTATAGATTCATCGAAGATTCTCAAGAGTTGGATCTTCCTCCGAATCGAACTATCAGTCCAGGAACGCTACATCATGTCGAAATCAACGTTTCGAATCTCCAAAGGTCAGTCGAATTTTGGGGCTGGCTGTTGGGATATCTCGGCTATGAACCCTACCAAAATTGGACGACGGGACTTAGTTGGCGTAAAGGCGGGATATATATCGTACTGGTGCAGACAGAGTCTGACTACTTGGAACCTCGATATCACCGAAAGCACGCTGGATTGAACCATCTGGCTTTCTATGCAGAATCCCGTCAGCAGGTCGACGAGCTCACGAACTTATTGAGAACCATGGGTTGGAATTGTCAAATTTAGTTTAGCCCCGAAACTCGTAATACCGGTCTATGGCTACGCCTTGGGGTTGTGAGTGAAGTCAGGGGAAAGGTGGAGATTTTCCAGACGTACTTTTCTGGAAAATACGACCTGACCTTGACGAATGAATCCCTAAACAAAATGAAAAACGGTCTTGCGACAGATGTTGGGAGCAAGACCTTAGCTACCCGCTTTTTAGACTACCTTGGCTAGCTGGTCTCGGTAATACTGACGACGTTTCATCAAAGGTGGATATCCATCGTTGGTTGTGTAAATTCGTTTCCGGTTATAGTGAATTTCAATAAACCGGAAAACCATGCTTTTGACCACCTCCATCTTCAATGTTTCTGTTTTGACCTTGTAAATGCACTCTTTTTTCAGCGTGGCAAAAAAGGACTCCATTCTGGCATTGTCGTAGCATCTTCCGGTATGGCTCATACTTTGCACCGCACCATACCTGGCTAAGGTTTCTCGATACACCTTGCTTGTAAACTGGCTTCCTCGATCACTGTGAAACGTCATGCCAAAAGCTTGATGCTTTTGGACAGCCAAGGTGAATGACGCGACGCAGAGTTCGGCTCTCATGTGATCCGCCATCTTAAATCCTACAATCGCGCCATCATAACAATCCAATACGGCGCTGACATACAGTCTGCCCTCCGCCGTGGGGATCTCCGTGATGTCCCCCAGCCATTTTTGATTGGGGGCCGTGGCAGTAAAATCCTGCTTTATCAGATTTTCGCTTGCTTGTGCAGCAGGATCAGCCTTGGTCGTTCCCTTGGCATGATGGTTCTTCTTCAGCATCAGCTGATGGGCTTTGCAAAGTCTTCGGACGACATAGTAGGTACCGGTATAGCCGTGGAACAGTTGCAAGGCCAAAAAGATGCGGTATGCTCCATAGTCCTTGTTTTCTGCACGAATCTGACGGATCTTCGCCAAAAGATCATCGTATTTATAGGGGCTGTTTTGAGTACGCCGCCAGCGATAGTAACCGGCTTCGCTGACATGCAAAACCTTACACATTTCCTTCACGCTGTGCTTGGCTTCGTCTTTTTTCTTTTGAATCCCTATAAAACGAAACAAGTCTCGTGCAGCTACCTCTTTTGGCTCTCTGCGAAAAAAGCTAACGCCTTTTTCAGGATATCATTGGCGGATTCCAGTTCCCTGATCTTTTTCTCCAACCCCTTCATTTCGGCAGTTTTCGGATCCATGCGCTGGTGGCCGCTCCCTACAAATGCCAGAGATCCATGCTTCTTGCTTTGACCCCTCCATGTGTACATCGTTGTGGGCGGAATCCCCAGTTGTTCGGAGGCCGCGGTTGGCCCGATTTCATAAGACAATTTTAATGCTTCTTCTTTGAATTCTTTGTCGTACACTCGCATCTGGATTCCTTCTTCCTTTTTTATCATTCTGTCCAGAATTACGAGTTTGTTGACTCAACTAAAATGATACTGCTCCAGGTGGCCGTGTTTTGTATGAGGACAGACACCCGTATGCGGGTGGAGAGGAACACTACGCAGTGTTCTTTGAGGATCCCGACCGGCTCAAGGTAGAGGTAGTGGCGCCATGACCGACAATCGTCAATATGAGCACGACTTACGTGCATTGTTGCGTGCAACTCACTGGTTCATGCAAGCGTTGCGTGTGGTGCGTGAATGCAATCCTCCGGATTGGTTGGTCGGGGGTGGTGTCATTCGCACACTGGTGTGGGACTGGTTACACGATTACTCTACGCCGACACCGCTGAATGATATCGACGTGGCGTATTTTGATTCTACTGACCTACAACCTAAAAGAGACTTGGAGATTGAGCGGACGTTATATCAACTCATGCCTCATATGCCTTGGCAGGCCAAGAATCAGGCGGCTGTCCATTTGTGGTACGAACGGAAGTTTGGGTTCCCTGTTGAACCGCTCTCCTCGAGCGCAGACGGAGTTGGGACTTGGCCAGAGACCGCGACGAGCGTCGCCGTCCGGCTTCTCGCCGATGACCAACTGCTCATTGTAGCACCATGTGGATTGAACGATTTGTTTGAGTTGGTATGTCGTAGAAATCCTCGGCGAGTGACTGAGCAGATTTTCGAGCAGCGTCTCGCTGACAAACAAATTGTGAAGAAATGGCCGAAGGTGCGTGTGGTTCATGACCATGCAAGGGAGGGATCGAGTTGCTGACGCTATTTCGCTACAACTGGCAGGTCCGGGAGGAATGGTTTGACTGGTGTGAGGGCGTCCCCGACGAGGATTTCACCCGAGAGCGGATCGGCGGCGTTGGCAGTTTTTTACGAACTCTGTGGTACATTGTAGATTCCGAATACAGTTGGATTCGTGCGACGGTGGAAGAACCCGATGTTCAGCTTCCCTTTGAGCGTTACCAGACGCTAAGCCAAGTTCGCGCTCTGTCCAACACGTGCCATCACGAAATCTGCCCTGTGATTGAGCAATGGACTCCGGACATGGACTCGAAAAAGGTCCATGCGTCATGGCGGCCCGGTGAAACGTTTTCGTCAGAACAGGTGTTTCGTCATGTCATTGCCCATGAAATTCACCACATGGGCCAACTGTCGATATGGGCAAGAGACATTGGACGAGAACCCGTGTCAGCAAACCTCTTGGATCGGAGTTTGGGATGATATGACGATGACTTCTGAAGATGTGTTCGAACAATCGGCCTATGCGGTGCGCTTTGATTGGGGCCTCGATGGTCTTGTTTGCCTAGCCCCTATCTCCGACACCGTGGTCATCGTGGATGTGCTGTCTTTCACGACAGCCGTCAGCATTGCCGTCGACCGGGGAGCTACCGTCTATCCCTATCGTTTTAAAGAGGAGTCAGCTACCTTGTTTGCCGAGTCGGTAGACGCTCTGCTTCTGAACAAACGGGATGAAGGGGGACTTTCCCTGTCACCGACATCCTTGCAGCAGGTAGAGTCGGGTCAGAAACTTGTCCTGCCGTCACCCAATGGATCGACTCTGGCATCCACGGCTAGAGAGTACGGGAAATGGGTGGTTGCCGGAAGTCTACGGAACGCACAGGCTGTGGCTCAAACGGTCATGGAATCCGGAAAAAGCGTAGCGGTCATTGCGGCTGGAGAACGCTGGCTGAACGGCAATCTCCGTCCTGCATTAGAAGATGTACTGGGCGCGGGCGCGATTTTGAGTGATGCCAATCCCTGTGCATTGTCTCCGGAGGCGAGATCTGCGGTTTCGGTTTTTCGATCCGTTCAGGAGAATCTGCTCTCCACGTTGTTGGATTGCGCTTCTGGTCGGGAACTGATAGCGCGTGGATATCAAGAAGACGTTGTCATGGCCAGTCGTCTCAATGAAACCGGTGTTGTACCCGTGCTAGTCAATGGCGCATTTCAGGCGATGGATAGGAGACAGAATCATGTTCTGCCATACAGTGAGTGACGAGATTCAACTCAAATTGCTAGAATTGCATGATGCAGAAGAAATCTTTTCCTTAATAGATGCTTCTCGTTCCTATCTACGGGAATGGCTACCTTGGGTGGATGCCACGCGAACCCCGGATGATTCGAAGGCATTCAATCCACGCTTCAGCAATTTGCCACCAACAACGGCTTTCAAGCGGGTATCTTGTACAAAGAAGAGTTTGCCGGTGTGGTTGGGTTCCATGACATAAACTGGGCCAACAAATCCACTTCCATTGGGTATTGGCTTGGGGAAGGATTCCAAGGGAAAGGCATCATGACCAGTGCTTGCCGAGCCATGATGGATATCGCATTTCGGGAATACGGGTTAAATCGCATGGAAATCCGAGCTGCGGTTGACAATCGCAAGAGTCGAGCTATCCCGGATCGTCTCGGGTTTACGCAGGAAGGGACTTGTCGTCAGGCGGAGTGGATTGTTGACCACTATGTCGATCACGTTGTCTACGGTCTTCTGAAGGAGTTGGTGTAACCAGTGAAACGTCTATACATTGTTCGCCACTGTTCCGCGACGGGGCAGGCGGCTGACGCACCGCTTACGGTGGATGGTCGCGAGCAGGCAAACTTACTTTCGGACTTTCTCTCTGAGCAGAAAATTGACGCCATCCTCTCAAGCCCATTCGTGCGAGCCATACAGAGCATCGAACCCTTTGCAAAACGGGCGAATCTGCACGTGCAAGTGGATGAGCGACTCTCGGAGAGAGTGTTGAGTTCCGAACCCATGGACAACTGGCTGGATGGTTTGCAGCAAACGTTCTCCGATTTTGAGATGGCCTTTGATGGTGGCGAATCGAGTGGTCAGGCGATGAAGCGAGCTGTTGCCGCGCTCGGTGAGGTGTTGGCATTGAATCAAGAGAGCGCAGCGGTTGTCACGCACGGCAACTTGATGACGCTGCTGCTGAGATACTTCGATGAACGATTCGGGTTCGAGGCATGGGCAGCGTTGACGAATCCAGACGTGTACCTCGTGACGGCGAGCGGATCGGAATCGACTGTGGAACGAGTCTGGGGACATCACGAAGGTTGGTGAATGAAATTGCGACCCGATGATCATGAGTTTGATGAACTCTGCGAGATCTGTCAGAAATGGTTCGGGTTTATTATTCTTGATGCGCAACCGATTGTTCGTGGATGGCTGAATCGAAAATGGAAGTTGGATACCACTCATGGCGTCTTTCTGCTCAAAAGTTATCATCCGGACAGATATCGATTGTATGATGAATCGGCTTTAGTCCGGGCGCTTCGATGGCAGTCTGAGATACATACTCAGGGGCTACCCTGTCCACAAATTCTGATGCATCAGGGATCTCAACTTCATTCGACACCCTCAGGGCAGCGATTTATGGTCATGACCTTTAGCGACGGAGAGAGACTCATTCCTGGCCAGGCCACTTATGGTCAGATGTATTCGCTCGGAACGGCTACGGGACTGATGCATCGATTACTTCTCATGCTCGGCGGTGTTCCAACCCAAGCGACATTTATGGTCCCGGAAGTACCTGAGAGGATACGTGATTGGGACAACGTCTTGAAGGCCATGGAGCAGAATGACAAACATGATCTGTATGCATTCGCGCAGCACCAATTAAACGCTTCGCAGGTTATCGACATCCGTGAATTTAGGAATGCCGAAATGGGCTTTGCGCACCGCGATCTCTGGGCAGATAACCTGCTTTTCTCCGGTGATGGGTTGTCGGCGATTTTAGACTTTGACCGACTCAATGCCGACTATCTCGAGTTAGATATCGCGAGGGCTATCCTGTCTGGCAATCTGGCTAGTGAAACATTCAACGTGGATGCCACGCAGGGCTTCCTTGACGGCTATCGGACGCAACGCGAGTTTCCCACAGGGAGGATTCTACGAGATCTTCGCATGGTATGGTATATGGAAAGCACTTGGTGGATCACGCCGAACATGGACCAGCATACGGTACCCCCTCAGCGATTTGCGCACGAAATGGATTGGCTGGCTCGAAATATGCACAATTTACCGTCCCTACTGAGTCAACTTTAGTCGGAAGGAGGGGGTGAACGCGTGGATGTTCGTGTCCTTCATGCAGTGGATGCATCAGCTTATCGAGATCTTCGGCTTCAAGCGTTGTCCACCAATCCCGAAGCGTTCCTCACAACCTATGGCGATTATTTATCCTGTCCTCTCGAACTCGTGACGAACCAGATGACACCGGATGACGATCACTTTACTGTGGGTGCTTTCGTAGGCGATGCATCAGATCAGATGGTGGGCACGGTGACACTGGTTCGAGAGCGAGCAACGAAGGCGCGCCACATCGCGAACGTGGTCGCTATGTTTGTATCTCCGCACGTTCAGCGGCAAGGGATAGGGCGCGAACTGCTGACTGACTTGATTCAGCGGGCACGGCAACTGGATGGCTTGGTGCAACTTCGTCTCTCTGTGGTGAAGGATAACGACGCCGCCATGGCGCTCTATCAGGCTGTGGGCTTTCAAGTCTATGGGATGGAACCGAACGCCATGAAGACGGCAAATCGGTCTTGGGACGAAGTCCATATGGTCCTGTTTCTCGCTTCACAGGGCCAGCCCCAACGGCAGTCCGCGCTCAACTTCGCAAGCATGGGTTTCAGCCACGTCACCCTCAACGTATCTGACCTTGAACGGTCACTTGCGTTTTACGTTGGGACGATCGGGATGAAGCTTGTACATCGCGCTTTGCAGGATGCCTACCTCGAATGGGGGAAAGCTTGGATTTGCCTACAGGAGCGACCCATGCTGCCGACGGCTAGGCTACAACTCGGCGTGGATCACGTGGCGCTTTACACGCCGCAAGATGAATTACAAGCCGCCGTTGATGTTCTGAAATCGGCAAATGTTCCAATCATCCGTGGCCCAGTGGAGCGTGGTGGAGGTTGGACCGTCAATTTTCTCGATCCCGATGGTACGCAGCTTGAGTTCCACTCAGGGACGCTGGGCGAACGGATGAAGGTGTGGAAGTGAATCGGGACCATACGGATATCGGCCAGTACGAGGCGTTGCTCGGTGCGTACTTCCCAGAATTGCCCCTGAACAGGATCTCACTACTCGGAGAAGGCTGGGACAGTATCGCGATATAAGTGAATCACGCATTCGTTTTTCGAATCCCGAAGCGCCCTGCAGTAGCACGTCAGATGTGCAAAGAAATCCGAGTGCTGGAGGCGATTCTTCCGTACGTGAAGTCGCGGATTCCGCTGCCCGAGTGGATAGGGCCAGCGGATGGCGATTTTCCGGTATCAGCCGTGGGTTACCGGAAGCTACTGGGCACTCCACTGTCAGAAATCCCACCGGGATCGATGAAAAATCGTCTGTTGAGTGGGGTTGGGAATTTTCTTAGTGAGTTGCATAGCATCCCAAAGGGTGTTCTCAAACAAGCGGATGTGCCTTGGTTTCGATGGACTGGGGAACAACGCGACGATGGACCACGGAATTGGAGAGAAGGGCTGCAGAAGTTCATGGATCGCATTCGACAGGACGCAATCCCCTTGCTGCGTTGTCCCGTCCGTGAAAACGTGATAGGGGGCATCGAAAGATTCCTTGCCGGACCGCAGAACTTTCAATTCGAAGCCGTTCTGCTTCATGGTGATTTCGCTCCTGAACACATTTTGGTCAACACAGAGACGGGTAACATCGGTGTGATTGATTTTGGCGATTGCGAAATGGGCGATCCAGCGTACGACGTGTGGCATGAGTTAATGCCATTTTATGACGGACCGATGGATGAATTGTTCTTCGAACGGCAGCGGTTTTACCGCAAGCTAGCGCCATTTCACGGTGTGCTGCATGGACTGTTGGTCCGTGACGACGTGCTGGTGAGGAATGCTCTCCGGCAGGTGGATGCGGAGTTTGGATAACCAGTTCACGTCTGATTTATTGTTATGGTCGAAAGGAGGGCTCAACGTGAATAAGTGGATTTGTACGACCTGCGGAACACAATACGCAGAGCGCGAGACGCCACCAGCACACTGCCCGATTTGTGAGGATGAACGGCAATACATCCGACCCGGCGGACAAACGTGGACAACGCTCGAAAAATTGAAGGTGGGTGGATACAGAAACGCCTTTTATGCGCACGAACCAAACCTGTTGGGGGTCGAAACGGTTCCCGAATTTGCAATTGGCCAACATGCGAAACTCCTTCGAACGCCGTACGGGAACATCCTGTGGGACTGCATCTCGTACGTAGACGATGTGACGGTCCAACTGATTCAGGGAATTGGTGGCATTCACGCAATGGCCATCTCACACCCACATTTTTATTCTTCTATGGTGGAATGGGCAGAGCGATTTGAGGCCCCCATCTATCTGCACGACCATGACAGACAGTGGGTGATGCAGGCGAGTGAACGCATTCAGTTTTGGAAGGGATCACAGGTCGAGTTGAACCCGGAGGTGACACTGGTTCATGTTGGTGGGCACTTTGCCGGATCGAGTGTGCTGCTTTGGAAGGCCGGTGCGAAGGGCAAAGGGGCGCTGCTCACGGGTGACACCGTTTCGGTTTCGGATGACCGGCGCTTTGTGTCGTTTATGTATAGCTTCCCGAATCGAATTCCGCTTTCGGCGACGATGATCAAGACCGTTCGGAGTCGGCTGGAACCACTGTCATTTGATAGACTGTACGGGACGCAAGCGGACACGGTGATTGAATCCGACGCAAAAGGTGCCGTGCTGCGGTCGGCAGGCCGATATGTTGAGGCACTAGTAGAGGGCTTCCTTAGTTCGACAATGTTTTCAATAGACACGTGATAGAGTGGGGTGACGAAACCTGTAGAAACGGGGGATTCTCATGCCAGCTCGTTATCGGAAGATGAAACCAGCCGTCACGTTGTCAGACGAGGAACGCCAGCGGCTTGAACAGATCCGGATATCGCGGTCGGAATCCGTCCGTCATGTGACCCGCGCGACGATACTCTTGCTCTGCGCAGACGGACATAGCAAAATCTCCGTCGCAGAACAACTGGGCGTCAGTCGCGTGATGGTGGATGATACGGTGTCCCGAGTGAAGGCACGTGGTGTCCTCGCGGCCTTGGACGATCTGCCTCGATCCGGGCATCCGACGAGTATCACGCCGGAAGCCAAGGCGTGGTTCCTCTCCTTGGCATGTCAGAAGCCCAAAGACTTGGGGTACCCGCACGAGGTGTGGACCCATTCACTCTTGGCCCAGCACGTCCGTGGTCACTGTGAAGAGGCAGGACATCCTTCGCTCCAACAACTCGCCAAGGGCACAATTTCCAAGATGCTTAGGGCGAACAGTATCCATCCGCACCGCGTCGAGTACTACTTGGAGAAACGCGATCCTGCCTTTGAACACAAGATGGTGCAAGTGCTCGAGGTGTATCAGGAGGTGGAGATCCTGCAAGAGACTGAGCCATCGCAGGCGCCACTCAAGGTCATTCTATCGTATGATGAGAAACCCGGTGTGCAGGCGATTGCCAACACACCGCACCGGATTGTCCCCCCGCACCCGGGAAGCACGGATGCGTGCAACGGGACCATGAGTACAAGCGACTGGGAACGCTCAGCGTGCTGGCAGGCATCGACTTGGTGACAGGGCATGTGCATCACTCGGTGTGCGAGCGGCATCGGAGCGCAGAATTTGTCGACTTCCTAAAAGGCTTGAATGCCTATTATCCGGTGGGCACGGAGATTGAGATCATCTTGGACAATCACTCCGCGCATCGATCCAAAGAAACGCAAGGCTATCTGGAGAGTGTGCCTGGCCGATTTAAGCTGGTCTTCACCCCCACGCACGGCTCATGGCTGAATCTGATCGAGTCGTTTTTCTCGAAGATGAGTCGCGCGGTACTCCGTCACATCCGCGTTTGCTCTAAGGAAGAACTGCGCGATCGAATTGTTCAGTACCTGACCGAGCTGAATGAAGACCCCAAGCCTTTCCACTGGCGCTACGGATTACACGCTGCCAGCGAGTAGCCTTTGCGAGTGCGCAAGTAGTCGAATCATGCGATGCAAGAAAACTTAGGAAACGGACTACTAGGGAGATCTGAAGTACGCTGAGGTTCCGACTGGGAACTCGGTCTAGCAACGAAGGAGGTGAGTAAACGTGATCAAAGGATTGTACGAAGCACATTTGCCCGTGAGCGACATCGGCGTATCCATTGAGTTTTACCAAGGGCTCGGTTTGGAACTGGCATACCAAGGACCGAGAGTTGCTTTCTTCTGGATAGAAAAGGGACGTAGCTGGCTGGGGTTGTGGCCATCCGAACACGCAAACACGCCTTATCATCCGTCCATCCGGCATGTGGCATTTTACGTGGAGTTGGAAGACATTAAGCGAGCGCGAGAATGGTTAAGCGGACAAGGATTCACTGTCCGGGATGCATTCGGTATAGCAGGAGAAGAGCAGCCGCTCATACTCCAGAACGGCGCGAACTACCACGCTGCCATCTACTTTGACGATCCGGATGGGAACTCGCTCGAGTTCATCACGCCGCTGAAGTTGGACGCTGAGGATATCAGATATGATGAAGGCATGACGTTGAAAGGGTGGCTTGGCGCAAATCATTTGTAAATCAAGGAACGGACTTTATGGACTGGCGAAAGATGAACACATGCGATTGATTGTGCCTATCTTATCTATCTGATAATCTGAAAGCAATTGAATAGACCTTCAGGGCAGGGTGAGGCCAGATATGGCCAATTCCGTGGTGATGCAGCCTTTGCTGATGAGCCCACGAGCTCAAAGTGATCGCGTTGGCCTTTGTTCAATACGGTGATGGAGTGCAGGAACGGGTATGAACCCCGTGCCGACGGTATAGTCCGGATAGAAGAAGGTTTTACAAACTGTGTGAGCGATTCTCTACCCGATTGTTCGGTGATGGCTGAAACGTTTGTTCGGTGTTGCAATAAAGTCTCCCCTGAAGAGTCTCCCGATAGGAGGCTCATTTTGTTTTCGACTGCCATTTTTCTCGTAGTCACATCCGGTTTGCTGCATGCAGTCTGGAACCTATTTGCGAAGCAGAGCTTGAACAAAGCCGTGTTTCTTTGGTTAATCCAGTGGGTGGCTGTGTTGTTGTATCTACCTTTTGCACTCACGGCCATTTGGCGCCACCACATACCGTTCGTGGGATGGCTGTTGCTTACGGTTACCGTTACATTACACGGCGTCTACGTCGTCTTATTGTCCCAGACATACAATGCTGGAGACTTATCACAAGTGTATCCTTTGATGCGTGGTGTGAGTCCTCTGTTAGTACCACTGATTGGAATCTTTGTGCTTGGAGAGCAAATGCCGATTTTGGGATGGATCGGTGTAGCAGGCGTGGTGGTCGGCATCTGGATTCTAGGAAACTGGCGATTTGGCGGGCGTGTAAGCGGGCCAAGTCTTGCCCCAAAGGCAACCTGGCTCGCATTGG